>NZ_RZGS01000045.1 GCF_003989745.1 Legionella septentrionalis
ATTAGCTCTATTCGATTATATTGAGGTGTTTTACAATCGCAAACGCATCCATTCAACTTTAGGGTTTCAGACCCCTAGCAAATTTGGCATGGTTGCATAAAGTGGGTGTCCGGTTTTTCGAGGTAGGATCAGCTCGTCATTTCAGAGATTAACACCTTTACAGTCTGAGTTGTTATTTTCTATCTAGGTTCTAGATATAAGCCGTTTAAATTTCTGAAAATTCATTTAGGTTAAAATTGATACACCTAAAAGTTAGAATCTGCCTCATTTATTGGGAATATTTTTGCAACACTATCATTAAGTAATCTGAGCGGTACTTTTATCCGAAGCACATTGCCATGCGATGTTATTATTTTAGCCTTTAAGTGTCGTTAAAGAGCATCTCTTTTCAGGTTTTATGGTTCTGTAAATTATTATTATAAACATTGTTGCTATTAGCGTAAAAACTAAAATTGATGGTGACGATGCAACGCCGGTTTTTTTTACAAGTATCATAGAAAGTAATGGAGCGAGGCCAGCGGATAAACTTGCTGCAATGGAATATAGTATTGATAAAACACTACAACGTAATTTAATCGGGAACATTTCAGCTAACATTACTGGTACTGTTGCATAATATGCTCCTGCTGGAATAGCAATTAAAGCTTGACTCAAAATTAACTGATAAAATATTTTGTGCGATAAGAAGTTGAAAAAAGGTTGAGATAGAACTAGAAATCCTATACTTGCTGCAACTACGATTTTTTCTCTACTAATTTTATCAGATAGATTCCCAATCAGAGGAAATACTCCTAGAAGTACCATTAAAGAAATGATGTTGGAAATGATAATTTCATGGTTTTGAAAATTACCATATAAACGAGCTTGCATAGGACCATAAATGTAAATTTGAAATGTAGTTGTTACACCCAAACAACTTAAAATAAACACATAAAGAGATTGTATTTTATTGTTTTTGATATAGGTTACCGATTCAGAAAGTAAACTCTTAAATTTAGGCTTTGGTCTGTCTGCATAGTATACGATGTATTCCATACTCTCGGGGATACATAAACGGATGTATAAACCAATCGAAGATCCTAAAAGCGCAAGCACAAAAGGAACACGCCAGATCATCCAGTCCTGTTCAGGATAGTGACTGGTAAAATAAGTAACAATCAATACAACTAAAGACGCTATCAGCATCCCTGACATAGCGCCAAAGGATGCCCAGCTTCCTGAGTAGCCCTTTTTTGAGGCTTCGGCATTCTCAACTAGGTAAGCAGAGGAGTTTAAATATTCTGCACCACAGGAGAAGCTCTGAATAATTCTTAACACTAATAAGGTAATAGCAGAAAATGTACCTATAGTACTGTGAGGGGGGATAAACCCGATAAGGGTTGTTGATATGCCCATTGTTAGGATAGAACCTGCAAGGATAATTTTTCTGCCATAGATATCGGATAGTAAGCCCATTATCATAGCCCCAATAGGTCTGGCTAGGTATCCAGCAAAGAAAGTAAGAAAGACGAGAAACAAACCCTTGGAGACATCACCAATCAGGTATTTGGCAATGTAAACTGAGAGTAGGCCACAAATAGCCATGTCAAAGGATTCAATTAAATTACCCAGTGTACCTGCCAGAATGATTCGGGTTTGGTGCTTCATGCGATTATCCTTTACTTTGCATTGCCGATAGAGTGGTTAGTGAATCTTGATCTTCCACTCGGTCTAAAAATAAAAATCCATCCAGGTGATCAATTTCATGTTGAAGAATGCGGGCTTCTAAACCGGAAGCTTTTTTGGTAATTCTATTTCCATCTATGTCAAACCCTGAATATTCAATTTCCATGGCTCTTGGAACTTCACCCATTAATTCACCACAATTAAGGCAACCCTCGTAGCCAGTTTGAATTTCTTGAGATAGGATTTTTAATGAAGGATTAATTAAGGCTGTATCAGGAATTGGGTATTCTGGTTTTCTCCTTTTGGTGTAATCAGTACCAAATACAATAACTCGTTTGCTGATGCCAATTTGGGGGGCAGCTACGCCTACAGCCCCCTTGTCAGCCATTATGCCAAACATAGTCTTAATAAGCTCTTTTAACCAACTGCTACCAAATTCTGATTCAGAAATTGGATCAGCGGTTTGTCTTAAAATAGGGTTGTTTTTATCAAGGAGTGTGTTCATGGGGCACCTGATTGTTGATGATTAATGTCAGTTTGGGTTTTGTCGTCATGCAGGGCTGTTTGTCAGGGAAAATTAAATACTCTTGAATTCGCCTTAACGCAAATTTGCCCATGGCTAACAGTTTTTCGCAATGAATCGAGCTTTTGTTCTGGATATATGGATTTATCCGTTTTAATCCAAATGAAAAGATAGCTTTATAAGAATCATATTCAGTGGGGATGGAGATACCTGTTATAAGTCTAGGTTTTATTTGTTTGTATTTTACAATTGATTCTGTGCAGCCTATATGTGGTAGTTCGCTCCATAATTTCGGTTGATCCTGGCTGAGGAATTCTGGTTGATAGCAACCGTCAAATAGCCAGAGACTTTGCTCAATTAAATTTTGCTCTATGGCTGGGTTCGAGGATATGAAAAAGATCTGTCCTGCCTGGTTAATAAGGGCAATAGAAGCATAGTCAGTTTCTACTTGCCCTAGTACATCTGAAAACACCCTGCGTATTGTGACAAAGTGTTCAAACAGAAATTCCTTGGCTTTGGGGTGAAGCTTTACTTCCACAGCTGTTACATCCATATCTACAAGTTTTTTAAACTGCATGACTGTGCTTTTTTCTCTTTTCTTCATAAGAAGAAATTGAACCAATGGCCAAGTCAATGATTTTTAGTAAATTATTTTCCGAAGTGTCAATTGCTTTGACTTCTTTGATCAATCCTAACACAAAATCGGCGTAATCGTCATTACTTCCCTGAGAGATAGGGTATAAATGATGGCTTTGTTTCAAGATGTAATGAAGCAATTTTTCATCGACTTCATTCTTCTTCGTTGTTGCATTTTCGTCTTCCCCAAATAGTAACCAGCCTGGGTTTACTTGAAGATGGAAAGCCAGTTGTTTGACTTTTTCATAGTCTGGTAAAGCATCTCCTCGTATATAACGGCGGCAGATTTGTTCAGAGGCACCAGTAAACTCAGCCAGGGTTTTAATACAGATCCCATTTGGCGAGCGAGAGGCCGTATATCCTCTATCTTTGAGGGCGCTAATCAAGCGGTTAGCAAACGATTGATAGGGTCCCTTACTCATAAAATTATCCTTGTAATCGAACGTCATAAAAAAATTATCATATAAAACGATATCATTCAATATCATATTGTATCTTAATATAAATTTCTTTAAAACACATATTGATAATAAAATTAATATTGTTTTAATATAAGTTTCGTCAAATGATGCTAAATGTTAATTTGACGTGAATTGGACTTTAGTACACATGATTTACAGGAGTATTTTTCATGTCCCATAATAATAAAATAGGTATTTACAAGGGGATTATCCAGTATTTGCTAGATGCAACTAACTATCCGTTGCAGCGAATTGCTAACTTATCTAACTCACCAATTGCATATTTGCAATTGATTTATCACCATAACCGATTGCCTCAAAATAGAAGTGTAGAGCTAAATTTGCTGAAATTATTCATTGTGTTTATCGATATGGAAATTAAACGAGAGCAGAAAGCTGAGAAGCTTTCTCCAGCTGACATGCATTAGGAGGCTTTAAGATGCAGTTTTCTGATAATAAAATGCCAAAACAGATTTTGTTTATTACTGATTTAGAGGAGCTTCTTGGTCGTAACCGTTTGACATTAAGGCGTTGGTGGACTAGCGGAAAATTTCCACAACCAGTTAAACTAAATGGCACAACACTGGCATGGCACTCTGAGACAGTTAATCATTGGATTCAACAAAACATGCGATTATCTTAGCATAATAGCCCATATTATGTGGGCTATTGAACTTCTTTCCACAATGGATGATCTAACCAGCTCCTTGGAATTCCCATGCTTTCATGCGCCCAATCATATTTTTCAATAATAGGCTGAATAAGTTTCTCGGATGATATTGCCCAATCTATGCCATTACCCGCAGTGGTTAGTAATTTTCTGATGATCAACAAGATAATATATGAGCGATCATTTCTTGGTGTAATAGGAGGTAGCCAAAGTTCATTAATCCCATCAATTTTGGGTTTAATGGCTAAATCTTTATTCCAAAGGCGGCTATGATGAGCACATATATTTCTTACATAAGTTAGAAAGTATAGCCAATTGGCTAAAGTTTTTGGATGTAACTTATAACCCTCAGCAATTATCCTTTTGTCTTCATTTTTAAGCCCTTTAAATAAGACCGACAATGCACCAAAGGATAAAACCTCTATTGCCATCCATATTGGTAAGTTAGGATAGCCCAGATATTTATTTTTATAATGCTCAATAAAGTACTCTCTGGAACGCTCTATCTCGTTATTAATTTGTGCTAACCAGGTATTATGTTCAAATTGCTGATGGAAATTTTGAGGATTCGACAAAGCAAATGGTCCATAACTATGAGCAAGGTGATAAGCAATACTGGTTCTTACTGAAATTTCAATTCGCTCTAATCCATCCATTACTAACAATCTTAGTTTACGATCAAACTCATAGAGATCTATGACATTTTCAAATGTAACATTATCTTGAAATTGTTCGGTGATATTTCCTGTTGTATCTGAACGTTTAAAGGGTAAACAGTAGGCACTAAGCCGATAATAGTTGGTATTAGAAAGGCTTTGCAGGGCTGAAGGCCAATTATTTATAATAAGCCCTTTTGCTTGAAGTTTTTCCAGTTGATCTTGGAAACTCAGGGCTGGCTTTAGATATTTAATGAGAGGATTATTCATAGCAATACGCATAAAAAAAACCGCCAAGGTTACGCAAGGACTAACATCCTCTAGGCGTGGCGGTTGTGTTAAGTTAATTATAGAGCAGTTCATATGATTTTTTCAATCCTTTGATGAGATTAATCTTGCAATATGGTTTGCCCAGGAATCCAATGCCTCTTTGCGTTGGGGTAGCATCTCATTTTTATTATAAGTAGCCATAATACGAGGCATTTTGTGGCCAAGACATTTTTCTATCACCACGGGATCAATATTTAGTGACTCACCCAATTGTGTCGCAAAGGTTCTTCTTAAGTCATGGGCAGTCCATTCAGGAATTCCCACCCGATTCTGAATTCTTTTAATTGCGCGTGGAAGGGCATCTTTGGACATAGGAACATCGATTGTTATGCCTGGAATTACAAAAGGGGAGACAGATTGTTCTTTAAACTGAAGTAGTAATTTTTTTGTAAGTTCACTCAAGTGTATTTTTACAGTTATTCCTCCTTTTGAATGCTCGGGAGGAATAGTCCATAAAGATTGCTCAAAATCAAATTGATGCCATTGTGCCAGTCGGATTTCACCTGTTCTAACACCAGTAAGTATAATAACTTTAATTGCTAACCTGGCTGATTCAGACATTTGGCTTTTATCGCTTTCAAGGAATTTCCATATTATTCTTATTTCTTCGGGCGATAGTACCCGCTCCCTGGGCTTTTCAATACCACCGATATCACGTGATCGTATATTGGTAGCTGGATTATATTGAATATAACCACGACTCACTGCATAGTTTAGAACTTGTTTAATAGTGCTGAGAATGCGATTCGCATGAATTGGCGCTCCTCGTTGTACTATTTTGTCAAGGGCGATTGTAATATCTTTGGTTTGTAACTTATCAAGTACAGTATCGCCTAGTAGAGGAATTATTTCTGAGTCAATCTGATATTTGATAGGGCGTGGTTGCTTTCTATTTTTAACGGCATAATTTTCGTACCAAGACTGTATTAATTTTGAAAAGGTATTGTCTTCTTTTAATTTTTCTAGCTTGGTATTTTCTATAGGGTTTATACCTTGCTCTTTTAAACTTTGCGCTTTAGCAAGATATTCACGAGCCTGTTTTAAACTAATAGCTGGATATTTTCCTAAGGTCATTTTTTGACGTTTACCATTCATACTAAAACGGTAAAACCAAGATTTATTACCACTTGGCATTACTCTAATACCTAATCCAGAAGATTCTATTTTTTCAAACCAGGTGGTCTCTGGCGCGAGATTTTTAATATAGCTATCGATAAATTTCATCTACACAGTCCTTTTTATTTTGGTACCATTTTTGGTACCAAAATTTATGTATAGGTATATTATCAAATGATACTAATTGAATTGCTAAAACTCAATTATTTCTTATAAATAAAGGGTTTTTTGCTATTTTTGAAATTAAATGATATTGTTTGATATCGGTATAATAAAGTTTCGTAATCAATAGGCCCGCGGTTCGATTCCGCGCAACGGCACCAGTAGAATCAAGGCCAATCAGAAATTTTTCAACTCTTTTATAATTCTTGGGTACACTTTGGGGTACACTTTCTTTACTTTTGATGTTTCTAATAAGTAGAGTCATACTTATACATCAGAATAATAAAAAGAAAGAATAATGTATCTTAAAGATGAAAGCATTGTCTTTTCTCCCTCAGATCTTGTCTTGTTTGTCAGCAGTCCATTTGCATCATGGATGGATCATTTAGCTTTAGTGCATCCCGATTTGGCACCCGATCCAGATGAGGAGGATTCCCTATTTGCAGCTTTAAAGCATGAGGGACTGGAGCATGAGCTGGGGAAACTTTTACAATTTGAAGAAGCAAGCCTAAGTATTGTTAGACTAGTAGAAACCAATTTCATAAAAGATACTATAAATGCAATGGAGTCCGGTGCAGATGTTATTTATCAGCCTCCCTTGGAAGCATTGCCCTTTAGAGGACGAGCCGATTTTTTAATCAAAAAAGAAGGGCAAAGTAGATTTGGAAACTATTTCTATGAAATATGGGATACCAAACTTGCACGAAGTGTTAAAACCTCATTTATCATGCAGCTTTGCTGCTATGCTGAAATGTTAGAGCAAATTCAAGGGAGAAGACCCGATAATTTCGTAGTTTCTATAGGGACAGGGGAAGATTACCGCTTACGGACTACTGATTATTTTGACTACTATTTAATCCAAAAAAAGCGATTTCTACAATTTCATGCCGAGTTTGATGTTAACAAAAAACCTGATTTACTCACTTCATACAACTATGGAAAGTGGAGCAATTATGCAAAAGAATTACAAAAAGAATCGGATCATTTAACTCTGATTGCGAATATAAAACGTACCCAGATAAAAAAATTATATAAAAATGGCATCACCACAACTAAAGATTTAACAGCGTCAGAGAAAAAAGAAATCAGAGGAATAAGCCAGGATGTAATACAAAAGCTTATTGCTCAAGCAAAGATTCAAAATGCAAGTAAAGGCAAAGAAGTACCGCAATATGAAATTTTACCCCATGAAGAAGGAAGTAAAATAGGGCTTGCTCTGTTACCCCCATTTTCTCCAAATGATGTATTCTTTGATATTGAAGGGGACCCTTTATTTGAAGGGGGATTAGAGTATTTATGGGGTGTTACTTACTTTGATGATAAGAGAATTCGTCAATATAAAGATTTTTGGGCGCATCATTCAGAGGACGAAAAAAAGTGCTGTGAGGCCTTTATTCATTGGGTTTATCAGCGTTGGCTGGATGACCCAAGTATGCATATCTACCATTATGGACCTTATGAAGTAAGCGTTTGTCGCCGTCTAATGGGTCGTTATGGCATTTGTGAGTATGAAGTAGATCAGCTTTTGCGTAACGAAGTCTTTGTTGATTTGTATAAAATTGTTAAAACGGCCTTACTAATTGGTGAGCCTCGTTATTCTATTAAGAATGTTGAACATCTTTATCGTCGTCAACGTGACACCACAGTCACAAGTGGAGGAGATTCTGTTGCAGTTTATGAACAATGGCGTGAGAACCCAGACGGACATGACTGGAAGACATCCCAAATCTTAAAGGCAATCCGAGATTACAATATTGATGATTGTAATTCTACGCAAGAGTTAGTGCAGTGGTTGAGAGAGAGACAAAAAGAAGCAGGGATCTCATACCTTGGTAAAACAGAAATCTTGGAACCGGAAGAAAAAGAAGAAACAAATGAGGTCATTGCTTTAAGAGATCGTTTATTAAAAAAATCAGAAGATTTGTATTTTCGCAAAGAGATTGAAGAAGCAGCAATTTCAAGGCTTTTCGCTTGGTGTCTTGAGTTTCACCGCCGGGAAATTAAGCCCACCTTTTGGAAGATTTTTGATCGCCTAGATAAAAGTGAAGAAGAGCTCTTTGACGATATTGATTGTCTGGCTTTTTGTAAACGCACTACAACGGCGCCTTATTTGCCAAGCAAACGCTCACGTCTTTATGTTTTTGAATATGCATTTGACCCTAATCAAGAATTTAAAGGAAAAGCAGATAGTTATCGAGTATTAGGTAAGGAAACTGAAGATGGTAAGAGTTTAAAAGTAACTTTATATAAAGAAGGAAGTAATTTAAAAGAAGGTTTAATTGCCTTGAAAATGAAGGAGGAAATTAGCGAACCCATTACATTGATCCCAGATGATTTTGTTAATCCTGACCCTATCCCGCAAGCAATTTATAAACAAGCACTCAAATTTGAGAAAGATGAGTTAAATAAATGCGCTATTTATGATTTTTTAAAACGCGATTTTCCCAGGGTTAGAAATATCAACCCAGGGGATGTGATTGCACCGAGTCACAATCCTAAAAAGAGATTAGAAGAAATCATTCAGGTGGTTAAAAACTTGGACCATAGCTATCTTCCTATTCAAGGACCTCCAGGTTCAGGGAAAACTTATACCGCAAAGCACATCATTGCAGAATTAGTAAGATTAGGGAAAAAGGTAGGTATTACTTCAAACAGTCACAAAGCCATTAATCATTTACTTTGTTGCACGGTAGAGTACTGTTTAAAAGAAGGTATAAAAGGATATTTTGCTTGTGCTTCAAATAATGACAAAAAAATACAAGCGCTTTCCATAGAAATTATCGAGAATAAGGAGATTATTGAACATATTCAACCCGCATGCGTTATTGGCACCACAGCATGGGGTTTTTCAAGAAATGAATTAGAAGAAGCGTTTGATTACCTATTTGTAGATGAAGCAGGGCAGGTCAGTGTGGCTAATCTTATTGCAATGAGTCAATCCACTAAAAACATTATTATTATGGGAGACCAAATGCAATTGGCGCAGCCATGCCAAGGGAGTCATCCAGAGGAAAGCGGCTGCTCCATTCTTGATTATCTCTTACACCACACACCAACCATACCCGAAAATCGGGGAATATTTTTGGGCACCACTTATCGAATGCACTCTAAAATTAATGAGTTTATCAGTGAAGCTATTTATGAAAGCAAATTGGAATCAGCATCAGAAAATGACAAACGTTTTATTAAAATGCCTGCTAATTACCAAGGTATATTAAATATTGAAGCCGGAATAATTACGGTTCCGGTAGAGCATGATGGAAATTTACAAGCAAGCGATGAGGAGGTTGAGGAAATTCATTTTCTAACCCATGAATTAATAAACCGGGAATACATTGATAATAATGAAAAGAAATTAATCACTTGGGAGGACATGTTATTTGTGGCTCCGTATAATCACCAAGTTAATAAATTACAACAAGCTTTAGGGCAACAAGCTAAAGTAGGAAGTGTAGACAAATTTCAAGGGCAAGAAGCACCTATCGTTTTCTTAAGCATGTGTGCAAGCGATGCTAATGAGTCCCCACGTGGAATCAATTTTTTATTTGATAAAAACCGCATAAATGTTGCAATTTCTCGAGCCAAATGTTTAGCAATTGTAGTATATAGTCCTTCGCTTTTAGAGGCAGAAGCGAAAAACATTGAACAAATGGAAATGATTAATCTTTTTTGTAAGCTGATATCAGCCCCAAAGAGGCTTAATTAGCTATATGGTTAACGAACATACACAGTCGGCAATTCCAGCCACTGTGTTGTGTAATTTGGAGATTTTAACTCTCTTCTCATGCTCCATTGTTTTCTAAAACCCTCAGCTGCGAGTCTTATGGTGCGCGAGCCGTATTTTTCATTAATGGTATCCATCAGATTCATTAAGGTTTCGGTTTGCAGAAGCGTGCTATTCTCTGGTTGATTAAATAAATCCACTTGTCGATATTTTTTGTCAATCAAATCGGCAAGTATGACGCCTGATTTATGATAATAGATTTCTGATCTATAAATTTTCTTTAAACAAAATTTAGCCATTTTAGTTAAAACTCGTATGTCGTCTGTAGGGTTTACCAATCTAAAACCAACCATGTTGGAGTATTGTTTTAAATCTTCACGAAAAGGGTTGGAGCGAATAAAAACTGATAAATGCTGTGCTAAAAGTCCTTCATCTCGCATTTTTGCCCAGGCTGTTGCACAATGATGACTAATGGCTTCTCTCACAAATAAATAATTATTTTGCACACCACCGAAAGAGCATGAAGAGATAATAGATTGTTTAGGCTCTGGCACTTCCAGTTCAAGACAAGGAATCCCATTTAATTCCATCACGGTTCTTTGCAGTACCACATTAAAATTTTTTCTTACAAATGAAAGGTTAAGCTTTGTTAAATCGGCTGCGGTTTGTACTCCAAAATTACGCAATTTTCGCTCCCATTGTCTGCCGACACCCCAAATATCCCCAACCTCTATTTTTTCTAGCCAGAAATATTGGTCTGTCACATCAAATAGGGGAGTTTGTAATATTTTTTTAGCAATGCGATTCGCAATCTTTGAAAGCGTTTTAGTTTTACCGATACCGATAGATACAGGGATTCCAGTAAACTTAAAAATTTTCTTTTGTAAGTCTTCACAAAAGCTAAAAGCCTCCCGAGATTTTAATCCTGTTAAATTTAAAAAAGCCTCGTCAATAGAATAAATTTCTGTATGTGGCCAATTTTCTTCAATAACTCGCATAACGCGCTCTGACAAGTCACCATAAAGCGTATAATTAGATGAGAAGACTTGTACATTATATTCACGACAAAATTGTTTAACTTCGAAATAGGGTACCCCCATTTTAATACCCAATTTTTTTGCCTCGTTTGATAGTGCAATTACGCAGCCGTCGTTGTTTGATAAAACAATAACGGGTTTATTGCGCAAATCGGGACGAAACAAGCGTTCGCAGCTTGCATAAAAATTATTGCAATCAATTAAGGCAAACATGTCTAGCCTGCATCATGAATAACAAATGTGACTACTCCCCAAATCACCATGTCTTGTTCATCGGTAATATCAATAGGTAAGTATTTTTTGTTGGCAGGGAGGAGCTGCACACGACCTTCTTGAATAGACAAACGTTTGACCGTGAGCTCTCCATTAATTGCGGCAATTACAATTTTTCCGTGAGTGGGTTTTAAGCTTCTATCGACAATGAGCATGTCATTTGAATGAATGCCCGCATCTATCATGGAGTCTCCACTGGCACGCACAAAAAAAGTAGCGGCTGGATGTTGTATTAAGTGGTTATTTAAATCAAGACGACATTCTATGTAATCATCAGCAGGGGAGGGAAATCCTGCACTGACTTTATTGGAATAAAGAGGCAGCTCTAAAGATAAGAAATTATCATTGAGTAATCTTTTTATTTCACTAACTTTTGAGACTGGAACTCGAATAGGTTTTGTCGATTCGCCGTAAGGATTGCTTCCTCTTGGACGACCCGCGCCTGCTCTTTTACCACCGTGCATAATTAACTCATTTTGATAAATGTACATTTATCATAGGCAATAAAATTTATTTCGTAAACGGGGGTAAACGTCCTTAAAAGCGATTTTTTATTTAACTATTTGGAATTTTAAATAAAAAATATTAAAAATTTTTTTTGTCTTAAAAAAACTTTATGACTCCAGTGAGTACGTTGGCAAAATATAAGAATTAATTTTCTAACTCTGCAAATTGTTAAAACCTTATTCATTCATTGAAAAGGTTATTTTTTAAGGTTTTTCGTACTCTACTCACAGAGTTACCCACAGAAATTGTGGATAAGAATTTTTTGGAGTTTAAAAAATAGAGCCTAATACCCTTGTATTTACAGGGGTTCATGTGATTTTAGGAGATTTTAAAAGAAAAAAATGGAGAGCTGAGCAAAAAATTATCCACAAAGGGAAAAATAAATAAATTTAAATTTGCATTAACATTCTATTGAAATAAATTTTAAAAAAACAGACTTGACTCACAATTTTTTTTGAAGGTAATGCTGAAGCAGTAAGATAACTAATGCCGGGTTATCATTTAATTTTAACAATTAAATTTTGATGGGGTTAATTTAGAGAAATTAGTTTGAGAATTCCTTGATTAAAGAAATTAGTCTTTGCTAAACTCCTTGCAAGCGAGGGTTGGACTTGCTATCAGTATAAGGGTTGGCGACACATGACCAGCCCTTCTTATTTTTTCCTGAGATATATTTCTTATTTGTCTTTTACCTCAACAATGTTTTGCAATGTTGCTCTGTAGTCTTCTCTTTTTAGATAGACCAGCAAGGAATGATACTTTTTGCTGATAAAGCCCCAAAAAGGGGCTCAATTAAAGGTAACACGAAAAAATATGCGTTTGCCCATTAACTTCAACTGAACAATAATCGTTAATAAATAGATCAGAGGCAAAAGCTTCATAATCAAAATACCGACTCAACTGCTCTGGAAGTTGATGTGCGTAGCATTCATCAAATAATTGACTGGCAAAATCAATCTCAGAAAAATAACAACCCTGATAATTTTCCTCTAGCATCGTTTGCGCATCGTCTATTGAATACTCTTCAAGAAGAGCTAGACCCAATTGCCCGTGTTCTTCAATAAATGAAGCGTACTCCACTATATTAGAAATTGCCTCAAACTCATGAATTCTGATATTGCCAAAGCCTTCATAATCATGAATAGCAAATTCTTCTGCATTTGGTTCAGAGCTGCAATCGAGCATGTTCCAAATTTGTTCCATAATTTCGTCTTCACTTAGCAAAGCATCTATCCAAACGCCATGTAAAATGGCATTGTTATAAGATGCTAAACAAGCAACGTAAATTGAAGGGTTATCCATGGGATTATCTCCTAATTAGGGAGCAATCCCAGCGGGAAGTTACTCCCGCACTGGGTTATATTAAGAAATGTTCATTCTATTGTTTTCAACATATAACGAGTAAGTACTCTATGTTGTTCAGCCGATTTTTTGGCTTGTTTAACAAACGAGATGATTAATTCCAGTTTATTTAAACTTAATTCTGCCTGCTGAATGTCGTCGTAATTAAGATTAAGCCGATAGCGGCTTAAATTATTCACGCAACAACTCAGTTCAAACAGTAAATGTTCAATATCCAGTTGTGTTTTTTCCTGATGACGCATAGTACGCTCCTTAAAATATAGGGAGAATTAGCCCCAAAGGGACTATTAAATCCCATTGGGTTATGCAAAAAGTTCAAAGAACTTTAATTGATTTTTACCTGGTTATTAATGATGTGTGTTCAAAGCACTCCTCGGAGATAAATCGTAAAAAGTATTTCCTAGTGGAATTTCCCTGCTAACGCTCTGCCATGGAATTAGGGAACAAGATGGCATATCACAAGACCGTATGGTTTCGCCGGAATTTCGCTGGCTCATCAGTTGTGTTGCTTTCAGAATATCAGGCAAGTAGTGGGATTCAAGTATTTTTTCTTGTTGATATTAAATGAACGTAAATGAAAATTATTACTTTCTATGTATTCGATATAAGACATGTTTTGATAGTCGATGACTCATTGGAAGTTTAGGATGGGCAAAAGAACCCTCAACGTCCTGTACCATATCAATTTTTTCCATGACTTTTCGTGAACGTAAATTATCTGGTACTGTAAATGCAACTATTTCATTGATTCCAAGCTGATTAAACCCATAATCAAGACATGCCAAAGCTCCTTCTGTTGCATAGCCATGTCCCCAGTATTGAGAGCCTAGACGCCAGCCAATTTCTATAGCTGGGGAAAAGTGTGCAGGTTTATCAAAATAATTGAGACCTATAAAGCCTATTAGTTCGCCAATTTCTTGTAATTCTACTGCCCATAGCGTGTACTTTCGGTTTTCTAATTGTAAATTTTGATACTGCATAAAAATTATTATTTGTTCCTCCGTCATTGGTCCAGGTAAAAACTTAAGAACGTTATTGTCTTGATTAATCTTAAAAAAGGGAATCTTATCGTCTTCTTTCCATGGTCTAAGAATTAGACGAGAAGTGCTGATGACCTGCATGATTAACACCACTGATAATATAGAAGTGTGATACTATTTTAGATTCATAACAAAAGAAAGAATATGGAATTAAAGCAAGATGAATGACCCTTTGTTAATAGTTTTTGGGGGACTTCCTGGGACAGGAAAAACAACCATTTCAAAGGAAATTGCTAAAATATTAAAAGCAGTTTATTTACGTGTTGATACTATAGAGCAAACAATAAAAAATTCCAAAAAAGGTCTTATTGGACCAGAAGGCTATTTGATTAGCTATGCTGTAGCAAAGGAAAATTTACAACTGGGACTCAGTGTCGTTGCCGACTCAGTAAACCCTATAGAAATCACCCGAAATGATTGGCGTGAAATTGCTAATTCTATTGGTATTAAATCCTTGGAAGTTGAAATTATCTGTTCAGATCTTGTAGAGCACCAAAAAAGAATTGAAACTAGGGTTTCCGACATACAAGGACATAAATTACCTACTTGGGATGAGGTCAAAATGCGGGACTATGAAAAATGGGACTCTGCAACTCTATGTATTGATACCACCCAATGTTCTCCTGAGGAGGCGATAAGGGTGATAATTGCTCATATTGAACAACTATCCTAAGTAGGTTTTAGTAATACTGAGCCTAGAATGCCCCAGTTCCTGGCTAATTAGCTCCCTTGCAGTCCTATCCCAATATTTTTCAAGGGAACTAAGCTCTTTATAAACCTTACCACCTTGTATTGGGCATATAAGCCCTTTGCCAGTTTTGTCATAGAATTTTGTAATTTCATGATATCTTCTCTGAGCATAAGCATGACGCAGTCCATGGCATTTATTTAAGCTCATTTTTTCTATAACTCTATGATACTGAGCTAGGTGACTTTTGTAGGTTTTTTCTTTTGGTATGAGCGATTGTTTGGCAGGAATTTGTTTGAGGGCATTGAGTAACCATAATCGTTGTTTCTCATTCGTTAATTTAATATCGCGCCCAATCCCCCCTTTTGTCCAGCTAGGCTTTATAACTAATTTGTCTCCTTGCCATGCATCACTGAGTACTATTTTCATTGACTCTTCACGGCGGAGACCAAAAAGAGATTGAGCCTCCAAGGATAAGCGGATCATTGGATCAATGCATTTGGAAAAATCAACATTGTTAATCGCTTTATTGTACTGAGGAACATAACTTCGTCTATTGATTTGATAGCTGTCGTTGTCCTGTTTAACGAGTTCCGGTTTGTTTAGCACTGAGGCTACTTTTCGTAATTTTGCCATGTAATTTTTTATTGTTGCAGGATTTTTATTCTGGGCTTTCCAGTGTTCAACCAAGATGTATATATGCTTCGGTTTTAATCCTTTGATGTGGGTGACCATATAGCCCAGCTCGTGCAAATCTTTGACGCAGCGATTCAGCATGTGTTTCATATCAGCTCGACTGGCATGGGAGTAGTTTTGGATTTCCTTAATACATTCATTGATGGAATACTGAGCATTTTTAAGTTTGGATTTACTCATTTAGGTATCTCCAAAGAGAATCTCGAGATTTGATGCCCATTTCATCGCGAATAACCCAATAAGTTTCGTATTTTCCCAATATGGGTAAAAGGTATTGAGCCATATGTTTTGCGTAGAGATAACGGTATGCTTTATTAATTGGTAAGGCATATTTTTTTAAAGCCTTTCGCCATGCAATCCTTGTGTCCTCATAATCATTAAATTCAGCGATGGATTTACCACGAGTTATATTTTTGACTTCATCAAGAATGGTTTTTTGCATTTCAAATCTAATTGGAATAGTTCTGTCCAAGGAATTAAAAGCAATGTTTCTGGTTATCCAAACACTGTCTGATTGGATATTAATTTCTGGTTTTATATAAATGGCTTCTTGAAAGGTAAGTCCAAATTCTGTTTGTAATGCCATGATGAGACGCGGGATTGGATTCTCCCATGATTGCCAATGGTCGTGATTAATTTTCAGTTTCCTTTTACGGCTTTTGGTGGTTTTTTTAAGTTGCAAAGATTTATTATCTATTTCTGAAATGAAACAGCCAATGCTATTTAGATAATGCCTGACGATAGTCATGTGATTTATAATTGTACCGGCGCGCATTTTGCTGCTTTTCCAATGGGCAACCAGTTGGTGAATATGGTGCGATTGGATATTCTTCCAAGAAGATGGCACATTGTAACCCTCCCGTAAAATAGCACCATTTAAAACTAGAGTTTCTCCGGCATAATAGGCAAGAGGAGGAGAAACGATGAAACGCAGCCGATTTACAGAGCATCAGATATTAAATATTTTA
>NZ_RZGS01000046.1 GCF_003989745.1 Legionella septentrionalis
GCAAACGCGCCCACTGGTCTTCCGACAACGAGCGCGTTACCTGAAGCGATAAGGGTTCATTGGGGTGCTCTTTCTGATGCTGCTCAACAAGGCCCACTAACGTCTCAAGCGTTTGCGTTTGTGCATCGCAGCGATATCGCGTAAAACACTGGCTAAACAACGTCGGGTTTAACGAAGGGTGTCCACCCGCCAAACCGTGTTTAAACTCAACCAAAGACAGCCAATCCGCCCACGCATACCCTTCTTTCTTGATTAAAGCAAAATCCTCAGGCAAGGAAACCACTTCACCCGCGCAATCAACCGCACCGCGAATCAACGCCTGTTGCCAAAATTGCAGGAAGTCCTTATCCTCCCACAACCCATTGCCTATCTCGACAACTGAAACACCCGATGCAAGTGCTGTGACCAACTCCCCTTTCTTGAAAAAAAGCGAATCCCCCTGCAACACCCAGCGCCCAATTAAACGCTCCTTCCAATCCGAACCATGG
The DNA here is from genome assembly GCF_003989745.1 of Legionella septentrionalis. Classification (GTDB taxonomy): domain Bacteria; phylum Pseudomonadota; class Gammaproteobacteria; order Legionellales; family Legionellaceae; genus Legionella_A; species Legionella_A septentrionalis. Next base: position 489 of record NZ_RZGS01000046.1, read on the forward strand.
TACAAATCAATGGCGTGGCTGGGCACCGTCGGATTCGCTTCCTGAAACGGCAGCGCTCGCTGCGAGGCAAGCAGCGTCGCCTCATCCAAAGGACACACCTCTATCGCATCCTTCCCAAACCGTGAGTAAAAATCTTCCCCCTGGTAACAATCAGGCTTGCTCGTGTTGATAAGCCCTATCACCATCGCACCAGCAGGCAAAGGCGTCCCATCCGCATGCGGCTTCGCATCAATCAACCCATTCAGCCGCACAAAATCTTCCGGACGAAACGCATCGTAATTCACCAAAAGAATGGGCGGATTACCTTCCTCATACGGCTTTTGCAAAAAATCATGCAACGGACCACCAGGGCCACGTTTTAAATCACCCCGCTCACCCTGCCGCGCCACATAAGGCGCTGAACAAATCAAATCATCCGGCGAGTTAATCACATACACCGGGCGATGGATGCGCTTTGCGTGCAACAGCAACGCCGATTGCAGCGCCAAAACCGATGCCTCACTGCCCAAATCAATCAACCGCTTCCCCTGCAAGGGCTGCAACAACCGCTGGCTGTACGACAACAGCGATTCCACTCGCGGCTTTTCCTTAACCCACGTCTCAAACCGACCATAATACGAATTCGGATTGCTCGGTATCTCCGGTAATTCTTCAATAACCACCGAAGAAGGCGGGAGTATCTCTTGAGATTGCGGCAAAACCTCCTGGGATTGCGGCAAAACTTCCTCAGATTGCGGCAAAACCGAAGCAGGAACTTCCGCAGGCCGTTTGACAGGAGGAACTGGATTCGTAACCGCAAGCTTCGCAGGGTAACCACCCAAATCACACGCAATCCAGTTAATCCCTACCTTCACTTCCACAAAACTGTGGCACTCATTGTTCACCACCCGCACCGGCGTCTTCGGATACCTCCTCGCCATCTCGTGCTTAAACGCAATCGCCCGATGCCGGCACGCACCTGTCTTTTGCGCATAAATCGCCTGCGCATACTCCTCGCCACGCAACTTGCCAACACCCGACTTAAACTCTAACCCCTTCCTGCCAAAACCATGGAATTCCTGCACCAACTCCTTAATCTCTCGCGGCAAAACCGCTTCTTTTTGCGGAACTTCAACCACATAATGAAGCGCCAACGCCTTCCCAGAACGATGCCTCGCATAATACTGGTTATCGCGCTTTGCATACTGAAACTCAACCTCCGCATCCGCCTGGTAATGCGCCAACACTTCCCGCGCATCCAACGACGCCAGCGCCTGCCAGTCATCACCCGCAGCCAGCATCTGCGTCCCACGGTAATGCTTGTAACTACGACGTTTAGCATGCAACGCCCGCCCGGATGACTCTGCATCTGCAACCCGCCCCACACTACATGGCGTCAACTGCAAAGACCCGCCATTCACTAAAGAAAAAGCAGCAGAAGCCTCGCAAGGCTCCGGGTTTAATCGAACCTCATCATACATGGACAAACGGTACCCACTCACCTCAGGAGGCGACTCAGGCAACTCCGATAACGGATAAAATACCCGCGTCACAGAAAATTGCTTCCCTTCGTTATACACCGTATTCGCATCAACCAACGCCTTGCCTTGACCAAGCGATGCCTGCAGCCCCGATGAGGGGAAAGCAAAACCCAGAGGATTCCCAGGCATTTCTCCATCCATCTGAGCCAATGATGCCAATGCTGCGAATGATGATTGCGAAACAGCAGGAGATTTTAATTTGGGCGCTTTAATTCCGGGGTAAAAGTCAGGAATACGTCTAAGACGCTCTTGTACCCGCGGATCTTTCAACAGGTGCTTAATAACCTCCCTTTTGTGACCGAAATCAAGTACTTGCAAATTAGGGGCGCTATTTAGCAAAGTTAGAAAATCGTCAACACTCAGACGTGAAGCATCAAGTTCCAGCTCGGTGAGAGAACTCAAATCAACCGGTTTAAGATTCAGTAAACGCGGACAATTCCATAATTTAAGGGAGGCAAGTTTTGGGGCTTTTTCGCGCAATTGAGCAAGACTAGCTGCGGTGACAGAATAGCCATCGATTGTCAAAGCAGTTAAATTCTTGCAAGGAATAGCATCGAGTAATTCTCCCAATGGTTCGATGAAAGAAGGAAGCTCCAGGCGTTTAAGCTTATGGGAAGCATGCAGCAAATGGCGCAGTGTTTGCGCAGATAAATTGGGGTTATTATTAGAAAATTCCACCAGATGGGGAAGCGACAGCGGCTCAGTAATTTCAAAAGGAGCATTAACCTCCAGGCTTACCAGCCCATACGCTTTCGATAAAAAAGATTGTAAATGCTTTAATTTTGCAGAAGGAATTTTAGATAATTTCAGTCGTTTCAAATGCTCAGGGTGGCTTAATAAAGGTAACAGTGCCGCATCATTACTGTTAAATTCTTCAAGGTGCGATAAATTAAAACCCTTGGTTAATTTAATTTGCTGAAAACCGTGCAGAGATAATGATTTTAAATTGGGCGCTGCAGCAAGCAAATTTTCAAAAACGCTGCCAGATAGCTGGCAATTGTTAAACTTAAACAAGGTAACATGGGGCAATTTGACTTCAGCCGCAAATTCCTCCTCTATCTTCAAGTCCTCTAAAATATAAGCAGTGCATTGCGGAAGTTTTGCAAACAATTTCTCCAGTAACGATGCCTGCATGGATATATTAAAGCATTCAAACGATTCAAGACTCTCGGGAAGGTAATCTACTCTGCTAATTGGTGTTGTTTGCAAATTTAGATGTTTTACATTAGTGGAACGCTGCAAGATGGATCCCAGGTTGCTCTCGCTAATATCAACAAAATCAAATGCTTCTATCCCAGTTAAATCGCTAAGCTGCTTTATGTACTCTTCGAATGTCTTCTTAACAGTCCCATCGTACGACACCAGAGCAGATTTGTATTTTTCCAATCCCGGTACAGAAAAAAAGTTACTTTCTGCTGCCAGCCGGCGAGTATGGTCCCTACATAATATGAATTGATCATCAATTACACGCGTCAATGCGGGTTTGGCGACTTTTAGAATTTTGATGAGTCGAGTTTTTAATTCTTTTGAAAGGTATTTTACAGAACCTACAGAGATTTCACGTTCGTTTGGATTAAAACGCCTCGGGTCTATCAGTTCAGTGAGCGTATGATCATCGAGTATATGCACTTGTTCTGGCAAAACCCCCAAATGCTTATAAGCGCTTTTTTTTATATCCTGCGGAAATTGCGGAATAATCTTAGGCTGATCTTCCTGGAAGATAAATTCTTCCAGAGGCAGCATTTCGTTTTCAACAGAAATATAGACATTAAACCCATCCGCGGCCAACTGGGCAAGCTTTTGCTGCACCTGCCATTGCTTCCATACCGACGCTGTGTTAAAGCTCCAATCGGCTAAAATGATGGTTTTCTTTTCCAAACTGCCAGCATTTGCCATTTGCCAGTAAGCTTTCTGCTGCAACAGACGCTCGACATTTAATTCTCCCTGCGGTGTATGGCTATAGCTTAAGCCGCCTGTTTGCAGGTAATAAAAGCTTGCAGGGTACATAGATAATCTTTTTAATATAAATATTTTAAATTATATTAAATGTTATAATTTTAAGCAAAAAAGATTATTTTGATGCAGAAAAGCAGGGATGGATACATTGAAATAATTAGAAAATATGTTTATAAATTATAAAAATTGGCAAATAATTTGATTTTTTGTCACTGCCATGCCTACTAACCATGTAGCGGAATTCGCCAAGCGCGCCGCGAAACTCCATGTGATTACAAGGGCCCATTAGTCAGTGCCGAATCTTCACAGATAAAATTGGTTATCCTGCATGGACAAGCTTGGAAATAAGTAGCGCAATAAGCATAATCCCTGCGATGATCTATGCTTATCGAAACCTAACTAAGACCTGGATAAATAGCTGCTTGTACTTACCCAGGTCGGCAACGGCAGTATGGTTTAATCCTGTCTGCAAGGTTTTTCGATAAAAAATTTACAATCTGCCAATGGATCAATCTGGCTTTACAAATTAAACTCGCCCTTAGCCTTAAAAACTGCATCCAAAGCAACCAAAGTTTCCAGCAAATCTTTCATTTTATCTAGCGGCCAACTGTTAGGCCCATCACTTAAAGCTTTATCAGGATTTGGGTGAGTTTCCATAAAGATACCGGCTATCCCGGCTGCCACTGCGGCGCGTGCCAATACCGGAACGAACTCGCGCTGCCCTCCGGATACGCCGTTATTTCCACCCGGCAATTGTACGGAGTGAGTGGCATCATAAACGACCGGACAATTCGTTTCACGCATGATTTTCAATGAACGCATGTCTGAAACCAAATTATTGTAACCAAAACTTACCCCACGTTCGCATACCATAATTTGCTCATTCCCGCATGCTTTGGCTTTGGCGACCACATGCTTCATTTCCCACGGGGCTAAAAATTGGCCTTTTTTAATATTAACGGGCTTATTCATCGCCGCTACATTTTGAATAAAATTAGTCTGCCGGCATAAAAAAGCAGGCGTTTGCAGTACATCGACTACGCTTGAAACTTCCAAAAGCGGAGTATCTTCGTGGACATCAGTTAATACAGGCACACCCACTTGTTTTTTTACTTTTTCAAGGATAAGCAGCCCTTTTTCAAACCCTGGGCCCCGATAGCTGTTCATTGAAGAACGATTAGCTTTATCAAAAGAGGATTTATAAATAAAAGGCAATTTTAATTGATCGCAAATTTCTTTGAGGTATCCTGCTGTTTCTATGGCAAGCTCTTCACTTTCAATGACACAGGGGCCGGCGATTAAAAACAGTGGGGCATCTATGCCTATTTCAAAACCACATAATTTCATACTTTATCCCTATGTTGTTGATGATAATTACGAGCGGCCAAAACAAATGATTTAAACAATGGGTGGCTGTCTCTTGGGGTAGAAGTGAATTCCGGATGGAACTGACAGGCTAGAAACCACGGATGCTCGGCTAATTCAACCATTTCGACCAAATTATCATCCGCTGAGCGCCCTGAAATAATCAGTCCATGTGCTACAAGCGCATCCACATATAAATTATTCACTTCATAACGGTGGCGATGGCGCTCAATAATTTGCGGTTTTCCATATGCCTTAAAAGCCAATGAGTCTTGTTCCAATTTACACAATTGGGCACCCAGGCGCATAGTGCCCCCCAGGTCACTGTTTTCAGTGCGCACATTTAAACTACCGTCTGCCGCTTGCCATTCACTGATTAACGCTATGACAGGGTACGCTGTTTCTTTGTTAAATTCTGTGGAATTGGCTCCTGCCAATCCAATTACATTGCGGGCAAATTCAATGACCGCAGCCTGCATGCCGAGACAAATGCCAAGGAAAGGAACTTTTTTCTCCCTGGCATATTGAATGGAACATATTTTACCTTCAACGCCCCGCTCACCAAAACCACCAGGAATTAAAATCGCATCTGCATTTTCAAGCAAGGAAGTGCCATGCTTTTCAATGAGTTCTGCATCAATGTAAGTGATTTCCACACGGGTTTGCGTATGGATACCGGCATGCAGCAAAGCTTCATTAATGGATTTATAAGCGTCATTTAATTCAACGTATTTGCCAACCATGGCAACTTTTACCGTCATATTTTGCTGGCGTTGTGCCTTCACAACGTTCTGCCATTCACTTAAATCAGCAGGTTTGACACTCATGCCTAATTTTTTAACAACAATTTCATCCAAGCCTTGCTCATGCAGGATCATGGGAATTTGATAAATACTTTTCGCATCCTGTAAAGAAATGACCCCTTCTTTTTCCACATTGGTGAATAAGGCAATCTTGCCGCGATCATTACTGGAAAGAGGCTGTTCAGAGCGGCAGATTAAAATATCAGGCTGAATACCGATTGAACGCAGTTCTTTTACGGAATGCTGCGTAGGCTTGGTTTTGGTTTCACCGGATGTGGCTATATAAGGAACCAAAGTCAAGTGAATAAACAACGAGCGTTGTGAACCAAGTTCTATCCGCATTTGACGGATGGCTTCAAGAAATGGTAAGGATTCGATGTCTCCCACAGTACCGCCGATCTCAACCATCGCGATATCAAAATTATCCGCACCGAGTTTTATGCAACGCTTAATTTCATTGGTTATATGTGGAATAACTTGAACTGTACCGCCTAAATAATCGCCCCGACGCTCTTTCTTAATGACATTTTCGTATATTTTACCCGAAGTAAAATTATTTAATTTTGTCATGGTAGTGCGCACGAAACGCTCATAATGCCCTAAGTCCAGATCAGTCTCTGCTCCGTCTTGTGTAACAAAAACTTCACCATGCTGAAAAGGACTCATCGTACCTGGATCCACATTAATATAAGGATCAAGCTTGATTAGAGTCACTCTAAGACCGCGCGCTTCTAGGATGGCGGCTAAAGAAGCAGCAGCAATGCCTTTGCCTAACGAAGACACAACCCCGCCCGTGATGAAAATATAATTTGTCATAGAAATCCCGTTGCAATGCTAAGCCGCGGATAAGCGGTTAATTTGATAGATGCATGTAAACGGGGGCTTATTTTATCAAATAAAGAACAGAAATAACACAGAATTTCCAAAATTAACGATGGTTTCCGCATAATTGGCAGATATGGATGTGTTAAACGCATGCAAAAGTCAGGAAAAGAACATACCCTTTTGGCGCAAAGTAATAACCCAAGTGTATCCTTGCAATAGATATCATCTGAAATCTTTACGATTTTTATGCCAATTGTCCTAAAACAGATTGCATGGATAAAGCACAATCCACAGCATCCATTCCTTTATGGCCATGTTTTCCCCCCAGGCGATCCCATGCTTGCGCCTCATTTTCCGTGGTTAAAACGCCAAAAACCACTGGGATTTCAAACTCCAAAGCTACCATTTGGCAACCTTGGCTTACCTGTTGGCATACATAATCATAATGCGTGGTTTCTCCGCGAATCACCGCGCCTAAGGCAATAATGGCTTGATGTTGCTTTTTTTTAGCTAAACGCTTGGCAACGATTGGAATTTCTACTGCTCCTGGAACCTCCACCACAGTGATATCCTGCTCAGTAAACCCGTAATGCTGTAATTGCTTCATCGCCCCCTGCAACAATTCCCGTGTGATTTCATAATTAAAATGGCTTATCACAATTGCAATTGGGAAACGATTAGTTTCATTTGGAATTCCCTGGATGTAATTCATAACTGCTCCTATTCAATTGCAAGTAAATGCCCAAGCTTCTCTTTTTTTGTTTTTAAATAATGTTGATTTTCAGGGGTAGGTTTTATCGACAGGGGGACACGATCACAAACCTTGATGCCGAAATTGCTAATTGCAGTAATTTTTTGAGGATTATTCGTAATTAACCGCAGCACATCAATACCCAAATATTTTAAAATTTGAAAAGCAATTGCATAGTCACGATTATCCACAGGCAACCCCAATTTTAAATTGGCTTCAACCGTATCCAGCCCCTGCTCCTGTAGAGCATATGCTTTTAATTTATTGGCCAATCCAATACCGCGGCCTTCTTGTCTTAAATAAATAAGTACGCCTCCTTCCTTAGCAATCATCTCCAGGGACTGATGCAGTTGTGAGCCGCAATCGCATTTGCAGGAACCAAAAACATCGCCGGTAATGCATTCAGAATGAATACGAACTAAAGGTACTTGGTTGGGAATTACAGGGTCTTTAAGCAAAGCAAAGTGTTCTGCACTATCCAATTGATTGGTAAAAACCGCCATAGTAAAATTCCCATATTTATGCAAGGGAATACGGCTGGAAGCAACTTCTTCCACCAATCGTTCATGACGGATCCGATAAGCAATCAAGTCTTTAATTGTGGCCATTGGAATTGCATGCTGTTGTGAAAATGCCAGGAGATCATCTCGCCTGCTCATCGTGCCATCATCATTAATGACTTCACAAATAACGGCGGCTGGTGTTAAACCGGCCAACTTCATCAAATCCACACTTCCTTCCGTCTGCCCCCCACGTTCAAGCACCCCTTTATCCCGTGCCCGCAGAGGAAAAATATGTCCTGGCGAGATAATATCATTCGGGCCACTTTCAGGATCAATGGCTACCTGAATAGTGCGGGCGCGGTCTTGCGCAGAAATACCGGTGGATACGCCAGTTGCAGCTTCAATCGAGACGGTAAAAGCAGTACCAAATGGTGAGCGATTATGATTGGCCATCATCGATAAATTAAGCTTATCGATCAGTTTTCCCTCCATAGACAAACAAATCAAGCCACGGCCGAAACGGGACATGAAATTAATCGCTTCTGCAGAAGCATGCTCGGCTGCAATAACCAGATCGCCTTCATTCTCTCGATCTTCATCATCAACCAGAATCACCATACCACCCCTCTGAAGCTCTGCGATGGCATGCTCAATGGTGGTAAAAGGATTTGTCATAATAACCTCTTAAAAACCCTAAGAGCCTAAGCTCTCAACTTAAATCTTGAAAAATTCAACACAATGATTGACTGCCAAACTGCCGGCCATGCAATTCACTTTTTTAAGAAAATGCCAAAGCCATTTGCGGACTTTAAGCAGTTAAAGCCGGCAAATCAAGTAAGCTTAATTGATGCGCTACAATGCGGGTCATATAGTCAAATTCAACATTCAAACGATCACCGGGTTGGCGTGCTCCCAGTGTTGTTTTAGCCAAAGTGTGTGGCACTAATAAAACGCTGACGCAATGATTCTTAACTGCATTAATGGTTAAACTTACTCCTTCCAGGGTAATACTGCCTTTAGGTAAAAGAAATTTACACTCCTCCGCCAAAAAGTCCCCTAAAATCATCTCAATATAATCCCCTACCGGCGCAATATTTTTTAATGTAACAGTGGTATCTACATGCCCGCTTACATAATGGCCGCCAAAGCGTGCAGTGGCCAACATAGCCCGCTCTAGATTTACTGCATCACCTTGCTTAAGGCTGCCCAAAGAAGTGCATTTTAATGTTTCAGGAGATACGTCAAATGCTAACCCTTGGCTCGTATCAGGCAATAAAGTTAAACACACGCCATTAATTGCAATGCTTTCTCCTGTTTTTAACCCGCCTAATTCTGCTTTTATCAATAAACGATTAGCAATTTCTCCTTGCACATTTGCAAGAACTTCGCCTTGCACTTCAATCAATCCTGTAAACATGCCTGCTCCTTCTCTGCAGCCTTTTCCCAATCCAGGCATACTATCATATTATCGCCCATTGGTTTCCATGTTATCGCGCAATTTCGTCTAAAAGCTTCCTCGCTCGTATAAGCTGAAACCGCCTTTGTTCCCAAATGAAAAGGGACGATATAAATATAAGTTCGATCCACCAGCCCTAACTTATGTAAGGACGTAAATAATTTTCCTCCAGCCTCAACCCAAACATCATGATACCCCAGATGTCCCAAATGACTTATCACGGCCTGCATATCCATTTCCCCATGTAAAGTCGGCATTGGGTAATAAGAAGCATTCTTATGCCGCGTTGACATTTGAATTTGCTCATCATGATAAATGTGGCAATGTTTGGCTGTTTGCAAGACGTTAGCATGCTGATTTAAAACTCCTTGCCTGTCGATGATTGCCACATGTTTTGCAGCCTGAACACCTGGTAAACGAACGTTTAAACGCGGGTTGTCTTCATTAATGGTGCGGGCAGTAGTCAGGATAACATCACTGCATTGCCGCTTTTTATGAGTAAACTCTGCACATAGGGAGTTGGAAAGCCAAAGCTGCTGACCTTGTTTACCTGCAATTTTACCGTCCAGAGTCTGGGCTATTTTACATGTCACAAAAGGCTTGTGAGTACAAGTCCATCGTTGATAACTTTGATAAAAAAGAGCAATTTCAGGCAGAGGAAAATACTCCACTTCCACACCCTGCTTTCTCAATAATTCCGGAGTATTATTGTTAATGACTACGGGATTAGGATCAGAATACGCATATACAACCTTTTGAATTCCATATTTAATAATGGCTTCTACGCAAGGAGGTGTCCGGCCCCAATGATTGCAAGGTTCTAACGTGACATACAACGTGATACCCGGAAGAGCAGGTTCAAGGCGGGCTAATAGAGCTTGTTCAGCATGCGGAGTTCCTGCTCCTTGATGCCAGGCTTGTGCTATAATCTTTCCGTTTTGTACTGCAATTGCACCGACGCTGGGATTGGGTGCACAAATCCCACGCCCAAGCCAGGCTTGGTCGAGAGCTGCGAGTAAAAACTGTTTGTGCATAGTTCAATCACCCTTGAAAAGTGCACATATGATAACAAATTATTCAATTTTTGAGTAGACTCATGAATTTGTTGCGAAAAAGCAAGTATTCAACATCCTGCTTTAAAAAGCGCTTACTAAACTGCATGGCAGCAATTTTATGTCTTATTTTGATTTGTGAATTGCAGCTGCATAGCACTGCGGCACACGCTTATTCAGCTTATACCAATCGCGAACTGGATGAATTGGAAAAAGAATTTATACAACAAATCAACCAAGCAAATAGCGTGCTGCGCAATCCTTTGGCAAGCCAATACATAAATCATCTGGCCAAACGATTAGCCCGCAGCTCACAATTACCGGTTCCCTATTTTTTTATCGTTAAATCCAACGAAATCAATGCTTTTGCCGGCCCAGGCGGCTACATCGGCATGAACTCGCAGTTAATTCTGGCAACGGAAAATGAAAGCGAATTGGCTGCGGTTATGGCGCATGAAATGGCACACGTACGATTGCATCACCTGTATCGCATGCTGGAACATCAAAAACAAATGCGCATTCCCATGCTGGCATCTGTTCTTGCTTCTTTCGCCTTAGGGGTAGTCAATCCCATACTGGGAAGCGGCGCTCTGATGGCTTCCTTGTCAGGTATTGCCCAAGATAATATTAATTTTACTCGTTCAAATGAAAAAGAAGCTGATCGTATCGGCATTAATATGTTGATTAAATCTGGCTTGGACCCGCGTGCTATGGCCAGTTTTTTTAAAAAAATGCAAATGCAATCCCGTTATTATTACACAGCCAATGTACCCGCCATTTTACGCACCCATCCCTTAGATGAGGACCGCATCGCGGAAGCGGAAAATCGCAGCCAGCACATTGTCAAAAAAACTTATCCTAATAGCCTCGATTATCATTTATTTAAAGAATTAATACGCGCTTCGGTATCGAATGATTATAAAAATTTACTGGATTATTATGCCAACCAATGTAGAAAACATAATAATGATACGGCCTGCCAGTATGGCCGTGCACTGGTGTTTCTAAACATAAATCAATATCAACAAGCACAGGAGAAATTGCTCCCCTTGCTGCAGCAGAATCCGGATAATTTGTATTTAGTCATCGCCCTAGCCCAGGCTGAAATTGGTTTGCATCAGTTCGACTCAGCCCTGCAAAGATTAAATGAACTACAAAATAATTATCCAGATAATTACGCAGCAATTGTAAATTATGCCCAAGGCTTAATGGCTGCAAATAAACCTGAACAAGCGGTCAGCATTCTTTTGAAAGCAAGCCGGCAATTCAAACAGGATTTGCCCGTTTGCCAGCAACTCGCCCAAGCGCAAGCCGCATCTCACCGCAAAGATTATGCTTATTTTACCCAAGCACAATGCGAATTGCTCCAGGGTAGAAAAACTGGCGCTTTGGCGCAGCTGCATTTGGCTAAAAAAATGGCAAAACACGATCCATTACTGCAAGCACGCATCACCGCGAAAATGGAAGAAATACGATTTTTGCAAAAGGATTAAGATTGTTAACAATTCACCTAATGGATGCCGAGGCTTGTTCGCGGCATCCATTAGGTCAAATCATTAGGAAACTCTTCTTACACGACATGCCATTCGATTGAGTTCTCTCAATTAAATTAATTTCCCATTGCCAATGTTTGAAATGTTTTTAGCGACGCGCTGCATTGATGGATAACTCCTAACCATATAAATCTTGCTGGTAATTTCAGCAACCGCTATACCAATCCATGTCTTGTTCTCTATGAGTAGAGAAACCTGCAAACTTATTAACAGGTTCCTGATAAATTGCCACCCCAGCTTCAGCTATGGTCAGGCGGCAAGTGAATTTCAGCAGGCCCTAATGAATTTTTCGCACCCAATAATTAATCAAGCCCCAATTTTTTTAGGCGATAGCGTAAAGTACGGAAACTTATCCCTAACAGCCGAGCTGCTGCCGTGCGGTTCCAGCGAGTTTTCTCCAGCGCATCAAGTATTAGTTCTTTTTCATGCTCTAGCAGCGTGCTGTTTAAGTCCAATTTTTTTTCAGAACCTGCTGCCGCCGATTGAGCGGGAACAGATTGCGGGAAGTGCAAATCCACCTGCTCTATAATATTGCCATTACTTAATGTCATCGCCCGCTCAAGAATATTTTCCAGTTCCCGTACATTACCCGGAAAAGAATAACCTCGCAGTGCTGCAAGCGCAGATTTTGATAATTGAGGCGGTTCACGACCCTGTTCCCTGGCTAATTTTTGCAAAATATTGTTCGCCAGTAGAGGAATGTCTTCTGCTCTTTCCTGCAAGGTGGGCACATGCAATTCAATGACATTAATTCGATAGTACAATTCCTGCCGGAAACGGTCCGCGGCAATTTCATCCAGTAAATTTTTATTACTGGCGCTTAAAATTCGTATATCCACAGGAATTTCGTTCAATTCACCAATGGGTTTAATTGCTTTTTCCTGAATGGCTCGCAGCAACTTGACTTGCATCACCAAAGGCAATTCGGCAATTTCATCGAGAAAAAGCGTTCCCCCTTGTGCTGCTTCGAATAATCCTTTTTTATCTGCAAACGCTCCGGTAAAACTACCGCGCTTATGCCCAAAAAACTCCGATTCCATGAGCTCTGCCGGAATAGCCCCGCAATTCACTGCAATAAAAGGTGCTTCACTTCTTGGGCCATAAGCATGGATTAAACGCGCGACCAATTCTTTTCCAACGCCTGATTCACCTTGAATAAACACAGGGGCTTGGCTTCGTGAGAGCTTGTAAATGCTTTCGCGCAAGGCTTGCATAGGAGCGCTTTCGCCGAGCAATAATTCATCCCGAGTTTCCGGGCGATGGTACATACGTAGCGCTGTTTCGACTAACGTTTTTAACATGGCCAAATCAACGGGCTTTGATACATAATCAAACGCGCCTGCTTTCAACGTATTTACAGCCCCCTCTACATTTCCATAAGCCGTGATGACTGCTACAGGTAATTTGGGTTTATTTTGCTGGATATAACGAACAATTTCATAACCATCTCCATCGGGAAGCCGCATATCGGTTAGCGTTAAAAAATATTCATTTTTATCAATAGCCTTAATGCCTTCTGTAAAGCTTGAAGCAACATCGCATTCTAATCCCATCCTTTTCAAGGTCAGCGATAATAACTCACGGATATCTGGCTCATCATCAATAACGAGAACTTTTGCATTCATAAGCGAATCTCATCATCTGGATTAAAACTAATGGCAAAACAGCATCCGATTTCGCATTCAACAAAATCAAGCTTGGCTTGATTAATTTCGCATAAATCTTTTGCTATGAACAACCCCATCCCATAGCCTGTTCTTACTGTGCTAAAAAATGGCTCAAAAACATGATTGCGTATTTTTTTGGGGATGCCCAGTCCTGTGTCGGAAATCAGCAATAAAGTCTTATTTGTCTTATCTTTAATCTCCAGCGTAATATCTACTTCTCCAGCCTGGTTACGCCCGTGCTGCATGGAATTGTCACATAAGATTATTAACACTTGTTCCAGTTGGCTTTTATCAAATACAACGGTTTTTCTTTTTTCCTTGCTTGATTTAAGTATAAGGTTACATGGATTAATAAGACAAAAATCGTGTTTAAATTGCTTGAGAAATGAATTTAGTTCAATTGTTTCCGGTTGAGCCTGCTGTCTTCTGGACATTTGCAAAACGTTTTTAATAACGCGATTCATCCGATCGCAATTATTAATGATCAATTGCTTAAGCCGTAGATCTTCTCCACTTAACTCTTTCTCTTCACCTAACAATTGTACCGCATGAGCGATTACACCGAGCGGATTGCGCAACTCATGGGCTATGCTTGCAGAAAAACGGCCCAGCGAAGCAAGTTTTAATTCTTGTGCTTGCTGAGCAATATGCGTCATGTCATTTAAAATCATCAAAACAGCTGTTTGGCTACCATAAGAAGCCGGGAAAAAATGCACTTGCAGATAGGGATTATCAATTGTAGTCTGGGCGGATTGCCCTGCTGTTTTTGAATGTGACAAAAATTGCAAGTACTTATCATACAGGGCGGAAGATAAATCACGTAACTTGAGATTTCCGGTATTTTCGCTCCAATTGAAAAAGCGGCGGGCAGCTGTATTGATTAATTTGACCTGTTTATTGGGATCTACATAAATAACACCATGTTGTAAACGCTCGACGATGTATTCATTAAGCCGTTGTACATTCGCAAGTTCCTTGGCGCGCGCCTGGGCCAATTGCTCACTGCTTTTTACCCAACTGGCAAGATACCAGGCTGTTAAAGCGGTCGCAAAAAAGCTTGCCCCATAAATGCCCGTGGAGAAAAAATGTCGTAAATCATCATGGACGCCAGTACCATATTGAATAAGGCTCGTTCCCAACAACATACAGCTTGCGATGGCTGCAAAAAAAATCGCTAAACGACCGGGAACCAAAATACTCAAAACAGCAATAAAGGCATTCAATAAGATGCCAAGACCGGCCTGGATATAACCAATCGTTTGAATAAAAAGCACCATGACCACGACATCCACAGTGCCTGAATAGACGACTTGCTGCTCAAACTTTAGCGATTTTTTATACCATACATATAAAAAGAGCAGGCCAAAAATAAAATAACAACCCAAAGCGCTTAGATAAACAATTGCATCGGCGTGGCTATAATGATCCAACCAAAAAAAGCCAAATAATGCGCCAATGCTTAGCAGACGATACATATTATAAACTAATAGCATTCGCCATTGTTTTGCCTGTGGGTCGTTTTTTTCAAGCGTCTGACTGTGCATCTCAGTAACCATAGTTTTATAACTATAGGTCATTAAAAGAAAAATGTACTAATGGACTTGTCATAAAGTGCTGCATGCCAATCAAATTTTGCACTATGATTAATATAGGCAAGTAAATAATGGAGTTATTTTATGGACAAGAAAAAATCGTATGAACAAATGCCGCGGCGAAAAGAACAAGAAGACGTGCATGAATCGAAAGGAGAGGAGAAACCCGACAAGGCAGTTTATCCTGCTTATGATTCCGATTTAGAGAAAGAGTTTGACGCAATTCGCTCGATTAATTGATTTGTAACACTATAAGCGGCAAGACAGAACGTGTATTAGCTTAAGACTACGATTACTGCGAGGTATATTTTAAATTTTCAAAGGCAATTTCTTGTTGTCCCGCAAGGATAGGTGAACCCAACTCTGTCTTAAACTTAAAAAAACTTTCTTTGGCTAACAAGGGAGAATGTTTGGGCGTATTCGCCATATAATCCTGAATAATATTCTCGATTTGCTCCTTAGCTATTCCTGAAACCGAATCGACACTCTCTTTACCAATGCTCGTTACATCTACTTTTCTACCATCAAAAGGGATAAAGAGTGATGTTAATTTTCTCAACATTTTATTGATGAGCTCAGGCGTAAATTCCCTAGCCATCTCATGATGCTTAAGATAAGCTTCCACAGTAAGGGGGGACGGCTCTAAGCTAAATTGGTATTCATCACTTAATAAATCAAATAATTTTGTAAACCTCCCCTTATTAGTGCCAACCTAAACTAGGTTCTGTCGACATTGATGATTGTGTATAATCTGCGATAGAAATGACATGGTGGTTTTATGCTTACAGATGATGAATGGAACAGGATTAAAGATTGCTTACCAGGTAAGTCGGGGGAT
>NZ_RZGS01000047.1 GCF_003989745.1 Legionella septentrionalis
TCGATTATATTGAGGTGTTTTACAATCGCAAACGCATCCATTCAACTTTAGGGTTTCAGACCCCTAGCAAATTTGGCATGGTTGCATAAAGTGGGTGTCCGGTTTTTCGAGGTAGGATCAGTTTTCTTTAGCCAGGAATAGTTAAAGTTACATCACAAGTCCAGATGAGGTTGCATATGCAGTCCATCTATATGGAAGTTAAATAGCAAGTTATTACAAACAGGAAGATAAAAATGGAGATTACACCCTCACTACAACGTGTGTTGGCGTTCACCCTTGCAACTGAGATTACACCAGAAGAGTTAGAGCAGATATCTGGTGGTACTCAATCCCTTGGCACTAATTACCGAACTCATCTTACTACTATGGGCGGTCAAGATCATAATTACGATTCGAACTCAGACTAATCTCTAGGCTGCACGCGTCTTATGCGTGCAGCTTGATGTGATTAAATTCCTTATAACATCCAAAAAAATTACTTTGTAAAAGGGATAGTTTGATGAAAATCTTAATTGCAACAGAGCCTGATGACATTCATGCTCTATCAGTAAAACTGGCAATAGAAAGCGCTGGCCATTCTTGTGATCTTTGGTTTCCTGCAGATATCCCGAGCTTGCAAATGCATGGCATCTCTATTTCCAATGAAAATTTTGACTGGGTTTTAAAGTATGAACATTCACAAAAGCTTATGGATGATCACTTTGATGTGGTTTGGTGGCGAAGACCGCGTAAACCTTATATTCCAAATGATGTAAATAAAAATGATGCAGAATGTATTAGAAAAGAAAACATTTCCTTTTATAATTCTATCCCTTTAATTTTAGGTACAAATGCGTGGTGGATTAATCCATGCGAATCCATTAAATATGCAAACTCTAAGATATATCAATTAAAGCAAGCACCTCAATTTAATTTAAAAATTCCTCCTACCTTGATTTCCAACTCTCCAGAAATGATTAAGACCTTTATCAAGGTCCATGAGACAGTAATTTATAAGTCATTCTGCCCCCATAATTGGTATGAAAATGATATTTTGAAATTTTCTTATACGCGAAAAGTGAGCTTAGATCATCTTCCCGGCGACGAGATGCTGCAAATGACACCAGGAATTTTTCAAAAGCAAATTAATAAACAATACGAACTGCGGGTAACTTGTTTTGGAGACTACTTGGTTGCCGTGAAGATTCGCTCTCAGGAAAATCCAAAAAGTTTGACTGATTGGCGTATTGCAGCGACGCATGAGTTAAAGTTGGAACCTTACGTCTTATCATCAGCACTTGCAGCAAATATTAGAAATTTCATGAGGCATTTAGGAATCGTATTTGGCTGCTTTGATTTTATCGCTACTCCTGATGATGAAATTTATTTTCTTGAGGTGAATGAACAAGGACAATTTTTATGGATCGAAGACATCTTGCCTGAAGTAAGAATGCTCGATATTTTTGTGCAATTTCTATTGAACAAGAGTAGTAGTTTTCAATGGAACCCCACACCTAACCCCATGCAATTATGTCACTATGAGGATCAAGTTGCCCAGCTTGCCAAGGCTCAAATGTTGCAACATGTTTATTTAAATGGAATTAAAAAAACAAAGGCTCTAGCATGAATAAAATAATTCTTGGATTGGTAGTCTTTGTGATATCTAAGTTGAATTATGCTAGTCATATAGTCGATGTATATGGTACTGACAAAATACACTCTGAAAAAATTCTACAAGCGTATAGAAAGTCAATAATAGAAATACAAACAGAGTCGCTTAAGCAGATGAATTCTTTTTATGTTACCGGAAAAGAAGATCGTATTAACGCCACAAGACTTGAGGAAAGAAAGAAAAAGTTAATTCAAGAAATTAAGCAAAAAGAAGGGCTTTTATATGTGGCCTTCCACACGACTACTTATGTGAATAACAACAATTTATACACCACGGTTGAAGTGATAGATAAAACCAGCCCTGAGAGATTAAAATTCGTAGAAGTCAGCGAAGAAATTTCAAAGGATATAAAACAAAATGATTTGGTCGCAAAAATGGAAGAATATGTTGAGCAGGGATGGAAGCTCGAGGCATTAAAAGAATTAGACGACTTGAATCCTTCATGTCCAGTGTATCATTGTATCTTCGGGTTTAATCATCCCAAATTGAAACCATATTTAAATATTTTTAATCTCGGAGTAAACAAAGAGAAAATCAATATATTAGATACATTAAAAAATGATGTAAATCCCAGGCGCCGTGCCGCGGCAGCGCTCCTAGTCGGCCACCTTGAAAACCCAGAGGAAATTATCTCTAGTTTGTCCAAACATGTGCAAGACAAGAGTCCTCATGTCAGGAATGACGTGATTAGGGTTATCAGTGAAACGATGCATAAATCAAAAATCAATCACATCAATGTGGAACCTTTTTTGAAGCTATTAGATTCGCCTTACGGAACAGATAGAAACAAAGCCTTATCACTTCTATTTACCGCATCTTTAAACCCAAAGTCCAGAACTGTTATTATTAACAAAGGGGAGAAAAATTTACTAAAAATTCTGCAAATGAAGCAACCCAATAACCACGAGTGGGCTTATTTGATTCTAAAAAGAATTAGTGGCAAAAACTATGGGGAGTATGATATTCCTGCTTGGAAAAAATGGTTTTCAAAAAATTCATCACGTACATGCAAGATTAAACCCATTCTCTAGCTTATAGGACATAGAAGGAGTGTTTTATATTTCAAAGCCTATAAGCTTATTGCCATTGCTGTAAGAGTTATGGGAATCAACAATTCCCTGGAATTAATAAGTATCAACGTGCAACGTGGCGACTACAGACCGCTGTTTTTCATGAACATACTCGAGGTGTTAAAGGGACTTGGCAGAGCAACAAAACCTTCATGAGCTTCTAATGAATAAAATGCTCGATAAAAAATGTTGCAGGGTGCTAATCCCGCAATTTATGGAAATGCTCCTTGAAAAATAGTGGCTTCAAAGCGTTAAAAACCCTGGGTAAACACTGGATGCCTGGAAAGAAGAAATTGCATGCACGTGGCGGTTCAGTAAATCTAACGGTATCACAGAGAATTTCATAGAAAATAAAACTTATTCAAAGACGAGTTTATTGGTTTAAAAACTTTGAAATTATAGAATATGGGTTAGAGTCTTATGCTGTTGAAAAGTGCCCCCGGGAAGGACTCTGTTATTGGGGCGGCGGGAATCGAACCCGCTACCACTATTGTTTAGATTTTCATGAAATACTATCAAAGACCATGAAAAACCACGTCAATTCTGAGCCATCACTCTTTCTCCAAAATGCATCAACTTGTCTTTCATTGTCTGAAATTGTCCTCAAATGGTGCCGTTTTGGTGCCGCCAATTAAGAAAGGAGTTCCGCTTGATCAATCATCTCCGGAAAAAGATACGACTGATTTATCCCCCTCTCTCTCAACAACTCATTAAGATAGCATAAGTTGCTTTCCGTTCGCTCAATCAAAAATTCCTTCAGTTCAAATCTACAGGTGTTCAGCTGGTTTTTATAGCGTTGATTAAAATAATTTACTGACGGGAGGGTTCCGCTTTGCAAAAAGAAAGAACACGGATTGCGAAAATAGCTGAAAGTACCTTCTTGTCTTTCTGCCCTAATGTTTTCTATGTTTATATTTCTATCAAGCATTTTAATTGGCGATTGTGGATCAAGGATTTTAAGAGCGTATAAAGCAAGAAATTTGGAGTTTTGCTCTGATTCATTTCCTAAAGCAAAATGAATAGCCACATGAAAATTATATGACCAATCTAATGCTGCGGTTGGGATCCCGTAATGTTGGGGCAATGTCTCGTCAACAGCAGCCAGATCTTCATAGGGATTAGCTCGTTGAATGAGCTCCCCATCCTTTAAACTGAGACGGTTAATAATGGTTGGCAGGTATCTTTCGAACATCTGTTGAAAAGTTTTTTCCTCCCTCCAATACTCAGCGTCACGTAATAAAAAGCTGGCAGCATCCTGTTCAGAGACGTTATTGGGAGTATTTTTAACAAAAAGATGGAGAGAATGGTTGTAGCACATTATATAAAGGCACCATTCTTTTAATAAATGTATTGCTGGATGTTGCGAATGAATAGGATTGGACGAATACCATGATGCTATAGTTTTTTTAATTTCTTTACTATTGAACCATTCACCAAGGATCGTTGGGGGAATATTAAAGTCTATCTTCATTTGAGCAATCAAATGCTCTCTAAAAGCACTGGGTGTTAACTGATACCTAAAATCTTCATGTCCTCTGAAAACATACCCTTCCAAGGACAATTGCTCTAGCGTAGAGATTATAGTGCGGATGCTTGCTGCCATAAAATAAACTCCTTTTAAAGATGAATATTATTACATCCTTGCCATTGATGCAAAATAAATTTGACAAAATTTGCTTTGTACTCAATAATTATCAACATCATTACAAAGGATGCTAATATTTTGGATCTGATAAACATATCAACAATTAGCGCAGGCTATTCATTTCGCGGAAAAATTCCTGAACTTAAAAACTCAGGCGTTTATTGTGTTCAAATGAAAGACATTAATGAAACATATAATGTAAACTGGAGCACAGTAATAGAGACTATAGTACCTAGCCGCCAATATCAGATATCACTTCAGTCTGGGGATATTTTATTCGCCGCACGTGGCCAGCGTAATTACGCCGCATTAATAGATGCTGAGCTAAAAGAGCGTCTTGCGATTGCAGCACCTCAATTCTTTGTAATTCGTTTAAATGTTCCTGATGTTCTACCAGAATATATAGCTTGGTTTTTAAATCAAACTATCGCACAGCGCTATTTTCTCAGTAATGCTGAAGGTAGTACAACGCCAAGTATTCGTAGACAGGTATTAGAAGCAACACCAATTATTTTACCTACATTGAAGCAACAAAAAACTATCATAGAATTAGCTAAAACCATTAGCAAAGAAAAACAGCTAGCATACAAAATGATCGCTAACGGTGAGTTGCTCATGCAAACACTGCTTAATGAAATCAGCCAAACCCAATTGAATGAAGAGGATGTTCCATCATGCTAAATAGCCATGCGTTAAATACTATAACTATCAATGCCGATCCTGTTAATCAAGATACTATCAATAAAGCACTGATGGCAGCGTGCGATACTTTTCGTGGAACGATTAGTGCCGATACCTATAAAGATTTTATTCTAACCATGCTCTTCCTGAAATATATCTCTGATGTTTGGCAAGATCATTTTGATGAATATCAAAAACAATATGGCGATGAGCCGGAATTAATTCATGAAATGATGAAAAATGAGCGTTTTGTAATCCCTGAAATTATGCTTAAAAATGAAGATGGTTCTGTTAGAGATCAATTTCAAGCAATGTTTAAAAACCTTTGGGAACGCCGCCATGAACCCGGAAATGGTGAACGAATCGACTTGTGTCTACATGCTATAGAAGAAGCGAATGGAACCAAACTACGCGATAACGCTAAAAGTGTTTTCCAAGATATCAGTTTTAATACCGATAAGCTGGGCGAAGAAAAACAGAAAAACACTATATTAAGACATTTGTTAGAAGATTTTGCCAAGCCTGAATTGAACTTAAGACCTTCTCGTGTCGCTGGACTTGATATCATTGGCAATGCTTACGAATATCTTATCAAACACTTTGCTGCAAGTGGTGGACAGAAAGCTGGAGAATTTTATACCCCTCCCGAAGTATCCAGTTTGATGGCAACATTGCTTGATCCTCAACCCGGTGACAGCATATGCGATCCTGCTTGTGGTTCAGGATCTTTATTAATGAAATGTGGTCGACTGATTCGAGAAAACCATAATCAAAAAAATTATGCGCTCTTTGGACAAGAAGCTATAGGTTCGACATGGTCGCTCGCCAAGATGAATATGTTCTTACATGGTGAGGACAATCACAAAATTGAATGGGGCGATACCATTAGAAATCCAAAGCTATTGGATAGCAAAGGACATCTGATGCTGTTTGATATTGTCACAGCCAATCCCCCTTTCTCCTTGGATAAATGGGGTCATGAAGAAGCAGAAAATGATCATTTTGGACGCTTTCGCCGAGGTATACCACCCAAGACCAAAGGTGATTATGCGTTTATTTTACATATGATTGAGACACTTAAACCTAAAACAGGTCGCATGGGCGTGGTTGTGCCTCATGGTGTTTTATTTAGAGGATCCAGCGAAGGAAAAATCAGACAAAAATTGATTGAAGAAAATTTACTTGATACTGTGATTGGTCTACCTGAAAAACTCTTTTATGGTACCGGTATACCTGCGGCTATTCTTATTTTTAAAAAGCAAAAAACAGATGATAAAGTACTTTTTATTAATGCTTCTAAAGAATTTAAGTCAGGCAAAAATCAAAATCAATTGTCTCAAACCAATATTGATAAAATCATTCAGACCTACAAAAAACGTCAATCTATTGATAAATATGCTTATCTAGCGAACTCGGATGAAATCAAAGAGAACGATTACAATCTGAATATTCCTCGCTATGTCGATACCTTTGAAGAGGATGAAGAAATTGACTTGATGGCGGTTAGAGCTGAACGCTTACTCCTTAAAAAAGAACTGGCTGAGCTTGAGCTTCAAATGGAAACTTATTTGAAGGAGCTTGGTTATGGTTCCTAAAGAATGGATAAATGTCTCCCTAGGTGACGTCATAACATATAAGAAAGGTTTTGCTTTTGATTCATCAAATTTTCAGTCTCATGGTGTACAAATAATTCGGATATCGGATACAACAAGCAACTCAATATCTTTGAAAAACCCTATTTATGTTAGCAAAGAAGTTGCTGCTAAACTAACCGCTTTCATTGTTCATGAGGGTGATATTGTCTTATCTACCGTGGGTTCTCGCCCACATCTCGTAGACTCAATGGTTGGAAAAGCTGTTCGAATTCCTAAAGAAACTGAAGGAAGTCTACTGAATCAGAATTTAGTGAAGCTAATTCCCAAAAAATCAGTAATAATTAATGACTATTTATATTTAATGGTTAAAAAAAGCCGTTTCATATACTTCATTTCTACACTGATTCGTGGGAATGCAAACCAGGTTTCTATTACTTTAAAAGAACTTTTTAAGTACAAATTTCCACTTCCACCGCTTATCGAACAAAAAAAAATCACCCAAATCCTATCAACATGGGATAAAGCCATCACCACCACCGAAAAATTATTAGTCAACAGCGAACAACAGAAAAAAGCGTTAGTACAGCAGTTACTTACGGGGAAAAAGCGATTTTCTGAATTTCAGGAAGCTTGGAAAATAAAAACTGTATCAGATTTTGGTCATGTTGTTACTGGAAATACTCCTTCTAAAGCAATAAAGAAAAATTATGGCGATTCCATTTGCTGGGCAACAGCCGAAGATTTCAAATCAAAATATATAAATGACACTCGCATCAAGTTATCTCAAGAAGGAGCATTGAGAGCAAGAGTCTTACCCGCCGGAAGTGTATTGATAACCTGCATAGCTTCTATTGGGAAAAACGCTATAGCATCCACTACATTAGCAACAAATCAACAGATAAATGCAGTCATAATTAATACAGAGAATTCAAACGAATATTTTTATTATTTGATGGAATTTCATAAAAAAGAATTAATTGCATTAGCTGGCACAACAGCAGTTCCTATATTAAACAAGGCGAGTTTTCAAAAAATTAAAGTGTTCGTTCCTTCTTTTGAAGAGCAGAGGAAAATTGCTGCTCTTCTTGCGACTGTTGACATCCAACGTGAAAATTTAAAAATGCAATTAGAGAAACTCTGTAATGAGAAAAAAGCCTTAATGCAACAATTATTAACAGGAAAACGAAGGGTACAGGTATAAATTAACAAGGAGGTTTTTATGAGCAAAGGAAAAAATCAACATGTTGTGAAGCATACGAATGGATGGGCTGTAAAAGGTGAGGGTAATAGCAAAGCCACCAAGGTTACAAAAACTCAAGCCGAAGCGATTGAGATTGCGGAAAATATAGCTCGAAATCAAAGGTCGGATACAAAGATTCATGGGGAAGATGGGAAAATACATGGAGGAAATAGCTATGGTAATGATCCATGTCCTCCAAAAGATAAAAAATGAAATTATCATTACAAATTACTGGCGTGCAATTAATAAAATTGAAAGAGATTACGAATGCATTGGAATGTAAGAGAAATATTTGAAGAACTCATCCAACTCGATGAGCATCAACGTATTGAAGCTAAACGCGCCAGTGAAATTGGGCCTTCGGTGATGCAAACTATTTGTGCTTTTGCAAACGAACCCGGTTTAGGAGGCGGCTGGCTGCTTCTTGGTGTTGATGAACCAAACGATGGACATAATACACATTGGGTTAGTGGCGTTGATAATATCGACAAGTTATTAGGCGAGCTGCAAAATAATTGTCGTACACAGTTTGAACAACCCATACGTATTGAATGTAAGCACGAAAAATTTGATGGTAAATCAGTCATTGGTGTTTTTGTACATGAACTTGAACCTAATGCAAAACCATGCCGTTTTATTGGAAAACAAGACAAACACAATAAACGTAAAACGGGCGTTTGGCGACGTGGGGCAAATGGTGATTATGAATGCACTGAAAAAGAGCTAGAGCCTATTTTGATGGCAAAGGCTGGCATCAGCTATGAACAAATTATTTTACCGGATACCAGTTTCGATGATTTGGATGAAAATGCTATCTCCTTATACCGAAAGCTACGAGCAAAAGTTCGTCCTAATGCTGAAGAGTTACAAGCTGATGATCTAGGGTTACTACGTGCCCTACGTGTTGTTAAAAAACATGGCGGCGAGTATGCCCCCAATATTGCCGGGTTACTTTTATTTGGAAAAACACTTTCTTTACGCGGATTACTACCCGCGGTGCGGGTAGATTATGTTCGAGTTGCTGGCACTGAATGGGTAGAAGATCCAGAACAACGTTTTCAGTACTCTCTTGATCTGCGGGAACCATTATTAACTCTTATCCCTAAACTTGAAAATGTGATTTTAGATGATATGCCCCGCTATTTTCGTTTAGAAGAAGGACAGCTACAACGTTCTGATCAGCCGTTCTTACCTCAAAAAGTGATTCGCGAGGCGATTGTTAATGCCGTGATGCATCGAGATTATCATGTCCATCAGCCAACAATGGTTGTGCGCTATAGCAATCGACTTGAGATCCGAAATGCGGGTTATTCTTTGAAGTCTTTGGACGAATATGATGATACGGGTTCTGAGCTAAGAAACCCTATCCTTTCTCATGTTTTATATGACTTGGATTTTGCAGAAACGAAAGGAACCGGATTTCGCACAATGCAGCGTTTGCTAAACGATGCGGGTTTAACTAAGCCTATATTGTTATCGAATAGACAAAGTAACTACTTTAAAGCAACCTTTTTACTCCATCAACTGATGAATGAAGAGCAGTTACTTTGGTTAAAGCAGTTTAGAGACTTGAATTTAAGTTCTGATGAAGCCAAAGCGTTGGTCTTACTTAGAGAGGTGGGAGCCATCGATAATGGTGCTCTGCGGGCAATTACAGACTTAGATACGCTGGCAGCCAGCAAAGTACTTGGTCGTCTTTGGCAACAATACCATTTGATTGAAAAAGGTGGTAGTGGACGTAATACCTATTATAAACCGACCCATTTGCTGATGAGCTATCATCCTTCTGATCATCAAAATAGAGATGAGCTCAATAGAAATGATAGTAACCTCATGGCAAATAGTAGTGACCTCAATCGAAATGGTAGTGACCTCAGTGCAAATAGTAGTCACTTACCTGATGCTTTGCGAGAGGAAATTGATCGATTGACTCCAAAGTCTCGCCAGATAAAGCCCGTTATTTTGAAGTTATGCCTGCATCACTCGTATTCTGCCGATCAAATAGCGACTATTCTTAATAGAAACGCGAGTGCTTTAAAAACGAAGCAACTTGTACCTATGTGTGAAGAAGGTTTGATAACGTATACCCATCCAGAGGTACGAAATCATCCAAATCAAGCTTACGCTATCACAGAGAAAGGAAGGCAGTGGTTAAAAAATAAGGGGCAACTATGACCCAATTACCTCGTTTTCAAGAAGAATACAGCGCAAAAATACCTGCGCTTGTTGTTCTTAACAATTTAGGTTGGACTTTCCTATCTCCAGAACAAGCATTGGCTTTACGTGATGGTAAACCTAATGAGGTAGTCTTAAAAGCTGCACTATATGATGTGTTAAGAAAACGCCGCTTTATATATGCAGGAAAAGAGTATCCGCTTTCTGATAAATCGATTGATGCGATTGTTGCAGAGATTAGCACACCTGCATTAAATGAAGGATTAACCAAAGCAAATGAACGGATATATAACCACATTTTATATGGAATTACTGTCACTGAGTTTGTTGGTGGTAAAAAAATAAATCCAACTATTACGCTGATTGATTGGCATGATATCCAAAATAATAGTTTTCTATTTACAGAAGAATATTCTGTTTTGGGTGCTGGTGGTGTTCAAACCCGTTGCCCTGATATTGTTTGTTTCGTTAATGGCTTACCACTCGCAATCATCGAGGCGAAACGTCCTGATGGGAAGAAAGGGCCAACGATTGAGGAAGGGATATCACAACATCTACGTAACCAGCGTTTAGGCGAAATCCCTCAGTTATTCGCCTATAGCCAACTTTTATTATCTATTAATGGCGTTGATGGCTTATATGGAACACAGGGCACCGATGCAAAATTTTGGGCGACTTGGCGAGATGAAGATATAGACGAGAATCAATTTAATCAAATTAAAAATTTAGCCCTTACCACGCAACAAGTAGACGTTTTTTTTAACCATCGGCGAGCAACAGATAAAGTTTGGTTTGAAAAACTCATTTCGCAGGGACAATTAGCTGTAACAAGACAGGATAAACTGCTAATCAGTTTATTATCACCCCAACGATTACTCGATATGACTCGTTATTTCATGTTGTTTGACAAGAAAGCAGGGAAAATCGTTGCACGTTATCAACAGTTTTTTGGTATTCAGCGATTGATTGAACGGATTAATACACCTAACCTGGAGGGTGGGCGAGAAGGTGGGGTGATATGGCATACGACTGGCTCTGGTAAATCGCTAACGATGGTCTTTTTATCGCGCGCACTCATTTTGCATGACAGTTTGAAACAATGTCGCATCGTTGTAGTCACTGATCGTGTTGATCTGGAAAGACAACTATCTAATACCTTTCATTCTGGTGGTGAGTTTTCTGGAAAAACAGAATTTTCAAATGCAAAAGCCACATCCGGCAGGCGGCTGGCGGAGCAAATCAGCAAAGGCACTGAACGTGTTATTTTTTCTCTCATTCAAAAATTTAATACCGCTGCCAAGCTGCCACAATGCAAGAATTTAAGTCGTGATATTGTCGTTTTAGTGGACGAAGGCCACCGCTCACAAGGTGGGGAAAATTATATTCGCATGAAACAGGCTTTGCCTAATGCTGCCTTCATTGCCTTTACAGGTACGCCCTTGCTTAAAGAAGATAAAACAACGAATAAATTTGGGTCTATCATCCACGCTTATACCATGCAGCGTGCAGTAGAAGATAAAATGGTGACACCGCTTTTATACGAAGAAAGACGTCCTGAACTCATGGTCAATGACCGGGCAATTGATTCTTGGTTTGAACGAATAACTGAGGAACTTTCTGATGAACAACGGGTAGATTTAAAGAAGAAATATGCTAAAAAAGGCGAAATCTACCGCTCTGAAAATCGAATTGAGCTTGTTGCTCTAGATATAGCTCATCATTTTGTAAAAAATATTGATGAGGGTTTAAAAGGACAAATTGCTTGTGACAGTAAACTGTCCGCTATTCGTTACAAAAAATATTTAGATGAAGTTGGGTTATTTGAATCGGCTGTTGTGATGTCACCTCCTGATACCAGAGAAGGAAATACTGAAGTCGATGAGTCTAAAATTCCAGAAGTAACAAAATGGTGGAAAGATAATGTTGGTAATCAAGATGAACGTGAATACACACGACAGGTTATAGAGCGTTTTGCCAATGATGAAGATTTAAAAATAATTATTGTTGTTGATAAGCTGCTTACTGGTTTTGATGAACCGCGAAATACGGTGCTCTATATTGATAAGCAGCTAAAAGAGCATAATTTAATTCAGGCTATAGCTCGTGTTAACCGATTGCATGAAAAGAAAAAATTTGGATTATTGATTGATTATAGAGGAATCCTTAAAGAGCTTGATACCACCATTGCCAAATATCAGGATTTAGCATCCAGAACACAACAAGGTTATGACATTACCGATCTTGATGGCCTATATCATCAAATGTCTAGTGAATATAAACGTCTTCCCCTGCTCTATGATGCATTATGGAAAATCTTCAAAGAAGTTAAAAACAAAGGCGATTTTGAACAACTAAGGCAAGTACTTATCCCCAAAATACAAGAAATTGATGGAGACCTCGTCGATACAAATCTGAAAGTTAGAGAGGATTTCTACGATGCACTGAGTGAATTTGCGAATTGCCTCAAAGTTGCCTTACAGTCTGATAGCTTTTTTGATGATACAAGTATTACTGATGCCCAACGTACCCACTATAAAGAGACATTAAAACAATTCACCAGCCTGCGCCAAATTGCAAAACTCGATGCAGGTGAAATCATTATATATGACAAATATGCCGATCTTGTAAAAAAACTCATGGATAAACATGTTGTTGGTGTGCAAATTAAAGAGCCAGAAGGTGTATATGAAGTTGGCAAAATGGGACGTCAAGAGCGACCTGAAGAATGGAATGAAGAAAAAACAAGAAACGAAACAGATATCATAAAAACACGCATCGCTAAAATGATAGAACAGGATTTAAGAGATGATCCCTATGCGCAAGAAACATTTTCAGAACTTTTAAAAATAGCCATAAAAGAGGCAGACGAACTATTTGAACATCCATTAAAACAATATTTACTACTTCAAGAATTTGAACATGATGTGCTGAACAGAAAACTAAAGGAAATTCCAGCAGATTTTTCTGATAATCACCATGCGCAAGCTTATTATGGAGTATTCAAGCTTCAACTTCCTGTTTCTTTTGCAACTCTCACAGAAGAAGAACAAAAAAAATGGATTGATCTTGCCTTTACTGTGGATGAACTAATTAATGTTTCAATTGCGGAACATTCCTTGAATCAACAAAATACAGAAGCAGACATTCGAAAAAAATTATTACCTATTATTTTCAAAGCGTGCAAAGATTTAGGTTTTGGAATGGAACATGCAAAAAACATTATTGAACAAGTTATTCAAATTGTTCGTGTGGGTTTAATTTCAATATGATTAAGGATAATCGATGTCTACAGACACATCCTATATTACATTCGGGATAGATAAAATTCCTTTTGAGCTTCGACCCAAAAGACAAGAGGGCCATCGCATCACAATTAAAGTCAAACCTGATTGTCAGGTTATTGTTTTTGCACCTCCATCCGCAACTCATGATGAAATTATTGTGGCTGTAAATAAACGCGCAAAATGGGTGTATAACAAATTACGTATATTCAGATCTCAGCAAGAATATATTACTCCTCGACAATATATAAGCGGCGAAAGTCATTACTATCTGGGAAAAAAATATGTACTCAAGTTGATCGATGCACCTGGAGTTAAGCCTCAAGTTAAATTACTCCGAGGTCAGCTGCAAATTATTGAGTCCACGTCAACGAAACATAGACAGCAATTATTGACAGATTGGTATAAGCAAAAAGCTTTTGACATTTTTAGCCAGAGATTAGAGCTACTTTTATCTATAGTACCTTGGGTAAAAGAACGACCATCTATCCATTTAAGAGCTATGCGTTCCCGATGGGGTAGCTGTGCAGTGGATGGAAAAATAACGCTTAATACTCATCTCATTAAAGCACCGATAGCATGTATTGATTACGTGATACTCTACGAGCTATGTCACCATTCTGAACATAATCATAGCGCTAAGTTTTATCGTCTATTAAACCAAGTTAGCCCCAACTGGAAGCAAGTAAAACAATATCTCGATAAAGCGGCTAATTTATATCTTATGTGTAGTAGTTCAAACTTGATCTGACAGTTACCGGTTTTTTGAGCCTGTAAAAAAAATTGTGTAACTGTTTTGTAAACCTCCCCTTATTTGTAAACCTCCCCTTATTAGTGCCAACCTAAACTAGAGTTTTCCGACTTATTTTTAATCAACTTGTAATCAAATGGTGACAAGTCTCCCAGTGATTCATGCGGTCTTTCTTCGTTATATT
>NZ_RZGS01000048.1 GCF_003989745.1 Legionella septentrionalis
GAATATAACGAAGAAAGACCGCATGAATCACTGGGAGACTTGTCACCATTTGATTACAAGTTGATTAAAAATAAGTCGGAAAACTCTAGTTTAGGTTGGCACTAATAAGGGGAGGTTTACACTTACAGCAGAATTAAATATTTGCGTTCGTGAGGGTTTAAATTAGAATATTTAAATTCTCACAAAATTTTCTTAGTGATCTTTCATTCGGCTAAAAAATTAGGATCAAACCTCTGACCTAGATAGTTTTATGCTCATTCAAAATAGAAATGATAATTTTTTGTCGTTTCTTACTTAACAAATTATAACCTTTAATGAGATCAGCCAATCATCAGAATCAGCATAAAAATAAGCGACAGGAAGTCGGAGTACCTCGGTAATCCCCCAACAAATTAACTGGTGTCAAAAAGTAGAATTTTCTCATAATCCAGGTCAGAGGAGATTCTGCATGAAAAGATCGAAATTCACAGACAGTCAAATATTGTCGATATTAAAACAGGCTGAAAATGGAAGTCCTGTCACAGAACTTTGCCGTGAACATGTCATCAGCACCGCCACATTTTACAAATGGCGCGCTAAATTTGCTGGGATGGATGCGTCCATGATGTCGCGTTTAAAAGAGCTGGAAGATAAAAACAGACGTCTGAAAAAGATGTACGCGGAAGAACGGCTGAAAGCAGAGAGACTCAAAGAGGCCATCGAAAAAAAGTGATAACACCGTCGCGCCGGAGGGAGATGGCGCAAAAGGCGGATAAGGATAAGCCCATTTCTATACGATTGTCCTGTTCGGAATCAGTGAAACCTGTTACCGCTATCAGCCTAAATGGTAATCCCCCCATTTTTAACTGACGTTAAAAATGGGGGGATTACCCTAACAGAATTTCATGAATCAGGGAGTTCAAATCGTCGTACCGTTTAGATTGAAGGATAATGGCTGTTTCCATGTTTCATCTTTTTCTTCGTCTTGCGTCATAACGATTATTGAACGACCATCAGTAAGAGTTGTTGTAATATGCCCAGCTCCTTTTAAATCGTTAGCAAATAATACATCACCAGGTCTAAATACACGCTTTTCTCCACCACTAGCCTCAACTTCTACCTCACCTTCTAAGTAAATAATAAATTGAGGCTGAGGTGCATTATGCCAATCAAATCTATTGCCAGCTTTAAATATTCTAAATTTCATGCCAGCAGCTGGAAATTTTTTTGAATATGAACCTAAGGGTTCTTCACTTCCTATGCCTGGATCTTCGTCTTTAAAATAAGACTTATTATCTGGACCTGAAAAAAGAGTCACAAATTTATTCATTTATATCCTGAATTTTGTTGCTTTAACTCCGTTACCTGTAATAGAACCGCCAGTAGTTTATCTTTAATTTTTATAAATAATTAATTTTTTAGAAGTTAAAGAATGTTAAGGAGCCTCACCAAACTCTCGATAATAACAAATTGGTTAACAGTAAATACCATTTGGCTTATTATCTAACCCTATTCAAATAAATTTTAATCGTAGAAGCTAAAAGCACCTAAACAAATTGCCTGGTGATTAATTCCCTCCGTGCTTTGGCTGATATTTGCTGCTTATTTCAAGGTAAATATTGCATTAAAGAATTAAAGGGATGAACATGGATATCCTAATTGCAGGGGCTTCTGGGTTAATTGGTACGGCACTCGTCAATCATTTGTCAAAAAATCACAATATTACCGTGCTGGGCCGCAGCCTGGATAAATTAGAGCATATATTTTCAAACGATATTAATAAATTAATTTGGAAAAACTTAAATAATCACGATGCTACCCAATACGACCTCGTTGTCAATTTATCAGGCTCTAATATTGGAGCTAAACGGTGGAACCCAACTGTAAAAAAAGAACTCGTTGAATCGCGTACTTTAACTAACCAGCAACTTATTGCATGGTTAATCAACCATCATGCCAAACCTCGTTTTTATTGTGCCAATGCGATTGGAATTTATGGGGCACAAAAATACAGTCTGGAGTCCTTTGATGAGGAGACTCTTCTCCCATCATCTTCTGACAATTTTTTACAACATATAGGACTTCTTTGGGAACAATCTCTTGGGACTGCTGTTGAGGCCGGCATCCCAGTAACGACCTTACGATTTGGCGTTGTGTTAAAGCAAGGGGCAGGGATGCTTAAAAAATTAGAGCTGCCATTTCGTTTAGGCTTAGGGAGCGTTGTAGGGAATGGTGAGCAAATGCTATCGTGGATTCATTACACGGATTTGGTTAATGCAATTGATTTTCTGATTGAGCATCCAGATGTAACCGGTGCGGTCAATATGACTGCGCCCTATCCCATAGCACAAAAAGAATTTGCGAAAGCACTTGCAAGAGTACTTAAAAGACCGCTACTCATTAGAATGCCGGATTGGCTTATTCAGGCTTTGTTCGGTGAAATGGGCGAGTATTTATTACTCAGAGGACAAAAAGTCATCCCTAAACGCCTAACCGAGCTTAAATTTAAATTCACATACCCAACCGTAGATATGGCACTTGATGAGGAATATAAAATCTAGGGATAACAAAATAAGATAAAAGGCGTTATGCACCATATGGACGATGCTATGCGCCAATATTTGCCCAATTCTTTATTAGCGGTAATTTGTCCAGGAGTAGGCAAGCGTACATTCCTGCTTGCAAATCTTTCAATTAAGACTCTCTTTTTGGCGGCTTATTAGCTTATAAAAAAGATTAATCATTTCCATTTGTTCTATATTTTTTGCTTCTGTCTCCAAAAGCGTGGGACTGTAAACTACAATTGCCAAGCACTTGGCTCGAGAAATTGCAACGTTTATGCGATTTTTATTAAATAAAAAAGTGACTCCTCGTGGAGATTCGTTTGCATTGCTTGCACACATGCTTAAAAAAACGATAGGCGCTTCTTGTCCCTGAAATTTATCTACACTCCCTACTTTGGCTTGTGGACCCAGAGATTGCTGTAATTTATTGACCTGGTGGTTATAGGGAGCCACAAATAACATGTCATCCCAAGTAATGCTTCGTTTGACAGCATTATCCGTGTATTCCCTGTTTATTAATTCATGAGCTAGAAAGTGAATCCGCGCAACTTCCTCATCGCTCGCCTGCAGATTTCCATCATGCATTACCGGAACCGCAATTATTCCAGCGTCTACATTTAATATACCCTGGTAATTAGCAGGCACTTTGATGCAGCGTTTGGCATTTCCAGGCGCTGCTTCCAACTTACTTTCGTAAATGGCTTCGCTGATAAATTCATTAATCTTAGGGTGCATGCGATAAGTAGTACCTAGAAAGATCCCACGATTTTCAGGAATTGCAGGCGTATGGTATAAAAGATAATCAAGAATAGAATAGCCGCTTTCTTCTGGGTGACTACCTTGGCACGGTTGCGCCAATTGCATTTGATCACCCATTAAAATAATGTTTTTAGTAGACTGGCTCATTGCAATAAAATTGGCCACACTTACCTGCCCTGCTTCATCAATAAAAAGATAATCAAAAGCATCTGCTAATTCAATTCTCGAAAAACCCCATGCCGTTGTACCAATAACGCATGCAGGTTGTATGCGTTCAGTAATTTCCTTATTTTCAATAACTTCTATTGAGAGTTCTTGTACCTTTTCATCTTTATCACCCGCACAGGCAAAGTACCCCTTTATACTGTTCTCCAAACAATACTCCACGGTACAACACAATAAATGATTGATAGCTTTGTGGCTGTTTGAAGTAATGCCTACTTTTTTTCCTAATCGAACTAACTCAGCAATAATGTGTTTTGCGGTATAGGTTTTACCTGACCCCGGCGGGCCTTGTATGGGAAGATAACTATTGTCTAAATTTTTTACTACCTCAATGATTTCTTCTAGCCGCTCTTTAGGATCATGACTAGGAGCAATAGCATAACCTTTAATGAGGTTTCTAATCCTAGGAAAATCGCGTTTTAAAAAATCATAAATTGCGCTGTTATGTAAGTCTTTTTTTTCAAATCGAAGCGCTTGTCTGTAAATGGCTTGCGGAATAGGGTCTGGATTGACATACTCATCCGGGATTAATGTAATAGGCTCCCTAATTTCTTCCTTCATTTTCAAAGCGATTAAACCTTCCTTTAAATTACTCCCTTCTTTATATAAAGTTACTTTCAAGTTTTTACCATCTTCCGTTTCTTTACCCAGAACTCTGTAGTGTTCGGCTTTCCCTTTAAACTCTTGATTGGCGTCAAATACATATTCAAAAACATACAAACGTGAACGTTTGCTAGGCAAATAGGGTTCGGTTTCGGTACGTTTACAAAAAGCCAGACAATCGATATCGTCAAAAAGCTCTTCTTCACTTTTATCCAAGCGATCAAAAATCTTCCAAGAGGCAGGTTTAGTTTCCCGACGGTGGAACTCAAGGCACCAGGCAAAAAGTCTTGCCATAGCGGCTTCTTCAATTTCCTTACTGAGGTACAAATCTTCTGATTTTTTTAATAGGCGGTTTCTCAAAGCAATTACAGCAGCAGCTTCTTCTTTAGCTTCAAGTTCCACTATTTCGGTTTTACCCAGATATGAAATGCCTGCTTCTTTTTGTCTTTCTCTTAACCATCCTGCCAATTCTTGGGTCGAATTACAATCATCCATATTGTAGTCACGAATTGATTTGAGAATTTGCGATGTTTGCCAATTTTCCCCGTCTGGGTTCTCGCGCCAATGTTCGTAAACCGCTACAGAATCGCTTCCACTAGCTACCTTTGTTTCACGTTGAGCGCGGTAAATGTGTTCAACATTCTTGATAGAGTAGCGAGGCTCTCCAATGAGTAGAGCTGTTTTCACGATTTTATACAAATCAACAAAGACTTCGTTACGCAATAACTGATCTATTTTATGTTCACAGACT
This sequence comes from Legionella septentrionalis, assembly GCF_003989745.1. Lineage (GTDB taxonomy): Bacteria > Pseudomonadota > Gammaproteobacteria > Legionellales > Legionellaceae > Legionella_A > Legionella_A septentrionalis. The sequence goes on from NZ_RZGS01000048.1 coordinate 4,882, forward strand.
CCATAACGTCCCATCAGGCGACGGCAAACACTTACTTCATAAGGCCCGTAATGATAGATATGCATGCCGGGATCATTTAACCAACGTTGATAAACCCAATGAATAAATTCCTCACAGCTCTTTTTTTCATCTTCTGGATGGTGCGCCCAAAGATCTTTATATTGGCGAGCCCCATGCTCATCAATGTAGGTAGCACCCCACAGATACTCTAATCCCCCTTCAAATAATGGGTCGCCTTCAATATCAAAAAAAACATCGTTAAGAGAGGACGGTGGCAAAAGAGCAAGCCCGGTTTTGCTCCCTTCTTCATGAGATAGAATTTGATAGAGGGGTATTATTTTGCCCTGACTTTCACGTTGAATCCTTGCTTGGGCAATGAGCTTTTGCAATACATCCTGGCTTATACCTCTTATTGGTTTGTCTTCTGCTGCTATTAATTCTTTAGTGGTGGTTATGCCATTTTTATATAATTTTTTTATTTGCGTACGTTTTATATTCGCAACTAAAGTTAAATGGTCTAATTTTTTTTGCAATTTTTTAGCATAATTGCTCCATTTCCCATAGCTGGAAGAAGTAAGAAGGTCAGGCCTTTTGTGAACATCAAACTCGGTATGAAATTGTAGGAATCGTCTTTTGTTAATTAGATAGTAGTAAAAATAATCATTAGTTCGCAGGTGTAGTTCTTCGCCCGTACCTATAGAGACCACGATATTATCAGGTTTTCTGCCTTGAATTTGCGCTAGCATTTCCGCGTAACAGCAAAGCTGTACGATAAATGATACTTTAACCCTGCGTGCAAGTTTGGTATCCCAAACTTCATAATAAAAGTCACCCAGCTTACTCTTACCTTCTTTCTTAATCAAAAAATCAGCCCGGCCTTTAAAGGGTAATATTGCCAAGGGTGCCTGATATATTACATCAGCGCCTGAATACATGGCTTTAATTGCATCCTCTACCGTGTGATTGGCAGTCAATCTGACTATATTAAATCCCTGCTCTTCAAACAGTAGCAATTTTTCAAGCTCATGTGTTTCACCTTCTTTTTTTAATACTGCCAGAAGTGGATCATCTTCATCAGGATTTGGGGCTAATTCAGGATTAGTGATTAGCAAATGCTCCAGCCAAGAGGCAAATGGACTTTGAATGAACAAAGTCAGATCAGAGGGAGAGAAAATGATGCTTCCTGTTTCGTGATACATTTCAAAACACCCAAAAGAGCAAATAAATTTAATTATGCTCTGCTCTACGGGAAAGAAAAGCGGAACTGTTATATTCTGGGAATTAACTGTGCAGGTGACTCTTCATTTGGGGTAATAAAGTGCAATTAAAATCTGCCCTAAATTGCACTAATAAACCTAAAACTTTAGATGCATTTTGATGAGAAAATAAATGATGGATTGCCTCCAACACAGCCGGAAAAGTCCCTTTTGGTTGTGGGTTGCTAATTGAGGAAAAAATTATTATTTAGATCTCTTTACCAGTGCTTGTCAATAAACCGACAATTACAAAATCAAATATAAATTACTGCTTTAGCAGTAATTTAGTTTTTTTAAGCTATTTAAATACCTGATTTCTTCAAAAAATATAATTAATTACCGCCATAACAGTAAAATAACTTCGATTTTAACTATAAAATAACTTTTTTCCCTTTAATTTCACTGTTATTACTGCTATAACAGTAATAAATGTATTTTAGGATGTAATATGGCTCCCGGTGAGATCGCAAAGATGATCTATTATTACCGCAAACAAAGTGGGTTATCGCAACGAGAACTCGCCAAACTGGCTGGTGTAGGCAAAACCGTTATATTCGATGTTGAAAAAGGTAAAGAAACCATACAATTAAATACATTATTAAAAATACTCGATGTTTTGAATATCCGCGTAAAATTTGAAACGCCTTTTCCAGCAACAACGGATAATAATATATGAGAAAAGCAAGCGTATTGGTTAATGGGATGAAGGCTGGGATATTAAAAGAATTAAACGGTGGGAAATATCAATTTATTTATTTTGATGATTATCACGGAGCGCCAGTTTCTCTTACCATGCCATTAACAAACACGGTTTACGATTTCGATAAATTTCCTCCATTCTTTGAAGGCTTATTACCAGAGGGTATTCTGCTTGAAGCGCTATTACGAAAATATAAAATCGATAGAAATGATTACCTTGGACAATTGATAACAGTTGGCCATGACGTCATAGGCTCAGTGACTATTGAGGAATTAGAATGAAACGCTGTCTTATTACCTATGACATCATAAGCGATCAGGAAAACTATTCACAACGTGGATTACGCTTGCTTTCGCCTCAATTAAAAAAACTTAATCCATTAGAATTAAGTGCTGGGGAACAAAGGCAAGAAGCACTCGATCGTGTAGGAAAAATGTCAATTCAAGGTGTACAAAAAAAATTAAGTGCACAATTAAAAGTCAAGGCAGGTTGTTTTGAAATCGTTGATCAAAATGGTCATTATATTTTAAAACCACAAAGTGAAATTTATGCAGAATTGCCAGAAAATGAAGCCATTACTATGTGCCTTGCAAAAACCGTTGGCCTTGAAGTGCCAGTCCATGGTTTAGTGTATTCCAAAGACAACAGTATGACTTACTTCATTAAACGATTTGACCGCATCGGCCATAATAAAAAATTAGCAGTAGAAGATTTTGCACAGCTATCAGGCGAAGATCGCCATACAAAATACAAAAGCTCTATGGAAAAAGTGATCATTGTAATAAAAGAATTTTGCACTTTCCCGAAGATTGAATTCGTGAAATTATTCAAATTAACTCTATTTAACTTCTTAATCGGCAATGAAGACATGCATTTAAAAAATTTTTCCCTGATTACAAAGGATAAAAAAATTTCTCTATCACCTGCATATGACTTACTTAACTCAACTATTGTCCAAAAAAAACCAAAAGAAGAAATAGCTTTGCCTTTAAGAGGCAGAAAAAATAATTTAACGAAACATGATTTTTTTAAATATTTTGCCGTTGAACAACTCGCATTAAACCCCAAAATTATTGATGAAATCTTACATGAATTCAGGCAAGCAATACCGCGGTGGCGCCAACTGATTGGTTTCAGCTATTTATCTCGACCAATGCAAGAAAAATATCTTCAATTGTTACATGAACGTTGCACGCGATTAGATTTTAATTAGGCTAGCCCGGCTGTAGCCATTTTGTATGGCACAGGTAATAACTTGCTGAGAAATGTCCTCTACTCCTCCTCCCGATGATTCTTTCTAATATTCTGGATCGCATCGCTAAAAGATGCTGCCAATATACCAGTAGGCATGGCAATTACACCAATCCCTGTAATGGCGGTAATTGCACCGAATAATTTGCCTAAAGGCGTAACAGGATAAACATCACCATAACCGACGGTGGTCAGTGTCGCGATCGCCCACCACATCGCTCTCGGTATACTTCCAAAATGCTCTGGCTGTATCCCTCCTTCAATGATGTATAAAATTGAGGAAGATAAAACCAATGCAAATAATCCTATAGCGAAACTGATTATCAACTCAAACCGCCTCAGGTAAACAGCATGGGCTATATTTTGCATGGCAACGGTATAGCGCCCTAACTTTGCAATTCTTAAGATACGAAACAACCTCGCTAATCTTAGGATAAATCCCTCAGTGCCCACGATGGTAAGAAAAATTAATAATACCGTTAAAAGATCTAAAATAGCTGCTGGAGATAACATATAGGCTAATCGGGTTTTATATTTGGGGTTTTCTATACTCACCCAAACCCGTGCCAAGTATTCAATTGTAAAAAAGAAGGTAAATACCCATTCGGAATCTAAAAATATCCACTCATGGCCTTGGTAAACTGAAGGTTCCGTTTCAATGATAGCCAGTAACAGCGAACAAATGATGATAGAGACAATTAGCTTATTAACGGCAGATAAGCCTGGCGCTAGCCTTAAGGCCGGATCTAGCCATACTGCAACTTGCCGTCTTAGGGACATGCGTTCATCCTGAAATAAATAAGTTTTAACATAATAAATTACACTGGCAAAGTTTGAATCTACAAGAAAAGCCTAAAGGAATAAATACAGCATCATATTAACTACCGTGCGGCTCACCTATTATAAATTCAACATTTCCACGGCTAGAATAAATATAATGCATGCCCCGATGAGATTAAAAATTGCTGATAAGCGTTTTGGTATCTTATTGGCTATGCGCATGCCAACTATGGTTGATGCAAATGCCCATCCGCCTATGGAAATTAAATAAGGCCATAGTGGTTTGTTAGAAATTCCCAAACTCACTCCTACAGCAAGTGCATCCAAACTGGTTGCAACTGCAACGATTAACAGTTTGATAAAGCCATGGAATTTAATAGTGGGAATGTCGCTGTGTCTGTTTTTCCATTCGATAAAACCTTCGTAAACCATGTGGAGGGAAACCATCAGCAATAATAGAAACGCAATCCAATGATCAATAGAGCTAAATTGGGAAATAATTTTCCCACCCGTAATGGCTCCTACAAAAGTAGCAATTAACTCTGCCCCTCCTGATAAAGCAGCAAATTTAAAGGCATCTCTTGTTTTATGAGGCTTAAGCCCCATGGCTATGGCGGCTGAGAAGGAATCTGCACTTAAGACCAACCCTAATAAAATGGGTTCAACAATGCTCATTTTAAAATAATAAAAAATATATCGAACGATATTCTAACTAATCCCTCATAAAAACTATATTTGTTTAATGTCTGTCTTTTACCATCCGCTGTGAATTCATACTTGCAGGCTACCATAAAGCAACAAAAAGATATTTATCACGCAAGCAAGTCATTTTATATTCAAAATGGTCAAACAATGAAACATATGCTATATCTAAAACTATAATAATTTTTTCCAAAGCCAATATGCCTATTCCTTATTTACAGCGTAATGGGGTAAAAATTGCTCCCTTCAAAAACCCTGAAATAGAACCATATGGTGCTTTTGCCAATACTACGGAACCCGGGGAACATCCTATTGATCAAACGGTTATACTGGGTGGAAAAAATACAACGCTGCATTGGCCATCCTCAGAACATGCCTTCCATGCGCAAAAAATCATTTATTTAAAAGAGCAGTTAGGCCAAAATCATCCGGCACAAGCCACTCTGACGAAGATGGTGAAAGAGATTGAATCTACCAATAAAGTCTTTATGCCGCGCGACGATTATGACCCTTTGGTAAGAGCTTATTTACCCGAACTCCGTAAACACGGTCTTAATGTGTCCGATAAACAAAGTTTCGATAAACTTTGCGGTGCTGATTATCATGCAGTCCATAATCCAAACGGCGAGAGAAAAACACTTGATTTTATGAGAACGGTGGTGCAACTGAAGCTGGCTCAAAACCCTGAATTGCGTGAAAAAGCAATTGAGTGTGCGAAAAATGGAATTATGCCGGTAGAAGTGAGCCGCTATGATGTAAATTGGGCTTCCGGGGATAACGGTAAAGGACAAAATATGTTAGGTGTTATTATCTTGGAAGAAGGAAATAAACTACTTGCCCAGCAAGGTGGTACGCCTGCAATCCCAAACCCGGCCCAAGCTTATCGCTCTATTCAGCAAAACCAGGACTTATCTCACAATGCCTTGGCTCCCTTGCTTTCACCTACGAGTAAAAATTGGGTTATTCCAAATGCAATGCCGTCGATGTCCGAGCTCCCGTCCAATAGATTTCATGCTTTTGAATTTGATGAAGTTGTTAAAAATCTCCCTTCCAGAGTTGAGCTTGAAACTACACTCAGGAAGGGAAAGGTACCTTTACTGGATAGAGAACACACTATTCTGGATGCGTATATACGCAGTAATTCAAATCAGTATAAAAATGAAGCTGCTGAAATTATCCCGCAATACGCCGTAAAAAACGTCATGAATGATTTTAATACCCAGGTGAATGTTAAAGCAGTAGAGAACAGCCGCGCTGGTACGCAAGGCCATGATAATCATGCAATCAAGGTTACTTTTGCTTCACAAAAAGAAGCAGAAGCTTTTTGTCAAAAATTACATAAGGAACATGGAATTCACAGCCACACTTTTGGGGCTGGGGTGAGTAAAACTGCGCAAAACGGCTCAGTTTATTTAACCAAGCAAGACTTGGAAAAACTGACTCAGGATTCCAAACTTTGCAAACAATCAGGGGCAGGAGCACTGGTATACGAAAGCCACGTTAAAGCCTATCAGCAACATGACCAGCAAAATCTTAAAGAGGCTGTGCCCTCCCTGCAATCCATGCGCCCAAGCTAAAGAAGCTTTAGTGTTTTTAAAATGAAAACGGCTCTATCTTCAACTGACATTTTTGGCACCTCCACCAACTCATACTGCCAATGAGCATAAGCCTCTCTTAGAGCTCGATAAGTTTCTAAACTTTCAGCAAAATCCTGCTGGCGCTCTGCATCATTTTCATAAATATCCCACCAGGGAGGAAAAATAAAAACGGTTTTATTATATCTAAATTGAGATATGGCTTCATTGACGATGAGATCTTCTTTCTTGCAGAAAGCCTTAGCATAAGCATATAAATCCGGGATGCCGCGATCAAAAAATACAGCAGTTTCTTCGTCTTGCATCTTTTGAAAATCCCGAATGGCATGCGTGAGCATTAAAGCAAGAAATGCATCGCGGTCACCCGTATGCAGGGCATTACCACCTATTACCTGCTGATCCTTGATAATAGAACGTGCTGCTTCCGCAGTGATCTTAAATTGATGCTGCCCTAATTGATCCAAGACAGAAGTTTTGCCAGAACCCGGACCGCCAGTAAGAATAAAAAAATTGGATTTTAAAATGGGTTTAACCATATTGAACTTTTACTCCTTACAAGTTATGTAAACAAATATGCCGCAATGCGCCTCTAGTTAAATTCGAACTTTGCAAATCATCACCGTATACTTAATTACAATGATGCAGCTGCAAAATATGTCTTTGCATGCTGCCTTACCAACCTCATAACATAAGATGCTGATTTATATGAATAATTATGAAAATTTAATAAAAAACTTATGTCCCTACAAAAAAATAGAACTCAATAATGAGAAAAATCTGCAATTTTTTCTAAACAAACACAGTACTAAAGAAGGCACGTGGGGTTATTTGGAATTAAAAAAAGGCGAGGTTGATTTTATTTTTTTGGATGGGAATGGTAAGGAACTATCGCGCCGCTCTTTGCATGAAGCACACCCCACGCTGCTTGTGCCACCTGCATGCTGGCACAAGCTTCTTCCGAAAGGCCCTGAATTGGATGCAACGCTTACGTTTTACTGTCAACCGCATCGATACTTCGAAAAAAAATACGGACTAGCTCCTCTTCATCATGATTTAAGATATGTACAGCAAACCTATCTGCAAAATAAAAAACAAATGACGATTTTGGATGTTGGGTGCGGTTCTGGGCGCAACCCTTTGTATTTTGCAATGGCAGGACACCACGTCACCGGCCTTGATAACAATAAACATGCTATACAAAATATCCAGTCTATTGCTGAAAAAGAACAATTATCAGCTATAAAGCTCAAACTTCATGATTTAAATTTCCCTCTTCCAAGTCTTGATGCAGTGTTTGATTTTATTTACTGCACAGTGACCTTGCAATTTTTAGATAAAACACGCATTAAGCCATTACTAACGCAACTGCAACAATATACGGCAGCGGGCGGGATGAATTTTTTCGTTTTTCCAGTGCAGGCAGAGCCCTATTCATACCCACATAGCTTTACCTACCTGCCGGAGCCAAAAGAGCTATATCATTTTTATCAAGATAGCGGTTGGTCCATTCTTGAATATCATGAAAAACCAGGACAATTGCATAAACTGGATGCAACCGGCAAACCAAAACAAGGGATGTTTGCCCTGCTGCTTGCACAGAAACATTTAGCAATTTAAATCATTTCGAGTCTATCATGAAAAAAAATCATAAGAACATTCAATTATACAGGGTCTATGAGCCACCTGCTGCAAAGCACGGACTATGGCTATTAGTAGACAGATTATGGCCACGCGGATTGAAAAAAAACGAGCTTTCTTTCGATGACTGGATAAAAGATATCGCCCCCAGCCCTAAACTTAGAAAATGGTTTAATCATGATCCCGCCAAGTGGGAAGAATTTGCAAAACACTACATCGATGAACTCAAAAAAAAGCCTGAATTGCTGGAAAGTATTTTGAAACAAGCAGGCAACTCGGAAATCTCACTATTTTATGCTGCAAAAGATACGCAATATAATCATGCACAAGTACTTAAAGCAGTTCTTGCATCCTGGCCCAAGTGGCCTGAAATAACACAGGCACCTGCTCCTTCACAGCAGTGAAGAGGAGTGCACGCAGCGCCATTTGATTATTCAAAAATATCCGCAAGCCAGTATTTTCGAGCACGTGTTGCTTTACTTGACTGATCCTATAAATACACGGGTTTATATCTGCGGCCCTAAAGAAACTAGGCAACGTCCCTAAAGTTTTTTAGCCAAGATTTCATCTTAAATTGAGCACAAATTTTTCTATTTCACTTCGATCTACCCCCTCTCCCACGATAGGAGCTTTGATAGTATGATGATGC
>NZ_RZGS01000049.1 GCF_003989745.1 Legionella septentrionalis
GATAAGGTACGTTATCTATCTCAAACATAAGTCATCAAAAGGGAAGAAACTCATAACTATAACCACTTTTATGTTTTCCCACATTATTGTATTCCCACAAAGGTGGTGGGCTATTTGAAACCTAAGAGAAATACGTAAGCAGCTTATCGAATTTTTTGGAACTATGGGCCAAATAAAAAATTACTATTATTGCGAAATCACCTCATCCCCCTATAATTAAACAAATAGTTAGTATGCGCTTTAAAACTTAAAAATCGATGCATAACCCTTATTCTTTATTAATAGTAGAATCTTCATTGGCAGCGCGAGTTGTTATTCGCTCACAATTCTTGGATCTTGAACATCATGTAGATATAGCTTGGGATTTTGAATCTGCAATAGAATACATAACTTTTAAATTATTTGATCTAATATTAATTGATATAACCCTTAATGAAAGAAGAAGTTTGTTACATCAAATTAAGAAAAATTCACTCATTAGCAATGAAATTCCTATTATGGGTTTATCTTCACAAGAAGATTATGTATTAATAGAAAATAAGAAAGAGCGAGTCTTTCGTAAGCCCTTCACCAAGGCAGACGTAATAAAAATTATTGAGTTTCTTGATAATTTAAAAAGGAACACGTAATCATTCATACTGACAAGGAGAAGTCTTATGTTTAAAAAATCACTCATAATCACCAGTCTTACGCTTTCGCTTGTTGTACCCAGTGTACTTTGGGCAAAAGATTGTTGTTCTTGCATGAGAGGCCCAATGGCAAAGTGTCAAAGTGCAATGGATAAACTGATGATGGATAAATTAGGAAAAAAAGATAACGAATACGATAAACGCTTTATTGATTTGATGATATCTCACCACGAAGCTGCCATTATGATGGCAAAAGATGCATTACAAAAGGCAACACATCCTGAAATTAAAGACATGGCTCAGCAAATCATTAATGCACAACAAAAAGAAATCGAGCAATTAAAAACATGGCGGACTCAATGGTATGGTAGTGATCAATCAAAAGGAGAATAATATGTCCCACCAACAGTATGAAGCTTGTATAAAATCTTGCCAGGAATGTATGGTTGTATGTGAGAATTGCGCATCGGCCTGCAGCAAAGAGGACAACTGTAAAGACCTAGCTCATTGTATTACCCTGGATCGTGATTGTATAGCAATCTGTGCCCTTGCTATAGAGATGATGGCACGGGGCTCATCCTTTACTAAAGAAATTTGCCGGTTATGCGCTAAAATTTGTCGTGCTTGTGGCGATGAATGCAGCAAACATCAGCACATGGAGCATTGTAAGCGCTGTGCTGATGCTTGCTATCGATGTGCTGAAGAATGTGAAAAAATGGCTTAACTTTCAGCTTCATAACGGGTATCAAGGCAAATGAGTTTACAACGAATGATGCATAGTTAAGTTAGGGACTTTAATATCCTGATAATTTATTATGGTCATCATGCCTGTTTCTTGATGATAAAGCATATGGCAATGCATCATCCAATTGCCAGGATTATCGGTATCAAATTGAACTTTGACCGTTGATTTTGGCAAAACTAAAACGGTATCATGCAACAACCCTTCACTTATCTTCTTGCCATCAATCTCTGTTACCTCAAAGACATGACCATGCAAATGCATAGGATGAGCCATTGTCGTTTTATTGTTAAATACCATTTCAACACGTTTATTACTAGCAACAGTTAAGGGTTTAATTTCTGGCCATTTTTGATTATTAATAGTCCAGACATAACGCATCATGTCGCCTTCTAAATTAACAGTTAAAGTTTGACCAGGCGTTTTATTCGGCAATGGTTTTAGTGCTTTGAACTGAAATTCCTGCTCATAATTCAAAGCACCAGCTTTATCGGATGCTTTTTCATTGAGCTTTTGTAGAATAGCTTTAGGTGTTGCCAATATTAATCCAGTTTGCATATTAGTCCCCTCACCCTGAGCAAGAATAGGATAAGCCATTTCACCTTTTGGGATAGTCACCAAGACATCTAATCGTTGTCCGACAGCCAGTTGAAATTGATTGGCTTTTACAGGTTTAATCGGTTGACCATCGATAGCAATCGCCTCTCCATTCAAGGTACCCGTATTTATAAAAAAATTGGACATTGCAGAACCGACAATGAACCGTAATCGAACTGTGTCTCCTGGATGAATCGGAACGATTTGAGGATTGTTTAACGTTTTATAGTTGGTTAGAAAAGCATCATAATTAACGTCATTTAAATCAGGTGCTGAATTATCCATAGGCATAGGCATAGAAGACGTACCATTGCTATGATGCATGTGTGTCATTTGACCTTTTTTTAATTCACTTAAAATCAATTCCGGTTTTTTAAAACTAAAATCTCCAATAAATAAAACGACTTCTTTAGCACTCACCTTATCGTTTGGATCAGTAATAACCAAGGGGGCTGATAAAAATTGCTGTACCTGCAAATCATGATGTGAATGCATCCAATAAGTTCCAGACTGTTTGAGCAAGAAACGATAATGATATTCCCCACCTGCGGGAATGGGTTCTTGTGTTACATAAGGTACCCCGTCTTGATCATTAGGAACAATAAGACCATGCCAATGTAAGACGGTTGGTTTATCCGTTTGATTTTTTACAATCGCATCAAATACTTGACCTTTGATTCCCTTATATCCCCATGTTCCATCGGGCTGTTCAATACGGAATAAGTCAGTAGATTTTCCATTCACTTCAGTCTGATATTTTTTAATCAACAGCACTGTAGGTTCGGTCTTTTTAAGAAGCAAAGGCTCTGGATTAGCTAGAACCTGTCCCAAAACCATTGAGCTTAATAATACTCCTTGAAAGCAAAAAGAAAATTTCATACTTGAATCCTTAATTAGACTGTGAGATTTGATAGAGAGCACGTAATTGAGTTAATATTTTTTTCAATTTATCCCAATTCGCCTGAGTGCCTTCTTTGTCGTTGGCATCCCCTGTTTTATCAAGGCGTGTTGCCAGCTGCTCTACATAACTTAAATTACTTTGCAGTGTTTTTTTCTGCTCGTCGGATAAATCCAAGCTTTTGGCAGGCAATGCATTGACTAAATCTCGGATTGCAAATGCGTGTTTATGAATCGATATTAACTGGTTTTCTTTTAATGCCTGATTAATCGCAGTACTATTCTCATCGATTGCTTTCCAAATATCAGCAATAGTGGAAGGGATAGCTACTTTAGAAGTTTCGGATGTATTAGCAAACAGCTCTAAGGGTGTTATCAAAATAAAAAAACTCACCAACAAATTAAACCATACCGTTCTTCTATTGTATTGCTGTTCTTTCATCGTGTTTCTCCTGGTTGTATATCCTTTAAAGAGTTTCGTTTTTCCCGCCATTGTTCGATGGCATTATAGACTGTCGGTACCACAAACATATTAAGCACGGTTGATGTCAATAAGCCACCCAAGAGCACTTGGGCTAAAGGTCGTTCTAATTCTTTACCGGCAGGTGAGCCCCAAAGCAGTGGGAAAAGGCCAAGTGCTGCAGTTGCTGCCGTCATTAACACTGGCACTAACCTATCTAACGTGCCATCAATCACTACTTGCTCGCGTGTTTTTCCTTGTAAACGTAATTGATTGTAATGGCTCACTAAAATAATCCCGTTGCGTGCAGCAATCCCAAACAAGGTAATAAAACCAATCATGGCCGCAACACTCATCTCTCCACTAGCGATAAAGAGAGAAATGACCCCACCAATTAAAGCCAAGGGTAAATTGAACATAACCAGCAATGCTTCTCTAAAAGTACCAAAAGCTTTATGCAGCAAAATAATCATAATAAAAATAACTAAAGCACCAAAGGTAAGAATCACTTTCGATGCCTGTTGCTGACTTTCAAATTGACCGCCATATTGGATAAAGTATCCCGCAGGCAGTTTAATTTTTTCTTGCACTTCTTGCTCAACCTCCGCAATCACACTGCCTAAATCACGTCCTTGCACATTAAAACCAATTACTAATAGCCGTTGCACATTTTCCCGATTAACCGCAAAGGGTTGGGGTTCTACTTTAATTTCAGCCACTGCACGCAATGGAATTTTGCCTAAGCTTCCTTCGGCTTGACCATGGGCATCAATGAGTATGTTTTGAATGGCTTTAATGCTATCGCGCCCTGGTTTATCCATACGAAGATATAAATCAAACGTACGCTGGCCCTCTAAAACACTCGATACACTCACCCCGTTTAAAAGCACTTGGACATCTTCTGAAATCTGCCCTACATTCACCCCATAACGTGCGGCTTTTTCACGATCAATTTTAATAACGACTTGTGGTACGTTAATCTGCTGCTCTTTATTAATATCTACTACACCAGGAATTGATTTCAACACGGTTTCTAGCGATTGTCCTAACTCGTTTAAGGTGGATAAATTATCACCAAATAACTTCACTGCTACTTGTGCACGCACCCCTGATAAGACCTCATCCATGCGGTGTGCTATAAATTGCCCCACATTAAATACGGCACCGGGAATATTGGCTAAATCTGCGCGAATGCGCCGTAATAGTTCATCAGGTGGCAATGATTTTTCTTTATTAAAATCAAGACGCACGTCAAATTCACTGACATTGGGGGGTAGCGCATCTTCATCCAACTCACTTCGTCCGGCCCGTTGAGAAATTGAGATGACTTGCGGGTAGCGCATTAAGGCTTGTTGCACTTGTTGTCCCAAACGCATTGACTCGTCTAATGAAGTACCCGGCAAAGTACTCATGGCCACAATGAAATTTCCCTCATGAAACTCGGGCAAAAAAGAGGTGCCAAAAAAGGGAAGTAGCGCTAAGGCAAATAAAAAAGCGGCCAGTGCCATAGCAATCACCGTTTTAAGATGTGCCAAAGACCAGTGTAATGCAGTTAAAAAATGTCCTTTAAGCCACAGGACAAAACGTGTTTCAGGCTCAGCACTATGCTCTGTCTTTTGCTCAACACCATAATGACGCTCGCGCTGCGACAACGCATGCAAGCTCACGTGAGCATCTTCCTTTTTTTCTTGGCCTCGAACTAATAAGAGATAACAAAGTGCCGGCACCATAGTAATTGACACCACAAGCGAACCCAATACCGAAGCAATATAGGCAATAGCTAAAGGACTAAAAATGCGCTCAGCAATTCCTGATAGAAAGAAAATGGGTAAAAAAACAAGACTGATAATGATGGTGGCATAAACAACGGAACTTCGTATCTCAAGCACGGCATCAAAAACCACTTCAATGGCAGGTAGTGGAGTCACTTCTTGGCGATTCACTCTTAAGCGATGCACCACATTTTCTACCGTAATAATACCATCATCCACCACCTCACCAATGGCAATAGCCATCCCACCTAAGGTCATGGAGTTAATCCCTATGCCAAAATAGTGCAATACCAATAAACCAATGACAAAGGATACGGGCATGGAAAGAAACGTAATAAACGAAGCACGCCAATTCATTAAAAAGACAAACAGTATCGCAATGACAATAATGGCACCCTCTAAAAGTGCGCGTGTTAAATTATGAATCGCAGACTCAATAAAATTGGCTTGACGAAAAACTTCAGTTTTTAGTTCCACACCTGCGGGCAGTGTCTTTTTGATGTTGTTTAGAGCCTGCTCCACTTTGGCTGTCGTTGTCACCGTATCGGCACCATAGGCTTTGGAAATCGTGCCAATCACCGCGGGCTTCGCATTATACGCACCATCTCCGCGCTTTATTTCTCCACCAAAGGTGACAATTGCTACGTTATTGATAGTGATGGGAACTCCTTTTCGCCCCGTAATGGCGGTTTTTTTAATGTCCTCTAAAGATTGGATTCGGCCTATTGTTCCTACCACAAGCTCACTACCGGCCTGGTGAACAAAGGCTCCCGGTACATTTTGGTTCGCGGTAGTTAAGGCTTGGCGTACTTCTTCAATGGTAATACCATAGGCAAGCATACGCTCAGGAATTAAACGCACCTGGTATTGTTTGACCTCACCACCAATAGACACCACTGAAGCCACCCCACCTAACGCCAAAATCCTAGGCCTAATCGTCCAATCTGAAATTGTACGTAAGGTTTCAGGGCTTGCTGTATTACTGATTAAGGCGTATTTAACAAGCCAGCCCACAGCGGAGGTAATAGGGAGCATGACTGGAGGATTAACGCCCGGTGGCAGTCGATTACTGACTTGCGAAATACGCTCATTAACCAATTGCCGATTACGATAAATATCGGTTCTATCATCAAAAACTACCGTTATTGTCGATAAGCCAACGGTAGTTTTAGAACGTACGCTGGCAACCCCAGGTGTGCCGTTAATGGCGCTTTCCAAAGGATAGGTAATGAGCGTTTCAACGTCTTGCGTTGCCATACCAGGCGCTTCGGTTTGTACCACCACTTGGGGTGGGGCAAATTCCGGGAAAACGTCCACCGGCATTTGTTTTAAGGTGTAACCACCTAAAAGACAAAGCACAACCGTTAAGGCTAAAATCAAAAGGCGGTTATGAAGCGACCAGGCGATTAAGCGATTAAACATTAGTGAGGCTCCTTATCACCGGATTTTTTAGTACCGCCACCGCTTAAGCTTAAGGTGTACAATTCCCGATTTCCCTGAGTCACTACTTCATCTCCTGGCACTAAGCCTTTTTTAATTTCGCTATATTTATCATCACGAGCACCAAGACTAACTATCGTTCGGTCATACGCTGTACCATTTTTTACGAAAACAAAAGTGGAATTGTCAATTTCAAGTACTGCGTTATTAGGTATCGTAAGCGCATCTTTTATAAAGCGCAAAACCACATTGGCACGTACGAACATCCCAGGCTTTAGTAATCCTTCTTTATTCTCAAGACTGATTTGTACATTCACACTCCGCGTTAAAGGATCTAAATTGGGTTCAATTAGCGTAACCTTGCCTGGAAAAATTCGGTTTTGGTAACTTAAAACATGGACGTTAACGTTCTGTCCTCGCTTAATCTTGCCTAAATCTTCTTCATACACTTGGACAATAGCCAGTAATTGCTCACGGTTGCTGATGTGAAAAAGAACCGTATTCGGTTCTACTGCTTGACCTAAATTGACATTACGAGCATCAATTACTCCTGAAATAGGTGCTTTTACTGCAATACTGGGTGGTGGGTCACCAATGAGACGAGATTGCACCGTAGCTAAAACCTGTCCCTTGCTTACTAAATCCCCTAGGTTGGCAATGATATCCGTTACCGCACCACTAATGCGTACGCTTACGTCGGCTTGCGCATTAGGTAATAATTTAATTTGGCCATTTAATGTCAAAAACTCAGCAATTGGACGTGCAGTGGCTTCAGATACTTCAATACCGAGCATCTTGGTTTGTTCGGATGTCAGTGTAACAGATTGTGCAGGGCCTGATGTGCTGACCTCAATTTCCTCCCCATGCGCCATGAGCCATGGAGAATAAACAAGAAAGCCCAGTAAAAAAATAATCCGTACTCTTTTATGATGATATCCTTGAATCATTTAGTCACTTCCTTAGTGAAAGATAGATAAGAGCAAAACCCGCTTGGATGAGGAGCCCCCATTGCTGCACATAACGCAACATAGGATTGAAAATACTGCTCTACGGTCGTTAAATAGGCCATTTGTACGTCGTTTTGTTGGCGCTGAACTTGTAAGAGGTTAAGAAAAGAGACTTGCCCATCTTGATACGCTTCACGAGCCAGCTTCACATTTTGAAGTCCTAGGCGAAGAGAAGTTCCTTGTGTTTGTATAAGACTTGTTTTAAGTACATTAAGCTGCCCATAATTGCTGGTTACATCTGTCTCAATAACGAGATTTAAAGCATCAATGGCCATCATGGTCTGAGTGCCTGTAGCACTTGCTTCTAAAATTCGCCCCTGGTTACGATTAAGCAAAGGCAGTGGAATCGATAGAGAAATGCCTAAGGTACGGTCAGCTTGTTGTGGAGGTGCGCCTTCCACCACTATTTTATCTTGCTGCACGCCAATACCTACATTCCAATCGGCAAAGCGCTCGGTTTGAGCCAAACGTCTATCGGCCTCGGCACGATGTCCTGCAAGCAATAAGCTTTGTCGGTCAGGCCGATGATTTAAAGCATGAGGAATGAGCGCTCTTAATGAAGGAATTTTGTTTGCTATCGTAATGGTTTTTTCAACCTTTAGGGGTGAATTTGGGGCTTGGCCTATGAGCTGATTTAAGAGCGTATATTGGCTAATTAGCCGGCTTTCTAGCAGTTGTTTTTCTTGTTTTATGCGGGCGTATTCAATGCGAGCAGAGTTATCATCCAATTCAGATATTTCAGCAGCATGGTAGCGATTATGAATAACGCGCACCAATTCCTGATTGATACGTTGCAAATAATTCAATTGTTGCATGCGGTTTTCCGCAACGACCACTGCAAAATAAGCATTGGCAACTTTTGCACTGAGCTGACGTATCGCCTCACAAACCTCAGCATGAGCACGAAGAATATCAATGCGAGCAACCGTTTTTTGTCTGCCAATTCGCCCTGAAATAGGAAAGGCTTGATTAAAATTAATGCTGCGAGAATACTCACCTTCGTTATTAAATACCCTGTCATCATTGTTATTTATATTTAAGCTGGGATTAGACCATAAACCTGCCTGTACAAGACGTGCTTCGGCAATTGCAATATTTAGACGCGCTGCTTTTAAATCCTTGTTATTTTGAATAGCCAACTGCGTGAGCTCTTTAAGACTCAAAGGAGGTTTGGCATGCACTAGAATGGGCATTAGAGACATCATACCCAATAAAAAGTACTTTAAGTTCCAGTTTTGATTCATCATGTAGATTCTGTCCCTAAATTACATTGGTTTTATGTGGTTTCTTGTTCTCTCATGTCAGTTTCTGACGCAAACGCAACGCATTGACAATCACCGACACGGAACTTAGCGCCATGGCAGCGCCTGCTATCATCGGGCTCAGTAATAAGCCCGTAAGGGGATATAGAACGCCTGCTGCGACCGGAACACCCAGTGCATTATAAATAAAAGCAAAAAAGAGATTTTGATGAATGTTTTTTACCGTATGCACGGATAACTCATAGGCTTCTAAAATCTTATTTAAATCACCAGATAATAAGGTCATGCCGGCACTTTCAATCGCCACATCACTACCCGTTCCCATTGCAATACCAATGTTGGCTTTTGCCAAGGCAATCGCATCATTCACTCCATCACCCACCATGGCGACCACAAGCCCTTTTTGTTGTAATTCGCGAATCACCTCGCTTTTTTCATCGGGCAGCACTTCAGCAATGACTTCTTGAACACCTACTTGTTGGGCTACCGCTTTGGCAGTCGCGGCATTATCACCGGTGAGCATGATAACTTGAATGCCCTTATTTATGAGAGAAGCAACGGCCTGTTGACTGGATTCTTTAATACGGTCGGCCACCACAAATACACCAGCAAACTGTTTGTCAACGGTTAAATAAATTAAGGTAGCCCCTTCTTCTTGAGCTTTTAACGCAGCAATAGGAATTTCATCGGCGCGAATAGACAACCAGTGAGCATTGCCAATCGCAACACTCGTATCATCGATTTTTGCGTTCGCGCCTTTACCTCTGAATGCAATAAAATCCCGAGCTTCTTTTAGGGGCATTTGGCGCTTCATTGCTTCGTCACGTAGCGCTCTAGCCAATGGGTGTTCGCTATGACGCTCAAGGGAGGCCGCAAGATTTAAAAGTTCATTTTCTTGCCAATGACCACCAGGAATAATTTGGGTTAATGTAGGATGGCCTTGTGTCAATGTTCCTGTTTTATCCACCACTAGGGTGTTAATTTTTCGTAATTGTTCTAAAGAGGCTGCGTTTTTAATTAAGATACCGCGTCGCGCGCCCTCCCCTATACCAACCATTATTGACATAGGCGTTGCAAGTCCCAAGGCACAAGGGCATGCAATAATCAGTACCGAGATAGCAGCAATTAACCCATTACTTAAGGAAGGTTCAGGTCCTACTAACAGCCAAACGAGAAACGCAAGTACTGCCACTCCTAAAACAATGGGCACAAACCAGGCTGACACTGAATCCGCTAACCGTTGAATAGGAGCTTGGCTTCGTTGTGCTTCACTGACTTGTGTGATAATACGCGCAAGTAATGTGTCTTTACCAACATGGGCGGCTTTTATCATAAGACTGCCTTGTTGATTTAACGTCCCACCAATGACTTGATTGCCAATTTCTTTTGCCACTGGCATAGGCTCACCAGTGAGCATGGATTCATCTACATCACTATGACCGCTAATCACCTCCCCATCAACGGGAATTTTTTCGCCAGGACGCACCAATAATCTATTCCCTACCTTCACCTCATCAAGGGTAATATCCTCCTCTTGCTCTTCATCATTTAATCGGTGGGCGATCGTTGGATTTAAATGAAGTAACGCGCGAATGGCATCTCCTGTTCGTTCACGTGCTTTTAACTCCAATACTTGACCTAAAAGCACCAGTGTTGTTATGACTGCTGCGGCTTCAAAATACACCGGTATCATTCCATCTCCTTGCAAATGAAGGGGAAGCCATTGGGGAAAAATAACAACTGCTAAACTATACCCCCAGGCAACTCCTGTGCCTAAGGCAATTAAGGTAAACATGTTCAAGCGACGTGAGCGAAGCGATAGCCAGCCTCTTTTGAAGAATGGCCAGCCACAACCTAAAACCACCAAGGTGGCCAATATTGCTTGCAGCCACAAGGATACGGACATTGGAATCGATGCAATCAACCAGCGCTCACCCATCGCTAAGATTACAATCGGAATGCTGGCGATAAAGGCCAAAATAAAGCGCCAAAACATATCATGATACTCGGGATTTTTTTGCTCCGTTAAACTCATTTGTTCAGGCTCAAGTGCCATACCGCAAATGGGGCAAGTGCCTGGTTTGAGCTGACGGATTTGCGGATGCATTGGACAAGTATACATTGCATTTTCTAATGTCGGCTTAACGGAAGACACAGGAGTATACGGATGCTGATGGGTGCAACAACTGTGTTCTTTTTTGTGGGGCTTGGAACCATGTTTGTGTGTGCTCATGATCACCTCAATCATATTTTTTAAGCAAGGCCATTATCTCATTCATTTTTTTCTGGCGAGAATCCTGATCTCCATGACACGCCACTTGATTAAGGCAATTTAAAACGTGGCGCTCAAGCACACCAAGCTCTATAGTTTTTACCGCATTACGAACCGCACGTAATTGTGACAAAATATCAACACAATAGCGCTGCTCTTCAATCATCCGCTTGATGCCTTCAAGTTGGCCTGTAACTCGATTAAGTCGGGATAATTCATGATGATGTTCTGGATATTTGGGCATAACAATTCTCCAATATACCCCTAAAGGTATATACCCAGTTGGGGTATGTTGTCAAAGCCTTGTAAAAGCGCCCGTAAGCCCACATAGGAAGCTTTAACCTTTTACAAAGAGTTACAGATATCGATTTAAAGAATAATGAGGTTTTCAAATGGCGCCGATGAAAAGAGCTCACAATAAATAAAACATCCTCTAAACTAAGTTAATATCTTAAAGTAATAAGTGAGTTCTATATGCTTAAGCCTCATTTTTCCTCAGCCACATTAGCAGCTCTTGGAGCGGCCTTCCTATTTGGAGGTAGCACCCCATTTGCCAAGCAATTAACTGATGATATTTCTCCTTTATTCCTCGCAGCTTTTCTTTATTTAGGGAGTGGGCTCGGACTAGGTTTCTTACGTCTCATTAGAGATAGGGGTTGGAGTGCTTCAGGCTTATTAAGAAATGAATGGCCGTGGTTATTGGCCGGTATTGGATTTGGTGGCGTGATTGCCCCAACCTTATTAATGATTGGACTAGTTCATACAAGTGCGGCCGCGTCTTCGCTTCTTCTTAATCTAGAAGCGGTATTCACGGCTGTTCTGGCATGGGGTTTCTTTAAGGAAAGCACGGATCGCCGCATTATTTGGGGCATGCTTCTCATCATAGCAGGTGGGGTTATATTATCTTGGCCAAGACAAACGGCCCCACAAAATTGGTTAGGTACTTTAAGCATTACCGGCGCGTGTTTATGCTGGGCGATAGATAACAACCTTACCCGCAAAATATCAGCTGCTGATGCGATATTTATTGCAGGAAGTAAAGGACTTGTCGCTGGAGTAGTAAACTTAAGTCTTGCATTTTTTATAGGATTAACAGTTCCCGCATTGGCTAGTATTAGCTATACCCTGCTGTTAGGCTTTCTTGGTTATGGCATCAGTCTTGTCTTATTTGTTCTTGCTTTACGAGGACTTGGAACAGCGAGAACAGGAGCTTATTTTTCCACAGCACCCTTTATAGGCGCGGGTATTGCTATCCTATTTTTTCATGAGACTACATCGGGATTGTTTTGGATAGCCGCTACTTTAATGGGTATAGGAGTCTGGATACATTTAACGGAGGGTCATGGCCATATTCATCATCACGCATCTTTATTTCATAATCATTCGCATTGTCATGATAAACACCATCAACATACTCATGACTTTGATTGGAATGGCAAAGAGCCTCACTCACATCCTCATCAGCATGAAGAGTTGACTCACTCACACCAACATTACCCAGATATTCACCATAGACATACCCATAAGAATAGATGACTTATCTACAATATCTGTAGATAGCTCTATGCGAATTTGATGTATGTTTAAAAAGATAGACAAGCAGCTTATATAGCAAATCAATCCTTGGCAGCTCTCCAATCTCTCAAGGACACAGTCTATATGGAAAGCTTTTTGTATTGCAACATACACGGGAGTTTTTGCAGGCTTGGAAACTCTAGGCT
>NZ_RZGS01000005.1 GCF_003989745.1 Legionella septentrionalis
ATTGGCTGCCGCGATCAGAATGAACGATAACCTCTTTAGGAAATTTACGCCTAAATAAAGCCATGGAGAGCGCGTCACATACTAAATTTTTTTTCATGCGCTTATCCATAGACCAACCTATCACAGCACGCGAGTACAAATCGATTACTACTGCAAGGTATAGCCATCCTTCCTGGGTACGAATATAGGTAATATCGCACGCCCATTTTTGATTATTATTTCAATCAAAATTAAATAGCACACTAAAAAAATTGGAAAATCTGATCACGCTACATCTATCGCTTGCTGATAAACGTGATAAAGAAATAATCAAAGATTATATTAAGGCTTGTTTCTCTGGAAAATGGTTCAGCATAATAGATAGGTTTCAAGATACTCCCGAGGTTAAATTAGGTAAGGTCTCTCTCAAGGATTTAGAGGATAGAATAAATTCCAGAACAAAAGAACTTGAAGAGAAACGGGCTAATTATTGAATCTTGAAAGTACACCCAGAAGTACACCTAGCAGTATTTTTGATTTTTAAGAAGTTTAACTAATAAATCTTTAACTTATTGATTTTAAAGGGGAACTTTTGGTCGGGACGGCGGGATTTGAACCCACGACCCCTAGCGCCCCATGCTAGTACGCTACCAGACTGCGCCACGCCCCGACAGGAAGCGGAATAATAACTGGTCTTGGCTTAAATAACAAGGATGTACTCGCGTAAATCTGCTAAAAGTTCATGGAGCCTTGAAAGGCTCCGGATGTTAGATTACTTTCTGTATACTTCTCGCCACCAGCTGCTATTGGTTGAAGAAACCCAATCAGCTTGGCGCAATTTTGTTACAAATTCTTCTGTTTTTTCAGGAGTAGAGTGTTCTTTGTCCAGCTTGATGCACCAATCCCAGTCGCCGGAGGTAGACCATATTTCCTTCACGCCCGGCCACTTGGATACTTTGTCTGTATCAGTCCAGGATTCCTTTGTTTTTAAAAATATAACGCTATTCCATGCTGCCATGTTTTTATCTCCTTATTTTTATTTGCAAGCGTAGCGCCTGGATCTAAATAGTAGGACAAAAAAAGCAGGCTTTCCAACAGGATAAATGCTGGCAAGTTTAAAAACTTGCCTTTAGTTATCCAAAAGCATTAATCCCGGTAATATGTTTGCCCAATACCAGAGTGTGCACGTTATCTGTGCCCTCATAAGTATAAACTGATTCCAAATTCAACATATGGCGAATGATGGGATACTCCAGGCTGATGCCGTTAGCTCCCAATAAATTGCGGCAGGAACGCGCTATCTTCAATGCTTCCCGGCATGCATTCCCTTTCGCCAAAGAAATCATGACAGGCGTATCGCGGTTTTCATCTTTAAGCCGGCCAATTCGTAAATTTAAAAATTGTGATTTAACAATTTCAGTGTACATTGCCGCCAAGTCTTTTTGAATCAACTGGAATGAAGCCAAAGGTTTGCCAAATTGCTTGCGCTCAAGTAAATAATTGCGGGCTACGTCAAAACAACCGATGGCAGCTCCCATAGCTCCCCAAGCAATACCATAGCGTGCTTGACTCAAACAACTGAGTGCCGCCCCCAAACCCCGCTCGCTCCCTGGAAGCAAATTTTCATCAGGCACGAACACATCATCGAACACCAATTCGCCGGTAAGCGAAGCGCGCAGAGACATCTTCATTTTTATTTCTTTACGTGTAAACCCGTTAAATTCTTTTTCAACTATAAAACCGCGAATCCCTTGCTCAGTTCTTGCCCACACGATAGCAATGTCGGCAATTGGTGCATTGGTTATCCACATTTTGGCACCATGCAGGCGCCAGCCGCCATTAACTTTGCGCGCCATCGTGCGCATGCTGGCCGGATCTGAGCCTGAATCAGGTTCAGTTAAGCCAAAACAACCGATTACTTCTCCCGCAGCCATAGCAGGTAAAAACCGCCTGCGTTGCTCTTCGTTGCCGTAGCGGAAAATCGGGTACATGCACAAAGAACTTTGTACCGATACAAAACTGCGCAAACCGCTGTCGCCTCGTTCCAATTCCTGGCAAACCAAACCGTAAGCTACGTATGATGCAGCAGCACCACCATACTCCGCGGGTAAAACCAAGCCTAAAAGCCCCAAATCAGCCGATTTTTTTATCAGCTCACGCGGAAAAACGGCCTCTTCAAAAGCATCTGCCATGAGCGGCGTCACCTCGTTATCGACGAAACGGGCCACGCTGTCGCGAATCATACGCTCATCATCTTGCAGCAACTCATCCAGAAATAGTAAGTCGTCCACTTTCTTTCTCCTTATTCGTAGAATGCAATGCCATTACGGCAGCAATAATTTTGTCGCGACTTGGCAACAAATATTGCCAGGATGTACCAAGCGGGATAAAGCAATCCTCTCCCGTAATGCGTTTTATTTTTATACGCGAAGAAGCTTGCTCGAGTAACAAAGCCATCAAACCCTCGCTTACAGAACCACTGCGGCGGCCTTCATCCACAATCAGTATCCGTTTTGCCTTAGCGGTTTCCCGTAAAATAGCCTCGGCAGGCAATGGACTTAACCAGTGCAAATCTACAATTTTCACCATGATTCCGTGTCGCTCTTCCAATATTTTTGCGGCTTGCCTGGACAAATAATATCCATTTCCATACGTGAGGATAACGGTATCACCCTTCCCATAGGTACTCACTTCAGCAAACGGAATACTGGCATCAAGCGCTGGATAGTCAAATAGCCAACCATTATCACCTGTCTCATGTAAATCTTTGGTCATATAAAGTGCGATAGGTTCCAGAAAAACCACTACCCGGCCTTGCTCTTGCGCCAGGCGCAGGCAGGTGCGCAGAAGTTTTGCTGCATCAGGTCCATTGGATGGACATGCAACGATGACGCCTGGAAGGTCACGCAAAACGGCAATGGAATTATCGTTATGGAAATGCCCGCCAAAGCCTTTCTGATAGGCCAGGGAAGCAATGCGAATCACCATGGGATTTTGATATTGGCCATTTGAAAAAAAGGAAAGTGTGGCTGCTTCCCCCCGCAATTGATCTTCTGCGTTATGGAGATAAGCAAGGAATTGTATTTCCGGAACCGGTAGAAAACCATTGTGAGCAAGCCCAATGGCAGTACCTAAAATTGTGGTTTCATCCAAGAGGGTATCAAATACACGGCGCAGGCCAAAGCGGGCCTGCAGGTCGGCAGTGACCCGGTAAACCCCGCCTTTTTTTCCTACATCTTCACCAAATATCAACATATTGGGGTACTGCAGCATAAGATCAGTCAGGGCAAAATTAATATGCTGCGCTAGGTTACGCTTCGCCGTTAATTGTGAATAAGACGCTGCGAACCGCTGCTTCCGGCTTGCCTCATCCGGAATTGGATAATTTTGCAGTTTGTTAACCTTTGGCAGCAAAGAAGACATGACCGCTTCAGCATTCGCCAATTGCTGACAATTTATCACCTCAATGGCCTTCGCTTTAATGAGAGCACGATTGTCTTCGTATAAATCAATAATGGCATTTTGCGTCATCCACCCTTCGCGATACAGTAATGCTGCCGTATGTAAAAGCGGATCATCGGCTTCGGTTTGCTCAATTTCCACTTGCGTACGATATTGAGATTCAATGTCTGAACCAGCATGCCCCAATAACCGTACACAACGCATGTGTAAAAATACCACTTGTTTCTTTACCCGTGCGAGTTGCTCTGCTTGCAAGGCTTTGCGGTAGCAATCCGCTATGTTTAAACCATCGCAGGCAATGTAGTGAATATTTGGCCGGCTCTTTATGGAAAGTTCAATCCAGTTTTGCGGAGTAGGCACCGAAATACCCAGTCCATTATCTTCACAAATAAATATTAGCGGCAACGGGTAGTGCTGTTCCACAATCCAGGCGCTGGCATTTATTGTGGTTTGTGCCGCTGCATGGTTGGTCGATGCATCGCCAAAAGAGCACAAAATCACCGAATCGCCAGGTAATTTACTCGGAACATGCAACTCTGTAGCGCGCCTAATCGAAAAAGCTGCGCCCAATGCTTTGGGCAAATGCGATGCGATGGTTGAAGTTTGCGGCGGGATGTACAAGGGCACGCTGCCAAATACTTTATGACGCCCCCCGGCAATAGGATCATCTGCCGCGGCCACTAAAGACAATAAGATATCGCGCACACCGTCGCAACCTCCACATTGCTTTGCACGCTGTAGATAAAAAGCTGCACTGCGATAGTGCAGAAATGCCATGTCGGTATGCCTAAACACCTGGCCAAAAACCGCATTGCCTTCGTGACCACTGCTGCCTATGGTGTAATAAGATAAACCTTTTTCCTTAAGCTGGCGCGCGATTAAGTCAAGCTGACGTGATTTTATTTGTGAATCAAAAAGGTCGATGGCGGTTTTTTTATCTAACCCGGCCTCAGTGGGCGTAGTTTTCGTTTTAGGTTCGGGAAACTCGGCTTGCCTGACCCGCTTAATAAATTGTTCATCCACAACGCTTGCTCGGTCTAACATGATAACACCCTGTACTGTTAGCGCTTGTTTATCAGACAAGCTTTTTATAGCTCGCAAAGAGCTGATTCCATTCTCGTCAAAGGATCTGAGGGACAAGATTTTACCTGACTCAACGTCCGGATCTTTGCAGAAATATAAAAGCCGCCCGCCTTAACGACGAATCAGTATAGTGAAAGGACTTTCAAAAAAACAAGCATATGAGCAAAAAATACCGGCAGTGGTAAGAACAGAATCCATATCCTACAATTTAACAAGAACCGCAGGGAGCATGTCATGAAACGCGCACTTTTATATGTATGTTTTCTTCAGCTTACCGCTTGCGGTTTTACTAACCCCACCATCATAGAAACGCGAGAAGTGCTGGTTAGCCCGCCTAAAAAAATTACATTCTGCAATGATGGTACAGTGGATGTTACCTGCACGAAAATTAAATATTACTGAACCGATTCTTTATCATTTGCAAACCACCCCTTATAATTTGGCTTTAACTGAGAGCCAAAATGAAACGCATTGTTTTAATTTTATTGCTTTTTTATCTGCGACCAAGCCATGCTCTGCCTGAAAATTTTGTTTATCTGCATGAGTTGGCGCCAGAAATTATTGAAGAGATACGCTATGCCAGCAGCAATAATTTTATGGGACAACCGGCTCCAGGTTACGTGAGTCCTCGCTGCGTCCTAAGCCGGCCTGCCGCCTTGCAGTTAAAGCAAGCACAAGAAGCCATCCGGGCGCAAGGATACACCATCAAAGTATATGATTGTTACCGGCCCCAACAAGCCGTGAATGCTTTCTACACCTGGGCGCAAGA
Organism: Legionella septentrionalis; assembly: GCF_003989745.1. Taxonomy (GTDB): domain Bacteria; phylum Pseudomonadota; class Gammaproteobacteria; order Legionellales; family Legionellaceae; genus Legionella_A; species Legionella_A septentrionalis. Next base: position 5,294 of record NZ_RZGS01000005.1, read on the forward strand.
TATGAATGACACGCGGATGAAAGAAGCTTTTTATCCGTCTGAAATAAAAGAAGCATTATTCAGTAAAGGCTATATTGCTCTACACTCCGGACATACGCGCGGCAGTACAGTTGATTTGACCTTGGTTAAACTCCCACAGGCAAACTCAATGCAAAAACCAGAAGATAACGCGGTGGATATGGGTACACCTTTTGATTTTTTTGACGAGCGCGCCGCAGTGTTTTATCCCAAGTTAGCAAAAGAGCAAAAAAACAACCGCATGTTATTGCGAAAATTAATGATTGCTAATGGCTTTATCCCCTATGAGAAGGAGTGGTGGCATTTTACCTTGAAAAATGAACCTTATCCCGAAACCTATTTTAATTTTTCTGTTCAGTAGTTTCACAGAAACTTTACGGAGATGACGTGTCACTCTTTAAAGCCGATTAACCAAGCCTGTTATGCCGCAACGTCCTATAGTTAATTTACCTGTTTGCTAATGAAAACTCATGAATAAATATCTCCTGTTGGCAGTACAAGCCCTGCCCCTTCTCATTACTCTAGGGATGCTTGCTATTTTCTGGTTATTGGGCGCTGGGCAATGCATCACTTTTGAAACTTTACAAACTTATTATCCATCGGGAAAAGCATGGGAAATTTACTGATGTCGGGTAAAAGCCCAGATTTTAATATCCTGCTGAAACCGCAAGTCATCTTTTTATTGCCAGGACTCGTCCTCTTGTCATTATTCCCTTTTTTTATAAAAATTTTATTGCAAGATAAAAGAGATAAATTAAGAAATCTTAGCCGTTAGCAGCTGGTTAAACTCATGCATGCGCATGGCTTGCGCAAGATGCGGCCCGTTACCGATTTTGCAGCCTAGCTCAAGCAAACCTTGCAGTGTATTTTCATCCGGAATCCCATCGGCAACTACGGTGAGATTCATGGATTCTGCCAGTTTGATAATGGCACGCACAATGCTGTGTTTTTTCTCATCCTTCATCATGTTTATAACGAATGACTTATCGATTTTTATTTCATTGATGGGAAAATTGGTCAAATATAGGAAGGATGAATAGCCACTGGCAAAATCACTGATGGTAATCGTTACCCCTAGAGCGGCTAATTGATTAAGCACATTAATTGAGCGGGTTTGATCGCCAAGGCAGGTTTTTTCAGTCAATTCGATGTTCAATAACGGTGGCGGAACACCATCTTTTTTGATGAGCTCTTCGATCAACCCCGGCAATGCCATGTCCATGCTATAAAGATAAGTTCTCATATAAATGGGTTGCTGCATGTGCTGCCAGCGCGCCAATTGTTTTATTGCATTCTGTAAGGCATACAGCGTTAGATTTTTTACCAAAGGCGTTCCTTCCACCACTTCAGCAAATTTTTCATTGTTGAACATGCCGTATTTCGTATGATCAAAATTTAAAACAGTTTCAGCGCCTATTATTTTTTTCTCTGCGAGATTGAAATCCGCTTGCAGCAAGATTTCAATTTCTGCATGTTCAATTGCTTCGGTAAGTTCTTTTAACATCATAGGTTTTGCTTTGTAATTGCTGCTCATGGTCGCTTCATACACGGCATGCGGCTGATTTTCTTTTTCAGCATGAAACAATGCCATCATGGCATGATTTAATAATTCTTCATCATTTTTGCCGTGATTTGGGTAAAGTGCGACCCCGGCAGTTGTTTGTATATCGAGGTTACTGCCATCAATCATAAAATTGACGGATGTATCTTCAATAATATTGGATAAAATATCTTCCAGATTATGCTCTTTGCGCAACCGGGGAATTAAAATGGCAAACTCGGCAGCTTGCAGGCGAGCTACCATGTTCATACCCATATAAGCCTGCAACATATAGGGTTCCAGCAATATGGATTTCAATTTTTCAGTAAACTGCAACAAGAGACTGTTTGCACTAAAGTTCCCGAAATTATAGTTAATCTCTTTAAAATTGCGGATGGCTAACACAATTAAGGCCAATTCTTCCCCTTTTTGTATTTGTTGTATAGCTTGATTCATGCGCTGGCTTAGCAAACGATTATTAGGAAGATTGGTCAAACTGTCGTGATTACTTTCGTATTTAAGCTTTAATTCAAGATCACCGCTTTTAGTCGCCATTTCCCTGGTTTTATCTTCAATAATGGATTCAGCCTTGCTGGCTAATTCATAACAAAACGATTGTCCCCAGTATGCAAACATGAATGGAGTAATATCCAGAGCCCATATGGCAGGGTTGCTTGTTTGCGCCGCAATCATGCCTTCGAGGCTTATCCTGCCGGTTAGTTGATAGGAAACCAACATGGAAGCCAGGAGAATACTGGTTAAAGAAATAATCAAACCCAGGATGGCATAACGGTTAACATGGCCCTTTAAGATGCTTGAAGTAAGCGCAAAATGCCTTTTGATATTCATAATACGCGATCACTTTGATGAATATACAAAGGAAATCGGCAAATTTTGCTACAACTTTAACCGCCAGAAACATAGCCATGCTTGCGCATTAAAACAGTATCCCGGCAATTGTGTATATCCCTAAACACACGATTAAACTGCCGGCGAGCAACATGACAATTTGCGGGTGCAGGCGACGCACTAAAACAGCAGCCAATGGGGCACAAATTCCACCGCCTAAAATTAATCCTGCGATAAGAGGCCAATTGCCAATCCCCATGGTGAAAAAAAATGTACTGGAAACTGTTAGAGTAATTATAAATTCAGTCAAATTAACCGAGCCTATTGTATAATGGGGAGTCGCTCCTTGCATCAGCAAGGTAGAACTCACTATCGGCCCCCATCCCCCGCCACCTGCGGCATCAAAAAATCCGCCAAAGAAACCTAAAGGCATAATCCCCCTGGCATGATCGGAGGGTTTGCGGTGCAATACTTTTTTCACAACAAAGTTTTTAATGGATTGTATAACTTTCCCTTCCTGAAAGACTTTATATAAAATAAAACATCCTACCAAAATTAAATAACTGGCAATAAAGGGTTTGGAAATATAATCCGGTATTTTAGTCAATACTAAAACACCTAAAATACAGCCAATCATCCCGGGAATGACCAAGCGCCTAAACAAGGCATAATCCACATTTTTAAACATTGCATGAGAAAAACCGGAAATGCCGGTTGTGACAATTTCGGCAGTGTGCACTGAAGCGCTGGCTACTGCAGGAGAAACTCCAAAACTAACCAAAACCCCGGTACTGATAACTCCATATGCCATCCCTAATGCCCCATCAACCATTTGGGCACAAAAACCAACCAGTGCAAACAGCAAAATTTGACTAAGCATATTTATTAATCCGATCAATTCCCTTTCCTGCAATCAGCGTAAAACTGCAAGACGGTCAGCATGGCAGCCATAAGTTTAGATAATTGCCACATCAATGAAAACCGCATTGGTAATCGCTTGCAAGCGATTATTGAAATAGCCCTTGCTGATCCAGGTAAGCTTTATTTCCTTACGAGAAATAAATCAAGGCCATAGTTAGGATAAAAATTATAGCGGCTCATCAACAAGCCATTCATTTCTTTAATATATTCGGTACGGGGAAGGAAGTCTAACAAAGAATTAATTTACCTTGGCGGACAAATGGGGGCGCTGCTTAAATGCGGTCTGGAAATAATCCACACTGCAGTGTGTCGCAACACCACCGTCTTGAAAATAGTACAGTTGGGAAATCACAGAGTAACTTGAACTTCGAAGCGTTTTTACTACGATACCAACTATAATCGCGATGATTACAATACCTCAACTTCTTCAGCTTGCGGACCTTTTTGACCTTGGCCGGCTTTAAACATAACGGTTGCGCCTTCTTTTAAGGTCTTGAAACCATTCGCTTGGATGGCACTAAAGTGGACAAAGTAATCTTTACCATTGCTTTCGATAAAGCCGAATCCCTTGCTTTCATTAAACCATTTTACAGTGCCCTGTACTTTATCTGACATTAACTACTCCTTAGTGGAAAAATTTCCTAGGTATTTTTATACGCTTGACCAAGCGTGTCAATAGCTGGCGGGCTATTTTGTATATAAATTCTTCGTTGGGAACTACTCTTTTACAGTATGCCCGCACCCCTCTTTAGGGCAAATAACCTGACGACCGGAACGCTTGCTTTCTTTTATAGTCAGTACTGGCCATGCACATTTGGGGCAAGATTGAGCGATAGGCTCATTCCATAAAGCATAATCACATTTTGGGTAGCTCGCGCATGAAAAAAAGATTTTCCCCTTGCGCGACTTTCGTTTAAGCAACGTGGCATTATTACATTTTGGACATTGCACCCCAGTATCCGCAGGTTTTTCTAGTGGTTCCATATAATTACAGTTTGGATAATTACTGCAACCAATAAAACGCCCGTAGCGGCCTGTTTTAATATGCAGAGCACCCTGACAGCTTGGGCATACCCGCCCTGCAACTACGTCAGGCTCAGGTTTTTCCCCTGCCTGAGCGCTTAAATCTTGGGTGTAATCACAATCAGGATAGCCTGTACAGCCAATAAAGCGGCCCCGCTTGCCAAGGCGAATAGCCAAAGCCTTGCCGCATTTCGGGCATGCTTCTTCAAGCATTTCCGTAGTCACATCTTTGCGTTGTACTTGTTCATCAATTGCCTGAATTTTTTGGATAAAAGGTTGCCAAAAATCTTCCAGTACAGGGACCCATTCTTTTTCGCCGCGGGCTATAGCATCCAGCGTGTCTTCAAGATGCGCCGTAAACTTATAATCTACATAACGCGTAAAATAATTAGTTAAAAAATGGCTGACAATGCGGCCAACATCCGTCGGATAAAAGCGCTTTTTATCCACAACCACATATTCACGCTGCTGCAACGTATGAATAATGGTTGCATACGTGGACGGCCGGCCGATATCAAACTCTTCCAATGCTTTGACTAAAGAAGCCTCTGAATACCTTGGTGGCGGTTCGGTGAAGTGTTGGTTAGCTTGGATATCGAGCAAGGCCACTTTTTCACCAAGGATGAATTTCGGCAATACCATTGCCTGCTCATCTTCTTTGCTGTCATCCCGGCCTTCTTCATATACTTGGAGGAAGCCTGGGAAAACTACTGTTGAACCACTGGCCCGAAAAATATTGTCCTGTCCGCAACGTAAATCAACTGCTACCGTATCCACCAGTGCTTCAGCCATTTGACAAGCAATGGTACGTTTCCAAATTAAATTATAAAGCTTGAACTGATCAGCAGTTAAATGCGTTTGCATCGCCTCCGGAGTGCGGTTTATGGAGGTAGGGCGAATGGCTTCATGCGCTTCTTGTGCATTTTTTGATTTGGTTTTATACATACGGGGACTCTTAGGCACATTTTCATCCCCATAGCGTTTAAGAATATAATCGCGTATTTCTATTACAGCTTCAGCAGCAAGGTTTACTGAATCGGTACGCATGTAAGTAATCAATCCCACAGTGCCCGTGCCGATATCAATCCCTTCATATAATTGTTGGGCGACCATCATGGTTTTTCGGGCGGTAAATCCCAATTTGCGTGCAGCTTCCTGCTGCAGGGTAGATGTGATGAAGGGTGCAGCCGGATTACGCTTGCGCTGTTTTTTCTCAATATTATCTACTACAAGGAAACCGCCTGCTTCCCGTAATAGTGTATTTTTAGCCTCGAGTGCTTGTTGCTCTTCATGGATGGTAAATTGCTGCAGTTTTTCCAGACGATATTGAGTTAACCGTGCTGCAAACGGCATGCCACCATGTTCGCACTGCGCGATGATTTTCCAATATTCTTGCGCAACAAAACGTTCAATTTCTTCTTCACGCTCCACAATAAGCCGCAAAGCCGGACTTTGTACACGGCCAGCCGACAAACCACGCCGTACTTTTTTCCACAACAAAGGGGAAAGATTAAAGCCCACTAAATAATCTAAAGCACGTCTGGCTTGCTGGGCATTCACCAAATCCATGGAAATAGCACGTGGATTCTCAATGGCTTCCTGAATTGCTGATTTAGTGATTTCATTGAAAAAAATTCGGTGCACGTCTTTGTTTGTTAACAGATTACGCTCTTTCATGAGTTCATAGACATGCCAAGAAATAGCTTCACCCTCCCGATCCGGGTCGGTCGCCAGCAGGAGCGAATCAGCTTTCTTCAAAGCTTTGGCGATTAACTCAATATGACGGGAATTTTTTTCAATAGGAGCATACGTCATTGCAAAATGACGTTGCGGGTCGACAGAACCTTTCTTAGGAGGCAAATCGCGTACATGTCCATAAGAGGCAAGCACATCGTAATGATCACCTAAGTATTTCTGAATGGTTTTGGCTTTTGCAGGCGACTCTACAATAACTAAATGCTTGCTCATGGAAAGTAAAACCTCTTGAATTGATCTTAATGCAATATAGAGTTATCTTTCTTTTGATATAGCACAAGATCAAGAAAAGCAAGTTGTTTCTCATCCAAATTTTCTGCAAGCGTATTACGGATCGCCCACTTGGTTTCTTCCAGGGTCACCATGCTGGAATCTGAAAAAACAAGTTGATTAATAATTAATTCCAGGGTCGTTGCGTCAATAATTTCCCAAGTTAACATGCGCATTAAAAATTGGTAACTTGCCTTAGTAAATTTCATCTGCTCGTCATAAGTAAAAACACGCATGGAGTTCGTGTGCGCCGGCTTGATGAATTCGGAAACGATCGCCCCTTTTTCAGAAGCAAGGGAGGAATAAATATCAACTTGGCTGTCTTCGGCAGAATTTCTTTCGCTGTCGGCTAAATAATTTTCTTTTAACTTGCTTAGCGTTTTCTCAAATAAATTTAACAACAATTCGAACAAGCTGTCTTTCATAATACACACCTTATATAACCGCCAGGCACCGCTTTTACAATACCTTGCAATTCTAGCCCGGCCAAGCCACAAGCCACGTCTTCAATACTTAAGCCACTGCGCATCGCAATTAGATCGACAGAGGTCGTTTCAAAACCAATGCACTTTACTAGTTTTTCATCCCCGGTTGCAAGAAGAACCGGTTTACTCTCATCTAATCCTGCGGAATCAAGACGCAATTCATTTAAAACATCTTCACTTGAAGTGACCAACTTAGCCCCTTGCTGTAATAAATAATGGCATCCTTGTGTTTGAGAATTATAAATAGAACCCGGGATTGCTAACACATCGCGATTTTGGTCAAGTGCTAACCGGGCTGTAATTAAGGAACCGCTTTTTATTGCTGCTTCAACAACCAATGTGGCTAATGACAAACCGCTTATTATACGATTTCTGCGGGGGAAATGTCCAGCAACCGGGGGTGTACCTAAAGGAAACTCCGACAGTAAAAGACCTTGTTGCGTTATCTTGCGAGCCAGCTCTTGATGCCGACGTGGATATATGCAATCCACTCCGGTCCCCAGCACAGCAATGGTTTGCCCATCGGCATCAAGGCAACCCGCATGAGCTTCCCCATCAATACCCAGGGCCAAGCCGCTGACGATGGCTACACCATGCGCTGCCAGTTCCAATGCAAACCGTCTCGCTGTTTCTTGTCCGGGTATAGTGGGCTTGCGCGTGCCTACAATGGCTACAGTTGGCGCGTGTAATACGGATAAATCCCCTATGGCGTACAATACAGGAGGCGGGTCATAAATTTCTTTTAACAAGCGTGGGTAGGCAATATCATCTAAAGTTAACACATGATGATTGCTGGCAGCATCTTGCCACTGCCAGTCTTTATCCACTTGTGTAAAGTCAAATGTCTTAATAGCATAGGCAAGCTTGTAAGGTAAGCCTGCCGCTTCTAATTCAGCCATAGGTAAAGCAAACAACTCGCCAAGTTCAGGCCAACGTTGTACCAGCTTGCTTACCGTACGCGGCCCAACCAGCGGCATCCGGTTCAAGGCTAACAAATAATGCTTGTTGTTCATGGATTAGTCACCGTATCCATTATGTTTATGGCACGGATTGAGCGTACCACCAAAGCAAAGCTCGTGCGGGTAAACGTGCGAAATACCATGACTTCGCCAATACGTTCCGGAGGCAGTTTTACACATTCCCCTGTGCAACGAGGATTTGGAGCGCCACCCCCTTCACTGTACACCCCCAAAACATCCCCGGCCTGCAACCCTGCATCCTTGCCTTTATCAATAACGACCACAAGCCCTACTGCACCTTGCGAATAATCGCCAGGCAAATCAATGATCATGCCACGCACTTGGCAAGATGGGGTCTTAGGTTCAAAGGTTAAGTCAAATTCCGGGTAATTGCGGGGCATCACACGATCCTTCAATTCAACTGCCTGAATGATGTCCGTCAACAAAATAGTGGCCGGATCCCCGCCTCTTACGAGTTCGGCATAAGCCACGAGGTTGGCTTTATAACCCAGAAAACACTTGGTAACCGGGTTTCGGTATTCACCGCAAGGTCTGTACAAAGCATAAGAAAAGGTGGCTCCTGGAAGTGGACAAGGCGGACAGAGGTTCTTCACATAAACATTATCTCCCTGGCTTCCCAACATATGTTCCGTAGTAAAGGCAAGCACAAAAGGTGCATTGGTGAGCGTATCGCGATCGAGCACCAAAGAAGCATCCAGGAAGGGCTTAATATCGCTCAGCGGAATCGGTGGGATAGCTTCTTCAAGCGGCATGGGGCGCATGTAGGGTGATAATTTTACCGTACCGTTTGACAATACCCTTAAATAAGGATTGCGTTGATGATAACGTAACTCAAGAACTGCTCCTGGATAAAGGCGGTCAGGATTTTTTATTTGCGGATTCGCATGCCAAAGAGCTTTCCACTCCCAGGGATAAGCAAGATAACGATTGGCAATATCCCATAAAGTATCACCAGGCTGCACGACGTAACGCGCAGGAGCATTGGAGCGCAAAGTTAACGAATGCGAGGCGGTTACAAATAAAATGAGACAAATAAAAAGGAGCTTATATCGCATGCAACAATCCTTGTCTTGGCTGGTTTATCGCAAAAATTCCCTGGCACGGATTTGCCATGCCGCTTCCGCTATTAAACTCAATACTAACGCAAGTTACGCTACTTGCTACCCGACAGTGTATTGGGCGATAATACCATGCAATGATTGTTGTTAAACAGTGCAAAATGGCCATACGTAAAATTATCTATTTGCCCGATCCAAGATTACGACGGGTTGCAAAAAAAATTGAAGTATTTGATGAAGAACTGCAAATTTTAATCGAAGACATGTTTGATACGATGTATGCTGCAAAAGGCGTAGGGCTTGCTGCGCCGCAAATTGGCATTGATCTGCGTCTTTCGGTAATTGATGTAATAGGCGATAAAACGCAGCAACTCGTGTTGGTTAATCCTGAAATAATTGCCTCAGAAAATCCGATTGAATATCAGGAAGGCTGTCTCTCAGTTCCTGGAGCCTACGATACCGTTGTCCGAGCAGGCAAGGTAACAATCCGCGCTCAGGATCGTTACGGTAAACCATATGAAATGAGTGCTGAGGGATTATTGGCTGAATGCTTCCAGCATGAAATTGATCACTTGAATGGAAAATTATTCGTAGACTTACTATCCCCGCTAAAAAGAGCATTGGCGAGAAGAAGGCTCGAGAAATTCCTACGGCAAAAAACACGCAAAACATGAAAAAGTTAAATATTGTTTTTGCGGGCACACCGGAATTTGCCCTACCTTCTTTACAAGCCATTGCGCTATCCGGCCATAATCTGGCAGCAATATACACGCAACCGGACCGCCCCGCTGGAAGAGGCCGGCGCTTGCAAGCCTCGCCAGTAAAAGAATGGGCGGAAAGTCAGCATGTGCCTGTCTATCAACCTGTTAATTTTAAAGAGCCGCAAACCGTAACCGAGTTAGCGACTTTAAAACCTGATCTTATGGTAGTGATTGCTTACGGGCTCATTTTACCGCGAGCGGTACTTGAAATCCCGCCTCATGGTTGCATCAATGTCCATGCTTCGCTATTACCCCGTTGGCGTGGCGCGTCCCCCATCCAGCATGCTGTTTTGCATGGAGATAAAGAAACTGGCGTTACCATCATGCAAATGGATGTTGGCATGGATACCGGCAATATGTTAGCCAAAGCATCTTGCTTCATTCATCCAGAAGAAACAGCCGGACAATTGCATGATCGCTTGGCGCAATTAGCGGTCGCACCTTTGCTTGCAGCTTTACATGCATTGAGTCAGGGAAGCATAATAGGTGAGCAACAAGATTCTTCTCAAGCCACTTATGCCCCTAAAATAAACAAGGAAGATGCATTAATTGATTGGCATAAACCGGCCGAGGAAATCGACCGGCAAATCCGTGCCTTTAACCCCTGGCCTATTGCTTACACCCATGCTAATGAGGAGCCTGTACGTATTCATCAAGCTCACATCATACCGCAAACCTATGAGGGTTCTCCTGGCACCATTGTCGCTTTAAATAAAAAAGGCATGCTGGTTGCAACCGGCAAGCATGCCTTACTGGTCCAGCGCTTGCAATTTGCAGGCGGGAAGGCCATGTCGGTCGCTGACTGGTTAAATGCCGCACGTAACCAGCTGTATCTTGGCTTGGTTTTACGATGATGAAACCAAATGAACGCTTGCTTGCTGTTCGCATTTTGACCCAGTTGCTGCAGGAAAAAAAGCCATTATCGCATTTGCTGCAAACCGCCCCCCCTTTTACCAAAGAACTTTGCTTTGGTGTTTGCCGTTTTTATTTTGCTTTAGAAGCATTGGTTACTCCGTTATTAAAAAAAAGGCCAAAAGAATTAGAAATCTGGCTCAGCCTATTGCTCGGTATTTATCAATTGCATTATCTGCATACCCCGGATTATGCCGTTGTTAAAGAAACCGTCGCCTTGCTGGAACAATTGAAAAAACCATGGGCTAAGGGTTTAATCAATGCCGTTTTACGCAATTTTTGCCGGCAAAAAGAAACCATCATAAGTAAGATATACGATTCGCCAGCCTATAAACACAACCACCCTCGCTGGCTGCTGCAAGAGATAAAAACAACCTGGCCTGCAAAATGGGAAGCGATACTTAGAGCGAATGATGCGCACCCGCCCATGAGCTTGCGCGTCAATAATGCACGCATCAGTACTGACGCTTATTTAAACCGGCTGCAGGAAGCGCATATTGCGGCACACAAGCATCCCCATGCACCAGCATGCCTCGTTCTTGCTGAGCCTTGTCCTGTGGAAAAGCTTCCAGGTTTTGCCGCGGGTGATGTATCGGTGCAAGATGCTGCGGCTCAGATGGCTGCTTTACTGTTACAGTTAAAACCAGGACTTCGGCTCTTGGATGCCTGTTGCGCCCCTGGAGGCAAAACCTGCCATATTCTGGAAAGTGAACCTGACTTGGCATGTTGTGTAGCCGTCGACGCCGATCTTAAGCGCTTGGAGCGGGTACAAGAAAATTTACAACGTTTGCATTTGCAAGCAACTCTCGTAGCCGGAGATGCTTCTGTTCCGGATGCCTGGTGGGATGGCAAACCCTTCGACCGTATTTTAGTTGACGCACCTTGCTCTGCTACAGGCGTGATTCGCCGTCATCCAGACATTAAATTGTTGCGCACAAAAAATGAAGTTACGAATGCTGCCAAATTGCAGGAAAAAATATTGGACGCATTATGGCCGCTTCTTGCTCCAGGCGGGCTCATGGTTTACGCTACCTGTTCGATATTGCCCGAAGAAAACGAACAACAAATTGCTCGTTTCATCGATAGGCATCTGGATTGTAAACCCCTCATGCACCCGCATGCATGGGCACATGCAACGGGGCATGGTTGGCAAATTCTACCGGGTGAAAACAATATGGATGGTTTTTTTTACAGCGTTCTTAGTAAACAATCATGATTAATTGGCCTTTCGTTGGGGTTTTATTTGTTCTTTCCATTCCGGGAATACTGATTGCGGTACCCCGCTTAATCCGTTTTTTACTAAAAACGAGCTCGGAAGAACTTAAGAGGCGAATCAGCAAAATCGCCGTTGGGCAAACCCTGCTCATGGTGTTTGTGATGAGCATGGCAGGCAGTGTATTATCCATTCCCACCGGCTTAGGAGCAAAAGCCTTAGCCATGCTGCTGTCTGCACACCCGCACCTGGATTTCTGGCAAGACACGGCTTTGTTTATGTTTCTTTACACTGCCGGCGGTTTACTGGTTTTCCTTGTCTTGTATTATGGTGTGGTTTCCTGCTTTCTTGATGCAACTGCTTTACTGCAACTGCAAAAAATTCGTGCAGCCATCGGCTTAGACGGCAGCATGCTTTACAGCGTCGCTGAAGAAATACTAGCGCGTTGGGGCTTACTGAATGTTTGTGCTTTTTTTGCCATTCTTTTTTCACAGCAGCGACATGCCATCATTATCTGTAGCGCTATTTTCATGCAAGCCATTCTTTATGCATTAAGCCAATTACCGCTTTATTTGGCTGCAGGATGTACCCGCGACAGGCGCTTTCTTTATTTATTCCTACTTTTGTATGGTTGGCAAGGAATTTTGTTTGGTTTTATCTTTTGGCAATTTGGAATTTTGGCAACCATCATTGCCCATATGTTATTTCACGCTGGCTGGTGGATTTATGATAAGCCAGAATCACTGCCAGAGAATGTTTCATGCAAACGCTGAAATGGCTGCCAATTGAATTTTTACAACGAGGACGCTATCAGCCAAGAAAAGCATTTGCTGAGGATGCCTTACAGGAACTGGCGCAATCCATTTTATCGCAAGGCTTGATTGAGCCACTCATCGTTCGGCAAAATACGCCTGATTGTTATGAAATCATCGCAGGCGAACGCCGTTGGCGGGCGGCCATGTTGGCTGGATTAACAGAAGTGCCTTGTTTAATAGGCGAATACGGCGAAGAGCAAGCAGCTGCAATTACCTTAATTGAAAATATCCAGCGGCAAGACTTGAATTTAATGGAAGAAGCTCATGGTTATCGCCGTTTATCCCAGGAATTTCATTTCAATCAAGAAGAAATTGCCACCTTGGTTGGGAAATCACGCAGCCACATTGCAAATATTTTACGCCTTTTGACTTTAGCTCCATCCCTTCAGGAAAGAATTGCAAACAAGCAACTTTCTTTAGGGCATGCCCGCGCCTTGGTTGGACTTACCATTGCCGAGCAGGAAATGCTGGCTGGAAAAATAGAAGCACATGGCTGGTCAGTGCGTCATCTTGAAAAAAAAGTTCAAGATTTAAAAGCCCGAAACTCAGCCTCGCCCAATGGTGCGGAAACTCCTGATAAGGTTTTTTTGGAAATGCAATTAGCCGAGCAAATAGGAGCTCCGGTGCAAATTGTTCCGGAAGATGGTGGCGGATGGCTAAAAATAAAATTTTATGATAACGACACCCTTTCGGGACTTCTGGAACGCATGGGCTTGCGCTATGATTAATACTTCAACGCAATCTTTCTTTTGCACCAATTTCTAATCATTTATTTTTGGAGCTCCCAATTGATGAAAAGGATTCTGCCTGCCTTGTTGTTTGGAATCGTATGTTTAAGCGCACATGCCACTACGTTAAAAAGGACAGTGGATCACTTGATTAACCAGGTGGATCCTTCCATCAATATGGGCGTCTCAATAATCGATTTAAATACAGGAGAAAATTTATACCAGCGCAATGCCACCCGTCTTTTTATCCCGGCAAGCAATATGAAATTGTTTTCAGATGCTGCAGCACTTATGGTCTTAGGGCCCGATTACCGTTTTAAAACGCAATTAAGCACCAATGCCACGCTTCTTGAAAATGGCACGTTAAAAGGCTCGGTTTTTTTACATTTGCCTGGCGATCCGTCCTTTATGCAGGATCATTTATCTGATTTACTGTTAAAGCTGAGTGAATGGGGAGTAAAACGCATCCAGGGAGACGTCGTATTAGTCAGCAACCATCGTTTTGTTGCCAGTCACGCGCCAGGATGGGTGGTACAAGACTTTAAATACGGTTATGGTGCTCCCATTGCACCGGTCGTGCTCGATGAAAACCGCTTAACCATTACCATAAACCCTGCTCACCAGGCAGGCAAGCCAGCACTGGTAGAAATTAGTGATCACAGTGCAAACTTATTAATTAACAATCAGGTTGAAACCAAGCCACAAACAAAAGGATGCGGCATCGGCTTTAGCATGGATGAAGACAATCGCTTGACCGTGCGCGGGTGCGTGGGCGTGGGCCAATGGGCTGTGCAACAACGCATTGCCATTACCAATCCTCTGCGCTATACGCAAGAATCGATTAAATCACAATTGACTGATTTACAAATTGGTCTGGATGGTCAAGTCTTACTCGGCAATGCGCCTCCCGGTACACTGCTTTTAGCCAGCCATGATTCAAAACCTATTGCGCAATTAATGGCTGATACGCTAAAGCCCTCTGATAATTTATATGCTGACAGCCTTTATCTACATACTGCTGCAAAACTCCATGGCGCTCCTGTAGATTGGCAGCAAGCGCAAGTAGTTCTTAAGAATTTTATCCAGCAGCAAACCGGGATTAATATGCAAAATGCAGTGCTCACGGATGGCTCGGGTTTATCGCGCTATGATCAATTAACTCCGCAACAAACAGTAGGCTTGTTGCGTTTTCTGCACGAGCGTTTCCCGCTTGCATATGAATACATCGCGGCTTTACCTGTTGCAGGCCAGGATGGAACGTTGCAAAAGCGTTTCCGCAAGCCCACCCAGCAAGGATTAATCCGGGCTAAAACAGGCACCATGACTGGTGTCATTGGCCTTTCAGGTTATTTATATACGGCCAATGCGCATACGCTGGCATTTGCCATTTTCGTGAATGTACTCCCTGGAACGAAACCTGCTGTTTCTGGCCGTTACCGTTCTCTGGTTGATGCTTTATGTGATTTCTTTTTACAACAAAAACCTAATTATAACCGGTTTCTTGGGCCTAAAAACGCCCATGCACGCGTGGCTTATCAGCAACATCCAACTCAAGCCGATTTGCAGCGCAATAGAAAAGCGAAATGGCGCCAGCTTGAAACAGCAATAAAACAGGCAGTGAAAGGGCAGGCAGTTACCGTACTGTTTCGAAATAATGAATTAATTTTGCAAGATTACAATGTAAATGTGGGGCAAGTTTGGTCAACTTTGCAACAACTTAGAAAAAGATACGCTTTTGCCGTAGCCCTTAATAGCCCAACTCCCCCAAACAGAGATTCGACTACTCCGCTATTATTGTGGATAAAACCAAGACCTGGCGTTAACGCCCAAGGATTACGCACCTGGACAATACGAGAGGCATTGAGTTAGAGAATTTAATAAAACCTTAATTAATTTGCGCTATGATAAATAAAGATCATTAATTTTGCTGAGATAATGCGGTTTACCTCTGAAAACGTGCAGCAATTTCTGCAAACACAGGCAGTAGATGTTTCCGGTGCATTTGAAAATTGCTTCTTTCACTGCTATGGAGCATTTCTTTTAGCAAATGGCCTGCCTTTGCCTGCCGATCTTTTTACGTTTAAATCCATACTCGAGCCTGATAGCCCAGCTAAAGAATTACAAAAATTGTTTCCTGATGCAGCCTCCTTGGATTTCTTCGCTGCCTATGCAAAAGTTTCAGATAAAAATCAAACCACCTTTCCAAATTTTATGGTGGAAAAAACCTTGGTGCTTGGTATCTTGTTACGCGAATGGTTTGCTACGGAAACGGCAAAGCTTTTTGAACATTCGAGTGAGACCCCCCCTGTTATTTTAAACGCGTTTAAGGCTTATATTGATGCCCGTAAGGAAGGAATACAACCTGAAGATTTACTCTCCGGCCCAGAAGGTGTGTTATGTCAAGCCAATCAGGATTTTTTGGAATCTTGTGTCATTCGCGCTGCAAAAGAAGATATCAATGATGCATGTCTTCACGCTCATTGGGCTAATAATGGACGCGTGGCTTATGCCAAAGAAATTGGCAAATTGAATACCAAATTGGCTCCGGATGACTTACTTCCGGTTTTACGACGCTTAAACTACTCCTTTAGAATATATAATTTAAGCGGAATTCTTGTTGAACACATAAACCCAGAACAAGACGACAGCGTTCCATTTGAAGTCATTCTGGATAGTGCAGTTGGCCATTATTATTTAATTAAAGATTCCAAGACTGAGAAATTGCTCTCTGAATATCAGCACAGCTATGATCAGTATTTAAAAAATCGGACAGCAGTCTTAAGCCAGGAAATGAAACTGGAAGACGCCTTACCCTATTCTTTACTGTTACCCGCAATTTGCCCAAAAGGTCTTTTGGATGAACAGGCCTCGCCCTTTCCGCTTTTTCTGCAACAAATGGAAAACATGAAAAAATTTATCCAGGGAAATGATGCCCGTGAACAGCAGGATATGATACAAAACCAACAAGCAAGCAATGAAACCATCCCCATGGAAACAGCCGAACAGTCTTCACTCCAAGGAGGGGGAATTCAGGAATCCGATGAGTTTAAAGAGCAGCAGCCCCCCATCTCTCCACCAGCCAACACAGATCCTATTTCCACACCAAACAATGCGAATGACAGTGAAATTATATTGCCCGCTACTCCAACTCTGACATCCCCAGAAACTGAAGAAAAATCATCCCATCGCAACAATTATAGTTTTTTATTAGGTGCCTTTTGTGTGCTAAGCGGCGTGTGCAGCATCATCGCCTTTGCCGTGGCCATCACTGCTCTGGTTATGCTGTTGAGTACGCCCGCCGCCCCCGTGGCTGCTCTAGGCATTACTGCAGGGGCGGGTTTAGCTGCCGGGTTGGTTACTTTGGGACTCTTTCACTTAACCAGTGAGATTGCAGACGAGCGCGAGAACCAAGCCAAGCTTGAGTTCAAATAATTACTCAGGCATTTCCATATGACGCTGCAAAATACTCAATTCGCTTCTGAGTTGCTCCAACTCCTCAAGTAATTCCAATACCAAAACCACTCCGGGAATATTGACCCCCAGATCCTGCTGCAAGCGTTTGGCTGATTGAATCCTACGCACCATTGCATAATCAATTTGCAAGTTTTTTACATCTTTAGGGGGATGGCTAAACAATCCTTGCTCTAGCATTCCCTGCAGCAATTCTTCGGATATATCATATTTTTCGCATACTTCAATAAATGAAACCGTATGATTTTCATCCACGAGTAAGCCTGTTATGACTTGCTTGTTTCCCATACTAAATCCTCAATCGTTCACGTGGGTTAAACGGCATTTCCTCAGCCATCTTTTTATAAACATTACGCGCTGCATCCGTTGTCGGCTGCGGGATCATGATTTTTAAAATCACATATTGATCGCCAGGCACACTCCCTTGCAAACCACGTTTTTTCAGGCGCAGTGTTTGCCCGCCTTGCGAGCCCGGTGGAATTTTTAAATCCACCTTGCCACCCAGAGTAGGGACAACAACCGTTGCTCCAAGAGCGGCTTCCCATGGTGCAATAGGAAGAGTCATGTAAATATCATTATCCTTCACTTCAAATAAAGGGTGCTTGCCGATGTGTACGGTTAGATATAAATCGCCGCGAATGCCGCTTTTATCGCCGCTGGCGCCTTTGCCTGGTACACGGATCTGTTGCCCGCTGCGTATGCCAGCCGGAATTTTAACTCGCAGGGTTTCCTGGCCTTGCGCGGTTGGCAAGAGGATATCTTTTACCGTCCCTTTGTATGCTTCCTCTAAACTGATAACGAGATTGCTTCGATAATCGGCACCGGCGTATCGTTGCTCCCCGGATGGCCTTGCCCCGAACAAGGATTCAAAAAAATCAGCGTCAAACTGAAAACCTTCTTTACCACCGAAATCCCAGCTGCTTTGTTGGGAAGAATATTGTGCTTTTTGGTTTAAATCCCAGTCTCTAACGTATTGGTCATATACTTTTCTTTTTTCAGGATCTCTTAATACTTCATAAGCCTCACCCAATTCCTTGAATTTTTCTTCGCCCTGGGGATCTTTACTGATGTCTGGATGGTATTTGCGCGCCAGTTTTCTATAAGCTGTTTTAATATCATTTGCTGTTGCGTCCCGATTTAATCCCATTATTTTATAATAATCTTTATAACTCATAGCCGCTTTTCCCTTATCTCTTATTAGCGATTTTTAACTTAATCTGTAGTTGCATTATTTTTGCAAAACGTAAGTTCCTGGGGCTTTGGGCAAGGACTCGTCAAATACTGGCGCTGTGACTTGCTGGGAAGAAGAATGTTTCACAAGCCACTGATTCCAGGCAAGCCACCATGAGCCATCATGATTTGCTGCACTTTTTAACCATTGTTCCGGCCCCATGTATGCAGCCCGATGTTTATGCTCGCGTATGCGGTAGGAACGGCCTTGATGACCTGGTTCACTGACAATCCCGGCATTATGTCCGCCACTGGCCAGGACAAAGGTTATATCATCATTGAGCATCAAATGAATTTTGTAAACAGATGGCCAGGGCGCCACGTGATCTTTTTCAGTACTCACTACAAATGCGGGCACATGAATATTTTCCGGCACGACAGGATTGCCTTCCAACATAAAACGGCCTGCGGCAAAGTCATTGTTTAAAAATAGTTTTTCAAGGTATTCGCTGTGCATCTTATAAGGCATTCTGGTGGCGTCTGCATTCCATGCCAATAGATCAATCATGCCGCGGCGAGTACCATGCATGTAATCTTGAACCATTTTAGACCAAATTAAATCGTAAGTACGCAGCATTTGGAAAGAACCTGCCATTTGCTTTGTATCCAAATACCCTTGCTCCCACATCATATTTTCTAAGAAAGCCACTTCACTTTCGGTGATGAATAACATCAATTCCCCTGCTTCCGTGAAATCACCTTGCGCTGCAAGTAAAGTTAAGCTCTTTAAGCGTTTATCTCCTTCTCTCGCCATCGCAGCGGCAGTAATCAATGCCAACGTGCCGCCTAGGCAATATCCCATGAGATGAATTTTTATTTTAGGAAAAATACGTGAAACTGCATTAATCGCGGCCATCGCCCCCAAGTTATAATAATCATGCAAGCTCAAGTTACGATCGGAACTGTCGGGGTTCTTCCAAGAAATAATAAAAACGGTATGCCCCTGCTCCACTAACCATTTCACTAATGAATTATGTGGTGATAGGTCCAGGATGTAATATTTCATAATCCAAGCCGGTATGATGAGCAATGGCTCTTTATATACCGTTTTAGTTGTTGCCTCGTATTGAATTAACTCAATAAGATCATTGCTAAATACGACACGCCCCGGCGTAACGGCTACGTCTTTTCCTGGAATAAAATGCTCTGCTCCCGGCGGAGGCAGCCCACTTAAGCGGACTAAAAAGTCTTCCAAACCAATTTCCATGCCACGAAGCAAATTTTTGCCGCCTGAGCGCAGCGTTTCCCAAAACAGATCAGGATTCGTTAAAACAAAATTTGCGGGTGAGAGAGCATCCAAAACTTGCCGGACTGTAAAAGAAACGGTGCGCTCTACATGATCGGGAACCCCGGAAATATTTAGCGTTGCTCGTCGCCACCAGTCTTCCGTTTGTAAAAAAGACTCAGCCCACCAGCGCCAGGGGAAGAGCTGCCAGGTTTCTGTATGAAAGCGAACATCGCAACCATTGGCAGGTTGCGCTTCACAACAAATGCGCTTAAGGACGTCGCTTGCGTGTAAAAAAGGGTAAAGGCCTAATTCAAGCATACGGCCAGGCGACTGAGCCAGTTGCGCTAACCATGAAAAATAAGCAGTAGCAATAGCGGCAGGACTAATGCCAGCCGTGCCCTTTGCTAAGTAAGCCTGGAACAGTCTATCCATGAAATTAAAAAATTCTTCAGGTTCATTGGAATCAATCGTCTCGCAACTTTGTCTAGGCATATCCGAGCCCAGGCAGCGCACTTGCGGCAAAAATTTTTTCTCATCATTAGAATCTTTATTTTGGGATGGCTCCATATCGACTCGTCCTTGATGGTCAAGCGGTCAGCGAAACGCTCGCCGCAAAGAATTAAATCTTGTTAAAGCGTAGCAGAAGCAGAGAGTATTGGCGATGCGACAAATTATCTTTTCCCAAAGGTTAGATATATAATTCCTCATAGTTATCATGATTTTATCTATAATTGAAGTATTGCTCAGTAAAATTGCTCTGGAAGAGAAACATGGAACAGAACAAGTCTTTAATGGACTAACAATGAACAATTCTTTAATCCTGGACACAAAAACACTAAGGCGAATCCCGCCTCTATTTGTTTTTATTCTTATTTTGGTTTTGGGTTTGCCCGCTGTTGCTTTAAATTACTTCGGCTTTGATTTTATTGTAAAAAATATTAATTATGATCACGTGTTGGGCTCTTCCATTATCGAAGCGCAAATAAGAGGCTATTTCCGACAAACTTTACTGCAATGGTCAGCCTTTTCCCTGGCCGCAATCACTGTTTTATTAGCCTTTACCCAATACCGTCTTGCCAATGATAAGGTTGCCCTGATTATTGGCTTAGCCGTTTTATTCTCAGGGTCAGTTGAAGCATTGCATACCTTGGTTATCGATGGCTTAACACCTGATTATATCGATAAAAAAAATCTGGATGCAGTCATTTGGACTTTTTCAAATTCAATAAGCGGCATTATCTTTATTATTGGTTTTTTATTATTGCTTAAATTTGAAAAAGGTAAGCGCTTCCGTTCATTTACCTTTATTCTTTTAAGCATTCTTTTATTTCTTATTGCTTTTTCATCCATTTATTACGCTGCTGCAAGTACAAAACTGCCGGAAATGTGGTTTGAATCCGCTATCTTATCGCGGCCTTATGAATTAATTTATCTGTTTATTTATTTATCCATTATACTTTTTATCTATCCTGCTGCTTATAAAAAATACCCTTATATCTTAACAAACTGTATTTTTTATATGGCGGTAACTCAAATTGTTACTGCCATATATCTGATGCTATTATCCAGCACACAATACGATAGTGCTTACAACATTGCCTATTTTTTAAAAATTATTGTTTATTTCATCCCTTTTTCCTGTTTAATTATCAATTATGTTTTTTCTTATAATGCGGTTCTTGAGGCACAAAAAAATTTAAAAATCAGTGAAGGTCAATTAAAATATCTGGCAGCACACGATCCATTAACAAACCTCTTTAATCGACGCGAATTTGAAAATTTATTGGCAAAAACCGTGGCGCATGCTGCCAGACATGATCAAGCATTCGTTTTATTTGTCATCGATGTGGACAATTTTAAATCCATCAATGATTCTCTAGGGCATACTCATGGCGATCATTTTCTCAAGCAATTTTCGGCGCAATTAAGTTCATTAACGCGCAAAGGCGATATTTTATCGCGTATCGGCGGCGATGAATTTACTTTAATCAGCAGGGGATTAAAGACCCCTTCTGCGGCCAGAAAACTTGCAGAACGCATCATTCAGGGATTGCACACGGCATACCCTGTATATGGTAAGTTATTGACCAGCAGCGTCAGCATCGGCATAGCCATCTTTCCAGGCGATGGCAAAACGGCGGAAGAACTTTTAAAAAATGCAGATATCGCCATGTACAGTGCTAAAAAGTCAGGGAAAAATACGTATCGTTTCTATACTGAAAAGTTAAGCCACCTGCAAACCAGAGAAGCTGAAATTGAATCTTATTTACGTACAGCTCTTAAAAATGATGAATTCAGTTTATATTTTCAACCCAAATATAATTTAATTTCGCGAGAAATTATTGGCGCAGAAATCCTGCTGCGCTGGCACAATGCGACCTTGGGGGAAATTGCCCCCGATGAATTCATCCCTGTGGCAGAAAACACAGGATTGATTGTGAATATTGGCGTATGGGTGTTGAAGAAAACCTGCGAAAAAGCCCAAGCCTGGGCAGAAAAATATAAGCGAAATTTACTGTTTTCAATTAATGTATCACCCGTGCAATTTGAAAACAGAGACTTTTTCCCAAACCTTGAAAAAACATTAAGAAATTATAACTATCCTGCTGCTTTTCTTGACTTAGAAGTTACGGAAAGCCTGGTAATGAGAAATGATGTTTTCATAACGGAAGGTTTAAGGCAAATTGATAAGTTGGGCGTGCATATTTCCATCGATGATTTCGGAATGGGCTATTCTTCCTTAAGCCGCTTGAAATCTTTACCCATTGATACATTAAAAATTGATAAATTATTTGTTTCGGATATCCAAAATGAGCAGGATAAGGTAATCGTTATTGATACCATCATCAAATTAGCCCAAGAATTGGAAATGAACATCGTCGCGGAAGGTATTGAAACGGAGGCGCAATTAAACTATTTAATCGCAAGAAAATGTTATTTTGGCCAAGGTTTTTACTTAAGCAAGCCGCTAACAGCAGACAATTTTGAGGCACTTGCCTATGCGCCTAAAGATAAAGACAACGGGCGAGAAACTATATAATTGAATTTATACATCTTATCGTGACTTGCATGTCATTTGCAGGCTCAATGAAACCCGGTATCATACCTTACTTCATATTGCCCATAATGCTACAGGAAAAACAGCAAGGAGCAAACCATGAGGTTAGTGCCAGCTTTTTTCAAAGAAAAATCAATCCCGCCTTTGGCAACTGCAAGTTTCATCGCCATAAGCAGTGCTTATTTAGTGATTTTTTATTTTGTCTTTACAGGCCAATACCGCATGGATTTCTCATCGTTGTACACCGCTTCCTATGTGTTGCATGCGGGAGAAAATCCTTATCAAGTCTTGTTTCGCGGCTATTTTCCTGACATAGCATTGTTACCGGCTAATTTAAATCCCCCCATAATTCTCTGGCTGGCCACCCCCTTAATTTGGCTAGGCTTTGATGCAGCGCTTTGGTTATGGTCTTTCGCAAGCTTAACTTTAGGAGTGCTAGGCGTACGCATTGTGTTTAAATATGCATTCCCTGCTGAATTCTATCGTAAAAACCAGTTTTATCTCTATTTACTTTATTTTGCTTTTTTTCCGGTAGCCATTAATACCATCATTGGACAATTTGGGGGAATATTATTTTTTTTAACCATGTATGGCTATGACGCTTTGGTAGAAAAGAAAGAAGTGCGTGCAGGGTTGCTCTGGGGAATTTTAGTTTCCATAAAATTTTTCCCAGGATTATTGTTACTCTATTCATTATCTCAAAAAAAATACCGCACGTTTATTGTCATGGTAGCAACCATCGCTTTGCTTCTTTTAATTCCATGGCTTTGCTATGGAATTATCATCTACAAACACTATGTTTCCATGATGAGCAGGGTACTCTGGTATGGCGACAGTTGGAACGCTTCCTTCTATGGCTATCTTTTCCGTTTATGGGTTGATGTTTCTCATTACCAAAAAAGTTGGCATTGGGTAAAATTAAGTTATGTAATTTTGTTTTTTCTTTTTTTAATTTTTTATCTTTATCAACTTGGGAAACAAAAGGATAGTTCGCTAAAGCACAAAGGATTTTGCCTAACCTTGGTCATGATGCTCTTTATGAGCCCATTTGGCTGGATGTATTATTTTTCTTTACTATTATTTCCCCTCCTATTGTCTTGGCTTGAAATTAGGAGCACCCCTAAACCGCCCCGGTATCTATTTCTCTGGCTTTTGGCGTTCTTCTTCCTCACCTTCCCTACAGGATATGTTATGGCGGCCAGGATGGAATCCACGCTAAACGCAATTGGAGTGTATTCTTTTCATTTTTATGGCATGTTATTATTAACGAGTCTTATTTATAATTTAAAGCTTAACTCCTGCACCAGAGCCATCCTATTGCAACCCTATTTGCAACCTGTCACATTATTTATTTTTGCCTTTAGTTTTTTATTGTTTATCGTGAATTTCATCGTTCCAGTTTTTGCATACCTGCATTAATTTATAATATTTTTAACAATTTGCTTTCTTGTAGCAAAAAAAGCAAATTTATTACACCATCACTTGACGAATACAGGCAAATTGATTTAAAATTGAGCAGTTTTTGATTAATCAATGAACGCTTTACGGGGATGTGAGCGTAATTCAATGGAATGGCTTTGTTAACCCATTGGAGAGCTTATAGATGCCTAAAATGACTTGCCTAGATGATGTTTTTGAGTCCCTTACTAAAGAAAAACCCAAGCAACCTTCCGCTTTTCTCATTGCCTTAGGCACCGATACGCAATTCACGGAAAAACCTGTTGTCGTACAAAAACCTGCAAACTCGCCCTACGAACTTGGTGAGTTTTACTCTTTCCTAATGCAATACATCACGCATTTATTGGGTGAGAAAGGAGAAAAACATAAAGGTGCTATTTCCTATGTTTCGGAAAGCGTCACGGTAATTGATGGCCCTGATACAGCCGGCACCCTGGTAGGCGATCGCATTTCAAAACTTGTTTTACAAACCCTCGGATTTGCAGCCAGTGGCAAAGAAACTTTAATTTTAGGCGCCCACAGCCGTGGCGCTGTAGAAACCATGCTGGCACTACATGAAATTCACCGGATCAAAGAAGAACTGGCATCGGAAGACACCCCAAAAAGCCTTCATGAAATTTTATGCAATTCCACATGCCCATACACAAAAGCTGCGATGCAAAAGCTTTCCAAAAGTGTTCAGGATAAGCCACAAAATAGAAAATTATTACTGGAGCGATTGAACAAACTTAACCTTAATGCTTTTTTACTTGACCCCGTTCCCGGCGGACGCTTATATGGGCTGCCTTATACTCGATGGGATGATCCGCGTTTTTATGATTCGCTTTCCGAAAAATGCAATTCCCTGGAATTATATTTATGCCGCGACGAGCGAAGCGGTTGTTTCAGACCCATAGTCGCTAAAGATATGCAACCGATCGTCATTCCCGGACATCATGGCACCACGAGTGGAAATTTATATACGCAAAAGCTCAACCGAGCTCCTGTGAACGGCGATACGTCCACGATAATGAAATTGATGATTTGCAAATTTTTGCACTTCAGCCATACAGTCACAGCAAATGCAGGACAAACCCTTTTTACCTCATTAAATGAAGATATTGATTGCGCTCATCCTGACTTGCAACAAATTGCCAATGAATTCATGAAAAGGGATCAAAAGGCAAGGTATAACCTTCTCCTTAATCATTACCTTAGCGTTAAGCAAAACGACCAAGCGTTCTTATCCCTCGCTCAAGATGGTTATATCGTCGTCGGGATAGAAGATATTAAAGGTCAGCGTTATGTGCATTACCGTGCCCATAATGATTTCAGCATGGGAGACATTGCGCCATCCCTGCAGGGGGAATTTGTCAATACCGAGCATGCCTTGCTTTATTTACGCCAATACATTCAGTTTGATGAAATTATTTCAGCCAAGCCGGTAGAGCAATTGCAGCATATCACGACTGCCCTGGCAGACGTTTTAAAAATTCTTCTCAGTCTACCTGCAGAAAATGAAGATGAAAAAACCCAACGCTTGCGTAAATTATTTGAGAATGAGCAGGGCAGGAAAGTATTTTTTTCCGGCTTCTCCATGCTGATTGACGCCGTAAGCCAAACTTACCTTCGCAATAATTTGTCTTCGCAGGAAAAGCAACAATTGATGGCGGCAATAAAAGAGCCGTTTAAAGTATTAACATTGGCAAAAGAGAAAATTGTCCAAATTGCTCAATCAGGAACACAAGTCAACACATATATTAATATATTGGATGGTTTCGAAAGAATTTTACAATCAGGCTTGAAAAAAACCGTAGAAGAACATGCGAGCCTAATCACCCAGCGGGCTAAGAGCATGCAAAAACAATTGCACTTGTTCCTGGCACCAGAGCAAGATTTTCAGCAAACCCTCACATGCTTTAAATCAGGCTTAGATAAGCTTGGCGAATCAGAAGCGTTAACTTCCATTCGCAAATGCATGGCGGAACTTGACCCGGTGAACGTAACAA
Organism: Legionella septentrionalis; assembly: GCF_003989745.1. Lineage (GTDB taxonomy): Bacteria > Pseudomonadota > Gammaproteobacteria > Legionellales > Legionellaceae > Legionella_A > Legionella_A septentrionalis. The sequence continues at coordinate 31,055 of NZ_RZGS01000005.1, forward strand.
CTGTTAAAGAAGCCTTAAAAAAAGAACTTGAAGCAATAAATAATTCTGAATTTCAAGATAGAGAGAAAGTTTTTAAACAAATCGTTGAACTGGCAACCGCTACAAATTTAAATGCCCACATTGAAGCGCACCAACGGACTTCCGAACAATACCTGCAAGAATTGGAACAAATTAATGAAGCGGCACAAGTACTGGATGGCGGTTATGACACTTTATCCGGGTTAGTTTCCAAAGGTGGCGAGCAAACCATTGAAATCAACCGCGATGAACTTTGCCAGCATAGCGACACCTTGGTAAAAGCCTCCGCCCGCTTGTTACTGGAAAAACAACATGACTTGCAGCTGCAGCCCGAGCTCATCAGCCATGCTTTTTTTGAAACCGTCAAAAAAAGAGCGATTTCTTTAGGTGCAATTGATCCTGAAAAAAGAAGCCTACAAGAAAATCTGGTACAAAAAGAGCAAGCGCTGCAGAAAATGGTTGAAGAAGCCAAACAGCAAGAAGAAAAGCTTACGGCTAAAACCGAAGAAATCGAAAAACAACAACAAACTCTTAATGAGAAAGATAAGACTATAAGCCAACACGAGACAAGCATCAAAAAACACCAGGAAGAATTTAAGATTAAGCAGGAATTCATTGAAACCCTGGCTTCCAAGAAGGAAGTAGAATGCGCTCATATCATCCAAACCAAGCTGCTTGTTTATACTGAACAACATTTGCAACATTTGTTTCAGGAAGCGCAAAAATATAAAGATATCCAAGGAAGCCATTTGGATTCATTAAACGGATTCTTGGATATGGGGAATCCTAAATCCACGGCAAATTACAAGCAAATTCAGGATACCCATCAAGGTGTTAGACAATTGTATGAGGAATTAAGCAATCCCAATGTATTACCCAGCGAGAAAATAAAAGCCTTCCATGCATCTTTAATGGAAATGGAGAAAAATCTTAATTTAACCGATAACGTCGATTGGAGTAGATTCCGCAATCGCTGCTTGCTGGCCATAGCCATTATTTTTACCGGAATTATTCCAGGGTTAATTGTCATGGGAATTTATGCAGCAGCCACTTCACACTCGATGTCATTCTTTGCTAAAGGGACAGGCGGGCGTTATCAGGAAAATTGTGAGCTTAGCGCACAACAAATCCCTGCTGCATAAATTAACAAGATGCTTGCATGGATGCTTAAACCCGGCACTGCCCACTGTATTTGGAGGCATAGCTGATTGCTTCGCACGCATGGCGATTTATTATACTAAAATTCTAAGGAGTTCATTTGCCAGGAGGCGATTATGGAAAAAGAAAAGGATGTACGCAAGCAGATTGATGAAGACGTCGAGCGCTTAGACAGCATGCCCGAGGCTCCCGACGAAACCACTGCCGGAGGGGTTCAGAAATTACGGAAAGTTCCCCCGGAACCAAGCAATGTCCCTGCAAAAAACCGGAAATTGTGCATTGCAATTCTCGATGATGACGCATTTACTCTTCTTGCGAATCAACAGATGGTAAAAGCAGCAAAAGCACGCGGATATGAAATCGAGTGCAAGAAATATGAACTGTCCAACCACCCTGAACATGACAGGAATCTCGACCAATTTCGCCACGATCTTAGGAGCGGGCAAATTAACGGCATTATTACTGATCACGATATGAGGGATGATTGGAGTGGTACTCTCGCAATTAACACGGTGCGCAAGGCAAAAGGCGAGATTCAAAATATTCCTATTTTGTTAAATAGTGCGGATAGCAATTATAAAGAAGAGATTTTACAAGTTAAAAACGTCTCTTTCCTTAAAAAAGCAGATCCAAAAGCCAAAGAAATAATCCAAGAGTTTGTCGACAAAGTTGTGCAGTATGATTTGAATCTACGCTATGGCCCCACTCCCCAGCAATTCCAAGCGTATAAGGCAAATTATAATCAAATCATGCAGCCGGAAGGTGATGAAAACGATGATACAATTGCCCCGCCTCATATATAATCAAAGCTAAATGGCGTGCCTGTTTGATATGGTCTCATGGCCATGTCAAACTCGCCATAAAGCATTGCTGTTGCGGCCAAGCGCTCATGCTGCATAATATATATTTTTTATGACCTCCATTTTTTCTTTGAGTAGGGCAATAGCTCGCAGCGTGTTCTTTATTTCATTTTCTTCATTCTGTTTTGTTTTAAACTCAAGCCACAGCAACCAGCTTTGGTAACAAAGAGACCATAGCGGTTTATCGCTTGCAGGTAACCGGCCCGCTTGTTTCCTATATCCGCATAAGGCAGCGCTGAAAGAATGTGGATTGAACCGCCCTGCTGCTATTCCGGCACAGTTAACAGCAAGCCCAATTAGTTCTACAAATGGATGGATTAAACCTGCGCTGTCCCAATCAATTAAATAGGGGATATTTTTTTTCCATATTACATTACCCAAGTGAATATCGCGGTGGCTGGTAACCCAATCTTCATAAGCATGCAGATGATGGTGACAGCATTCCTCAACCATTTGTAATAGAAAAGGAGAGCGGGCGGCAGTTGGCTGTGGGAAAGGCTTGCTGCCTTCTTTAGGTAAATCCAATTGATGCAAGGAGGCAAGTATGGAGCCGAGTTTAAATGCCTGCTCTTTAGAGCAAGTTACTAAAACCTTACCGGGACAATAGGGGATAAACAACCGCCACGTACCTGCCACTTGCACTGCAAAATTACCTGTTTCCCACAATTTTGCTGACTTGGTAAGCTGCAGGCTGACAGCCACTTGAGCCGCAATGCTCTCGGTAAAATTCAAATATTTTTCATCAAAATCCCCTAGCCAATTTTGCGCAGGAATAATTTTAACCACCCATTCACTGCCATCTGGCAAAACTAAAAAGTGAATACTGCTGCCATAAGGGCTTTGTTGCACCTGTATATTCAGGATTTTTTGTTTAAAAAGATCCTCGTAAATTGCTATCTCATTCTGCATTCATTAATTGTTCTATATAGCGCCTGCAGGTCAAAGGCTTGTTAATATAATTAACCACTTGCCGTGTACCTCCTGTGCCTGTAATTACCAAGGAGCCATAACGCAGTATACTACCCAGAATGGTTTGGCGGATATCAATGCTTTCTATTTTGTTCAATGGGATATCAATGGTTTGCCGCACCAAAACCCCGCTACGTAAAATGACATGTTTTTTGTTTATTGTGAGGGAGGAAAACTGATACGTTACCCACATCATCAGTAACCAAATTAACGCAAAAAACGCAACCACCAAGGAAACCTCATAAAAAAGCTCAAAATTCATAGCCACATACACAGCTGCCGTGAATAGCACCAGTGGCCAAACAAATAAAACCCAATGCAGTCGGGCTTGATGGATTACATTATTATCGGTCATTATTATCCTTACCATTGATTTCAAACTGCAAAACGATATGATCGTAGCAACTCTTTGAATCGAAGGTGATGCATTGCAATATCATATTGCAGACACGCTTATTTTTCTATTTATACTGGATGTTTATGCGGCCAATCAATCAATGCTTAAATCCAAAGCTTGCTGAATTATGTCAACAAGCACTGCGCTCTGAATCGTTAAAAGATAAGGTAAGCCAACATCTCCCTCCACTTTTTCAAAAACATTGCAGCATTGCAGGATTTAATAAAGGTTGCCTGATTTTGCTGGTAGACGATGCCATTTGGGCTACCCAATTACGTTTTTTGCTTCCTGAACTGCGCGATAAATTGCGGCAGGAAGCGGGAATTTATCAATTGGCTTCTATTAAATTACTACTTAACCCTGCAGAGCAAATACAAATCAAAACCAAAACCCCCGTTCCGCACATGCTGTCCCTACAAAACAAAATGGCAATCATGCATGCTGCCGAACAATGCAGCTTTTTACCTTTAAAAAATGCATTATATAAATTGGCAAAACACAGCAACCATGATGCTGAAACAACTCAAGAGGTGCCAAGCCTGAATGCCTGCGGTAAATCCGAAAGCTAATCATAATCTGTAGCGGGTTAGCTCTACGCTAACCGCAACGACACAGACGAGCCACAGCCATGTATTTAATCATTTTCTTGTTTAAGAGAAGACGTTTGGTCTAAGCTTCTATGGGAAGTAAGACAGACTGGATAGAAGGTAGATAAGTTTCCGCATCGAAATAGGTATATTCCCATGCCTCTTGTCGTACCATCAATTCGCGCAATAGCTTGTTGTTTAATTCATGACCTGATTTATAACCTTCAAATGCACCAATTAAACCCGAACCTAATAAATAAAGATCACCAATTGCGTCAAGAACTTTGTGTTTGACGAATTCATCTTCAAACCGTAAACCATCTTCATTGAGGACGCGATAATCGTCAACGACAATAGCATTATCCAAGCTACCACCCTTGGCTAAATCATTTTCGCGCAATTTCTCATAATCAGAAAGGAAACCAAAGGTTCTTGCCCGGCATACTTCTTTTACATAAGAAGTAGTGGAAAAATCAAATTGAGCCGTTTGCGGTCGATCATTAAAAACAGGATGCTCAAAATCAATTGTAAATGAAACTTTATAGCCATTATAGGGAAGAAATTGTACGTATTTGTCTTTTTCTTCAATCCGTATTGGCTTTAAGATGCGAATAAAGCGTTTTGCGGCACTTTGCTCACGGATCCCTGCCGATTGAATGAGAAATACAAAAGGAGCCGCACTTCCATCCATAATTGGAATTTCAGGCGCATTTATATCAACATAGGCGTTATCAATGCCTAAACCTGCAAATGCAGAGAGCAGATGCTCAACTGTTGCTACCTTAACACCATCGCGTTGCAGGGAAGTACACAGCATCGTATCGCAAACGTATTCATAAGAAGCTGGAATTTCTACCACTGGGGAAAGATCGATTCGTCTAAAGACAATACCCGTGTTAATCGGCGCCGGACGTAAGGTGAGAAGCACTTTATCACCGGAATGCAAGCCAACACCCGTTGCTTGAATCACCTTCTTAGGAGTTCGTTGTTTTATCATTCAGCGCGCACCTTTAAGCTAAGCCTTTTTAAATATGGAAACCCCCGGAATCTTAGCAACAATTTATTGATTAGTCTAATTTTTTCAATTTATCCTATGAAAAACGGCCTTTTTAGGCCGTTTTTCGAAGATTTTATGCTTCTTCCTGTCTGCGTAAAAAGGCTGGAATATCCAAATAATCCACATCCGGCACAGCCTCGCTACCTTGTTTAACGGCTGGAGTTGCCGCTTGTTTGCGAATCACTGCAGGCCGCTCCAACTGCTCATAATCAAGGGAGCCATCGCCACGTCTTGATTCAACCAGGCGTGCACGTCCTGCATTTTGCTGGACACTACCCTGCCGCTGCCTGGAATCGCCGAGTCCGGTTACAATAACCGTAACTCGCATTTCTTCCGTCATATCGGGATCAATTACTGTGCCGACGACTACCGTTGCATCATCAGAAATAAAGCCTTTAATTACATCACCCACCTCTTCGAACTCGCCAATTGACATATCCAAGCCAGCAGTAATGTTGACCAAAATGCCACGCGCACCAGAGAAATTGACGTCTTCCAAGAGGGGAGAAGCAATTGCAGCTTCAGCAGCTTGCCGTGCTCTTTGCTCGCCTTTGGCGCTGCCTGTGCCCATCATGGCCATGCCCATTTCAGACATAACGGTACGCACGTCAGCAAAATCGACGTTAATCAGACCAGGACGGGTAATTAAATCGGAAATACCTTTTACCGCACCCAGCAATACATTATTTGCGGCTTTGAATGCATTCAATAAACTGATGTTTTTGCCCAAGACACTCAATAATTTATTGTTTGGAATCGTGATCAATGAATCCACATGCTCGGCTAACTGTCTTATACCTTCTTCAGCTGCCAAGGCACGCTGTTTCCCTTCAAAAGAAAACGGTTTCGTAACAATAGCGACTGTTAGAATGCCTAATTCTTTTGCAATTTCAGCAAATACCGGCGCGGCACCCGTGCCTGTTCCGCCTCCCATCCCAGCGGTTATGAAAATCATGTCCGCACCATGCAAAATTTCTTTAATGCGTTCGCGATCTTCTTCTGCTGCTTCACGCCCGATTTTTGGGTTTGCGCCAGCTCCTAATCCTTTCGTCAATTGATCACCCAATTGAATAAGAATTTTTGCATTGGATTTTTTCAACGCTTGTGCATCGGTATTCGCACAAATAAACTCTACACCATCAATATTTTCAGAAACCATGTGTTCTACGGCATTACCACCGCCACCGCCGACTCCAACGACTTTAATCACGGCATTGTCTTGCTGGCTGCTCTCCATTAATTCAAACATTCGTGTACCTCTCGTGATTCAGGTTGATTTGTAGCATTCTTGAGAGAATGCCTTATACGGCACAGAGCTGCTTACAAACTGACTCCGCCTTGGAGTAAATTCGTAAACAGCTCTTAAGACTTAAAACTTACTAAACGCAGCTATCTTAAAAATTACCATGAAACCATTGTTTCATCCGCGTCCAAATGCTACTGCTTGTATCGTTCAGTACAGGAACATTATAACCACCTTCATACTGCTGTTGAAAGCCGTGTAATAACAATCCCACGCCAGTCGCCAATGAAGGATTAGTTGAAGCTTCACCCAATCCGGCAATTGGTTGCGCACAACCGTGGCGAACAGGCATTTCAAAACACATCTCCGCCAGCTCGATCGCACCATGTACGTTGGATGCTCCCCCGGTTAGCACAATGCCTGCTGCGATCAATTCTTCAAAACCGCTGCGTCGTAATTCATTGCGTACCAACATAAATAATTCTTCATAACGCGCTGAAACAACATCTGAGAGGGCTTTAGCAGAAATTTTCCGGCCGGGACGTTCATTAACACTTAATACTTCTATCATTTGGCTAGCATTTGCAAGCTCTGACATGACGCAGCCATGGTTTAATTTGATGACTTCAGCCGCTTTGGTTGGGGTACGCAAAGCAACGGCAATGTCATTGGTTACTTGATCGCCAGCAATAGGGATTACGGCTGTGTGCTGGATAGCACCGCCCAGGAAAATGGCTACATCGGTGGTACCCCCGCCAATGTCGATGAGGCAAACGCCCAATTCTTTCTCATCATCCGTCAACACGGCATGACTGGAAGCCAATTGCTCCAAAATAATATCATTTACGTCTAACCCGCAACGCCGTACGCATTTGGCAATATTTTGCGCAGCACTGACCGCTCCGGTCACGATATGCACGCGTGCTTCCAAACGCACACCCGCCATGCCGACGGGTTCGCGGATATTACCCTGGTTATCAATAATGAATTCTTGCGGCAAAATGTGAAGAATTTTTTGATCAGCCGGAATCACAACGGCTTTGGCGGCATCAATGACCCGCTCAATATCCGCTGGAGAAACTTCCTGATCGCGTATTGCTACAATACCGTGCGAATTTAAACTACGGATATGGCTCCCGGCAATACCCGTGTATACGTTTCTTACTTCACATCCTGCCATGAGTTCAGCTTCCTGAACAGCTCGCTGGATAGAATTAACGGTTGCCTCGATATCAACCACTACGCCTCGTTTAAGACCGCGGGAGGAGTGACGGCCTATACCAATGATTTCTATAGTGCCACTAGGCGTTACTTCGCCTACCAAGGCCACGACTTTGGATGTACCTATATCCAAGCCGGTGATGATGTTTTTTTCGGATTTTTTAGCCATTATCTTCCCGTTTGTTGTTTCCATCGCACCGCCATACCGCGTGCATAACGTAAATCAACACTAGACAGTTGTTCTGATTTATCTGCAAAAACAGCGAGATATGCCTTACAAAACCGCTCGACACGCTTTTCTAAATCTCGCTTGCCTAAATGCAGCTGGATACCATTGGTCAAGGATAGTTCCCAAGCCTGGTTATTTCTCAGTTGCAAAGAAGCTGCATGTAACCCATATGTTGCTAATAGCTTACTCAATTTTTGATAAATTTGTAAGACGTCCGCTTGTTGATTTGCAGGTCCTAATAATTGTGGCAAGTTCGTCTCTGCCTGTTCTTGGCCAATACTGAACAATTGCCCTTCTGCAGTAACCAATGCATCATTCCAACTTGCAATCGGGGCTTTTTCCACCAAAGTGATCTTAAGCGTGTCAGGCCAAATGCGTTCAATATTTACTTGTTCAGCCCAATCCAAAGAAACCAAGTCAGCATGCAAGCGTCTGACTGGTAAGGAAAAAAAACTCGAATTAAGATAATTGGTCAAAACTTCTTCAAGTTGTTTACGCGTGATGTGCTGGAAACTTGCAGTGATTTTAACCGTGGTGATGGGGAAACGTTGCGCATCAGCGAGAAACAAATAAACCAGACGCGCTGTTAATAAAAATGCACAGGCGAAAAGCAGCGTCAAAAAAGTTACGTAACGTAATCGCCCTCTGTCCACATCCACCACCTGTTAATGTTACTGATAATGCGTTACCAAACGCTGGCGGCACTCATGATGAAATAACGCCAGATTAATAAGCTCATCCAGCAATGCTTGATAAGGTAAACCGCTTGCCTGCCATAATTTGGGATACATGCTGATTGGAGTAAACCCAGGCAAGGTATTGATTTCATTAAAATAAATATCGCCCGTTTCATCATTTACAAAAAAATCAACTCTAGCCAACCCCTTGCATTTTAAATTAACAAAAATTTCAGCGGCGCTCTTTTGTAAGCGATTTAATAATTCTTCATTTATTTTTGCCGGCACGTGCAGCTCAGTTTGTTCACTTTCCAGATATTTGGCAGTATAAGAATAAAACCCATCCGCATGATTGACACAAATTTCGCCAGCCAAAGTTACTTTTGGGGGATGCGCAGGTGATGAATTTTCAAGCACCGCCAATTCAATTTCGCGGCCCTTGATGTATTCTTCCACCAAAATTTCTTCATCATATTGCTTTGCATCGGCTATGGCAGCCATGAGTTCCGACTTATTTTTAGCCTTGTGAATGCCGACGCTTGAGCCCATGCAACAGGGCTTCACAAATAAAGGCCAACCGAATTCCGCCGCGACTTCATGGCAAAATTGTTCAACCTCCTCTGTGGAAGCATGCCAAGAAAGCAAGCGATAGCGTGCGGATTTTATCCCGTTTACACAAGCCAAGCGCCTTGCAATGTCTTTATCCATGCCAACTGCGGAAGATAATACCGTACAACCTACATAAGCCACACCAACTAACTCTAACAAACCTTGCAGGCATCCATCTTCATAAAGTGGCCCATGGGTTACAGGAAATACGACATCGGCTTTTACCGCAAAACGGCCGTCGATGACAATGGAATCCAGGGGTGTGGAATTTGCGGTTACTATGGGCAGGGAATGTGGGTAAGCCAATAATTCTTCATACTGGTTTAAAAAATATCGTCCTTCTTTGTCTATGCCAATGGGAATGATGTTATAACGAGAGGTTTCTAAATTGGATAAGACTGAAGCGGCTGATATTAATGAAATTTCATGCTCTCCGGATTTGCCTCCATAGAGCAATACCAAATTAATTCGATTTGACATGTTCGTCTCCAACAATATGCACTTCACGGACTAATTCGATTCCTGTCTGCTCATACACTGTTTTTTGCACAAAGTGAATTAAAGACTCGATGTCGCTTGCTGAAGCCATACCTTCATGATTAATAATAAAATTAGCATGTTTTTCAGAAACCATAGCGCCGCCAAGACGCTTGCCTTTTAAACCGCATGATTCAATTAGCTTGGCTGCATAATGATTGGGAGGATTCCTGAAAACCGAACCGCAATTATATTCATTCGTGGGCTGAGTTTCAGCGCGCCGCGCTAATAATTCTTTTATCAATTGTAACGATTTCTCTTTATCGCCAGGAATTAAACGACAAGTGGCAGCAATAAACCATTCATTTTCAGCCAATCCGGCCATGTGACGATAGGCAATTTCAAATTCTGCCGGGGCACGACGACGGATTTCCCCGTGGCGGGTAATGGTTTCTACCTCAACGACGTATTTCCAGGTTTCGCCATTAAAACAGCCTGCATTCATACGCAACGCACCACCCATCGTCCCAGGAATCCCGGCCCAAAACTCGCCGCCTGCCAATTGATTGCGGGCGCAAAACCTAGCCATTTTAGCGCAAGAAACGCCTGCCTCAACACGGACTTCCTCCGCTTTAACCAACTCTATGGCATTTAAACAACCCTGGGTCAGGATAACCGTACCTGCAAAACCGCCATCTTTAATTAACGTATTGCTGCCCAAACCTAGCCAAAGCAAAGGCTCTTCATCAGGCAATTGCTTTAAAAAGAGGACTAAATCAGCAAGATTTGCCGGTTTATACATCCTTTTGGCAGAACCGCCAATACGCCAGGTTGTATAATCAGCCAAGGGTTCGTTAAACAATAACTGCCCTTTATAAATGACGTCGTTTAATTCCGCAACCGAAGTGTTCACGCTGTTTCTCGCAATTTTTGCACCAAGTTATTGGCCAATTGACCGATATTACCGGCCCCCTGCATGAGAATCACATCCCCATCGGCAACAAGCTGATCCAACGTTTGCTCAAGGTTTTGATCGTTCACTAATGATACATTAGGAAAATGAGCACGGATTTGCTGTGCCAGTTTTTCACTGGAGATGCCAGGAATTGCCGGTTCACCGGCTGAATAAATATCCAGCAGCAACAATTCATCCGAAAGGCTTAAAGCCTGAACAAATTGCGGAAAAAGGGATTGCGTGCGCGTATAACGATGCGGTTGGAATACATGGATGAGCCGCTTATCCGGCCAAACGGCACGAAACGCATCAATAGTGGAGGAAATTTCACTGGGGTGGTGACCATAATCATCAACAATTAAAGCCTTACCCTTGGGAAAATCACGTTCCCCCAACATTTGAAAACGCCTGCCAACACCCTCAAACTTGACTAAGCCCCGGACAATGGAGTCATCGTCCACCTCTAACTCGGTGGCAATGGCAATAGCCGCCAGTGCATTTAATACATTGTGGCGACCAGGCCACTGAAATTGTATGGTTAAAGGTTTATGCGGGGCTGGCCTTTCCACATGAAAGCGGCTAAGCAACCCCTGCTGCGTCCAGTCCAAGGCACGATAATGTGCTCCCTCGCGAAAACCATAGGTTAACGTAGGCCGTTGAATGGCAGGCAAAATATGGCGGATTTCTTCATCTTCTATACAAACCACGGCAACGCCGTAAAATGGCAAATGATGCAGAAATTCAATAAATGTATTGCGCAAGACATTAAAATCATTTCCATATGTGCCCATGTGATCCGCATCAATATTAGTCACTACAGCCATCGTCGGCTTTAAAAACAGAAATGACGCATCGCTTTCATCGGCTTCGGCTACAAAATAAGCCGATTTACCGAGCTGGGCATTGCTGCCACAACTGTTTAACTTACCACCAATGACAAAACTTGGATCAAGCCCGCCTTCAGCCAATAAACTGCTAACCAAACTTGTGGTTGTAGTTTTACCATGAGTCCCTGCTATTGCAATGCCTTGGCGAAACCGCATCAGTTCGGCCAGCATCATAGCGCGCGGGATTACCGGGATCATTTGTTCGCGAGCAGCTATAATTTCCGGATTGTGATCGGCAACTGCCGTAGAGCGGACCACCACATCTGCCCCAGAAATATTTTCAGTTCGATGCCCGATATGTATTGGAATGCCTAAGGATCGCAAATGTTGCACAGAACGGGTTTCACCTAAATCAGAACCTGTGATGCGATAACCCTCATTGTGTAATACCTCGGCAATACCACACATGCCGGAACCGCCGATACCCACAAAATGTATATGTTCTACCCGCCCCATCCTTGGTGATAGAAAGTTTCCTCTGCTGTCCACAGCATTCCCCCTTGTGTAGTCGATTGCATTGCCTCTTTATAAACCAAGAGACTGCCAACGATTTTCATGATCAATTCGTAACAATAAAGCGATAACACAAATGCAGACGACCATGCTGGCACCACCGTAGCTCATTAACGGCAGCGTCAATCCTTTTGTTGGCAGCAAGCCAGCATTGACACCCATATTAATCGCCGCTTGCAACCCCAACCAGAACGTAATTCCATAAGCCGTGTATGCGGCAAATAAACGATTCTGGGCATAAGCATTCAAACCAATTAATAAACCCCTAAAAACCAGTATACTATACAAAGTTAAAACAAGCAGAATTCCGACCAGCCCTAATTCTTCCGCCAGTACTGCAAATAAAAAATCTGTGTGTGCTTCGGGCAAATAAAATAATTTTTGCACACTATCACCCAACCCTTCGCCAAACCATCCCCCCCGTCCGAAGGCAATGAGGGATTGAGTCAATTGATAACCTGTATTGTACTGATCAGCCCATGGGTTTAAAAAACCGGTTAACCGCTTTAAACGATAAGGGGATGAAATTGCCAGAAAAGCAAAACTCGCACTTACCAACAATAATAAACCCACGTAATAACGCAATTTCACGCCCGTTAAAAACAACATGGCCATCGCAGTTCCTGCAATCACCACCGTGGCTCCAAAATCTGGCTCCGAAAGTAATAAAAAAGAAAAAATCCCCAATATGATCATGGGCTTGATAAAGCCCATGAGACTTTGATTCATCATTTGCTGCTGGCGAACCAAATATCCCGACAAATAAAAAATCATGGTCACTTTTGCAAGCTCTGAAACCTGAATCCCGATAGGCCCCAGAGAAAGCCAGCGACGGCTACCATTGACCATGCGTCCGATACCTGGAATCAGTACCAAAAGAAGCATTAACAAACAAATCAACAGCAACGGAATGCTGGCTTTTTCCCAAACGCTGCTGTCGGTGCGGATAATAATGATGGCTGCACTAAAACCCAGCGCAAGGTAACAGGCTTGCCGGATTAAAAAATGAAATGGCTGGTGATAATTTCTGGCTGATATCATCACCGAGCTTGAGGCAACCATCATTAAGCCAATGATGATTAGCCCCATGACTGCAGCAATCAACCATTTATCATACAAAGCCAATGGTTTATTCGTCGGTTTTCCACGTTGTGTATAATGGCGAGGTCGCATGGTACTCACAAAGCGTTCACCGCAGCAATAAAATCATCTCCGCGATGATTAAAATCCCGAAACATATCAAAACTTGCACATGCAGGCGACAACAACACGACATCACCCGGTTTTGCGTGAGATTTCGCCACATGGACTGCTTCATCCAGTGAAGGTGCACGTAATACGGGTACGGCATTTCCGATTGCTTTTTCGATTTTATCAGCATCTTCACCAATTAAAACAACTGAACGGACATAATCAGCCACCGGTTGATGAAGCTCTGAAAAATCAGCGCCCTTTCCCTGTCCCCCGGCGATTAATACGATTTTGCCTTGCATAGAGCCTCCTATCCCTGAAATTGCAGACATCGTCGCACCTACGTTCGTGCCCTTCGAATCATTAATCCAATCCACGCCGTCCAATGTTCTCACCCATTGGCTGCGATGCGGCAAACCTGAAAAACGCGTTAACACTTCAGTCATAAAAACTGGAGCGATACCTACTGCATCTGCCAAAGCACAGGCAGCCAGAGCGTTTAACCAATTGTGTTTTCCTTTTATACGCAAAGCATCGGTGGGCAACAAGCGCTCCTCTCCGTGGGAAAGGTAAGTAATGGCATCGGTGGTGATTAATCCCCAATTTCCGGCGCGTGGTGCATCGAGGCCATAACTTAATACTTTGGCAGCCTGAACTTTACTAGCATCAGGATGCGTATATTCGTCCGCACGGTTATAAATCAATGTCTTGGCTTGCTGATAAACCCGGTGCTTTGACTGAACATAAGCATCAAACGTGTGGTGCCTGTCCAAATGGTCAGGCGTGACATTTAAAATGGTGGCAGCCACAGGAGCTAATGAGTGCGTGAGGTCTAATTGAAAACTCGATAATTCTAATACCCACAAATCGTAACGCACGCCAACATCCAAAATATCTAATACAGGCAAGCCAATATTCCCGGCTACTGCCACGGTCAATCCTGAAGCTTTGGCCATTTCACCTACTAACGTGGTGACAGTGGATTTACCATTGGTGCCAGTAATAGCGACGATAGGAACATCAACTTCACGCGCCAAACACTCAATGTCGCCCAATACAGAAATACCCTGCTGCATGGCTTTCTTAAGAAAGGGTTCATCCAAAGACACACCTGGACTGCAAATGATTTCGCTCAGCTGCGGATACAAACTTTCCGGCAATGTTTGCAAAAAAACGTCTACATCCGGAAATTGAGCCTGAAACTCAGCTAATCCCGTCGGGTTTTCACGCGTATCAAACATCACAAAAGGCATGTTTCTTCGATGCATGTAACGAGCAATCGACAGCCCGGTTTTACCCAAACCAACTACTAGATGCAACGACGGGTGCATATAGATACCTCTCATAAAATGGTTGATAGTGCCAACCTTTAATTTGAATCAATTACCGCAGTTTTAATGTGGCAAGACCGCAAAGCACAAAAATAACGGTCATAATCCAAAAACGCACAATAACTTTCGGCTCCGACCATCCTTTTAACTCGAAATGGTGATGCAAAGGCGCCATACGGAATAAACGTTTGCCGCCCGAATACTTAAAATAACCTACTTGCAAAATGACGGACAAGGTTTCAAGTACAAATAACCCGCCCATGATCAACAAAACCAGTTCTTGCCTTACCACCACAGCAACACTACCTAGGGCCGCCCCTAATGCAAGCGAACCGACATCCCCCATGAATACTTGGGCAGGATAACTGTTGTACCAAAGAAAACCCAAACCTGCGCCAACCATTGCAGAACAAAAAATAGTCAACTCACCAGTATTCGGTACATATGGAATGGCAAGATAATGAGCATATACTGCATTGCTGGCAGCATAAGCAAATACGCCTAAGGCACCCGCTACCATGACGATAGGCATGATCGCCAAACCATCCAGCCCGTCGGTAAGATTAACCGCATTGCTGCTTCCAACAATTGCAAAATAAGCTAAAACCAGAAAAACAGGACCCAAATCGATTAATAAATTCTTGAAAAACGGGATCGTCAACTGTGTCTGGATCGGCATGTCAGCATGCCAATACAAATAAACAACTGCCACGATAGCAATTAATGATTGCCAAAAATATTTCCAGCGCGCCGGCAACCCTTTACTGTTTTTAAGGACCAATTTGCGATAGTCATCGACCCAGCCCACCAATCCAAACCCCAGGGTGACCAATAATACCAGCCACAGGCTTGCTTGGCGTAAGTCTCCCCAAAGCAAGGTACTTACGGTCACGGCTAATAAAATCAATACTCCGCCCATCGTTGGAGTACCGGCTTTCGAGAGATGCGTTTTGGGACCGTCGTCGCGAACCATTTGTCCAATCTGCAAACCGCGCAACCAGCGGATCATGGCCGGACCACAAAAAAGCCCTACCAACAAAGCAGTCAATGCTGCCAGAATAGAGCGGAATGTTAAATATTGAAAGACTCGAAATGCGTGATATTGTCCTTGCAATAGTTGCGTTAACCAATACAACATGTATGTTACCTCTATCGTTCTTAATTCTATGTGGGAGGCGAATAGCTTGGTTAATCAGTCACTAAAAGAGGACAAGCTGTTCGATTGCAGACATTGCTGTGCACCGCTCTGAAAAGCACAGCTTAGCCACAAATCGATAGATTTTTATACTTTTAGCAAGAGTTGTTAACAAGCCCTAATAAAAAAACAGCAAAGCATATCATATTCCTCTAACTTCAACTATTCACCATGAGCGGCTCATATGCAATATTGTTGCCATTAATTTATTAATTGCTGAACGATATTCTCCATAGCAGCCGAACGTGAACCTTTAACTAAAACAATGGTTTCCTCATCCAAGCATGGCAACAAATCCTGTATTAAAGCAGCCTGGCTGGGATAATGCTTACCGCGAGCACCATAAGCATGCGCAGTAAACTGGCTGTGGGCGCCGCATGTCATCAGCATGTCAATGCCATGCTGACGCGCAGCTTCACCCACTTCCTCATGGTGTTGCCTGGCCCATTCCCCCAATTCCCCCATATCCCCAAATACAAAAATGCGCTTGCCTTTATATTTTGCTAAAACTTCCAACGCCGCTAATACGGAGCGAAGGTTTGCATTATAGGTATCATCCAAAACTAAAGATTGATTTTTTCCAATGCGTGGTGTCATCCTGCCCGCTACCCCGGCAAACTCTGATAGAGAAGAGGCAATTCGCACAGTGTCGATGCCCAGCGCCCAGGTACATGCAGCAGCTGCCAAGGCATTGCAGACGTTATGGTAACCTGGCACCCGCAGACTAATTTGCGCTTCTGCTGCTGGCGTCACTAAAACGAATTGGGCATGACCTTTCTCATCAAAAATAATGTCGCGCGCATGGATATCGGTTGATTTCGCGGCAGAGAATTGGACCTTTTTCTTCCCTTGCAAGCAGTCATCCCAAAAATGCGCATATGCATCATCGGCATTGATAATTGCCGTACCATCTTTCGGCAAACCCTGATGAATTTCACCTTTCGCCTTGGCCACGCCATCGATGGAACCAAATCCCTCTACATGAGCCGGGGCAATGTTATTAATTAACGTGACTTGCGGTTTTACGATAGCCACGCTATGCGCAATTTCTCCGGGATGATTTGCACCTAATTCAAAAACGGCATAACGATGTTCCGGCTTAAGGTGTAAAACGCTCAACGGCACACCGATATGATTATTTAAATTACCACGGGTAGCATGGGATGGCTGCGGAAGTATGGCCGCAATCATTTCTTTCACCGTCGTTTTACCATTGCTTCCGGTTAAAGCAATGACATTGCAAGCATGCTTTTGTCGATGCTGCGCCGCAATAAGCGCCAATGCGTGCAGAGCATCCGGGATCACAAATTGCACTGCCTGCATATGCGGTATTTCTTTTTCACAAAGAACCGCTATAGCCCCCCTGCTGACTGCTTCGGCAATAAAGTCGTGCCCGTCGAAGCGCTCCCCTTTGATGGCGACAAATAAACTGCGTGGCTGCACTTGACGGCTATCAATCGATATACTGCTCAATTCTGCGTCTTGTGTACATGTTGTATTTAATAAGGCGGCGATTTCCTGAAGTCTCATCATGATGCATTACTCGTTTAGTTCGGTGATTGTTTTTATAATTTTCTCTTGCTCTTCCGGCTTTGCCTGAATTTGCAAGCGTTTTTTTCGGCTCACAGCACCCTGTTGAATCGTTATATCTTTTTGTTTAACCCGTAATAACTTGGCTAGATATTTAATGAGCTGCCGATTGGCCTCCCCTTCCTTGGCGGGTGCCTGCAGGCAAAGAAGCACCCCGCCATTTCCATCCAAGAGAAGCTGATTTTTTTTACTGCCTGGTTTGACTTTAATTTCCAATGAACAATAGTCAGGATAATGTTTTAACCAGGATGGTGGCTCATTGTTTTCCACGAGCGGTTAATCAGCCACTTCTTCCAGCTGCAAACGCTGATAATAACGCTGCAAGGCAGCATCAGTTAAAGGCTTTCTCTGCTCATCGAGAAGATGGGCATCTAAGCCTTCGCTCAATTGTTTTGCAGTTTCCAGCATGATGGAAAAACGCTCGCTATCTATAGTCGAATTTCCTGATGTTTGCATAAACAAGCATAAACCACGCACACTGAATGCACCGATGTTTTGCAAATCAAATACGCCAGTTGACGTAGCTGCAGCCAGACTGCAGAGTACAGGACCCTGACCATTTGGATATTGGTGGCGATGGAATAAATTGCCTTCGCCAAAGCGCAAACCTGCAGCCAATACGGTTTGCAGCAATTCATAGCCTGCGAATTGACGATTTTCCTTGGCTAATAAAAATACCATAAACGCATGGCTTAAGTTACGCGCCGCCGGTTCCTCTTTAACCATTATTTTTTCTTGCGGGGAAAGCTTAGGTGAGATGGCTTGTTTTTCATGTAGGGAAGGTTTTGCAGAGGGCGGCGGCGCGCTATATGCCTGCGGTTTTTCATGAACGACATAAACCGGCTCAGGGATTGCCTGTACTTTAGGCTCCTGATCGACTTTACGTACAGCAATGATGTCCTCAAAAGCAGGAGAATCGATTTGCCCCACAGACGGCTGATGATTTATTACAGCCGAACTTTGACGTCGCGCCTTTAACATGCGTCCTATGGCAATAATCACTGCAATTAACAATAGGATGTTTAGCATCAAACTCCAGTTTGCCTGCATCATAAGCTCCTCATTCTAACGAATTAACAACAGATTGCACGTCTACTGCAACGATGCGCGAAACCCCAGGTTCACGCATCGTTACCCCCATTAAGTGATCTGCCAACTCCATGGTAACTTTATTATGTGTAATAAACAAAAATTGTACGAATTGTGACATTTCTTTAATCAGATCGCAAAAACGCCTTACATTAGCATCGTCTAGCGGTGCATCCACTTCATCCAACATACAAAAAGGCGCTGGGTTAAGCTGGAAAATTGCAAAAACAAGGGCCACTGCGGTCATGGCTTTTTCGCCACCCGACAACATATGGATAGTGCTATTCCGTTTCCCAGGAGGGTTAGCCATCACTTGAATTCCTGCTTCCAGAAGATTATCACAAGTTAATGTCAACTTGGCATGACCGCCTCCAAAAAGACGAGGAAAAAGTGCTTGAAACGAGGTGTTGATTTGCATGAATGTTTCTTCTAAACGCCGTTCGGTTTCTTGATCCATTTTGGCGATGGCAGCTTCAAGAATGACTAATGCCTCACTCAAGTCACGATGCTGTTCATCCAAATTCTGTTTCCGCTCCAACTCCACCTGGTATTCGTCAATAGCGACTAAATTGACAGGTCCAAGCGTTTTAATTTTTTGATTGATTTCCAACAGTTCTTGCTCGCGTAAGGCCAAGGTTACGTCATCAGGAATAGCTTCCAGCAAAGGGAGGGGCTGAGTATTAAATTCTTTTAAGGCTGCAAGCACATCCGCAATGCGAATTTTTAATGTTTGCTCATGCAAATGCAGATTCTGGATTTGCTCGCGCAGCAGGGAAACTTGTTCCTCTTCCTGTTTTAAAACACATTCCAATTCTTGCCACTGGGCTTGCAATGCATCGATCTGTTGCTGTATTTTTTGCAATTGTGCATCAGCTTGTTGGTGCAGGTTTATTTTTTCTTCAAGTTTGCCCTTGCATTCTGCATCGGGCGCATCCAATTCATGATGCTGCTGCAGCAATTTATTCAACCGCAACTCCAGTTGTTCACTACGGAGCAATTCCTGCTGCAACCCCTGCTGAAGCTGTTCGGCTTTCATCTTTTCGCGATTACATTGCAACTCTGCCTGATGCAATTGCGCGCGGGTTTTATCTACTAAATGCCGGCATTGCTCAAGCTCATTGAGCTGTAAATCTTTAACCGCCATAACGCTTTGCAGTTGCTCTTCACTTTGGGCATAAGCTTGCCTAGTTGCAGCCAAGGCATGTTCGGTTTGCAGTGATTCAAACGCCAACGATTCCAGCAATTCTTGCAATTCGTCAATTTCTTCTTTTATGCCGGCACTGCGCGACCGTGCCTGTTGCAGCAATTGCTCTTTGTGTTGTAGTGCCAGCCTATTTTGTTGCAGGGCTTCTCGCCCTCCTGCCATATTTTTTTGTATGACATGTTCCAATTGCGTATTTTTTGCCAAACTTTCATGTATTTCTTCACGTCTTAGTAATAAATTTTGGAATTCTGCCTCGGCTGCAACCAATTCCTCATTAACCTTAAGCAAGGTTTCTTTACAAAGAAGAAGGCTGTTCTTATTTTGTTCCGCTAAATTAATCGTGCGCATCCAGCCTGGGCCTAACCAATACCCATCGAGGGTGACTATGGATTGATGCGGTTTTAAATCGGATAACCACAACCATGCTTCCTGTAAAGTTTCAGCAGCAAAAATATGCTCAAACGCATAAACCCAATTTGGTATCGTGCCGGAAACTTTATCGCATAAACGTGGGTAGGGTGCCCCTGCCTCTATTTTTTGTACAGGGGTAACCCATGCCGCCGTCTTCCCCTGTGCCTCCATGGCTTTTTCCAAGACTGGCTGCAGTGAATCCAATAAAATGGCATGTAAGCTTTCAGCAAAGATAAATTCACACACGGGGCGCCAGGGTTCAGAGACATGAATGGCATCTATTAACCGTGGGTTATTTTGCCACTGCGGCAAAGCATGAAGATCATTTTTGACTTTAAATGCTGCATTTTGTGCTGCTTGTAATGCCGCTCTTTCTGTGGTTAGCTTTTGTACCTTGGTTTGCGTGGCACGCAATAATTGCTCGGTTTCCTGCAGCTTCGTCTGCAATTTCGTACAAGTTTCTGTTATGTGCTTGGCTTTTATAATGATTTCGTCTTGTTCTTCTTCTATGTTCTTACTCGTGTCTTGCAAAGCATTTATCTCTGCCGCAAGCGCTTCGAACGAAAAAGAAGCATGTTCTTGTTTAATTTTTTCCAGGCGTACTAAAGTTTGCGCACGCCGCTGCTCTAGGTGTTGTAAATTAAGTTTGGTGATTTCAATTTTTTGCCGGGCGGTATTTTGCTCAGCAAGCATTTGCTGCCATTTTTTATTCCACTCAAGCTCTGCTTCTTGTTTTTCTTGTAGCATGCGCTGTTGGATGGATAATTCTCCCTCAAGCTTTATCAAATTTACACTTAACTCTTCCACGCTTTTTTGTGCAAGCTTAATCTCACTTTCTAGATAATTTTGTTTCTCTTTTGAAACCAGCGATTCTTGCTTCAATTGCTCAATGTATTCGGCTAGTCTAAGCCTTTCGCGCTGCTGATTATGAATCGCTTCTTCAAGACGGGCAATTTCATGTCCCAATTCGTAAAAATTTTTTTGAATTTTCTGAAATTGCTCTTGTGTTGTATTTAACGTGTCTTTAACTGCAACTTCACCTTTCTTATGACCAATAAGTTGGGTCTGCTGCTGCTCGTATTGCAGGGAAAGATGCTTAAGCTTTGTATGCAATACGCTTTGTTCGTCAGCTAAAATCCGCCATTTTAAGGCTAGTATTTCTGCCTTGTATAAACGCTCTTTTTCTTTTAATGCCTTAAAACGCTGCGCCGTTTTTGCCTGCCGCTCCAAACGCAAAAGTTGTTTACCGAGCTCTTCACGGATATCCGCCACTCTATCCAGGTTTTCACGTGTGTGGCTTATCCTTTGCAGCGTTTCACGGCGGCGCTCTTTATATTTGGATACGCCGGCCGCTTCCTCAATATATGCTTTTAAATCATCCGGACGTGCTTCGACAAGGCGTGAAATCATATCTTGCCCTATGATGGCATACCCCTTGGCACCTGCGCCGGTTCCTAGAAAAATATCACTGATGTCGCGGCGTCGGCAACGGCTGCCATTTAAAAAATAAGCCGAATCCCCGTCACGGGTCACCAAACGTTTAACTGAAATTTCCTGATAAGCCGCATATTGTCCTGTCAAGCGGCCAAGGCTATTATCAAAAATTAATTCAACAGACGCTTGTCCGACTGGCTTGCGGTTTGCAGAACCATTAAAAATAACATCCGTCATGGACTCGCCGCGCAAGCTTTTGGCAGAACTTTCTCCCATCACCCAGCGCACGGCATCAATGATATTAGATTTGCCGCAGCCGTTTGGGCCAACAATCGCTACCAATTCACTGGAAAAGGGAACGACCGTGGGATCCACAAACGATTTAAAGCCTGCTAATTTTAATTGCTTAAGGCGCATGGGAACTTTGAGGGCAAATAAATCATTGTATCTTATATCATAAAGACGCCCAAGCCATAACCGTTTGCGCATTTGCAAACACATGCTGTTCCTTAGGCTATGCTATTTATCCGGCTTGCTAATTTCATGCAAGTCGCAGGAAAATAAAACGCGCCTTTGCAGACTGCAAACGGGAAGCACAATCTTAAAAGGAGTTATTCGTGTTTCAAGACAAAGAACTGAGTGAACTGATGCAATCCATTGCAGAAAAAAGCTTGCGTTTATTAGCTTCCTTTAAGGAACAACCACAACACCTATCCATGTTTTTTGAAAAAATCATGGACTTATTTAAAGACGTGCAAGCAACCGCCATGGCTTTAAACAAAAATCCGCAAAGCCTCTGGCAAATGCAAATTGCCTACTGTCATGATGCAGCGACGCTTTTATACCAACATCTTGAATCCTGGCAGAAAGGTCAACCCATGCCTATTCAAGATAAGCGCTTCAGTAGTGAAGAATGGGTCAATAATCCTTTTTTTAATTTATTAAGCCAACAATATTTACTTGCTGCTGAGCATTTAAAGGCATTGTTGGAACAATTAGAATACTCAGGCCCCGTGCAATCCAAACGCGTTAGATTTTTTGCGCGCCAATATTTAGATGCACTCTCCCCGGATAATTTTTTACACACAAATCCGCAACTTTTGGCTGAAACCATGCAAAGCCAAGGTAAAAATCTGCTGCGAGGCTTGCAAAATTTCCTGGATGATTTGGAAGCCGGCTCCTCTCGGCTCTCTATTAAAATGACGGATACGAGCGCCTTTAAAATTGGAGAAAATCTTGCTGTTACTCCGGGAAACGTAATTTATAAAAATGAATTAATGGAATTAATTCAATACACTGCCCATACGAGACAGGTAAAATCTATTCCGCTTCTCATCATCCCACCCTGGATTAATAAATATTACATCTTGGATTTAAGCCAGGAAAACTCCCTGATCCGATGGCTGGTCAGTCAGGGAATTACTGTATTCGTTATCTCTTGGGTTAACCCAGACAGGCGTTTTGCCCATAAGGGTTTAAACGAATACTTGCATGAAGGCCCTCTTACCGCAATCCGCATTATCCAGCAGCAATTAAACGTTAAGCAAGTCAATGCATTGGGTTTTTGCATCGGCGGTACGCTATTGGCAATGTTATTAGCTTATCTTAAGGCACATCAAGATGATTTTATCCGCTCAGCAACATTTCTTGCATCCATGATAGATTTCAGTGATCCGGGAGACATTGCCGTATTTATTGATGAGGAGCAACTCTGCAAACTCGAAGAAAAAATGAATCAGCAAGGTTATCTTGATGGCCATTTTATGGCGAATGCATTTAATTCGTTGCGCGCTAGTGATTTGATATGGTCATTTTTCATTAAAAACTATTTGCGTGGAAGAGCGCCCGTACCGTTTGATATTTTATTTTGGAATGCAGATTCAACGAATATGCCCGCCAAAATGCATTCGCAGTATTTGCGCTGGATGTATCTCTGTAATGATTTAATTAAACCCGGCAAAATCCATTTGAATCATACCCCGCTGGATATGACGCAAATTACCGTCGCCACTTTTTTCGTTGCAACGCAAAAAGACCATATTGCCCCATGGAAAACCATTTATGAGGGGTTCAAACTTTTTAAGGGAGAAAAACATTTTTTATTGGGAGGCTCTGGCCATATTGCAGGAATCATTATTCCTCCCGGCGGTGAAAAATATGGCTTTTATACGAATTCTAAAGCACCTGAGGCAGCGGATGATTGGTTGAAGCAAGCCACACATCATCGAGGTTCCTGGTGGGCAACCTGGTTTCAATGGCTGAATAAAAAATCAGGCCGTCTGCGAAATATCCCCAATATTGATGAATTACCATATAAAAGTATAGAAAAAGCACCTGGAGAATATGTGTATAAGAGTGCGAAGCCAGTAATCGCAATAGAGAAAAATCCTAGCTGTGCATGACGCTACAGCTAGGATGATGATTATCAATTTTTAGTTTCAGACTGCTGTTTTGTTTCCTGCATTAAGGAAAGCATTGCTTTTTCATAAATTTGAAATGATTTCTGCATGTAATCTAATGCTTTATGCCCATTTTCTACCCACATTTGCATTTGTTTTTCAAAAAGCTCTTCAGGCTTTTTAATATTTGCAAATTCATCAGGTTTTACATACGAAAAACTTTGCAATGTTTTCACATTTAATTCAGCCCAGGCTTGAAAAGGAGCTTGTGCCTTCTTTGCCATATCAGACAATTTTTCAAAGTATTCACGGTTCATAATCTGTTCCTTTTATGTTGCAGTGCACAATGAAATTGTAGACTGCCTGACTTTTTTGTCAAGACAAATTACGTTGCGCTGCACCATTAATTACGGAAGAAATTCTGCCATTGAGAAATAAATTGCTGCATTTGTTCATTCCAGGCTTTCGTTGCTTCCGAATTAAAATAAGGATTTTCCCGAAATTGCTTTTCCATGAGCGCCATGGTTTGTTCCAGCATGCTTTTAAACGTTTCATGCATAGGATGGCGGGCCAAATTAATCAGCTGCCTAAGTAAGTCAGTTGACAAAAATTGCGTAGGCCCCGCCTCCATTTCTACCAAAATTTGTAAAAGAGTATTGTTTGTAATGTCTTTCCCCGAAGCAGCATCTTCCACACGAAATAAAATTCCCTCGACGGTATATCGCTCAAGTTCTTCAATCGTAATGTATTTGCTGGTTTCCGTATCGTATAGACGACGGTTTTTATATTTTTTTATAAGTCTCATCGCTGCAAGCCTAATACATATGCAAACCACCGTTGATGCTTAAATTGGAACCTGTAATGTAAATGCTCCTATCATCAAGCAAAAAATCGACAGCCCAAGCGATTTCCTCGGGTTTTGCTAAGCGTTTGGCGGGAATTTGTTCCACTATTTTTTCAAGAATATCTTGGCGGATGCCTTCCATTAAGTGGGTATTCACATAGCCAGGCGACAGACTATTCACGGTAATATTTTTAGCCATTAATTCTTGCGCCAAACTCTTGGTAAATCCGTATACTCCCGCTTTGGATGCCGCATAATTGGCTTGCGAAAATTGGCCGCGTTGTCCATTAACTGAAGAAATATTGACAATGCGCCCGCTTTCTTGTGCACGCATGTATTCAACCACATGCCGTGTCACATTAAACATCCCATCCAAATTTACACGTAACACATCGTCCCATTGCTGCTTAGTCATTTTATGAAATACAGCGTCCCGCGTAATCCCTGCATTGTTAATCAATACATCGATCCGGCCAAATTGCGCTGCAATGGCTGCAATGACTTCTCCACACTCTTCAAAATTTGTCACATCCATTTTACGGTAATGAACTTTGTGAAAACCTTGTTCATTTAAATTAGCCCGCCAATGCTCCCCCTCTTCCTGAGAAGCCACATCCAAAGCAACTACCGGGCCATAGGCTTTATTTAATTGTTTGGCGATAGCCGTAGCAATATCCCCCATACCACCCGTAATTAACACCACTTTTTCAGTCATAATCTTCCTTAAAAGAGAGAGCATCTCGGCAACAGCTTATCCACAGATTACATGTATTGACCGCCATTTACATCCAGATTGGCACCCGTAATAAAGCCGGATTCAGGATGCGCCAGAAATGCTACGGCGGCAGCTACTTCTTCTGTCCTGCCTAATCTGCCAACAGGAATTTGCGCAATAATGGAACTTAAAATTTCAGGTTTCAGAGAAGATAGCATGGGGGTTTCAATATAACCGGGTGAAACGGTATTCACAGTAATACCCTTGCTTGCCACTTCCTGCGCCAAGCTCTTACTAAACCCAAATAAAGCCGCTTTGGTTGCAGCATAATTGCACTGCCCAAATTGTCCCTTGCGGCCGTTAATTGAGGAGATACTGATAATTCGTCCATAATTGTGCTCCAGCATGGCTGGCAATACATTTCTCGTCATGTTAAACGCACTGTTGAGATTGGCATCAATCACTTGCTGCCATTGTTGTTGCGTCATCTTCTTAAAAGAAGTATCGCAGGTGATCCCTGCATTGTTGACCAAAACATCAATTTGGCCATAACGTTCCATGACAAGTGCGACCAGTTTTTCACAATCGGAAAAATTAGCCAAATCAGCATAGAGAATGTCTATGTCAAAGCCTGCTTCTTTTTGAGTAACCTGCCAGCGCTTCGCTTCTTCATGATGCCCATTCTTAAAATAACAAGCGATAACTTGATAATTGGCTGCCAAACGCCGAGAGATGGCAGAACCAATCCCTCCCGTACCGCCAGTCACTATAGCAACACGTCGTTCCATCCTTTACCTCCCTGTTGTTCCTGATGGATATTGTCCAAAAAAACAAAAATTTACTGCTGTCAAACAAACGAAAAACAATCCGAGCAAACAAGACTATAGTGCATAAACAAGGATATTGCTGGCGGTTATACCGTCAGCAATATTTTCCTATCAATGCGTGATTGCTTTCGGAACAAAACCTTTCAATTGTTGCGCAAATTGACGAAGAACCTCTAATCCCGATTCTTCAGCTTGCTTGCACCATTGCTGTAATGATTCAATCAACTCTTTTTGCGATACAGCAGTTTTTGTCCAGACATTTTGTAATGATAGGCGGTAATTATAAACCAGACGCAATTGCTCATATCGATTCAATAAAGCTTGCAAGCGAGAATGCGCCCGCGGAGATAATAATTCTTCCTGGCGGCGTAACAAACGCCCGGCGCGCTGGAATAAACGCTTGTCTACTTTATTTGCAACGTTATTGCGTTTCTCATGGCGGAGAATAGGACGCACTACGTGCTTATAATAATAAGCCATGACTTGAAAACGGTTGGCTACCACCGCTTTAACCGTATCCAGATCGACATGCAGTTTCCCTTCCTGTCGCGCCAATTTTGGCGGTAATTTTTTAATTTTAGCCAAGCCGAAGAAAGCTAAAATACGGATGTATAACCAACCTATGTCAAACTCCCACCATTTCACGGAAAACTTAGCGGAAGAAGCAAACGTATGATGATTATTATGTAATTCTTCTCCACCTATCCAAAAACCCCAGGGAAATACATTGGTGGCGGCATCAGCACATTCAAAGTTGCGGTATCCCCAAAAATGCCCCACGCCATTGACCACTCCCGCAGCCCAGAGAGGAATCCAGATCATTTGCATAGCCCAAATGGTTATTCCCGGGATACCAAATAACAAAATATCCAATAAAAACATCAGGAAAATGCCTTTACCGGAATGGCGGGCATAAAGATTGCGCTCAATCCAATCGGTAGGCGTGCCATGGGAATATTTAGCGATCATCGCTTTATCTTTTGTCGCTTCGCGATAAAGCTCAGCGCCTTGCCAAAAAACTTTCTTTAAACCCAAAACTTGAGGGCTGTGCGGATCGCCTGCAATATCGGTCGTCGCGTGGTGTTTTCTATGGATGGCGACCCATTCTCCGGTTACCATACCGGTAGTAAGCCACAACCAAAAACGAAAAAAATGACTCACGATGGGATGTAAAGTCAACGCTCGATGCGTTTGACAACGATGTAAGTACAAGGTCACCGACGCGATGGTAATTTGGGTGAGAATGAGTGCGGCGATTACGTATCCCCAAAACGAGAGATTTAAAATACCAAAAAGCATAGGAACTCCTAGCAAAAATAAAATGCAACAATTGCAATGGCCTGTTATAGGGCCATCACAACATTATATCATATTTTAAACAATCAGCGTTGCATCCAGGCTAAATGTGGACGATAATTTTTTATAGACATACAAAAATTGCAAAGCATCCTCTTTGTAACGTTAAGGTTCTAGTATGAATAAAAAAGTCCAGAAAGCGTTGGAGCAATTACTCCCATTCATATTATTGGGAATGGCAATTGCGTTTGCCGTTGGTGTACTCATTATGTTTTCCTATGTATTAATCTGGGGAATTTTAATTGGCACCGTGATTTGGGCAGCGGTTTTGCTAAAAAATTATTTTTTCCCAAAGAAAACACCCATCACGACAAAACCTCAGGGAAGAATTATTGAACACGAACACGATAACCATTGAGAAATAAATGCCAGAATTACCTGAAGTTGAAACCGTTAAGCGTGGAGTCCAACCTTTTCTTTTAAACCAAACTATAAAGCGCATTGAAGTGCGTCAACCCAAACTCCGTTTTCCAGTAGCCGATAATATGAATTGCTTATGTGAGGGCAAACAAATCATTGGGATTTCC
Source organism: Legionella septentrionalis (assembly GCF_003989745.1). Lineage (GTDB taxonomy): Bacteria > Pseudomonadota > Gammaproteobacteria > Legionellales > Legionellaceae > Legionella_A > Legionella_A septentrionalis. The sequence goes on from NZ_RZGS01000005.1 coordinate 59,025, forward strand.
CGACGTGCCAAATACTTAATTTTGCAATTATCGCAAGGCTTCTTGTTGCTTCATTTGGGCATGTCCGGCCATTTGCGCCCTGTGCAGGAAACAACCATGCCGGGGAAACACGATCACATTGATTTAATCCTGACAAATGGTTTAGCACTGCGTTACAATGATCCACGCCGTTTCGGTTTCTGGATATATATAGCAACCAATCCAGCACAGCATAAATTGCTTGCCCATTTGGGTCCGGAACCTTTATCCATAGATTTTAACGAAGAATATTTATTTAACCGCGCTAAAAATAAAACTCAATCGATTAAAGCATTCATCATGAGTAATGAAACCGTGGTGGGCGTTGGCAATATTTATGCTACGGAAAGCTTGTTTCTTGCAGGCATTCATCCAAAAATCGCCACAGGCTCCTTAAGTAAGTCACAATTTTTCCATTTGTGCGGCCATATCAAATCCACGCTTGCACAAGCCATTCAACAAGGGGGCACGACCTTGCGCGATTTTTATTCTTTTGAGGGTAAACCAGGTTATTTTGCCACCATCCTTAAAGTATATGGCCGGGCAGGCAAACCATGTGCCACCTGCAACACATTAATCCAATCCATCACCATAGCCGGGCGGAGTTCTGCCTTTTGCCCGCAGTGTCAGCCGGATGAGAAAAGCTCTGTGCAAGCATGCTGACTTCCTTTATCATCAAGCCCCTGATTAATCTTTTGGGTGTATTATGAAAGCCAGTAAATTACGTACCGTCTGGATTATGGTATTGTCCGCCCTCTACACAGCAAATGCGTGCGCGCAAGCCATTAGCAAACGTTTAATGGGTACTATCAATCGCCAATGGGTTGATGAAACCATGAGGATTTGGGTAGACCGGATTTTAAATGCCGTTGGCGTTCGTTATAAAGTCATTAATCCGCATCAAGTAGAGCCTGAGCCTGGCATTCCAACCATTATTATGTGTAACCACAGCAGCCTTTATGATATTCCACTGAGCTTGAAAGCATTCCCACGCCATTCCATACGCATGCTAGCTAAAAAAGAATTGGCAAAAATCCCCCTCATGGGCAAAGGGATGCAGGCATCTGAATTTCCATTCATTGATCGTAAAAACAGGCACCAAGCCATTAAAGACTTAGAATTCGTGCACCAACTACTGGAAAGTGGCATCGTGATGTGGATAGCGCCTGAAGGAACACGCTCAAAAGACGGTAAGCTTGGCCCTTTTAAAAAAGGAGGCTTTATTACCGCCATCCAAGCTAAAGCCACTATTATACCGATTGGAATTCGTGGCGCTTACGATATCTTACCCGCACGTACCTATCAATTTAATATAAACCAAGATGCTGAAATTCATATAGGTAAACCCATTGATGCAGCACAATATACTTTGGAGAATAAAGAAGAATTAATCGAAAAGGTACACCAGGTAATGGAGCAATTAACCGGTGCAGCTGACAAATAAATTTTTAATGCCCAACACCATAATTGTTCTTATTTTCATTCATCACAATGGCGGCAAGGCCAATATGTCTTGGATCAGAAGCCGCAGCGATGAATTGCGTACCCATATCCCAGGATATTGCCTGCATATCACCAAAATACTGCGGTAATTCAAGCAAATTATATCCCATTTGTATGAGTTGCTTGCGCATCTTGGCAGAGAATGTATCAGGTTCAAATACCAATTGATCGGGCACATATTGGTGATGGAAACGCATTTTTGAAACCATGGTGATTGCCCCGAATGAGTCATGGAAAGCCAGTGCCGCAAGTAAAATCATGGTTGGAATCCTACTGCCGCCAGGAGTACCCAAAATTGCTATGCGATCAGGCATTTCCAGGAAAGTAGGCGTCATGCTGGACAAAGGCCGCTTGCCAGGCTCAATAGAGTTTTTTTCGTTCCCAATTAACCCAAACACGTTGCGGGCATTGGGTTTAACTGCAAAATCATCCATTTCATCGTTTAACAATACCCCTGTGCCTGCGGCAACTATGCTTGAGCCAAAAATAAAATTAACCGTTAACGTAGCCGCCACCCGGTTTCCTTCCTGATCAAGGATGGAAAAATGCGTGGTATTGGGTTTAGGATTGGTCGGTATATTACTGGCTGGTAAAGATGAGCTTGGTATTGCCGCATCAGCCTTAATGAGTGAGCGCAAAAATTTTGCATTGTCAGCGGATAATAATTGTTGGACTGGTATGGAAGAAAAATCTGCGTCACCTAAATGCGTGGCACGCTGCCAATAGGCAAGCCGCATGGCTTCTACTATATAATGAATGCGCTGCACTTTGGTATAAGTTCCCAAAGGATAAACCTTAAGGATATTTAGCATGGTTAGCAAACCTATGCCGCCTGCAGAAGGTAAGGGTGCTGTCACGATATGCATGTTGTGATAATTGCCTTCTAGTGGCTCGCGCACCTTAACCCGATAAGAGGCCAAATCATCCAAGGTCCAAATGCCACCAAAAGAATTGACGCCAGTCACCAATTGTTCAGCTACCTTGCCGCGATAAAACCCATCATGTCCTTTACTGGCCAACAAACGCAACGTATGCGCCAAATCCCGCTGTATTAAACGTGCTCCTATCGGGTAAGGCTTGCCGTTTTGTAAAAAAACTTGGGCCGATGCGGGAAACCGTAATAATTGTTGCCTTCTATCCCCCATGGTCGAAAACGAATGAAATAAAGGATCCACGGGAAACCCTTCTTCCGCAAGATGAATGGCAGGCGCCAAAGAATCACGCAAGGGTAAGCGGCCGAAATGCTTGGCAATGAACACTAAAGCAGCAGGTTCACCAGGAATAGCGGCCGCCAACCCGCCATTCAGAGATAAATCGGTGACAGGATTTCCATCCTTGTCCAGGAACATGTCTCTTGTCGCAGCTTTAGGGGCAACTTCGCGGCCATCGATGAATAGATTTTTATGCTGTTTGGCGTCATGCAACAACCAAAACCCGCCACCGCCCAATCCTGAATGATAAGGAGCAACAACCGCAAGAACTGCGCTGACGGCCACAGCCGCATCGAAAGCATTTCCGCCCTTGGCCAAAATCTCAAGGCCTGCGTTGGTAGCCAGAGGATGAGCGCTGGCTACTGCATACCCTGACGGTTTAACGGGTTCGGCATGCAGCAGACTTATAAAATAAACAAAAAAGCATAAAGCTGCAGCCAATTGTTTTATACGATATATTGTTATCATGTTGTTTTATCAATTGCGCCTAACGCTTCTACTACGACTTGCGGCACAAATTTTGAGATATCCCCGCCTAAAGAAGCAATTTCCCTTACCAAGCTTGAGGAAATAAACATATGCTCCTCAGAAGGGGTAAGGAAAAGGGTTTCAACCTGTTTGGACAACTTGCGGTTCATACCTGCTAATTGGAACTCATATTCGAAATCGGAAACCGCTCTTAGCCCTCGCAAAATTACTTTGGCATTTTGCTCATGAACAAAATGAATCAGTAAATTATCAAACCCCATGACTTGAACGCCCGGTATGTCTCCTATGGCTCTTCGTATCAAATCTATGCGGGTTTGCAAAGGGAAAAACGGTTGCTTAACGCGGTTACTTGCTACCGCTACAATTACTTCAGGGAAAATTTTGGCAGCTCTTGTAATAATATCCAGATGCCCATTCGTTACGGGATCAAACGTGCCTGGGTAAATTGCTTTATCTTGCATAAGAGGTACTGATTAATTGCATATTTCGGGAGTCTAGCGTATTGTTAAACGAAAAACTATTGCTATACGTACAGCAAGCCAATACTTCAAGACGTTGCTTATAAACTTTATCATCTGCAGTTTTACCTATAACATGGAGTTAAATAATGCACATGAATGCCCTTAAACGCACTTGTATTTTTTCCATTGCCCTTCTTAGCGCTTGCGCCCCGCCCAAACCGGCAGAAGAACCACCGGTTAATGTCACCATGCCTGTGGCGGAACGGAAAACGCAAACGGATACTGTTTCCTCATGGGTTATTTCAGGCGCTATGGCTGCTAAAAACAAAAATAAAGCCTGGAGTGCCTCTTTAAACTGGCGTCAGCAAGGGATGAATAAATATCAAATACGTTTATTCGGTCCTTTAGGTGGCGGTACCGTCATTATTGAAAAAGAGGGCGGCGCCATCACCTACAAGGATGGTCCAAAAACCATCACATCACAAAATGCCGATGATTTACTGCAGCAACAGACCGGGATCCGTTTGCCTGTAAATAATTTATATTATTGGGTTCGTGGCCTCCCTGCTCCAGGCCCAGTACAAGCCAGCAAATATGATGAATACAATCATTTGATTTCTTTACAGCAAGCAGGCTATCACATCAATTATGAGAGTTACACTTCTGTTAATAAAATCGACTTGCCCAGTAAGATACGCCTGCAAGGAAACGGAGTATCTATTAAATTAATCATCAAGCAATGGTCTGTTGGGTAACCTGGTGTTTCTGCGGCTAGGCTCAAAGCCCAGCCGCGATGCGGTTAACGAGTCCGTGAAAATGTCTAATTGGCATCTATGGCAAAGCCCAAGTAACGAGTTGAATAATATTAGTTTCAAACTATACTTTACTCACTGAAAAATGGATTTAACAAATAAGAGCGGGCAGATATTTTTCTCTTATTTTTTAATTTGCTGCATTGACAAGCTTCTTAAATAACTGCAAAATACGCACCAGTTCGCAGCGAGATGCCGCGTTCGATCAAGGATTTATTAGGAATCTACAACTTATTGGGGTGTCGCCAAGCGGTAAGGCACAGGGTTTTGATCCCTGCATACCTAGGTTCGAATCCTAGCACCCCAGCCACGCTCTTGTTGATTCAAGTAAACAGACGGCAGAAGATACCCGGGAAGGATGCGTTCACCGGACCGCTAAAATAATAATAATATCTTTCTGGCTGTCTTCTGCTATGTGTTTATGCTAGCCGATTCACTAATCGAAGGTTTATACACATGTCAACAATGATGATTTTTGCTGGAAACGCCAATCCAGCTCTAGCGCAAAAAATTGCTTCTTATCTCAACTTACCTATTGGCCAAGCTACCGTTGGTACATTCAGTGACGGTGAAACCATGGTCGAGATACTTGAAAACGTTCGAGGTCGGGACGTCTTTATCATTCAGCCTACCTGCGCACCTTCAAACAATAATCTGATGGAATTGCTGGTAATGGCAGATGCTTTACGCCGTTCATCTGCAGGCCGCATTACTGCTGTAGTCCCTTATTTTGGCTATGCCAGACAAGACAGACGCGTACGTTCAGCCCGTGTACCCATTACTGCTAAGGTAGTGGCGGATATGATGACTTCCGTTGGAATTTGCCGGGTATTAACTGTTGATTTACATGCCGATCAGATCCAGGGCTTTTTCTGCATGCCTGTCGATAATGTTTACTCTACACCCATCTTGCTTGAAGACATTAAGCAGCAACAATTAGACAATATCATGGTCATCTCTCCTGACGTGGGCGGCGTGGTACGCGCACGCGCAATGGCTAAAAGGCTTAATGATGCCGAATTATCCATAATTGACAAACGGCGCAGCGGTCCCAATAAATCAGAAGTCATGCATATCATCGGCGAACCCAAAGGCCGCAATTGCCTCATCATCGATGATATAGTGGATACAGCCGGCACCTTATGCTCCGCAGCGCATGAACTTAAGAAAAACGGGGCTGCCAGCGTGCGGGCTTATGTTACCCATCCCGTGCTTTCCGGACCTGCCATTGAAAACATCAGCCATTCGGTTTTAGATGAAGTTGTTGTCACCGATACCATCCCGCTCTCTGAGCAAGCGGCGCATTGCAAAAAAATCCGAGTCGTCAGCCTTGCAGAAATGCTGGCACAAGCTATAAAACGCGTTAACGAAGAAGAATCTGTAAGCTCAATGTTTGTGGATAAAATGTAACATAGCCATCGTTTAATCATTACCTGGATCTCGTTTTCGATATCCAGGTAACAAGCAATCCTCTAATAGAAATTTAAACCAAAGTATTCTGCTAGCCGCGTGTTCCAACGTATTTATCATCAAAATAACGTCGTAATTTAGTTCTTAACGTTCCTCTGCTGATCCCTAACATCAATGCAGCACGGGATTGATTGTATTTGCAATGTTCCATAACTGCTCGAAACAAAGGAGCTTCTACTTCTTCTAATACAAATTGATAAAGATCGACTGGATCAGTTCCCTTAAGTTCTGAAAAGTATTTTTGTACCGATTGAGTGACGCTTGCTGCCAATGATGCAGTTGTATCCCCAGCTTCATTGCTGATTGTTGTCATTATTATTAACTCCTTCTTTTAAAAGCATTATTTTAACTAACTGAACAAAACTCAACAAGTATAGAGTTATTTTGAGAGTGGCGGGAAATATCCCGCCATTTATTTAGATTTTCATAACCGCAGGATTAAACGGCTGGCCATTTACTGTTAATTGGCCATTCGCAAGTTTAAGTTCGACTACGTAATAATCGCCCTGCATGGATAAAACACCAGCTTGCACCAAGTCAGCCAATTTTTTTTCAGTTTGCACTTCCGCTTGTTCATCTATTTGCGCAGGAGTCAACTGCGTTGGTTGTTGGGCTGTGGTTTGCTGCGGTTGCTCCGTTTGTGCTTGCTGCTGAGATTGAGTGGTGGTTGCAGCTGCTGCATCAGTTGACCCATCATTCTGGGAAGAATTGCTAGGTTGCGGTTGTGGCAAGCTTTGCTGACCTTTTAATTGTTGACTGATAGATTGCTTCATCAGATTTTTGACCAACATAACCGGCAATTTGATTTTGCCATCGCCTTCCGTTTTTTGGATAAGCTGGAAAGGATTATCCGTATCCGCTTTAGGTAAAGAAATAACTAATGTACCTTCCAGCTTGCCCTCTGGGATCGCAAAATTTAATTCAGAAATCCTGAATTCAGCACCTTTGCTAAATAATTTCGGCAATTCTGGAATCAATGCCATTAAGGCTTGCTGCTGCTGTTCCGGAGTACCTTGCTGCATCTTGTTAACTTGCGTATTGATGCGCCCAAGCACTTCAGCATCCAAATTTTTCAAAGACATATTCAAAACACCTGGACCATAGGTTTTGCCATTAGACACTATTTTGTCCAGAGTCATTTTAAAATATGTATTAAATAAACCATCATCAATATCGCTGCTGGAATTTGCATAAAACTCCTTCAGCTCAAACACTGGTTTTTGGTTTTCGGTAACAAGCAAAGAAGGCACGGAGAGATCAGCTTCACCCACGTACAACCCTTCTTTGGTTTGTTCAAACTCATAATCGCTGTTGATTTTTTCCAAAACCGCTTTGGTATTATCTTTAGTAAACGACATACCATCTATCACTAAATCCCCATCTACAGACTTCATGTTGGAAGATATGGTCACATCGTTGGTCATACCCATCCACTCAAAACGCCCACCGGCGTCTTTGGGGATTAATACAAATTTTGGAATTTCTACGCGTAAACGGCTTCTATTCAGGTAATTGACCAAAACGCTCAGATCCACTTGCGGCTTGGTGGATTCAGCAGTGAAATTACTATTGAACTGATCCATGTATTCAGCTGGCATATTTAAATTGGTATAGGCATAACCCAGTCCAAATCGTACGCCTTTATCAGCAAAAATGACGGGTCCATGATATACAGTAAGCGGCATATCCACTGTATAATCCTTTGCAGGAATTACTACGGATTGGCCTGCATCATCCTTACTCACTCTTTCAGGGATCTGCAAGCGCCATTTTAATTGTGCCGTAGAAGTAAACCAGCCACGCTTATATTCCTGCAAATCAATGTATACTCCACCGTTTGACTGATTGATCATGGCAACATTTTTCTTGAGGGTGCGTTCGGTAATCAATCCGGTGCCATAATAACTGCCGAGGACTAGAGCAGCTAAAATAACCACTAATCCTATAATTTTATTCATTCTTATCTCCGTGTTTAGTAATAGTCCTCTGCACAGGAAGCCATCATAATCCATTAAAGACCAGGTTACCTGCCATGATACAAAGCAAATTTCCCATTGCATGCCAACATAATCTGCTTTTGCTCTTTCTTAACGAATTTGTGCAAGCTTTAGGCTTTGTCCAAAAGATAAATCTTGGAAATTAAACCTTTTCCGATCCGGACTGTTAATATTCCAAACGTTATCCTAGCGCAAAATCCCTGCGTGAGGAAACAGATTGCTATTAAAACATGATAATAAGCTTCAAGGAAGATAAGAAATAAGAATGAACAAAAATTCTGCCTTAAGGCAGATTTCTAGCAAAGAGGATATGGTTGAGAACGTTGGCCGCAAGCGTGTCAATCTATACCTGATACAAACTGCGGCCTTGATTTGTTAGCTAGCTACTAGCTTATTATTTAACAGGACGGCAAAACGTTTCTTTCACCGTAAAAGCAAGAATTAGTGCGACCAATGAACAGAGAGGTAAAATTCTCAAGCCAAACTGGAAATCCATGAGCGTTAATGTTTCTAAATTATATGCTCTGGCTCCGGAAATAAGATCCACCAACCGCCCTACCAGGGGCTGCATTAAAGCTCCGACGAAAATTGAAGTCATGTTGGTAAATGCTATAGACGTACCCAATACATTTCTTTCATGCAACTCGGTGGATACCGCATAGGCGATAGCCACTCCTGTATTGGTCAATCCAAAAAGGAAAAAGAGAATATAAGCAGTCGTTTTATCCATGGAAGGATAAAATACAAATAGGGTAGTCAAAATGACGCCGCACAAAGCCGAGACAATCATGATGGGCTTGCGCCGTCCGATTCTATCCGATAACCAGCCGGATAATGGGCCGCCTATACCCCAACCAATAAAAATCAAACCTGTCGCAAATGCTGCAGAATGAGCCGACAAGCCGCGTCCATATTGCAAATAAGCAGGCCCAATCGCTTCACCAATGACAGCAGTCGGACCAAACAGGAAACCGGCATATAATGCATTCAACCACGCTTGACGGTGGGATAAAATAATACGCAAGCTTTCCAAGATGCTGATTTTATTTTCAGGTTTTATTTCTTTTATCTTTGAACCGGGTTTATCTTGTACATACTGGTATAACAAAGCCGCTAAGGCAATAAACAAGAATGCAATGATGAGCATGCTGTGGCGCCAACCTACAGAACCCACCAGAAAAGACACAGGGGCTTCACCGGCAGCGGCACCCAACATGCCTAGAGCCTGGGTTAATCCAGACAATAATCCCAACATGGCTGGGGGAAACCACGAAGTGGCGAGCCTTAATGCACTAACAAACGCGAAAGCTGCGCTAAATCCAATGAGCATACGGCCGATTGAAGCGGTAAAAAGTCCTCCTGATAAACCAAACACACAACAGCCAAATGCTGTGATGAGAGACATCACGGTTAAAATCCAGCGTATGCTGATTCGATCAACCGCAAGGCCTACCGGGATCTGCATCATAATATAAGGCACATAAAATGAAGCGGTGAGAATACCAAACCCGGCTTCATTGATGCCGAAATCAATTTGTAAGTGGCGATGCATAACTCCTGGTGCCACTCGAGCCATATAATCCGTAAAATAAAAAGCAGCAGCAAGGCCCCAGATAAGCCAGGCATAACTAAGCTGTTTTTTTTGCGCTTGAGATAGAGCAACTGCATTCATAAATTCACTACTCATGTTTCAATACCTTTGGCAATTTTGCGTCCTTTATTTTTTGAGCCAACATACAATTTGCTCAACAAATACACAAACCCAACATGACATTATACTGTCGCCGTTAATAATTTCAATACTTCTTATTTTGTGCCTATACTTCTGCTAAGATCGCGGCTTTGCCAATTGTTTAAAAGAATTTATGAGTGAAACCGAATTAGAAAAAGCCATTGCTGCGGCATTTGCTGCAGACGGCGGCAGCAAAGAAGCTAATAAAGCTTATCTTGAATTTATAAAAGCAAATTTTATTATTCCCATCGAAAAAAAGCCGGAGGGGAAAGAACCTGAAGTATTGTATCTGCTTGCAGGAGAAAATGTTTTTTTACCTGTGTTTACCAATCTGGATTATTTCGGGCAATGGGCAGCAGAAATTCATGATGAAATACAATTACTAAAATTGACTGGTGTGGATTTATTAAAAGGAATAGGCGAAAAAGTCACCGTCAGTTTAAATATAGGAACTCCGCATTACAAGGAATTTAATCCTTCCGAATTGGCAAGGATGCGCAGCATGGTACTTAAAATTTTCAGCTAGAAACAAGAGGGAGGCAAACCCTCCCTTCGTTAAGCCACCAAATCAATAACTTGGTAACCCAGCAGAGTTGAAATTGCTATGATACCTGAAATTTCAAGCACCTTGGTGAAAAATCCTACTTTACCAGCTTGATATTCTTCATCATTTGCCGCATGCAAAACCGCTTCGGTTTTCTCACGCGCATAAGCTGACAACTCGTATATAGGCTGTTCACCATAAAAACCAGCCCACCATCCTTCTAACCAATATTCGCTCTCAATGGTGTCAGGACGGTATGGATTTTCTTTTTCGGCAATTTCTGCCAGTGCACATTCATAGCCGAATGCATAACATTCTTCCAAGTTGGGATGCTCGATGTTGAAGCGTAATTTAATATCTGGTAAAACTTTGTTGATATCGCTCATGTTGATACCCTCATTTTTAACGATTAATTATTGGAATTGCCACTTACTTTTCCTTAGATTTCATTCTACGACTTCAATAAAGCCTGTGCGAAAAGCAAAATAATTTTTACAAATTTTTGACAATTCTCATTTTGAGGGCAAAAAAAGGATTAAGGAGCAAGCCTGCGATGATGCCATCTTCCATGTTGTTGAAAATAATGAATGCGATCATGCATGCGGTTGTCGCGACCCTGCCAAAATTCTATTTCATCTGGGATGACTTTGTAACCACCCCAGTAAGCAGGCCGTAGCACAGGTTCTTGTTGGTATTTGGTGATGAGTTCATTGAGTCGCTGTTCGAGCTCGGCACGACTTTCAATTTGCTGGCTTTGCGGGGAAGCCATCGCACTCAATTGGTTGATATGGGGTCTTTTTGCAAAATACGCATCCGATTCGGATGCACTCACTTGCTTGACTCGACCACGTACACGCACTTGCCTTGCCATTTCCGGCCAATAAAAATTAAGCGCGGCATACGGCGTTTTATTCATCTGCTGAGCTTTAGAACTCTGGTAGTTGGTATAAAAAATAAAAGCACCGTCTTCCAATCCTTTTAAGAGTACGACGCGTGAATCAGGAAAACCTTGCTCGTCCACGGTGGAGAGAACCATAGCCGTAGGATCGCTTTTTTCAACCTGCAATACCTCAGCAAACCAGATTTCAAATTGAGCAACAGGGGATTCAGGAAGATGTTCTTCACTCAAACTTAATGTCCCATAATCCCTGCGGATCTCAGCCAAGGTTTTCCATTTATTCATGTTTACCAGCCGGTTACTTCAGCAATGGCATCTCCCAACTCAGCCGGAGAGCGTACGGTTTTTACGCCAGCTGCTTCAAGAGCCGCAAATTTATCCGCTGCAGTGCCTTTTCCTCCAGAAATAATGGCTCCAGCATGACCCATGCGGCGGCCGGGAGGAGCAGTAACCCCTGCAATATAAGAAACAACTGGCTTTTTCACATGCGATTTAATAAATTCTGCAGCTTCCTCCTCTGCCGTGCCGCCAATTTCACCGACCAGAATAATCGCTTCCGTCTGCTCATCTTTTTCAAACAATGCAAGCGCGTCAATGAAGTTAGTCCCAGGAATAGGATCGCCCCCAATCCCCACGCAAGTGCTTTGCCCAAATCCTTTATCCGTAGTTTGCTTAACCGCTTCATAGGTTAACGTACCGGAACGAGAAACAATACCTACTTTTCCGGGTAAATGGATAGAGCCTGGCATGATGCCAATCTTGCATTCGCCAGGGGTAATGATTCCCGGACAATTGGGGCCTATCAAACGGCTGTGAGTATTGTTTTCCAGGTAAACTTTCACTTGCAGCATATCCAGAACAGGGACACCTTCTGTGATGCAAACAATTAATTTAATACCAGCATCGGCTGCTTCAAGGATAGAATCCTTACAGAAAGGAGCCGGAACATAAATCACACTGGCTTCTGCACCGGTTTCCTCAACCGCTTCGCGTACAGTGTTAAATACCGGTAAACCAAGATGCAACTGTCCGCCCTTGCCTGGAGTCACTCCCCCAACCATTTTTGTACCATATTGAATGGCTTGCTCGGAATGAAATGTGCCTTGCTTTCCAGTAAAACCTTGGCAAATCACTTTGGTTTCTTTATTAACTAATATACTCATTACTCGCCTCAAATAATTTAGGGCATCCAGGACTGTCCTGCCTATGCATGATGGATGCCTTGTTGGTTTTAGGCAATCGCTGCCACGATTTTTTTAGCTGCGTCGGTTAAGCTGTTTGCGGCAATCACGTTTAAATTGCTTTTATCCAAAATCTCAGCGCCTAACTCCGCATTATTGCCTTCAAGCCTTACTACTACCGGAATGTTAACCTGGACTTCTTCTAACGCTGCAAGAATACCTTCGGCAATTAAATCACAGCGCACAATACCGCCGAATATATTAATCAGAATGCCTTTTACTTTTTCATCCGATAAAATAATCTTAAATGCCTCGCGTACGCGCTCTTGTGTCGCGCCACCACCTACATCCAGAAAGTTTGCAGGCTCACCACCATGCAGTTTGATGACATCCATAGTAGCCATGGCCAACCCGGCGCCATTTACCATGCAACCAATTTCACCATCAAGTGGTATATAATTTAATTCCCAATCGTGCGCTCTGTTTTCGCGCTCATTTTCCTGGGTAGTATCGCGCATTCCTTTCAGTTTAGGATGGCGATACAATGCATTGTCATCAATATTCACTTTACCGTCCAGGCATATTAATTGTCCGGCACGGTTAACGACCAAAGGATTGATTTCCAGAAGGCTTAAGTCGCATTCGACAAACATTTTACCAAGCCCCATCATAAGCTGGGTAAATTGTTTAATCTGGTCATCTTGCAAGCCTAGCTTGAATGCTATTTCACGACATTGAAAAGGCATTACCCCAACCAATGGATCCATAATAACTTTAAAGATTTTTTCCGGAGTTTCTTCCGCCACTTTTTCAATCTCGACCCCACCTTCAGTGGAAGCCATGATGACAACACGTCGGGTGGCGCGATCAACCACTGCCCCTAAATACAATTCCCGGTCAATGTCACTGATTTCCTCAACCAAAACCGCATGGACTGGCTGTCCGTGCGCATCGGTTTGATAAGTTACCAAGCGCGTACCTAATAAAGATTTGGTAAACGCAGCCAACTCATCCTTATTGGCTACAACTTTAACACCACCCGCTTTACCACGTCCGCCTGCATGCACCTGCGCTTTTACTACACATTTTGTCGTGGGAAGCTGACTCGCCACTTGCAGTGCATCCTCTACATTGTAAGCAACTGCGCCTTGCGGTACTGGCAACCCGTAGCTGGCAAACAATTGCTTGGCTTGATATTCATGTAAATTCATGGTTCACACCCTATAAAAAAAGCAAGACACCTGATGTGTCTTGCCGTTAGTAATCAATTTTTAAATGTTTAACAACAAGCGGGCTGGATCTTCCAGCAATTCCTTGACGGTAACTAGAAATTGTACGGATTCTTTGCCGTCAATCAGGCGATGATCGTAAGATAAAGCCACATACATCATGGGACGAATTACGATTTGACCTTTTTCCACCACCGGGCGCTCTTCAATTTTATGCATGCCAAGAATTCCAGTTTGTGGTGGGTTAATAATCGGGGTGGCTAATAAAGAGCCAAAAACCCCGCCATTGGTAATAGTAAACGTACCACCTTGCATTTCTTCCATGGTAAGCCGGCCTTGACGCGCCCGCGTAGCAAAATCACCAATGTTTTGCTCCATTTCCGCCATGCTCATTTGATCGGCGTTTCTCAATACAGGCACAACCAAACCTCTTTCGGTAGAAACGGCAATGCCAATGTCATAATAGCCGTGATAGACAATATCTTGCCCGTCGATGGATGCATTTACCGCAGGGAAACGTTTCAAAGCTTCCACAACAGCTTTAGTGAAAAAAGACATAAAACCCAGTTTCACGCCATGTTTTTTCTCAAAACTATCTTTATATTGAGTGCGTAACTCCATGACTGCTTTTAAATTGACTTCATTAAAAGTAGTCAACATTGCCGCATTATGTTGCGCCTGCAGCAAACGTTCAGCAATTTTAGCGCGCAATCTTGACATGGGAACACGGCGCTCCTCGCGCACCCCATCAGCAGCAGGCAATTCTTTTTGCTGGGTTTGCACTTCGGCAGATTTGCCGGCTTTATCGCGATTGGTTTCAATGAAAGAAACCACATCTTCTTTGGTGATGCGCCCTTCTTTGCCTGTCCCTTTAATTTGGCTAGGTTGCAAATCATGCTCAGCCAGCATTCGCCGCACAGCCGGGCTGGTTGCTTTATCTTCATGAGCTTGCTTGTCTTCAACAGCTTCTGTTTTCTGCTCAGATTTTTGTGGGGCAGCTTCTGCAGTGGCATCGCCTTGCGTGATGCGCGCCAAAAGTTCTCCGGCTTGGACTGTATCACCTTCTTTAAATAAAATTTCCTGCAATACGCCATCGGCAGGGGCTGGTACTTCCAAAACTACTTTGTCCGTTTCCAAATCCAGTATATTTTCATCGCGAGTGACTTTGTCCCCAACTTTTTTGTGCCAAGTTGCAATAGTGGCATCTGCCACTGACTCAGGTAAGGCAGGTACTTTCACTTCAATAGACATAATTTTACCTTCTTTTCTATGCGTAATTTTAAAAACCCTAAAGCCGGGTGGCCCGCAAGGAGCCTCATGCCGGCTAATCCAGTAAAGCTTCTTCTACTAATTGTTGCTGTTGCTGGGCGTGAAGCTTGGGGCTGCCTACCGCCGGGGATGCAGCAAAACCACGACCCGCATAAGAAAGTGTTTGATAAGATTGCAGGCAATCCACAATGTTATGCTGGGAAGAAAACCATACGCCTTGATTTTGTGGCTCTTCTTGACACCATATTATTTTCTTGGCATTCGGGTATTTGGCCAACTCTTTTACCAAAGCCTTTTTCGGGAATGGATAGAGTTGTTCAATGCGGATAATAGCCACATGGTTTAATTCTGCTTCACGACGTTTCTGCAACAAATCATAGTAAACTTTTCCACAGCACAACACCACTTTTGTAATGCTTTCAGCATGCAATTCATCGATTTCTGGAATCACGTTCTGGAAACCGCCTTGCGTCAATTCCTGCAATGACGACACCGCTAATTTATGCCGCAATAAACTCTTAGGCGTCATAATGATCAGTGGCTTACGGAAGTTGCGTAACATTTGACGGCGCAATAAATGAAATATTTGCGCAGGGGTGGTCGGCGTACACACTTGGATATTTTGCTGAGCGCACAATTGCATGAAGCGCTCCAGACGGGCAGAAGAATGCTCCGGGCCTTGCCCTTCATAACCATGAGGCAAACACATAACCAAACCGCAGAGCCGTCCCCACTTTTGCTCGCCTGAACTAATAAATTGGTCTATTACAACTTGTGCACCGTTTACAAAATCGCCAAATTGCGCTTCCCAAATAACAAGCGAATTCGGTTCAGAAGATGCATAACCATATTCAAATGCCAATACGGCTTCTTCAGATAAGACGGAATCAATGACCACAAATGGGCGTCCGGGCGCATTTGAAATAGTTTCAAGCGGCGTGTAGGTATGGCCTGTTTCCATGTCGTGCAATACCGCATGGCGGTGCGCGAACGTGCCCCGGCTTGAATCCTGCCCGGAAATTCGCACAGGATGTCCTTCGTGTAACAGAGTTGCATAAGCCAGTGTTTCAGCAAACCCCCAGTTCATGGGCAATTCGCCAGCAGCCATTTTTTCACGCTCGCCCAGTAAACGTTTCACCACGGGATGAAGATGAAAGCCTGCAGGGAGCTTGTGCAGTTTATCAGATAACATGCGTATAGTCGCTTCGTCTATCGTCGTATCGACTTTATCCGTCCATTTCGCATCAACATAAGGTGTCCAATCTACTGCTTTCTTCCCGTCATAATTGCCTTTAAACGTTTCGACTACGGATTTGCCCTGATCAAGTTTGTTCCGATAAGTCTCAGCAAATTCCGCTATCTTATCGCTACTGACGATACCAGCCTGCTCCAGCTGCTTAGCATAAATTTCCGGCAGCGGCTGCATGGATTTGATTTTTTTGTACATCAAGGGCTGAGTTACTGATGGTTCATCTGCTTCATTATGGCCGTGACGACGATAGCAAACTAAATCCAAGACTACATCACGCTTGAATTTCATGCGGAACTCAAATGCAATCTGGGTAGCGAAGACTACCGCCTCCGGATCATCGCCATTGACATGCAAAACAGGAGCTTGCACCATTTTCGCCACGTCTGTGCAATACAATGTGGAGCGTGCATCTAATGGATTGCTGGTGGTAAAACCGATTTGATTATTGACGACGATGTGTACAGTACCGCCGGTAGCATAACCGCGGGCTTGGGAAAAATTGAACGTTTCCATCACAACGCCTTGCCCGGCGAAGGCGGCATCACCATGAATGATAACCGGTACCACGGTATTTTTTTCATCCAAATCCAGGTAACGGCGCAGGCGCGATCTGGCAGAACCTTGCACCACCGGGTCAATGATTTCCAGATGCGAGGGGTTAAATGCCAACGCTACATGCACCACATTGTTGGATTCTGTTTTTAAATCGGAAGAAAAACCCATGTGGTATTTCACATCGCCGGTACGTTTAGAGTCGACTTTCCCTTCAAACTCTTGGAATAACTGATCGGGTTCCTTGCCAAGAACATTGATGAGCACATTCAAGCGGCCGCGATGCGCCATGCCGATGACTATTTCCTTAACCTTATATTTTCCACCTTGACGAATGATTTCTTTCATCATCGGAACTAAAGAATCTCCTCCCTCCAGAGAAAAACGCTTTTGTCCGACATAGCGAGTGCCCAAATAGCGCTCCAGGCCATCCGCAGCAATTAATTCTTTAAGAATTTCCAACTTTCTTTCAGGAGCAAAACCTGGCTGACCTTGCACCGATTCAAGTTTTTCTTGCAACCATTCCACTTCAGCCGTATTTGCAATGTGCATATACTCAATGCCGATACTGCCGCAATACGTGTCACGCAAAGCTTGCAGGATTTCAGATAAGGGCATGCGCTCTTTTGCAAATGTCTTGCAGGCAAAAAAAGTCTTCGGCAAATCCTTTTCGGAAAGATTGTGGTAAGAAAGCTCAAGGGTTTGCACCGGGTGCCGCTCAGCCATTTCCAAAGGATCGAGTCTTGCCAATAAATGACCATACGTGCGGTAAGCATTAATCAGGTGGGCTACTTCTGCTTGCTTGATGTCTGCACTCACGCCGTTTATATTTTTTCTCTCGGCATTCTGCAAAAAATAATTACGGATATCGCGGTGGGAAATTTCGTCAACCTGTCCGTTTACTTTAGGCAGTGCATGAAAAGCCTCACGCCAATCCTCAGGCACTGATTGCGGATCGTTCAGATAATCTTCATACAAAGCATCAACATAAGCCATGCTTCCGCCTGATAAATAGGAAGTGGCCCATTCTTTTTGCAGATAGCTGCTCATTACTTTTCTCCAAAGGGCGTGTCCCAACCAGGGACAGCGGAAATCACAATCAAGTTTCTTCGGTCAACATTTGCTGCCGTATCTCACCAATAGCTTTGGATGGATTGAGTCCCTTCGGGCAAACATTTGCGCAATTCATAATGGTGCGACAACGAAACACACTAAATGGATCTTGCAATTTGTTTAAACGATGAATCGTAGCGGTATCTCGACTGTCTGCCAAAAACCGCCTAGCCTGCAATAAGCCGGCGGGTCCTACGAATTTATCTGGATTCCACCAGTAAGAAGGACACGAGCTCGTGCAGCAGGCACATAGTATGCACTCATATAAACCATCTAATTTGGCGCGCTCCTCAGGAGTTTGCAAATATTCTTGCGCAGGGATAGCACTGCTATCATTTTGTAAATAAGGCTCGATGCGCTCATATTGCTGGTAAAATTGTGTCATATCAACAACCAAATCCCGAATTACCGGGAAACCAGGAAGCGGCCTGATGATGATCTTATCCGTGTTTAAGGTAGATAAATGGGTAATGCATGCCAAGCCATTCGTCCCATTAATGTTCATACCGTCGGAACCACATACCCCTTCGCGGCAAGAACGGCGAAAGCTTAGGGTTGGATCTTGTTCCATTTTAATGCGTTCTAGCAAGGTAAGCAGCATCGGGTCGCTTTTGGCAGGGACTGCGATGTCATAATCTTGCATGTAAGGCTTGGTATCGACCTCTGGATTATAGCGATAAATGGATAAGGTCAGATTTCTAATATCAGCCATGGCATATCCTCTTAATAAACTCGTTCTTTCGGCTCAAACGGCGCGACGTATTTAGGTGTGGTATTTACTGGACGATAATCAATATGATCATCTGCAGCAAAATACAGTGTATGTTTTATCCAGTTTTCATCATCGCGTTTAGGATAATCTTCGCGGCTGTGCGCACCGCGGCTTTCCGTACGCGCCAGAGCCGATTTTGCCGTCGCATAAGCAGTAGCCATCAAGTTATCCAATTCTAGAGCCGTTACGCGTTCCGTGTTAAAGACTTCACTTTTGTCCAGTAATTTTGCATGCGCCAGGCGTTCGCGTAAGGTTTGCAGTTTATGCAATCCTTGTTGCATAAATTCCCCAGTACGGAACACGCCGAAATCCTCTTGCATTACCCGTTGCATTTCCTCACGGATTATCGCTGGATTTTCACCATCTTTGGAATTTTCCCAGCGTTGATAACGTGCCAAACCTGCAGCAACATCTTCATCAGTCACATAAGGCATGGCCGGCATTTGCTGCGATAGCCACAAATCTTCCACATGCAGGCCGGCAGCACGGCCGAAAACGACCAAGTCCAGCAAAGAATTTCCACCTAAGCGATTCGCGCCATGTACCGAGACGCACGCGCATTCTCCCACTGCATAAAGGCCTTGTACGATTTCCTCACGGCCATGTTTTTTCGTTATCACCTGGCCATGAATGTTCGTTGGGATACCACCCATGCTGTAGTGGCAGGTAGGAACCACGGGTATAGGCTCAACAATTGGATCAACTCCGGCAAATTGCAAGGACAATTCGCGAATGCCAGGCAAGCGGGATTTAATCAAATCCGCACCTAGATGATCCAGCTTTAATTTCACGTAATCCACGCCTTGCGGATCAAAACCTTTGCCGGCGCGTAGCTCCAGCGCAATCGCACGGGCAACTACGTCACGGGATGCCAAATCTTTCACGTGCGGGGCATAACGCTCCATGAAGCGTTCACCATCCTTGTTAATGAGATAACCACCCTCTCCCCGGCAACCTTCAGTGACCAGCGTACCGGCGCCGGCAATACCAGTGGGGTGGAATTGCCACATTTCCATGTCTTGCAAGGGAATGCCTGCGCGTAATGCCATACCAAAACCATCCCCGGTATTGATGTATGCATTGGTAGTGGACTGGTAAATACGCCCGGCTCCCCCAGTTGCTAAAATACAAATCCGGCTTTGAAAGAAAACGACTTCGCCTGTTTCAATACAAAGCGCGGTAACGCCGGCAATATTGTCTGCAGCGTCTTTAACAAAATCCAAAGCCAACCACTCGCTGTAAATATGTGTCTTGGCTTTTAAATTTTGCTGATAAAGCGTATGCAACAGAGCATGCCCGGTGCGATCAGCGGCAGCGCAAGTACGCGTGGCTTGTTCGCCGCCAAAGTTTTTGGATTGACCGCCAAAAGGCCGCTGATAAATTTTCCCGTTTTCCATACGCGAAAACGGTAATCCCATGTGTTCAAGTTCATAAACGGCTTCCGGGCCGGTTTTACATAAATACTCGATACAATCTTGATCGCCTATATAATCTGCGCCTTTCACTGTATCGTACATATGCCAACGCCAGTCATCAGTATCGGCATTGCCTAGGGCCGCAGTAATTCCGCCTTGCGCAGAAACTGTGTGTGAGCGTGTAGGGAAAACCTTAGACAGCAATGCGACTTTCATACCAGAATTGGCCAGCTGCAGAGCAGCACGCATGCCTGCTCCCCCGGCGCCAATGATTACTGCATCAAACTTATTACGTACAAAAGCCATTTATTATCCCCAAACAATCATTAAGCCCCAGATGAATTGACCCAACAGAAATAACATCACAAAAAATTGCAATGACAAGCGCATTGCTTTGCATTTGACGTAATCCGTGGTCACCGTCCATACCCCAATCCAGGTATGCAGAAGGAAACTCAGCAAAGCCACCACCGTGGCGACTTGCATTACTGGAGAATGGAATAAAACAAACCATTGATTAAATTGCATGTGCGGGTGAAACAGGATAAAACCGCATAAAAATAAAAAATAAATAGACAGATAAACGGCAGTAAAACGTTGAATCAACCAATCTCTTAGACCGTTGCCGGTTAAACTCGTGACATTCGTTACCATATCCAAATTCCTAGTGCGATGGTTAAAATTACAGCCAGAACAATAACAGTAACAGC
This sequence comes from Legionella septentrionalis, assembly GCF_003989745.1. GTDB lineage: Bacteria > Pseudomonadota > Gammaproteobacteria > Legionellales > Legionellaceae > Legionella_A > Legionella_A septentrionalis. The sequence continues at coordinate 79,653 of NZ_RZGS01000005.1, forward strand.
ACTGCGCCGTCCCGCACAAAGCCCTTCTCCCCACCCCATGTCCAGGGCTAAATGCCTGATCCCGGCCAATAGATGATAGCCAAGCGCTGCACTAAAGCCCCACAACATGAGTTTATAAAAAGGATGCACCAATAAATTCTGCAATAATTGGAATGAAGCGGTTGAACGCAGGGACATACCCAGCAGGTATAACATTACTGGCAACAATATAAATAAAATCAGGCCCGAAATCCGATGCAGAATAGAAACAATGGCCATCGGCGGGTATTTTAAGCTGGTCAAATCAAGATTAACTGGTCTTTTTTGGTTCACAGTGCATTTCATCCTTATTGGTATGTTTACTTTGAGTCCAAGTATAACAAGCCCTATATAAAAACTTGGGAAGTATACCACTCTGTTTTTTTCACGCAAAGTTTAACCTGGAAAAAGGCATGGCGCGCATAAATAAGGCGGTCTTTCTTGACCTTATACTGGTAAAATTACTGAATACAGCAAAAATTGATTTTAATCGATAATTGCAATTAAATGAGTACACGCATCTTAAAAAAAGGATAAAACATGTTTGTCTTTCGTTATTTTGCGTCTTTGTTTTATGATTTCATTATCCTTTCTGCCCTGTTTTTCATATTTACCCTTTGCTGCATTTTCTTACGAAACGGTCATGGTATTCCTCCAGCCACTTTATGGTATCAAACCGCTCTTCTTATCCTGGCATATTCCTATTATGCTTTATCATGCCGCTTTGGCGGCCAAACTATTGGCATGCGTGCCTGGAACATCAAGCTCATATTTTTGCATGGGCGATTCACGCACAGGCAACTCATCACCCGACTGCTCTTAATCATACCCGCATTTTCTCTGAGGATAATCGGTTTTAAGAAGCCTGATTTGCTGTTGCAGAAATGGACTAAAAGCCAAATAATCAGCGTTTAGAAGGAGAACTTGAAATACGTGGGGTACGATAAGGGGTTCTTGGGGCTTCCGTCGGATAACCATAACCTTGATCAGATAAACGTTTAACAGTCTGTAAATAACGCTCGCCCCAAATACCGGGATCAAAATTAGTCACCACGACGTTATAAAGCAAATTAATAATGGACTCAAATGCCTTACGCTGCGCAAGCTCATGGCCGCCGAATGCAACTTGCACTTCGGTTTCCGTGCCTATCTCGCCTGCTTTTAGTTTTTCCACTAAAAGATAAATCATTTTTTCGATTGTATAATAAAGCTTGCACATGGACATGCCCGCTATATACATATCTTCACCTTTAGAAGCACTTAACTTATAACCGTGGTCATGAATGGTATAGACAAATTCGCGGGTACCATCTTCTAAAATTTCCGGAGGGATAATCTTTGGCGGTGCAATGGTATCAAAAATACTGGGGCTTACGATGAATAGATGAAAGTCAGCCCAATGCCACCAAATTTGATAGACTTTTTCTATTTGAGCAATTGGGTCATATTCTTCATCTTCTCGTAAAAGCTTGCGCTGTTCCTCAGCCAACTGCTCAAAATCTTCTGGTAGAAAGTCTTTAGGATCGGCCATTATTACATCGGATAGCTTAAGTTCGTATAAGCTAATTTTAGCCTAAATTTACCCGATTGCTATCCATATTATTTGAAAAATAATAGTAAAATCATGCTTAGCCAAGATATTGGTAAAAAGCAGGCGGCTTTTTCATACAGCGAAGACAACTGCTTTGACAACCTGCTTTATCCTCGCATTCTTTGATTACCCCCTTATTTTTCCAAAGGGTTAACAGCGGTTGCAACGCCTGCTCATCCATGCCAAATTCACGCACCAGTTGCTGCATGCTAACCACGCGTTCACGGCGGATAAACTCACGAATTTGTAACAGCATGACTTCCTCCTGAAGTTACCGCACGCAAAGTCAGTACAGTAATGACAATAGCTGAAAAAATCACCGCAAGCCAAATCAGCGTTTGCTGTGGGTGCCTCATGCAGGTAGCCAATTGATAAAAAGATACGGCAGCAGCATAAGCAACCAGTAACGACCAAGCCACCGAAAACCACATCAATTTGCGCGTTGCCTCCTGGCGGATAGCTGCCATGGTGGAAACGCAAGGAATGTATAACAAAATAAACAAGAGGTAGGCATAAGCCCCTATTTTTCCGTCAAACTGTTGGTACATAATTCCGTATACAGTCTGTGGTAATTGCGTTACAGCCGCACTTTCAGCCAGCGGATGAAAGAAAGCCTGCCCAAGGGCTGCAATGTTTTGCGGGATTGAAAGGAAAGCAGCTTGTAAACTCCCCCACAAGTCAAAGCTTGCTGGCGCGAGCGCGAGCCCACCCATTTGTGCATACAAAGTATTAAGAGAGCCGACAACCACCTCTTTTGCCAATAAACCCGTTAATAAACTTACCGTAGCTGGCCAATTATCAGCATGCAAACCCATGGGAGAAAAGATAGAGGTAATGCATTGGCCTAGCCAAGCTAAAATACTGAGGGAAGACCCTTCGCCAGCAGGAATGAACCAAGCATTTAATCCACCCAATACCACACATGCCGGAATGATTATTTTTCCGGCACGGAGAATGAAATAACGCAAACGCAAGCCAGTTTCTTGGCATAATCGCCGCAGAGAGGGCCTATGATAAGCCGGAAGTTCTAAAATCAAAGGGGAAGCCTGCCCACGCAACAGGGTTTTCCTTAAAAGTAACCCGGTCAACACGGCCATAAAAATGCCGAAAAGATATAATGAAAAAACTACATTTTGCCCGCCGCTTGGAAAGAATGCTGCTACAAAGACAGCATAAATAGCCAAGCGCGCGCTACAAGACATAAAAGGACTCATCAATACAGTCAGCAAACGATCGCGCTCGGAATCCAAGGTACGCGCTGCCATGATGGCAGGAACATTGCATCCAAATCCGACAATCATCGGCACAAATGATTTTCCAGGCAATCCTAAGAGCCGCATCGCTTTGTCAATGACAAAAGCTGCTCTTGCCATATACCCGGAACTCTCCAATAAAGACAAGAAAAAAAACATCGAAGCAATGACTGGAATAAACGTTAAGGTCGTATTGATGCCCTTCCCTACACCCTCTGCCCCTATGGCAAGGAGCCAGCCAGGAGCATGAAACCGCTGCAAAACCGAGGCAAAACCCTGCACAAAAATTGCATCTGTGGCGATATCAAAGAAATCCTGAAAAATACCGCCCACATGGATGGCAAATAAAAACATCAAATACATAACCGCAAAAAAAATGGGAAATGCCCAAAATCGATGCAACACCACCTTGTCAATTTTTGCGGTTAAATGATCGCTCGCATCCGTTTTCTTTTTTTGTACTATGGAAATTATTTGATGCACTGCTTTATAACGGGCATCAGCCAATACGATATCCACATCTGCATCGCCTACTGCGAAAGCAGATTTTTTGGCAATCAAGGTATCCCCTTCTAACATACGATGCGCCAAATAATGCGCTGCAACAGGATAGGCGGATTGTGCCAAGCTTTCTTCCAACATCACTAAGGCTTGGCGCACCGTTTTGGGTAATGCCAAAGCCATGGGTATTGCGGGTGCAGCATGGGTCAAAACCATTTGCTTTAATTCATCCATACCCATTTGCTTGTGTGCTTGTAGCTCCACAACCGGACATTGTAATTGACAGGCAAGCAATTGGTTATCAATTGCAATACCGCGCTGTTTTGCGATATCCGTCATATTTAGAGCCACGATAACGGGCTTGCCTAATTCCAATAATTGGCTGGTTAAGTAAAGGTGGCGCTCCAAATGACAGGCATCGATGATGTTGATTAAGATATCGGGATTTAAATCAAGTAATGCTTGTGCCGCAATTTGTTCATCCTGGCTTGAGCCTTCACGCGTGCACACCAAGGAATAAATACCGGGTAAATCGGTCACTGCAATGCATTGCCCGGCGCATGAAAATACACCCGTTTTCTTTTCAACCGTCACTCCAGGCCAGTTTCCTACCCGCTGCTTGTCCCCAGTCAATGCATTAAATACGGTAGTCTTCCCGCAATTCGGATTTCCTATCAAAACAACATGCGTCATACCCGCTCCCAAAACAAGCAATTCGCTTCTTCTTTACGCAGAGTCAAGGAAGTACCGCGTACTTCGATTTGTACAGGACAACCCAATGGAGCCACGCGTTTTATTAACACTTCCGCGCCACGGGTAACGCCCATCGCCAATAAGCGTCTACGATAAGGCGCAGGTGTCCCACCAAAATCAACCAAACGCACGCGCTCACCTGGAATTAAATCATTAATTGTCATCATGATATAAAGCACGGAAGGGAAAAAAATTCATTTTAACATAAATGATAATCATTCTCAATTAACCGGCATCTGCACGTCTTCCCGACGCTTATGCCTGCGCAAATAATCAATGGATTGCATTTCATGCAAACGGCTTAATGTACGCTGGAAAGAAACTGAAACAGCACCTTCACTGTATAATTGCTCGATTCCTACCGCTGCAGAAAGGATAACCCGTACCCCCTTATCATACATGACGTCAATAAAATGCATAAACAACAAAGCCTTGGTGGTATCATCACGGCTTAAAACAGGAACCTTGCTGACAAAAACTGTCTCAAACCGCCCTGCTATTTCCAGATAATCCAATTGGCTGCGTGGAATATTGCATAAGACATCAAAATTAAACCAAATCGCACGCTCGCTGTATTTTATACAGGGAATCTCCCGATTTTGTATGCAAATTTTTGTTTGCTCGCTGACATTTGCTGAAATTGCATGGAATTGTTGATTTAATATTTGCTCATTTTCTTCACTCAAAGGCGTTAGGTACGCTTTGAGTAAAGGCGTTCGCCCCAATCGATAATCGCGGTTGTCTGCTAGAACCAACACTTCACAATGGCGTTTCAGCAAATCAATAGCCGGTAAAAAGCGAATCCTTTGCAAACCATTAAGATATAAATCATCGGGACGGGTATTGGACGTGGCAACCAAAATAACGCCCTGAGCGATTAAATTCTGCAATAACTCACCTAAAATCATCGCGTCTGCAATATCATGGACTAAAAATTCATCCAAACACAAAACCCGCGTGGTTTTGGCCAGGTTGGCAGCAATTTTAGGCAACGGATCTTGTTGACCTTGCAGGCGCCGCAGCTCTGCATCCACTTGTTGCATGAAATGGTGGAAGTGAAAACGCGCCTTGCGCCGCTCGCCAATGGCATCATAAAACAAATCGATTAAATACGTTTTCCCAGCGCCTACAGGCCCATACAAGTAAATGCCAGGAATCAGTTTTTTCTGCCCTCGTCTCAACCATGAACGTTTATCATTGCTTAATTCATCGGCTATGCGTTGTAGGTGGGGTAAGATTTGTCTTTGTAAGGGATCATTTGTAATTTCCCCTTGCTCGATGGCTAAATCATAGCGGGCAAGAATAGTCATGGGATCCCAGCCTCAGAGCGCAAAGCTTCAATTAAACGCGTTTTAAGTTCAATTAACTTGCCATGAAAAAAATGCCCTGTTTCCTCAAACTGCAACAAGCAAGGCTCTGGGGAAATGGTTTTGCAAAAATCCAGTACTAATGAAGCTGGCACAACATCATCGTCATTCCCTTGCAGTATGATCCAGGGGTGTGGGGGTAAAAATTCGTGATAATCGAAATGATGAACCGGCGGGGCCACCGTAATCAATACTCTTGAAACAAAATGCGCTGCAGCACGATACGCAACATAAGAACCGAAAGAAAATCCGGCAAAAATACATTGGGCCTTGGGCATGGCTTGCAATGCAAGTTCTGCAATTTGACGCATATCTGCACTCTCACCTATGCCACCATCATACGTACCTGCCGACTCTCCCACGCCGCGGAAATTAAAGCGAATGCTTGGTATTGCGATGTCTTTAAACGTACGAGCCAAGGTGGTTACGACCTTATTATTCATTGTGCCTCCCTGCAGGGAGTGGGGATGGCCTAATAATGCAATAAATTTTCCATGGGGTTGCTCAGGCACAGTAACCATGGTTTCTATCGAGCCGGCTTCGCCTTGCAGAAAGAGGGAATGTTCACCTGGATGGCTTAATAAATCAGAAAGTTGCATATAAAAACCTGCTGGTTATTACGTTAAGGCGTATAGTATTCTCAAAGCCTGCTTTTATTAAAGTGATAAGGCCAGGCATATGAAAAATATATTTTCGTTGTGGCCTAAATTATAACTCATCTTGCATTTTAATGCCTATTCATTATGATTAAGCAGCATCTTTTGCAACTTGGAAGATGATGATTGTCGCACCGACTTGTCTTAAGCGGTGACGTTATTATTTAATTAATGGAGGACTTGATCCAATGCGACAGGTACCTGATGTTTTTCAACTCGCCTGCATGCCTCCACTTCAGGGGGGGTTATGAAAATTCACGATTTCAAACGTAAAAAAGAGTTGAATGCTAAAATTAGCATGCTCACGTGTTACGATTATCCTTCTGCTTGCATGATCACTGAATCAAAAGTGGATTGCGTGTTGGTAGGCGACTCCCTTGCCATGACGGTTCACGGCCATGAAAGCACCATTATGGCCACGATGGGCATGATGGAAATGCATACGGCGGCCGTAGCGCGGGGCTTGCGTGGAAAATTTTTAGTCAGCGATTTGCCTTTCCTTTCCTACCGGATCTCCCGGGCTGAAACGATGAAAAATGCCCAGCGATTAATGCAAGCGGGGGCTAACGCCATCAAACTGGAGGGAGCGGATCCCGATATTTGTGAAACGATTTCTTACCTGGTGACTTCGGGGATTCCAGTCATGGGCCATATTGGCCTAGTCCCACAATCTGTACATCAATTAGGCGGGTATGTTGTGCAAGGCAAAAAAAATGACGAGGCGAAGCTTTTGCTGGAACAGGCAAAACAGCTTGAAGCGGCTGGATGCTTTGCGCTAGTCATTGAGTGTGTCCCCAGTCAGGTAGCCAAATCCATCACCGCATCCCTTGCAATCCCAACCATCGGAATTGGCGCAGGCGCAGAAACAGATGGACAAATATTAGTTTGGCATGACATGTTAGGCTTGCAAACAGCTTTTAAGCCACGATTCGTCAAACATTTCTCGCAGGCGAAGGAATTGATGCTACAGGCTATTGATGCTTATGTGCAGCAGGTCCAAAAAACCGAATTTCCCGCTGCCGAACATACTTTTTAACAAGGATTGCCAATGCACATAATAAACGACCTAGCAGAATGGGTGCGCATACGCGCCACTCTGCCGCATACCAACACCATAGGTTTTGTGCCCACCATGGGAAACTTACATGCAGGACATGCTTCCTTGTATGACTGCTGCCGCCAGGAGAACGATATTACGATAGCCAGTATCTTTGTTAATCCTACGCAATTTAATCAACGCGGGGATTTCATACATTATCCTCGCAGTTTGGAGGCTGACTTGTCGTTGCTGACTTCGTTGGGAGTGGATTATTGTCTGCTGCCTGATGAACAAACCCTGTATGCCGATGGCTATCGTTATCAAATTCATGAAAACGAGCTGTGCGGGTTAATGGAAGGACGACAAAGACCAGGACACTTTACCGGGGTGCTCACAGTGGTGATGAAGCTATTTAATCTAGTCAAACCCAGCCGTGCTTATTTTGGCGAAAAAGATTTTCAGCAGTTGCAGTTAATTCAAGATATGGTTGCCGCTTTTTTTATGGACATTGAAATAAAAGCTTGCCCAACGATACGCGAAAAAAGCGGTCTTGCCTTCAGTTCCCGCAATAATCGCTTAAACTCGGAGCAGCGAGCGCGTGCAGAAAAATTTGCACAAATTTTTCTGCACGGTTCATCATGTGAGGCCATCCTTACCAAACTTAAGGAAAATGCCATCCAGGTTGACTATGTGGAGGAACACGCAAACAGACGGTTTGCTGCGGTAAAAATCGATGAAATACGTTTAATCGACAATTATTTAATAACGGTGCAAACTTAACCTGAATCAAGGGCTTCCTACCTTTAAATTGGAGGATTTTTCTTGCTCTGCAGGCAATGAAGGTGTTGGCTGGAGCTGCTTAAGTTTTACTTTGAAAATTCGAGTTGCTTCCATGCCTTCTCCCGTCTCGGTTCCTGTTGAATTTTCTATGATTGGCACAGGCTTGATTTCTCGCCAGTTAGATAATTCCAACGTCGTTTCTTGCGCGCCAGAAAAAGAAATAGCGTTTTGCTCGATAGGCAAAGGAGAAGGGTCAATATCATCGATTGAAAGCTCGTCAACTGCCTCAACTGCTTCCAAAGAAGGTATTTCCTCAGGTACTGAAATTTCTTCCTCACCCTTGCCTGAACGCTCATGAGAAACGGTTGGAGGCGTCGCCTCTTGTAATTCAACCTCATCGACACTTGAAGGTGAGCTTACAGAAAAAAAACTCATCACAGCAGTAAAAAATAATTTTATAGACTCCCAAGCACGGTTGAAGGCGTTTGCCTGCGGCGTAGCCTTTTCGATTTCAGCAGAGGGAGTATGCGCACCAAATTTATCTTGAAAATTTTCCATGAGTTTCGCATCAATAGAGGCAATTTTTTCATTAAGAATTTTTATCTTAGCAGCAAAGGCTGGCGTTTCAATGCTATTTTCCTTGCATTGTTCTTTAAGATGCTCAAACCGGTTTACCAAACTCTGGTAAAAATATTTTTCTTTAAACAGTGGATTAACCCCCTTCGCAACCGGTTGTTGCTGTTGAAACTCCCCGTACTCCGAAATAATTGCTGTAAGTTGTTCAGGTTGCAAATTATTCAGAAATTGCTGAAATGACTCAAGCTTTAAAGCTTCCGTAAATAATTTATCCTGTCTTGCCTGCACATTCTCCATAACAGCAGCTCGATGGCTTGCATTAAGAATATGCTCATCCGCCAAATCTTTCATCAACTTGTTTGGAGCCAAGCTGCATTTTAATAAGGCATGATGTAATGCATCCTTAAATTTAGGATCAGTTTGTAATCTGACCATTTCATTTTTGATAATGGTATGTTCAAGTCGTCCAATGCTTTTTGCCAAAAAATTGAAAGGTGCATCATCAAGAGGTGAATCGTAATTTTTCTCATTGATAATGGGTAATTCATTAATAATTTTGGCTGAAATATCTGCTATTTCGTGGTTAGGTTCCTGCAAGTCAAATAAACTTTGATCATGATCAATTTTTATCAAATGCTTGCCGGTTTCATCTTCTATGTAACCAAGATTTCCATAATGTAAATCTCTTTCTCTAAAGAGAAGGGACGCCACAACCAAGTTGGCAAGCTCTGCATATTGGTCTTCTTTTATGGAAAAAACTCCTTGTTTTTCCATGCTTTTCCAAGATTGAAATGATTCTTTGTATGAGGAAAGAATGCCTGACGATAAATTCCCGTCTCCTCTTTCATGGGAAAAAAGAGAACTTGTATCCATAATTTTTTTTACATCAGGTTGAAACGGCCCCAGCACTAAACTGTATAATTTCCCAGCAAAAACTTCCAAATCAGACTTATAGGTATGCTGCCATGTATTCATCTTTTGCACATAAAGCTCGTCATCTGCTGTAGTTAGCGAGGTGGCATTAATCCCTTTGTCAGCCAATGTCTTCGCTACATTTTGTATGGTGCTTTTAGCAACTTGGGTATCATGAACAGCTGCCAAAAATTGCTGGCGTTGCTCTAATAAATCAGAGAGCTCGGCATCGTCGTTGGCAAGTTCCGCTAAGCTTAGCAAAGCTCTGTATTGCAGGCTGTAATCCACATTTTTCGTTTGCTCTCTATTATTTTTTGATTCCGCAGGAGGTGCATATTTGGGTGAGCCGGCAACTACTAAGGCGGCAAGGCATAGTGGTTGCATTTCTTCGCGATAAAAAGCCCTCTTTTCTTCTAAGCTTTTTTCTTCTGCTATTAAATATTTTTGCAGATTTTCTAAATAATGTTTAAAAGCGGCTTCCATGCCTGGCTTGATGACTACCGTATCATCACCATATACCACAAATTGTCGGAGAGCATTTTTTCCTAAATCATTAGGAAATATTATCCCACTTTGATTATTAAGATTTAAAACAAATGTTTTTAAATTTTCCGAAGTGAAATCTTGCGATAAACTCGTCACCATTTTTAAAATTGAACGATAATCTGCCGGATCAGCCTCTCCAAAAACTTGATGGCTTTTATAAAGATCGACTAACCGCTTGGCATCTTTAATGAAACATTTTGGCTTTTTGCTGTTTTCACCCACGATGACGAATGCCTCTCTAGCAATTCGTTCAACGCTTTTATCGAAAGCGCCTGCATTTTTAAAAAAGGAATACAAATCTTGCGGCGAAGCTTGAGTAGAAAGAATTTGCTTTAGAGGTAAGTTCATCTTAAACATATAAATGCCCCATATAACAAGTATAGGACACCGCTATTGCTATAGCTTATAATTCAACAGATTGATTGGAAATGGCAATGGCTGCAGCAATAATGGCAGCTTTGTGCTGTGGTATGGACTTATTGGAATATTTCAGCCACTCAGGATGCGCTTCAATGATTCCGGTGTCAAACTGAGCTTGCTGCAATTCCGCAGAATTAAGCATCTCCAGATAATAAGGTATGGTGGTTTTTACACCAAATAAGCGCATCTCAGATAACGCTCGCTGGGCGCGATGTAAAACAGAGTCCCAATCCAAACTCCATACGACTAATTTTGCGCATAGCGAATCGTAATCCGGAGGGATTACATAACCGGTATAAATGGCGCTGTCCATTCTTACCCCGGGACCTCCCGGCGGGTAATAACGAGTGATACGCCCGAAACTTGGGAGAAAATCATTTTGCGGATCTTCCGCATTGATGCGAAATTCCATGGCAAACCCGCGCCTGGTTATCTGTTCTTGACTAAAACGCAATGGTTCACCTGCCGCAATGCGAATTTGCTCTTGCACGATATCAATGCCTGTGATTTGTTCGGTAATCGGATGCTCGACTTGCAAACGAGTATTCATTTCTAAAAAATAAATCTTATTTTCTTCATCCACCATGAATTCCACGGTGCCAGCATTGGTATACCCTACGGCTTTAACGGCTTGCACCGCATAATCGTACAACTTGCCACGCGTGACTTCATCAAGTCGGGGTGCTGGGGCAATTTCAACCAATTTTTGGTGGCGGCGTTGGATAGAACAATCACGCTCGAATAAATTTAATACCTTGCCATAATGATCAGCCAATATTTGCACTTCAATGTGTCTTGGTTTATGCAGCAATTTTTCCATATACACATGCGTATCACCAAATGCTTTGCCCGCCTCCGATTGCACTCTGGCAAATTGTTGCCGGACATCCTCGCGGTCATGACAAATACGCACACCGCGGCCGCCTCCGCCAAAAGTAGCCTTTAGCATGACCGGATAACCTAAGCTTTCAGCACAGCCTATCGCCTCGGTGACATCTTCCAGATTCCCAACGCTTCCTGGAATAATCGGTAATCCTGCTTTGCGCATGGCATCCCTGGCAGCTACTTTTGAACCCATGGTGGCAATCACGGGTGCTGCAGGGCCGATGAAAGCGATGCCAGCCTGTTCGCATTGGTTTGCAAATTCAGGATTCTCCGATAAAAACCCATAGCCAGGATGAATGGCTTCGCAACCCGTGGCTTTTGCGCATTCGATGATGCGTCTACAGTTTAAATAAGCATCCAGAGGATTTTTGCTTAGACAATGGGCATGAGAAGCACGCTTCACATGCATTGCATAACGATCAACTTCACTGTAGATGGCTACAGTTGCAATGCCCATTTCTTTACAGGCGCGAATGATGCGTAACGCAATTTCTCCACGGTTACTGACAAGAATTTTGTTGAACATCCCTGCTCCATTGATTAAGCCTGTATTATGCAAGCACTTGAGCAAACTTTTCTTTGGCCAACGTTAACTGGCGCTCCAACTGTCCTAATTCTGATCGTAAGCCAAGTACAGCTTGCGCATCATTTTTTTTCTGTAATTGTTTCAGGCTTGCAAGGAGAGCCTGTTGCTGTGCTGATAATGTCGCAATTTCTTGTTCAAGAGCTTGCAACCATTGCTGCCTCGTAACAAACGATTTAAATCCAAATGGCGGTTGCGCGTCTGTTTCTTTTTTCTCCCTATTATTTTTGCAAATCTGCACCAATACATTTATTTTTTGCTCGATGCGCTTTGCCAAATATTGGGCACTCTTTCCATCCTTTTGCATGGTTATCAAATGAGTCAAATCTTCTCTAATTTCCCGAACGCAAGCTTGTGGCGTCGTTTGTCTAAACAAACCTCTGGGAAGCTGCTCCGGTTTTATGGAAATAACACCATGCAACTTCCATTCAAGCTCTGGCAAACGCGCCTGCAAGGATTTAATAAAATCGTTCATTCAGTGAATAACAACATCTGCAAACTTGGAAACATAACTGTAAATGCATTTAAGCACAAGGTTAAAATGAAACCCTGCCTGCAACAACATTGGCATCCTATCTGCAAAAAGTGCAAACCACTTCTAATCTATATAGTGAATATTGCTTTAGCGTTGGATCTCTTGACGATGAAAAAACCGGAAGAAAAGGCACTGACCACCCTGCTTGAAGCAGCAGGGATAGCCATTAATGGCACAAGACCTTGGGATATTAGCGTACATAATCCAAAATTTTATGCTCGCTGCCTTAAAGACGGGAGCTTGGGAGCTGGTGAGGCGTATATGCAGCAATGGTGGGATTGCGAACGGCTGGACCTCTTATTCGAACGGATAGCACGTGCGCATTTAGAAGAAAAAATAAATATCCCATGGCGGGTAATATTCAAAAACCTGCTGGCTAAGATAATTAATTTGCAAAGTAAACGCCGTGCAAAACAAGTAGGCAGCCATTACAACCTTGGAAACAATTTATTTAAAGCAATGCTTGATGAGCAGATGATTTACAGTTGTGCCTACTTTAAAGACACTGCTGATTTAGCCGCAGCGCAAATGGCAAAATTGGAACTAATTTGTAAAAAATTAAACTTGCAAGCAGGCATGCATCTATTGGACATTGGCTGCGGTTGGGGCGGCCTTGCAAAATATGCAGCGATACATTACGGCGTTAAAGTGACAGGTATAACCATTGCCAAGCAACAGTATGAATGGGCAAAAGCAAGCTGCAAGGGTTTGGATATTGAAATTAAATTACAAGATTATCGAGAGATCGAACAAACATTTGACCGCATTGTTTCCGTAGGCATGTTTGAACACGTGGGTTTCATGAATTACCGTACTTTCATGCAACTTGTTGCACGCTCTCTTAAAGATAACGGCTTATTTTTGCTGCATACCATAGGCAACAATCAAACCAACATGCTCGCGGATCCCTGGATACGAAAATATATTTTTCCAAATGGGATGCTTCCATCAATCCAGCAAATAGGACAAGCCATAGAACCATTTTTCGTGATGGAAGATTGGCAAAATTTTGGTGCGTATTACGATAAAACGCTGCTGGCTTGGCATGAAAATTTCACTCGCCATTGGGGTGAACTAAGGTCATTTTACGATGAAACATTTTATCGAATGTGGGCATATTATCTTTTATCTTGTGCCGGCTATTTTCGCGCACGTGAAATGCAATTATGGCAAATTGTATTGTCCAAAGGCGTCGACGGCGTTTATATAGCTCCGCGTTAATTTTAAGGAATGAACCTCCCCGTGGCAAGCCACGGGGTATCAGAGGAGGCGTAACTGCTTCGTTTCCGACTCCTTACCCTGATTTTTTACATAACGCTCAACCACCTTCCAGTCCCCGCGTTCACCTAC
>NZ_RZGS01000050.1 GCF_003989745.1 Legionella septentrionalis
CTCAATTTGATTTGGATAAAATTGCCAGAGAATTAAATGAAAGACCGCGGAAAACATTGAACTTTCTAGCTCCGGCGGATAAATTGAGCGAGGTGTTGCAATGATCGATTGAATTTGCCGCCGCCTTTTTTAATATGGATTTCTCCTGCTCAAGTCGGGCTAGGCGTTTTTTTAACTGGTTGTTTTCTTCCATTACTTTCGCAACATCTACTGGTTGAAAAAGTCCTGAATCATCTTGATATCCGCCAGAAATTTTTGCTTTTTTTACCCACTCATGCAAAGTAGGACGCGGTAGCCCTAATTCATCTGCTGCTTTATTTACATTGTTATAACTTATCGCTAATTTTACCGATTCTTCTTTGAATTCCTTACTGTATTTCCTTAGTTGCCTTACCATGTTTAACACCTCTTCGTTAAGTCATACATTTTAACAAATTAGTGTCCGTTTTTTCGCGGTAAGATTAGTTTTAAATTTATCGATGCCCCTAAAGGCGGTGGTCGTGTATTGGTATTGGATCAACCTAAAGCTACCATATTGAGAGAAGCACTCGAAGGATTTGCCTCTGGTCGCTTCCAAACTCAAACAGACGTTAAAAACTTTCTTAATGAAAAACGCTATTGTTACAAAGAGAAATTTATAAAAGTAACCTTGAAACAAGTAAATCGAATTTTAAATCAAAAACTCTATGCGGGGTTGGTTTTCTCAAAAACTTGGAATACTACGGCTCAAGGCTCGCATCCCCCAATAATTTCTATTGAATGCTTTGAGAAAATTCAAGAAAGACTTAATGTGAAATATAACAGGAAATTCAATCGCAAATGCGACAACGAAGACTTTTCTATTAGAGGTTTCGCGCTGTGTCCCAATTGTAAAAAAGCTTATACCGGAAGCTGGTCAAAGGGCAGGAATGATAGATATGCTTATTATCGATGTAGTACTAAAGGTTGTACTTTACCTAAAAAGAATATAAAACGAGAAATATTAGAAAATTTTTTTTCAGACACGTTAAAACAGGTCGCTCCATCAAAACAAATAATAGAACTCGCCAAAGCAATTTCACATGATGTTTACAATCAAAGAATAGAGCGACAAGACTCCATAATCTCGGGTTATAAGCATAATATCAAAGAATTGAATAAACAAATTCAATGTGCCATTGATAGACTTATTACAACAAAAATTGAAGCAGTCCAAAAAGGGTTAGAAAACAAAATTGAGTTATTGGAGGAAGAAAAAAAGGAATTAGAACACTCTATTAGCCAATTAAATAATAAGGAAATAAGTTTTGGAACCGCCTTAGATGCCGTAATGTCCTTTATTGAAAACCCTTATGGGGCATGGATTAACGGTGATTTAAATAAGAAACGCTTGGTTCATCGGTTGGTATTTGTGAACCCTATCGTAATTCACCCTTCTGAACCTATTGGAACCGCTAATTTATTCTTACCATTCAAGATGTTACGTGATGTTTCTGAGAGGAATTGTCAATTGGTGGAGGCGGCGGGAATCGAACCCGCGTCCGCAAATCCTCTGCCCTTAGGTCTACATGCTTAGCCCGGTCTTTTGGTTTTAACCGTGTCTCCTCCGACTGGCAGGATGATTCACGGCGAGTCCCTGGATTTCGCAACTTGATTCGGGACAAATCAAGCCACTAGCTTATCTTCTATGACCGTTGATTCGATACCGACAAGCAAGCTCGGTCAACGGGGCGCTGGTTTTATGGCAGCGCACGGTCGATGGTGACTCTATCGAGCTTACGCAGCGATAGCTTCTCCACCAGCAAAGTTTTCATCGTTTGCATTTATATTTAAGTGAGTCTGTTTTGCGAGAGATCTCATTCTCGGCATGCACTTCAGGTTTCGCAACCCGCGTCGAAGCCAGGTCGCCCCCATAAGATACTTCTTCATTATAGCATATCTGTAACACATTGCATGCTTTGTATCCCAATACATATACCTGTATTTTTGCTATCATGTTGCAAACAGTTCTGGGTGGCATAAAAACAAGATGGATAGTAAAAAGCCAGTCGATGCGGTGATCACCTGGGTGGACGGGTATGACGCGGCCCACCGGGAAAAGCTTGCGGCTTACTTGCAAAAACTTGGGATTACCCGCTCGGAAGCGGCAGCTCCTACGCGCTACAATCAACAGGGGGAAATTACTTTTTGCGTTTCTTCCATCCTAAAACATGCGCCTTTTATCCGCACGATTTATATTGTAACCGATGGGCAAAAGCCTGCCGTTTTTGACGCTTTGCAGGCTAGCCGCTATGCAGACAAAATTAACATCGTCGATCATCGGCACATTTTCCGCGGTTATGAAGCGTATTTGCCGACGTTTAACAGTTTAACCATTGCGACGATGTTATGGCGCATTGAAGGTTTGGCTGAGGAATTCATTTGTTTTTGCGACGATTTTTCCATCATCCGACCGGTTTGCTATGAAGACTTTTTCCGTGATGGAAAAATTGTTTTGCGGGGCGATTGGAAAACCCACCATGAGCAATATTGGCACCGGCAATGGCTGCGGCGGTTTGAAAAATACCTCCCATTTGCACTGGGCAAAAAAGAGCTTAGCGAACATCGTGAAGTGCAGGAAAATGCCGCGCGCCTGCTTGATTACAACAAGCGCCTCTTCTATGTACCACATGTGCCTTTTCCGTTGAAAAAAGACATGCTCGCGCATTATTTCGAGGAGCATCCCGAACAATTGCTCAAAAATATTTCGCATCCGTTGCGAAACCGCAGCCAGTTTGAAATCATTACGCTGGCGCACCATCTCGCTATTAGCGCGGGGCAAGCGGTTATCGATAACGCTTACCAGGAAGTGACCATTAACCCGGCGCACCATGCCTGGGGCAAGGTGCAGCAAAAGCTAAAATTTGCTGATGAACATGAGGAGGTTAAATTCTTTTGTTTGCAAAGCCTTGATGGCGCGCAGGATGGGCAGCGTAAATATTTGCTGGACTGGCTTTACAAACACACGGCTTTACCTGACCTGTTTTTTAAAGAAGTTTAGCCAAATCTTGCTCAATTTTTTTGAACGAAGTAGTGGGTAGATACCGTTTCAATACACGTCCTTTGGTATCAACCAAAATTTTGGTGAAATTCCAAGGGATGAATTTCCATGGCTTTTTCTCGATGTGTTGTTTTAAATAGGCATACAATGGCGCTTGCTGTGCGCCTTTAACATCTATTTTTGCAAACAGCGGGAAGGTTACGCGATAACAGCTTTCGGCAAACGCTTTTATTTCTTCATTGCTGCCCGGTTCTTGCTGTAAAAACTGGTTGCTGGGAAAGCCGAGTATGACGAAGCCGCGATCTTTGTATTTTTGGTATAACGTTTCGAGCTCTGCATATTGCGGGGTAAAACCGCAGCGGCTGGCTACATTGACGATTAACAAAACTTTGCCGCGGTAGTCATCAAGCGTAGAAGTTTCGCCAGTTACGGTGGTGACAGGGATTTCATATAATCCTTCGGCCATGTTGTTCCTTTATAAGTCAGAAAGAGAGCAATGCAGCCCTAGTTAATGCCGTTATGCCTTAACAAGGCATCGATGGTTGCGGGGCGGCCGCGGAAGGCGAGGTATGCTTCCTCAGCCTTGCGGGAACCGCCTGCCTCTAATATATATTTTAAAAAATCCTCGCCGGTTTTTGCATTAAAAATGCCTTCTTCTTCAAAACGCGCGAATGCGTCGCTGGAGAGGACTTCTGCCCATTTATAACTGTAGTATCCTGCGGCATAGCCACCTGCGAAAATGTGGGTAAAGCTATGTTGGAAACGGTTATAAGGTACAACAGGCACGACTGTGTTTGCCTTGCGCACGTCAGCAAGGATAACGCCAATAAAATCTTTTTTATCGGCGTCATATTCCTGGTGGATGCGGAAATCAAACAGGGAAAACTCCAACTGGCGCAGCATGCCCATGGCAGACTGGAAATTTTTGACAGCCAGCAGTTTTGCAAAAAGTTCGGCGGGTAAGGGAACTCCGGAATCCACATGGGCGGTTAATAATGCAAGTGCTTCTTCTTCCCAGCACCAGTTTTCAAAAAACTGGCTTGGCAGTTCGACCGCATCCCACTCAACGCCGTTGATCCCGGCTGCACTCAAATAATCGACGCGGGTTAATACATGGTGCAGACAATGCCCCATTTCATGGAATAGCGTTAAAACTTCGTCATGGGATAAAGTGGCAGGTTTGTTGGCCACCGGTTTTGCAAAATTGCAGGTGAGGGTGGCTATTGGCAATTGCACTTCGCCATCAGCTTGTTTGCGGCGGGTTTGCAGGGAATCCATCCATGCACCGCCGCGTTTATTTTGTCTTGCAAACAAATCAGCATAAATGTAGCCACGCAATTGTTCGTCTTTATCGACCAGTGCAAAGCAGGTGACATCCGGATGCCAACTATCGGCATCATGAATTTCGCGAAGCTTCATCCCATACAATTTGTTAATGATGGCAAATAAACCATCCATAACTTTGGGCAAAGGGAAATACGCACGCAATTCTTCCTGTGAAATGGCATGCAGGCGCTGTTTTTTCTTTTCTGAAAGGAAAGCGATATCCCAGGGGGCGATTTCTGCGATTTGATATTCATCCCGTGCAAAAGCTTGCAAATCATTAAATTCCTGCAAAGCCTGTGCATGCGCACGCGTGCTTAAGCCCGTTAGAAAATGCACAACTTCCTGGCAGTTCCTGGCCATTTTGGTTGCCAGTGATAATTCGGCATAATGGGCAAAACCTAATAACTGCGCTTTTTCATGACGCAGGGCCAATATTTCATCCATGACATCCGTATTGTCAAATTTCCCCGCAGTCGGCCCTTTATCGGAGGCGCGAGTGACATAAGCGTCATACATTTCCCGGCGTAACTCCCTGTCTTCTGCATAAGTTACCACGGCCAGATAACAGGGAATTTCGAGGTTAAGCACCCAACCGGTTAAATTTTTTTCTTGAGCCAATTCGCTTGCATGGTGCAATGCATGTTCGGGCAAGCCTTCCAGGCGTCTGGCGTCGGTAATGTGCAACTGATAAGCTTGGCTTGCATCCAACACGTGGTTTTCGAATTGATTGGATAATTCCGCCAAGCGAGTCTGCATGGCTTCGAAACGCTGCTTTTTCTCAGCAGACAAAGCGACACCTGAGAGTTCAAAATCGCGCAGTGTATCCGCTATAATCTTGCGCTGGGTTTCATTTAATCCGGTCGCATCGATGCGTTTAATTGCTTCATACAAAGCATGATTATGCCCAAGTGCGGCCTCATAAGTGGTAAGCTTTGGCAGGCAAGCTTGATAACACTCGCGCAATTGGGTTGAATTAACGACTGCATGCAAGTGCGAAAGGGGCGCCCAAAAGCGCTCGAGGGCATCGTCCATGTCTTCGAGCGGCTGCATGAGGCGCTCCCAAGTATATTCTTTGTTCTCGAGCAAGTGGTCAATGCGCTTTAAGTTATTTTCTAAAAGCGTTTCCAAGCGTTGGGGAAAAGTTTGAATATCAAGATCGGAAAATTGAGGCAACGCAGCTGCAGACATGAAATTCCCCTAGGTAATCAGAAATTTCCTAGCATACCATTGAAGTCTGCAGCACTCTATGATTAGTTATTGAAAGTTTTTTGCTGTATTCGCAATTTCTTCATATTCGGCGATGTTCGTGGTACTTCGTGACTTACTGAACATCGAATGGGTAAGGATGCTTGTTTTTTCCTTTTCAGAATCCACCGGCAGCATGGCCAGGGTAACCCGGGTCACCGGGCGTTGCTGTTCTAAAAATTGCACTGCCGTAAAGCATGCGAATGTGGTTAAAACCGCAACGAGAGCCCCGATAAAGGGAATTATGGGATTCACTGCCAGTGCTGGCAGGGCAAGTGATAGGGCTACTACCAAGATGGCATTGTTTATGATGCCTAAAAGCAAGCGTTTTTTCTCATAATGGATGCGCTGTTCCAGATAGTTAAGATGGGTTTTAATTTCTTGTATTTTTTCATGCTCATTTACATCCGTGCTTGTTAACATTTTTGCATAAGCCGTATGTATTTCCTGCATGCGGCCGACTTCCACGAAGTAACGGATGGTACAAAGAAGCACGTCAAAAGCTTGCATGGCTACGGAAAGATATATGCCGACGGGAGCGAGGACGCCGGTTAAGATAAAACAATTGATTAAGCCTGCAGTTAACCAGAAGGAATCGTTAAAAAGTTCAAACCAGCGCCGTTCAAGTTGTGTTACAAACCTCGTTTTAAAATCGACAGATGCTTCTTGTTCACTCATCCAGCTGCCAGGGATAATATGCTTGGCAAACATGAACAAATTGTTTGATAAACGCGGGACAAAGAAAATCCAGGAAAAATAAGCAACGATAGGAGCTGCAATTTTGTCGATTTCACGGATAAATTTGCTGTAAGCAGATGTGGGTGAAATGACGGGCGCAAGCAGGAGAAGAAAGCGGCGTGTACGTAAAGTAAATAAGCGTGCCCAGTTACTCGTCATCGTTACATCACGGATGGTAGCGCTCACATCCCGGTCGATAGGCTGGGCAGACACTTCTGCCGCAAGAGTTTTCTTTCCCGTTTCGTCGCTTACCGGCACTGGAAGCTGTGGGGAGGGGGTGAAATCAAACCCTTCTCTTTTTAAGAATTCACGATAAACTTGCTGCTCGCCTTGAAGGCGAATAACTTCTCGCGGCATGTAAAGATAATTGCGATAAACTTCCTCAAGCACTTCTGCTATTGCCAAGGCTGCTGCCATCTGCAAAGCGAGCTTTTGCGCCGATTTATTCTGCTTTGCCAAGTGGTGGGCGATTTGCGTGCAAAGGATACTATAATCGAAATTTATTAGATTATGATTGCGGACGAGGGCTTTATAAAAATCAACTCTCTTTCCCTGTAATTGCTGCGCTAAATTCCATTTCTTTTCTTCATTGTAAGGAACTGGAATCTGCAATCGATCTAGAATTGCTGGCATACCACATTCGTTGATTTGTTAAAAAGCTCGATTATCTCAGAAAATGAACAAAAAGTAAAAAATTTTTCATATTTTAATTATGTTCACGGCTATAGTGTAATAGGGCTTATGGTAAGATGCACTAGGTTTAAATTGCTAAAGGCAATTGGCGTCTAGTGCATATTAAAGAAAGAAAGTTATTGAGCAAGATAAAAAGAGTGTGCAACTAGGAATCTATTAAAGTATACATAAACTATGGTATGCTCTCTGACTAAAAATATCCTAACAATAGCCCGCGGTCTTGTTTAATTTTGGTACTTTAAGCTGTTGGTTAACGTGTGATGATGGCATAATGCTAATGCTTTTGATTAAAGTTACTGTCAGTCAAAAAATATAATGGAAATATATGATTTTCTCAGCATTGCCTGCACTTTCCAGCACAGTAAGCATGCAGAGCTGGCGGCTAATTATTTTGTTGATTATTTAAATTATATTAATACTGATATATTGGAGTTTTGCTTTTTTTTAAAGCAAAACAACAAAAGCGAGCTAAATTATATTGGCAATTTTTTATCACAAATTTTCGAATATTATTCAGGCTTTGTAGAGCAATTATTGTCGGTAACCTATATAGACTCGCTCACAAGAGTAGGGGATGTACATAATCAAGGAAAAAGCACAACTTTGGTGATAAGTGGCAAAGAGAAATTTATACTAAAACCAGTTTCGACGGAAATGTTGTCAATCTTAAATGGAATTTACATATTTTTAAATAATTATGAAAATTTTTGTTTTGAAACTTTAGATATTACGATACTGAATAGTAATCTTTCTAAAATTGCCTATGTAGAAAATGCCAATTGCGAAAATAATCAGAAGTATGCATATCATTGGGGTGCACTGCTTTTCATTTTAACTTGCATAAGGGGAATAGATTTTCATTCCGAGAATATTTTATGTTCTTCATCTATCCCAGTTATTGTGGATTGCGAATCTCTCTTTTATCCTATTATTTTTAATATAAAACCTTACGATTATACCGCCACTTCATTACTTATAAATAACACAATTCATTTTGTCTCCTACAAAGAAGAGATCAAATCTGGAATAGAGGGAGCTTATCGGGCAGTTAATGAAGCACCGCTCTTTTTTATTGAACTCATAAAAAAGAACTATCAAAAAAGGAAACGTATGATCTTTAAGCCTACAAGGTATTATTTTACTCTCTTAAAAAACAGCACTCATCCTAAATTTTTATTAGACAAGGAAAAAAGAAAAACCTATCTTCATGAGAGTTTGACAGGCTCACACTTTATTTCTAAAACGATTATAGATTCAGAAGTTAATGAGCTAATGCAATTTGATATACCATATTTTTTTCATGAAAATAATTATTTATATAACTCAAAAGGGATTTTAATTGAGCAAAATATTATAAAAAATTCTGATGAAGTTATGTTGGAAGATGTTAAAAATCTTTTTAACTTCAAACATAATTTATTAACAAAATTGGGGTTATAGTGCCATTAAAACCAGATATTAAAATCTTATCGCCTTTGGTATCTATCTATACTCTTTGTCTTTTTTTGCCAACTATAGATGCAGTTTCTATTTGTACTCTTAAATGGGGAGACATTAATCTGCAATTTGCTTTGCCAGCTTTAATTTTCCCGTTAGTTTATCCTTTAGCAGATTGTCTTACTGAAGTTTATGGTAAAAAGGTTAGTTATTATGTCACGTGGTCTTGTTATTTTTTTATTGTGTTTTTTTCATTAATAAATAATGGGCTATTACTATTATGTGATAATGAAAAATATTATGCTTTTATAGTAAAACAATCTACATTATTAACTTTAATAGGCCCGATAGGCTTTTTCATCACATCTGCTCTTAATATCAAGTTCCTAAGTGAACTAAAGCTCAGATTAAGAGGTCGACATTTTTTAATTAGGAGTTTTATTTGTTCAGGTATTTCAGATCTAATTTTAAGCTTAATCGTTTTGCCAGTCGTGTTTTATGACTCCCAATCAACTTTTTTATTTAAATTATGGTTGGGTACTGTATTCATTAAAATCATCGTTACAATTCCTTATGTTTTCCTTGCAAAAATGTTAGTGATTTTTATGAGGAGAATCGAGGGGATTCAGCTTGAACTTTATAGCGCAAATTTTATGCAAAAAAATTGTGAAAATGGTTAATAGATGAATGAGATCATAGGGTTATCGGCATTTGAACTTGTTAAAAAAATAAAGTTAAAGGATCTTTCAGTACTGGAAATTACGGAAGCTTATATTAAACAAATTACTTTATTCAATCCAATAATCAATGCACTGAATCAATTTAAGCCAGAGGAGCTTATTTTACAAGCAAAACAAGCTGATAAGTTAACTTTCTCAAGTAAACCTTTACCACTTTTGCATGGTTTACCGCTAAGTATTAAAGATGCGTTTCATGTCAAAGGCTTTTTTCCAAGTAAAGGATGTCCCGGTTTATTTGGTCAACAATCTTCCTTTGATGCACGTGTTATTTCCAGACTACGAAAAGCCGGTGCAATTATTTTTGGATTGACCAATACTTCAGAGTTATTGCTTTCTTATGAATCAGATAACTTGCTTTATGGTAGAACCAATAATCCCTATGATTTAAAACGAACTGCTGGCGGAAGTAGTGGGGGCCAAGCAGCCTTAATTGCTTCAAGATGTATTCCGGCAGGATTAGGAAATGACGCAGGGGGCAGCATTCGACAGCCTGCACATTATTGTGGCATTTCTGCACATAAGCCTACACATGGGTTAGTACCCTTGACAGGTATTTTCCCGAATCACAATATTGGCTTGGGGGCTCAAATATTATCTATTGGCCCTATGGCGAGGGAAGTACAAGATTTAAGATTAATTTTATCGGTAATAGCTGGATCAGATGCACAAGATCCTAATGCTATCTCCGTTCCTTATTATAATAAATCACCAGAAATAAAAAAATTGAGAGTAGCTTTTTTTTTAGAAAACCCTATGGAGGAAAGTCCGTGCAACAATACAGTTAATGTCCTTAGCCACATGATAAAAAAACTTGAGCCTTGTGTGCATTCTATAACCAATATTTTTCCTCAGGAATTGAAAAAAGCTGCAAGACTTCATTTAGACACCTTTATGTATGGTGGAGATGGAGGCCTATCTATACAAAACGCACTGAAACGAATGGGACAAAAAGAAATAACTATCTTAACTAAAAAATTTTTAGAGTTAGCTAAAAACTCAAGATTTAGCGTGAGTGAATTTCGAGCCCGCCTTGTTGAATTAGACGATTTTCGAATTAAAATGAATATGTTTATGCAAGATTTCGATATTTTACTATCGCCGGTTACTGCTTCAGCAGCAAGACTCCATGGGGAGACTTTTAAATATCGGGAGGATATTGGTTATTTATTACCGTATAACTTAACTGGATGGCCAGTCACTGTGGTACCTTGCGGGCTGTCTGCAGATAACCTTCCAATAGGAATCCAAATTGCTGCCAAAAAATGGAAGGATGGTGTTTGTTTATCAGTGGCGCAAAAAATACAAGAATTAGCTCCCAGATTTTTACCAAAAAATTATTTTGATAGCCATTGACAATAGTTAATGTGAACAATATCTTAGTAAAAAATTTTAGGGATGATAAAATGAGCGACTTAATTTTTACGAATGAGGTGGAAATAGTTTTTGGAATTCCTCCTGAGATTATTAAATTCGATGAAACCATGTATGAGATTGATTTATCTTATATTTACTCTTCTATTTAGTTTTGTATACCATGGTTTTTCTGCAAAAGCCCTTCAAAGTCTTTGTTGATTTCTATAGTTCTTTTCGTTTGGAAACGAATAGATTAACTAGCTTTCGTTATCGTATTTTTTCAACTATCGAAGAATACAAATCTACTGGGAAAGTTGTGCTTGCTCACACGGATAAACCAGGTGATTTTTTGCCACCGTTGTTTCCACAGCAAATCAAAGAAATGCCAGATATTTTGAGCAATCTTCATCCCATAGACGTAAACAGCATTAATGATTTGTACTATTTATCCAAGGATAAAATTTCTAAGATAATTATTTCCCGAAATAAAATTCATACGTGTAATTTTAATAACGAGTGGTTGCAATTTTCTTTAGACACATCGCTAACTAACGAAGTGTTGCACTCTAAGCGTATAGCCTATGCGATTTGCTATATGCAAGCTGAGGGAATCACACGAGAGCATTTTCCTAATAACGTAGAGAAATACAGAATTTTATCTGATCATATTACTTCTTTGAGCATTTTGAATATTGAGACTAATGAAACAATACTAAAAAGTGCCCAAGATATTTTATTTTCTAAGGAATATCTTTTTTTCTCAAAAGAAGATATCGCTAGGATAGCTTTCATTTGTGGCCAAATGGCTTCTTTATCGTTGAATCAAGCCATCATTTAACCTGGATATTTCTAGCTAAAATTGTTTGTGAATATTTTTGGATTTTGTCAGATTCCGTTTTCCCGTCGTTTGGAAATATATTTGGATAATTAGAGCGGTTCTCATTGTATGGTTAAATTGTTTAGTTAAAGGTTGATCCCTCCTCGATTAGCCGTACACCTTGTTTAAGAGATATAATCTCATCAACAAGGAGTAGCAATGGTCAGAAGTATCTACACAAAAGAGTTCAAAGTTAAAGCAATTGAATTTCTAG
>NZ_RZGS01000051.1 GCF_003989745.1 Legionella septentrionalis
TATGGCGGAATGGAGGCTTCAGATATTAAGCGCATGAAGGACCTGGAAGAAGAGAATCGTCGCTTGAAACAGATGTATGCCAATCTCAGTTTGGAACATACGATTCTCAAGGACATAATCGGGGTCGTCTCAGAAAACGGAAAATAAAGCACGCTAAGCCGGTGGCAGCGGTCGCAATGGCCTGAACTTCCCCGCACCGACCTTGGCACTGCTGCGCCATAGGTAATCGCCGGTCAAGTTGATATGCTCCCACCCCAGCGGTGACAGATATTGCAGCAACGTGTCGTCCAGCGCCTTGCCGTGGGCACGCAAAGCACTGGTGGCACGCTCCAGATAGACCGTGTTCCACAACACGATGGCCGCCGTCACCAGATTGAGGCCGCTGGCCCGGTAGCGCTGCTGCTCAAAACTGCGGTCGCGGATTTCACCCAATCGGTAGAAGAAGACCGCCCTGGCCAGCGCGTTGCGCGCCTCGCCCTTATTCAGCCCCGCATGGACGCGGCGGCGCAGCTCCACGCTTTGCAGCCAATCCAGAATGAACAGCGTGCGCTCGATGCGCCCCAGCTCGCGCAGGGCGACGGCCAAGCCGTTTTGGCGCGGATAGCTGCCGAGCTTGCGCAGCATCAGCGAGGCCGTCACCGTGCCCTGCTTGATCGAAGTGGCCAGCCGTAGGATTTCATCCCAATGAGCGCGAATAGCCTTGATGTTCAGCCTGTCGCTGCTAATCATCGGCTTGAGTGCATCGTAGGCAGTATCGCCCTTGGGAATGAACAGCTTGGTGTCGCCCAGGTCGCGGATGCGCGGCGCGAACCGGAATCCCAGAAAGTGCATCAGGCCGAACACATGATCGGTGAAGCCCGCCGTGTCGGTGTAGTGTTCCTCGATACGCAAGTCAGACTCGTGGTACAGCAGGCCATCGAGCACATAGGTCGAGTCGCGCAAGCCGACGTTGACCACCTTGGCGCTGAAGGGCGCGTATTGGTCGGAGATATGGGTATAGAACGTCCGCCCAGGGCTACTTCCATACTTCGGATTGATATGCCCGGTGCTCTCTGCCTTGCTGCCGGTTCGGAAGTTCTGGCCGTCCGACGATGACGTGGTGCCGTCGCCCCAGTTTCCGGCGAAGGGTTGTCGAAACTGTGCGTTCACCAGCTCGGCCAGCGCCGTCGAATAGGTTTCGTCGCGAACGTGCCAGGCTTGCAGCCAAGACAGCTTGGCGTAGGTGGTGCCAGGGCAGGACTCGGCCATCTTGGTGAGCCCAAGATTGATACCATCAGCCAGAATCGTCGTCATCAGCAAGGTTTTGTCCTTGGCCGTGTCGCCGGTCTTCAGGTGTGTGAAGTGGCGCGTGAAGCCCGTCCATTCATCGACCTCCATCAGCAACTCGGTGATCTTGAGGTGCGGCAGCAACATCGCCGACTGGTCAATCAAGGCTTGCGCCGCGTCTGGCACCGCTGCGTCCAGCGGCGTGATCTTCAGGCCCGATGCAGTGGTGATGATGGCATCCGGTAAGTCGTTGGTCGCCGCCATGCGGTTGACTGTGGCGAGTTGCGCCTCCAATAATTCCAGTCGGTCATGCAGATATTGGTCGCAGTCGGTGGCCACGGCCAGTGGCAATTCGCTGGCCAGCTTCAGGGTGGCGAACTTCTCGATCGGCACCAGGTATTCGTCGAAGTCCTTGAACTGGCGCGAACCCTGCACCCAAACATCACCAGAGCGCAGTGCGTTCTTCAGCTCCGACAGGGCGCATAACTCGTAGTAACGCCGGTCAATACCCTCGTCGGTCAGAACCAGCTTTGCCCAGCGCGGCTTGATGAATGCGGTTGGCGCATCGGCGGGCACCTTGCGCGCGCTGTCGCTGTTCATGCCGCGCAGCACGTCGATGGCATCGAGCACACCCTTGGCGGTGGGCGCGGCGCGCAGTTTGAGCACGTCCAGGAACTGCGGCGCATAGCGGCGCAGCGTGGCGTAACTCTCGCCGATATGGTGCAGGAAATCAAAATCGGCAGGCCGCGCCAGCGTTTGCGCCTCGGTGACGCTGGCGGCGAAGGTGTCCCACGGCATGACCGCTTCGATGGCGGCGAACGGATCGCCGCCGCTTTGTTTGGCTTCAATCAGCGCCTGACCGATGCGCCCATACATCCGCACCTTGTCGTTGATCGCCTTGCCGGAAGCCTGGAACTGCTGTTGATGCTTGTTCTTGGCCGCATTGAACAGCTTGCCGATGATGCGGTCGTGAAGGTCGATGATTTCATCAGTGACGGTGGCCATGCCCTCGATGGCCAGTGCTACCAAGGTGGCGTAACGCCGCTGCGACTCGAACTTGGCCAGGTCGGCGGGCGTCATCTGGCCGCCCTCGCGGGCGATCTTGAGCAAGCGGTTTTGGTGTACCTGCCGTTCGATGCCAGCAGGTAGGTCAAGCGCCTGCCAGGCTTTGAGGCGTTCGATGTGTTCAAGCATGTGGCGCGAGTTCGGCTTGGCGGGCGATTGGCGCAGCCACGCTAGCCACGTCATTTTGCTACCATCCTTGCGCTTGAGCAGTTCGTCCAGGCGCTGGCGATGGACAGGTATCAAGGAATCGGCCAATGCCGCATGGATGCTCCGGTTGGCACGGGTAATGGCCTCGGCGCTTGCGCGCTCGATGGCATTCATGGCGGGTAGGATGATGCTCTGCCGCCGCAGGTTTTCAACAAGGGTGCTGGCCAGCACAATGCCTTTGTCTGTTTGCAAGGCCAGTTCGGTCAATGTATGCACGGCTTGCCGGTAGTGACTCATGGTGAAGGGCTTGAATCCAAACACCGTTTGCAGCTCGACCAAGTGCTCCCGCCGTGTCTGCTCGCGCTGGCCGTAATCGTTCCAGCTTTCCACCGGCACCTTGAGTTGTGCGGCCACCATGCGCAGCAGGGGCGGAAATGGAGGTTCATCGACGCCCAAGAAGATGCCAGGGAATCGCAAGTAGCAAAGCTGCACGGCGAAGCCCAATCGATTCGCGGCGCCGCGACGCTGACGGATCACCGACAGGTCGGTTTCGTTGAACGTGTAGTGCCGTATCAGTTCGTCTTTGGCATCTGGCAGTGCCAGCAGACTTTCGCGCTCGGTGGCGGACAGGATTGAGCGGCGTGGCATGGTCAGTCTTCCCGCAGGTACTGGTACAAGGTTTCGCGGCTGATGCCGAAGTCACGGGCCACCAAGGTTTTTTGGTCGCCTGCCGCAACTCGCCGTTTCAACTCGGCAATTTGTTCGCTGTTCAGCGATTTCTTTCGTCCCCGGTAGGCACCGCGCTGCTTGGCCAGCACGATTCCCTCGCGCTGACGTTCGCGGATCAGGGCGCGCTCGAACTCAGCAAAGGCTCCCATGACCGACAGCATCAGATTGGCCATCGGTGAGTCCTCGCCGGTGAACGTCAGCCCTTCTTTGACGAACTCCATGCGCACGCCCCGTTGTGTCAGCCCTTGGACGATGCGGCGCAGGTCATCAAGGTTGCGTGCCAACCTGTCCATGCTATGCACCACCACGGTGTCGCCCTCGCGGACGAAGGCCAGCAGCCTTTCAAGTTCGGGACGTTGTGTGTCCTTGCCTGAAGCCTTATCGGTGAATACCTTGCCGACTTCTATTTGTTCCAGTTGTCGATCAGGATTCTGGTCGAAGCTGCTGACGCGGACGTAGCCGATACGTTGACCTTGCAAGATGCCTCCAAAGGTAAAAATGTCAGGATGAAATCTATTACCCTTGGCTGAATGTGTCAATAAATATAAATTCACACTCTACTCTGACGTTGTTTGTGCTCAACATCTGACATCAGGTTAGGGCATAGCTCAAACTGACACTGTTTGCGAGATAGGCAAGCGCCTTGAATCAGCTTCGCCGCGTTGCCCTCTGCCGCGTCGAACGCAGATTGATAGTGAAAGCCACCACAGTGGTGAGCAGAACGACAAACTGCGCTAGGACCGTTTGCCACGACGGATAGATGCCAAGCAAATCGATCCGAGGGATTGCAATCGGACTGGTATGCAGGAGTCCGGCCTCTTGCAGACCCGCAATGCCCTTGCCAGCCAGGATCACCGCGAGCACTGCTACCAGCATAGAACTGGCCGCAAAAAACTGCCCGATCGGCAATCGCGGGCTGGTGCGTAGCAGTACCACTGCAAGTAGCGCCAAAAGCGCCATGCCCGTACCCAGGCCAGCGAGCAGAGGCCATCCATTACCCTCTGTCCAAAGAGCGGCGTAGAACAGTACCGTCTCAAACACCTCGCGGTACACCGCGACGAATGCCAGCGAGAACAAGAACCACGCCGTGCGCTTGTTGAGCGCCGAGGATAGCTTTTCCTTGAGGTAAATCTGCCAGCGACCGGCGACGCTCTTTTGGTGCATCCACATTCCGACGCCGAGCAGGACCACAGCCGCAAACAGTGAAGAAAAGCCTTCCGTCAATTCCCGGCTCGCACCGCTGACGCCGACCAAATAGGTCGCCACGCCCCAAGTGATGCCACCTGCCGCCAGTGCGGCCATCCATCCTGCATGCACATAGACCCCGACATCCCGGCGTTCGGCCTTCTTGAGAAATGCCAGCATGGCGACGACCACTAACAACGCTTCTAAGCCTTCCCGCAGCAAAATAGTCAATGCCCCGATAAAGGCCGCGACGGTATCGTTCTCCGAAGGGGCAAGAACTTTGTCTGCTTCATCGAGCAAGCCGTGTAACTGTTGGTGCGCGGCCTGCACTTCGGCCGGAGTACCGTTTGCCACCAATGCTCGGTAGGACACCATTGCAGCTTCGATCTGCTCGAACAACGGGCGGTTGCGGGTGGCGAGCGCCGGTTCAACGGGCTCGAAACCATCAAGGTAAGCGGACAAGGCCAACTTGGCTGCGGTCGCACGATCCCCGTTTTGCAATGCAACCACGCTCTCGCCAAGCTTGGCCTTGGCTATTGCCGTGCCTTTCGGCTTGTTTGCGTCCAACGCACTCGGGTTAGCGCGAAGATATGCGGTCAGCGCTTTAGCTGAGGGTTCATCCAGCTTGTCCGCCAAGACATGCTCGGAGGTTTGCGTCAATGCTTCCAGATTGGCAACCGTTTGACGGGCTTGCCCATTCGTTTGCCAAAGCTTTGCCCCTGCGGTCTTGTCGCTCTGTACATAGGGCAACGTACCGACAAAGAATGCCAGCGCCCAGCGATCCTCGTCCGATAATGAGCCAAAGCCTTGCATGGCAGTCCCTGGGACGCCGTTGCTGATGATCTGATGTAGTGCGAACAAGCTGCGCTCCCGCGCCCGCAAGTGCTCGGCCAGCGCGGTTGGTTTGGGGTTCAGGGAGGTAGCCAAGGGGCCATCACCGTGCCCTTGCATGCCATGACAGGCCGCGCATTGCGCCTGAAACAACTGCGCACCCCGCGCCAAGTCCGGTACGGCGGCTGGGGCCACCGGGAATGGATACGCTTTTTGCACGGCGCTGGATAGCGCATGCGCCAGTTGCGCCACGATGGCTGGATCAGCTTTATTCGCTACTGCGCGGCGAAGCTCCGTAGCTTGTTGCAGCAAGCGCGCCTTGTCGGTCTTACTCGGTAGCTCGCCCAATTGACGCTCGGCGGTGGCGACGAACTCCTGCATCTCTGCATATTCCGACGCCTTCAGCACCGTGCCATTGGCTACGGCACCGCCGTAATCGACAGCCACATAGTCCAGAAGCTGCCAAATTTGCTTGGCTTTGGTTTCGGTGCTGTCGGCTGCGAGTGCTGGCCCGCTGATAAGCGCATAAGTCGCGAGCAACAGCGCCATCAACCAGCGATAAGGTGCTCGGCAAGGCATAGGAGAGTGTCAGAATAATTTATTGTAAATGATTATAATTCTCAATTGGCTTTGCGTCCACCGCCCTGCCTTGGATCAGCCCGTTTATGATGAGCAAGACCGCCCCTGAGGTGATGGCAACATCAGCGAGATTGAAGGCAGGCCAGTGCGAGTGCCGCCAATGGAAGTCGAGAAAGTCCACGACCTGCCCGCGCAATAGGCGATCCGCGACGTTTCCAAGCGCCCCGCCGAGAATCAGGCTGTATCCCAGTGCTTCAAGGCTTGGCAACCGCTGTTTCAGCATGCGTACCAGCCAAGCCGAGACTGCCAAGCCAAGGACGATGAAGAAGTAGCGTTGCCAACCGCCCGCGCCTGCCAGAAAGCTGAATGCGGCCCCCGGATTCAGTACATGAACGAAATTGAAGAATGGCGTGACTTCGACCTGTTCGCCATAGGCATACGTGCGGACGACGGCGAGCTTGGCGAACTGGTCGGCCATGAAGGCGCACACGGCCACCACATACCAGACCGAGGCCGACGTGTGGCGAGCCGTCTGCCACGTGGGAGCGACAAGCGGTATCAGCCGTCCGGCAAGAACGGTGCTGCCCAATCCTAGACACCAGCCCGCCAGCACATCAGCCGGGAAGTGCATTCCAGCAGCAATGCGCGACCATCCGACCAAGACGGCATAAAGCACCAAACCGACGCGGCCACGGCGACCCATCAAAGGCCAAAGCGCGCCGATAACTAACGCCGAATAGGTAGCATGCCCACTGGGCAGGCTGTAGTGCCGCTCATGCTCACTGATGATGCGCACTAACTCGCCGAAGACGGCGGGCGGACGCGGGAAGTCGAGCCACAGCTTCAAGACAGTGGCGGCCAGCAAGGCCAGCAGGAAGGCGGTGCCAAAAACAATGAGCCGATGCCAAACTGCATCAGCGCGGGCTAAATTGGTTGCTGACTTCGACCACCACCACAGACCCAGCAGCGTCAAGGGCGCTGTCCAGTAATTGCCTACGAGGCTGAAGAACCACACCAGCGGTCCCAGCGCGGCAGGCGTTCCCGCATTGATGACCTGGAACAACGCGACGTTCAGACCATACCAGTCATAGAGAATGAATTTCCAGTTCATCGGCGCAACAGCCTCAAGCCATTGCCCACGACAAGCAAGCTGGCTCCCATGTCGGCAAACACGGCCATCCACATGGTCGCGTGACCAGTGAAGGTGAGTACCAGAAACACCGCTTTAATGCCCAGTGCCAGCACGATGTTTTGCATCAGTACCTGAGCCGTCGCACGTGACAGGCGCACAAAAGTCGGAATCTTGCGCAAGTCATCGTCCATCAGGGCGACGTCCGCCGTCTCAATGGCCGTGTCGGTGCCAGCGGCCCCCATTGCAAATCCGATGTCAGCACGTGCCAACGCCGGGGCATCGTTGATACCGTCGCCGACCATCCCGACCTTGCCAGTCTGCGCCAGTTGTTCGACCTCGCGCAGTTTGTCCTCTGGCAGCAAATTGCCCTGCGCCCGATCAATCCCGGCTTGTGTGGCAATTGCCTGCGCGGTGTGCGGGTTGTCGCCAGTCAGCATCATGGTGTTGATGCCGAGCGCATGCAGCTCGCCGATAGCGCTCCTGCTGCTGTCCTTGATGGTGTCTGCCACCGCGATCAGGGCTTGCGCACGCTTTGTGCTCACCAGGATCACTACAGTTTTGCCTTCGCGCTCCATCGCAGCGATGCGCTGCTCCAATTCAGGTGGACAATGCCCCAGCTCTTCGAGCATCCGATGGTTGCCAAGGTGATAGGTCACACCGTCAATGCTGCCTCGCACGCCACGACCGGGCAGTGCAACGAACTCGGCAACATCGTGTAGCGCAACCCCTTCGGCATGCGCTGCCTGCGCTATGGCTTTGGACACGGGATGGTCAGAGCGAGCCGCGAGACTGGCGGCAATGCTTCGGCTGCTGGCTGGTAGCGCATCGCCCCACGCGACGAAATCGGTTTGCGCAGGTTTGCCGTGCGTGATCGTGCCGGTCTTGTCCAGTGCCAGCCAGCGCAGCTTGCGGCCTTCTTCCAGATAGACGCCACCCTTGATAAGAATGCCGTGCCGCGCCGCCGCCGCCAAGCCGCTAACGATGCTGACCGGTGTGGAGATTACCAGCGCGCACGGGCAGGCGACGACCAGCAAAACCAGCGAGCGGTAAATCCAGTCCAGCCACGCTGCGCCCATGAATAGCGGGGGAATCAGTGCGACCGCAACCGCCACACCGAATACGGTTGGCGTGTACCAGCGTGCAAACTGATCGACAAAGCGTTGAGTAGGTGCGCGGCTACCTTGGGCAGCTTCCACCGCGTGGATAATGCGGGCCAATGTGGAGTTGCTGGCCGTGGCCGTAACGCGATACTCAAACGAGCCGGATTCGTTGATGGTGGCGGCGAACACCAGATCACCAGGCGCTTTTTCAACTGGCAGGCTTTCACCAGTGATCGGCGCTTGGTTGACCGTAGAGCGTCCTTCCAGCACTTCGCCATCGAGGGCGATACGCTCACCCGGCTTGACCCGAACCCGGCTGCCGATGGCGACCTGCTTGGCATCCTCTTCGCGCCACGAACCATCCGGCTGCTGCACCGTGGCTTGTTCCGGGGCAAGGTCGAGCAGGCCACGAATGGCGTTGCGAGCACGGTCCAGCGACTTTGCCTCGATCACTTCAGCGAGTGCAAACAGCACCATCACCATCGCTGCTTCCGGCCAGTGACCGATCAACATGGCGCCCGTGACGGCTATTGACATCAGGGCGTTCATGTTGAGGTTGCGGTTCTTGAGCGCAATCCAGCCCTTCTTGTAGGTGGAAAGGCCGCCCGCGAAGATCGCGACGAGCGCCAGAACAACGACTGACCAATGGTTGCCGTTGTGGAACCAGTAGACGGCTTCCGCAGCCAATGCAGCCGCCAAGGAGATGCCAAGCGGCCCCCAGTTGGTAGATGCGACTGTCGATATCGCCGGCGAGGCGTTGGCTTCCTCCGCATTGAGCACTTGCGCCTCGAAGTTCAGAGATTTCAGCGCGGCCAATACTTCCGGCAGGGTGTGGGCAGCATGGCGCACGGACAGGGTGCGCTGCATCAGGTTGAAATCGAGATTGGTCACCCCGGCTACCGTGGCAAGCTTGTTGCGGATCAGCGCTTCTTCGGTTGGACAATCCATCTTGGCGATGACCAGCTTGGTCGTCTGCTCGTCAGAAGCTTTATCCATGCGCACGGCCTGCATGCCGATGGCCTTCAAGGCTTGCTCAACCGGAGTCAACGATGGCAGTTCATGCCGCACGGCCAAGGTGCGCTGCATCAGGTTGAAGTCAAGCCCGACCACGCCCGGCAGCGCGGCTAGCTTGCTTCGGATCAGCGCCTCTTCCGTGGGGCAATCCATGTTCTCGATGCGGTAGACCGCTTGGGCCGATTCAGCCGTTAGCTGGGCTTGCGCAGGGGGCTGGCTGATCGGCACGGTCGAGCAGCCGCACCCCTTTGAACCGCATTCGCTCATGACAATTCCTTTACGCAGATTTCTGTATTGCTCATTAAAGACCCTATAGCTACTATAGAGTCAAGTTTTAAATGAGGATGAAATATGGAAATCAGGATTGGTGAACTTGCCAAGCGGACAAGGTGCGAGATCGTCACCATCCGCTATTACGAGAAGGAGGGGCTATTGCCAAAGCCAGCGCGCAGCGGCGGCAACTTCCGGCTATACGGTGACGCTCACGTCGAGCGCTTGCAGTTCATCCGCCATTGCCGTTCGCTCGACATGACGCTGGGAGCAATCCAGGCATTGCTGGACCTGCGAGATAACCCGAATCAGGATTGCGGCGAGGTCAATGCGCTACTGGATGGCCATATCCAACAAGTAGAGGCCCGCGTGGAAGCGTTGTTACAGTTGAAGAAACACTTGGCCGTTTTGCGCGAGAGGTGCTCAGGCGCTCGACAGGTAGAAGCATGCGGCATCTTACAAGGGCTGGCAGATTGTTGTAGCCAGGCCGTTTCCGCCTCAAATGCGCCTGTGGCGTGACCTGCCAACTGCATGATCGAGCTTTCGCTTAGCGTGCTTTATTTTCCGTTTTCTGAGGCGACCCCTAATCGAAAAAAAGCTTTAAAGCCAGCCGAAAAGCGGGAGCTTGTGGATTATGTCATTATGTCGCATCAAGCAAGTTTACGTACAGCCTGCAACGTGGTTGGTATTAGCCGAAGTTCCTAC
>NZ_RZGS01000052.1 GCF_003989745.1 Legionella septentrionalis
CAGCGATTATAGCGGCCATAAACACTTTGCCATTTTCCATAATCAGGAGGTAAATCTCTCCAAGGCGCTCCTGTCCTTATGATCCAGCAAACTGCTTCGATAAATAACCGATCATTTTCCCCATGACGGCCCTTGGGGGCTGGCAATAATTGTTCTAATTTACTCCACATCTTATCATCAATGACAAATCGTGACATTCACTTACTCCATTTTTACTATGGAGCCTTTTTATCAAATTTTTAACCGTTTGAAAAACTTTAAAAACACGCCCTAGGATTGCACTGGATTGATTGGTGGTAAATCAGCCCTTTTCTTAGCATAATTCATTTTTCTATTACGAAAATTCACTACAGCGAGCCATAAATTTTTTCCTTCCCAGTTTATTTTTCTATTGGGGCTATACAGTGCTTGTGACAATAATTGCATTTGTTGTTTCAATGCCGCATCGTGGGCCAAATGGGTTATATCCTCTAAAGTAAGCAATTTGGCACCGGGCCATTGGAAAGCGGCCCATTGCAGTAAAGCAGTGCGCGCTTCTTTCGCATGATTTGCAAAACAAGCCGCTTTTAAACGTTTAAGCACGCCTTTCCCATGGTTTTTATTTAAAAATGGAAAAGGTTTAAACCACCATAAAATTAAAGTGAGAATCCAGGCAGCAGCCAAAAAAATTGCCACCCACCAGCCTGTAAGGCTTTGTTCGCGTTGTGGCTTGTCTACAGCGGCAGGCGCCGAAGTTTCCATGGCTTTATTGTCTGCAACCGGCGGCCTGGCGGTTAGTTGGTTACCCGCATGCTGTTGTGGAAGGGCTTTGCCTTTAATCTGTAACGAACGTGCCGGCAGCTTTGTCCATTCTTCCTTGCCTGTTGTCGTATTAAACCATGGCACAACCAATTCAGGCAGAGTAATACTGCCAGAGTGATTGAGTAAATAGGTAATTTTTACCGTAGTTTCCCCTATGAATTCCTGCTGTTTAATGTAATTGCGCTCTGCCGGTTTTTCAGGATAAATGTCGAAGTTTTTTTGCTTGCCCAATTCCAGATGCGGCAACATTTGTGCGGGCACCCCTACAACTTGCAGCGTTATGGTTCTGACTAATGTAGTGCCTTCATTCAGCTCGCTTGTGCTTTTATCGTAGGTTTCTTTTAATGTCACTTGTTTTGCTGGAAGCCAGTGTTTGCCCTTATACGTACTTGGGATGGGTTTGACTTGTAATTTGCTTTCCTTGGCACGCAAATTTACTCTTCTGGGCACGGCATCATAAATCAAGGCATTTAAAGCAGGGCCGGTGATTTTTAATTCACCGCTTTTTTGAGGAAAAATTGCATAACGTTGTTCTTCAACCGTGTAGCTTTGGCCGTCTTCTACCGTCTGGTAGCGGGTTGCATCTTCAAGCGGGATAATCAACCCGTCTTCCACTTGGGGTGGATGATATTCAGCATCCAACAAGCGTTCACTATTATAAAATTTAACCGTGTAAATGACTTGTTGGTTTACAAAGGGAGCGGGCTCGCTGATGTCGGTTTTTAACATTACCGGCTGGGAGGCAGGCGCTGTGCTATCGGCTTGCCCTGTCATTGTGGCGGCATCAGTAACTTCGATGGTAAGAGGCTTGCTTTCGTACTGACCTATTTTAATAGCCGGGATAGTAAGCTTGCCTGTTTTTTTGGGGAGTAAAATTACATTCCACTGCCGTAAAGAATGCGTTTGTCCATTAATGATCGTGTAATTAGCGCTGCGTTCAGTCCCTACGATGGTAAAATTTTCTTGCAGGGGGGTTAAATCCGGGATCCCTTCCGCATTGGCGTCATCCATAGTCAAGGTGAGGCGCAATGTATCCCCTTCTTGCACGCTGGTGGGAGCCGCCTGCACATTTATTGCTGCCAAACTGGTTGAGGGCAGGCAGGAAATAAGTAAACATATCAGTAACAAACGTCGTAAGTAGCTATAAAAATCTGTTTTCATCAATCCCACCCATGTTGTCTATGTAAATGATCACGTAAAAATTTTTCACGTAACAATCCGCCTGGATCGTCAGGAATTAGTCTTAACCACTGTTCTTTTGTTTGTTTCTGTTCACGTGCGAGTTGGGATGAAGCATCCGCCGGATCTTCTGCCATTTTGTCATCAGTCTGTTTGTTATGTTGGGGCGCGTTTACTTCCTCAGATTTTGCCTGGTTTGGTTTTTGTGCTTGCGTGTCTGCAGTTTGTTTATCATTTTGCGGCGTGTGGTTTTTCTGCTGTTTGCCTTCTTGCCCTTGCTTGTTTTGCTCTTCACCGCTCTCGGTAGGGTTGGGTTGCTTGGCGTTTTGCATTTGCTGATTTTGTTGCTCTTGTCCATCGCCGCTTGCAGAAGGTCGTTTCTCATTCTGCTTGGCTTGATTTTCTTGCTCTTTTTCCTGTTGTTGTTTTTTTTGTTTCTTTAATAAGTCTGCAAGAATTTTACGGTTGTGCAAAGCATCTTGATGATCCGGATTTTGCGCCAGAGCTTTATCATAAGCTGCAATGGCTTTTTCATATTTACCCATATGCGCTAAAGTATTGCCAAGATTGTAGTAGCTGTCTTCTGTATCGAGTTGCTGGTAAAGCTCTGCCGCCTGCTGATAATCACCGGCTCGGTAGGCTGCAGTTGCCTTCCAATCAGTTTGCTCAAACGTATCTTTCGCTTGCTTAAATTCTCCTTTCTGCATCATGGATTGCGCCTGTTGATTTTTTGTAATCCAGAAATCTTGCCAGGAAAACGCGTATGTTTTTATTGCCGAGGCTAAAAGGACAAGGCAGCCGATGGTCTTAATCACTTTATTTGTGCAGTTCAAATGTTTCATGCATAAAATCTCTGTAGCCATCCACGCCGAAATGCTGGTAACAAGCATAATAAGGCAGGAATTAGAAACCAGCGCCCATTATCTTTCCAGACAGGAATATCATTGTTTGCATCGGCGGTAAATTTTTGTTTACGCTTGGTAAAAGCCAGCCATTCCTCAATGTCGTTCGAGGTGTCAGCAAAAGGAATCAATATTCCTTGTCCGGCCGCAGCCAGTTCTTTAAACGGCGCAGGTACTGCAGTATTTGTTATCGGGATGATTGAAGTGCGGGTACCCTTTTTCAGCAAATCCCGCGCAACACCTACGGCCTCAGGGGAAGGGGCAGTGCCGGTTAATACTAAAATATCGCCTTGATTAAAACCAGCTTGCGTAATGAGCTTATCCGCTTCGCGTAAAGCGGTATCAAGCTGTTGACCCTCGACGGGCATGACGTCCGCAGTGAGCGAGGCGAGCAATGCATCGATGGTTTGTGCATCATCCGTCAAGGGCGAAACGATAAAAGGTTCGCCGCTGTAGACAATCAAGCCAAATTGACCGCTGCGTTTATCCTGAAATAAATCGTGTAACTTAAATTTGGCGCGCTCCAGGCGATTGGGAGGCAAATCATTGTGTAACATGGTTTCGGACATGTCTAATAGAATAACCCGGGGTTCTACAGGTTTAAACGTAGGAACCGGCAAGCGAGACCAGGAAGGGCCGGCTAAACTCACTACCATAAAACAAGCGCTGCCGATTAGGGACAAGAGGGCGAACGTGCGGGTGTTTTTACCCCCTTGCTGCATCAGGCGGGTTAATAAATGACTGTCGCAAATTTCTTGCCAAGCCTGCATTGCAGGAGTTTT
This sequence comes from Legionella septentrionalis, assembly GCF_003989745.1. Taxonomy (GTDB): domain Bacteria; phylum Pseudomonadota; class Gammaproteobacteria; order Legionellales; family Legionellaceae; genus Legionella_A; species Legionella_A septentrionalis. The sequence goes on from NZ_RZGS01000052.1 coordinate 3,665, forward strand.
CCGCCATAATGCCCAAAACAAAAAAAGCAGAGGCAAAAAAGCCAGCAGCCACCCGGGGCGCATAAAATGGAATTCAGCCATCATTCTATAGCCTCCCTTTTAAATGGCAATGCAAAGCGGTTTAATAAGCCGCCCAAATCGGCAAGCCAGTATAAGAATAGGAGAAAAGATAAAGCCAGTGGCCAGGGATAATAATCATGCTGTGGCCGTATCATTTCTTGTTCTTGTTTAATGGTTTCCAGTTGGTTGATCGTTTGGTAAATTTGCTGCAGGCTTTGCATATCAGTGGCGCGGAAATATTGCCCGCCAGTTATCTTGGCTACCTCTTGTAGCGTTTGCTCATCCAGATCAGCGGCTACATTTAAAAACAAATCCCCGAGTTGCTGGGGAGCTACGTCTGATCCTAAGCCAATGGTATACACTTTAATGGCATCCGCACGCGCAAGTTCAGCCGCTTTTAGCGGAGTTAAGACCCCAGAATTGTTAACCCCATCGGTGAGCAAGATGATAACCCGGCCTTCCGGGGGGACATTTTGCAATCGTTTGACTGCCAATCCCAGGGCATCGCCAATTGAAGTGGTTTTTCCCGCCAATCCCACGGTTGCATCTTCCAAACGCGTGATCACGTTTTGATGATCATAAGTCAGTGGAGTTTGCAAATAGGCACGGCTCCCGAAAAGAATTAAACCAATTTTATCCATGCTGCGTTCGCGCACGAATTGGATGGCTGTGTGTTTGACTACCGCCAAGCGTGTGGCAGGGCGGCCGTATAAGAGCATATCCGTAAGCTCCATACTGCCGGAAATATCCAAAGCCAACATGATGTTATAGCCTTCCCGAGCCACAGGTTTCGGTTCCCCCACCCAACGCGGGCCAGCCAAAGCCAGTAAAAGCAGGCACCATATCAAAAATAAAACAGGCAATTTCTTATATTGGACGATGCTTTGTTTTTCTCTTTCTACAATGGTTGCTACGGCGTTAAAGAAAGGAATTTTAAGGGCGGAAGATAATTGCAAGTTGCTATGCGGCAATAAAAACCACAATAAAACAGGAAGCGGGAGAAAAGCGAAAACCCAGGGAAATGCTAATTCAAACACGGTTTACTCCGTTGCTTAATCCATTTTTCGGTCTGCATGAACAGCAAGGATAGTTTCCCGCTTTGCTGTTTGGGCAGCTTGTTTTGCGGCGGAGCTTGCGTGCGATTATCCGGTTGAAAAGGCAACTCAAGTAACTCCATTTTAAGCGGTTGGAAATCAATTCCCCTCCCCGTTTTATCCAAAAAATTTATCCAGTCTTCACCTTGTAAACTGGCTACCTGTTCTCTGGGGAAGTAAACCAAAGCAACCCGCTTTAACAATTCGGAAATGCGGGCACAAGTTATTTGCGCGTTACCTTGCTGTGCATATTCAAGCCGGTATGTTTTTAAAATCCGCAAAGCGTGGCGTTTGGCCCTTCCTCTTTTGTAATGGCGGTATAAAAAGAAAGCTAAAGCAAAGAGGGCAACGGCGAGCAGGCATAATATTACATACCAGCCGGGTGCCAAAGGCCACCAGCCAATTGCAGGCGGGATGTGAATATCGCGAAGGTGTGCCAGCTCTTGTTGTGGCGGGGGCGATGCAGCAAACCCCGCCGGCCAGGGCAGAAAGCCCGCGAATATATAAAACCAACGTAGGGAAAAGCGCTTAGCCATGGGATAGTCTCCGTGGGTAAGTATGCCGTACCAGCAAAGGTAAATCCATGTCAGCTGTAACTTGTATGTATTGTATTTGCAGGCGCTTAAATTGAATTTCAAGGGTGGCGATGCGCTGTTCGCAATATTGCTGATAGGCTGCAGCAACGCTTTGTACTGTGGTATCCAGCAGCAATTCTTTTCGCCCGTTGGTGATGGCATATTGTTGCGGTTTGGGGGGCGCTAATTCCAATGGGTCACAGACATGATAAGCCAATACATCATTATGGGCGCGCAGGCGGCTTAAATGTTGTTCACTGTCCACATCCAGATTGTAAAAATCGCTAATCAGCACCAAAATGCTGCCAGGTTTTGCCACGCGGCGCAGCCGTAAGAGAGCCTCGCTTAGCGAGCGTGGTTGCTTTGCTTCGGTTTTGTCTTCTTTAGTGTACTCACTTAACCCGGCCAGGAATGGTAATACGCCTGCTTCGCGACCGCGGGGGGGAAATTCGTCATGCTTGCCGCCTGAGAATAATAATCCGCCGACCCGATCGCCTTCGCATACCGCAGTCCAAGCTACTAAGGCAGCAAGGCGTGCAGCTACTACCGACTTAAAAGCATGGCGTGTACCGAAATACATGGAATCATTGAAATCGGTAAGGATGATTGCGGGACGTTCGCGTTCTTCCTGGTATAATTTTACATGCGGCTTGCCGGTGCGTGCTGTCACGCGCCACTCCATATGGCGCACTTCATCGCCTGCCTGATAATTTCGCACTTCGGCAAAATCCATTCCGCGCCCGCGTAATTTGGACAAATGGGTTCCCGCACGCAGTGCGCGACGCTCGGGATGGTAATTTACTGAGCGCGCATAGCGTTTTAAGGCAATTAATTCGTTAAGCTGTGCAACGATTCCGTCACTCATTTGCTAATACCCCTTGCAAGAATGCCTGTGCAGCGTATACCAAAATGGGTATTTTCTAGGGCAAGGCGACCAGACGCAACAATTCATCCAGGAAATCATCGCTGCTAATGCCTTCTGCTTCCGCTTCGAAGGTTAATAGAATACGATGGCGTAAAATGTCGTGAGCGATGAGATGAATGTCTTCGGGTGTTACGTAGCTTCGTCCAGCAAGCCAGGCATGTGCTTTGGCACAACGATCCAATGCTATTGTGGCCCTTGGACTTGCACCATAGCGCAGCCAACGGTGCAATTCTTCACTGTACGAGCGCGGGTTGCGGGTTGCCACCACCAGTTGCACCAAATAGTTTTCTAAAGCTTCGCTGGTATGAACATGCAATACTTGCTTGCGGGCCTGGAACAATGTGCTTTGTGGCAGCGGTGCAATATTAGTTCTCTGTTCATCCTTTTCAGTCACAATTCCTGCCAGTGCCTCACGCCTGGCCAGTCCTAAAATATCATGTTCGACCTGCACATCAGGGTAGCCAATTTTAACGTACATTAAAAATCGATCCAGTTGGGCTTCAGGCAGGGGATAAGTCCCTTCCTGTTCGATCGGATTTTGGGTCGCCATGACTAAAAATAATTCAGGCAAGGGATAAGTTACGCTGCCAATGGTAACTTGCCGCTCCGCCATGGCTTCCAGCAATGCAGATTGTACTTTGGCCGGAGCGCGGTTGATTTCATCCGCTAAAACCATATTGTGAAATATAGGGCCAGGTTGAAATACAAAAGAACCATCTTCAGGGTGGTATACATCGGTACCGGTTAAATCGCCTGGCAGAAGATCAGGAGTGAACTGAATTCTATGAAAGCTGCCCTCAACGCCTATGGACAATTCCTTTACCGCACGCGTTTTGGCAAGTCCCGGAGCACCCTCCACGAGCAGATGACCGTCAGCCAGTAAAGCGATGAGCAAACGTGAAATCAAATCTTTTTGCCCGAGAATGCGTGAGTTAAGATAATTCCTTAACTGCAGAATTTCCTGCTGTATATCCTGGGTGGGGGAAACGTCTACCTGAGCCATTCACTCTCCTATTGCAGCATAAATAACAAAAAAACTATCCTAGCGTGAAATGAAGTCCGTGCCAAGGAGTGTGCCTCGCTGCAGATGGCGGGATCCATTTTAAGTATCTGTCGTTTACTGAATATCAGTTTTTTTCGCGTATGCAGAAGTCAGCTTAATTTTTTTAAGACGATCATCTGCAATGGCTTCTATTTTTTTGCGATCTGCATCTGACATTTGCCGCAATAAAGATTTAAATTGCGCCTGGTATAACACAAGAAACGTTGTGGTTTCACGGCTGGTAATGCGGGCGGTGCGGGGGATGGATTGCAGCAAGGATAATTCCCCAAAGAAATCACCATCTTCCAGAACAGCAATTCTTTTTTGTTTGCCTGCAAAGTCTTGTGAAACATCTACTTTGCCGTGGGCAATAATATAAAATTTATCTCCCGCTTCTCCTTCATTGATAACAACTTGATTCATATCCACGGTTTCAATGAAAAAATGTCTGGCCAGCCTGTCCAAAGCGTTTAAGTTAAAATTTTTAAAAATGGGAATTTGTTGCAACCAGTGCAAATCCACACTCATTTGTAGCCCGCCTGCCGTGAGAGTCGCACCGGATTGTTTATTCCATAACTGCGAATAATAGCCATTAAGCTCCAGCAATTGTTGATGTTTCCCTGATTCCACAATGGTCCCATCTTTCATTACATAAATTTTATCCATGTGAGATGCTTCGCGAAGATGATGGGTAACCAGCACAATGGTGTATTTATGCAATTGTTTTAACAACGTGTTTTGAATAGCATCACGATTAATTGGATCCAAGGAAGCAGTCGGTTCATCCAAAATCAATAACTCGGGCTTACCCAGCAGCGCCTGCGCGAGAATGATGCGTTGCCGCTGGCCAATAGAGAGTTGTACTTGCCCTTCAGTGCCAACCACGGTGTCATATCCTTGCGGCAAATTCATGATTTCAGCATGGACTTCAGCGTCTTTTGCAGCTTTAATGACTTCTTCACGGCTGGCATCGAGCTTTCCCATGCGGATATTGTCGAAGATCGTGGTGTTGAACGCATAAGGGGTTTGTAATACAGCACGGATATGAGTTAGCAAAGAACAAACCGAGTAGTTCTTTACATCATGACCATCCCAAAGGATAACGCCTTCATCAGGATAAAGTCCACGGGTTAATAAATTTAACAGGGTACTTTTACCCGAGCCACTCACACCGACGATGGCGACTGCGGCATTTTTGGGAATATCCAGATTAATATTGGTTAATGCGGCTTTATTCGCGCCAGGATAAGTGAGGCTTATATTTTTTAATTGAATTTTATATTGCAAGTCAGGCAAGCATTCGGCAAAATCCTCAGCCTGTTCCTTGGCAGTTAGCAAGACGCTGATGCGATTGAAACTGTCCAATGCTTGGGTTATGAAAGGGTAAAAGCCGGCAAGTCCAATGATCCCCGACATTACGCCTTGAACTAAAGTAAAATACCCTAGAAAACCGCCAATAGTTAAAAGCCCAATAAATACAAAATAACCGCCTAAAGCAAGCGCCACAAATCGTCCCAGCATCGTCCCCATACTAATGGTATTCGCTTCCATTAAACCTAAAAAATCATATTTACTGTTCGCAGGCAGGGCATCATGGAGTTCTTTATCAAATTGTTTTTTCCGAAAGCAGGATAAGCGTAAGATACGAATTGGATTATGTAAAACAAAACTTTCATAGACAGCAGCCAGGGAAGCAGCATCGACCTGGCGTTTAATCGCTAAATATTTCTTATTAAGTCTTGCAATAAACAAGCTTGCGGGTAAAAAAATCAACATCAAGCTGATGACGATGACGGAGATAAGCGCATTCAGGTAAAAGAGTAAACTGATCCCGGCGATGATATATAAAACACCAAATATCGCATCCCAATAAATTTTCCTTAATAAAGTTCTGATGGCAGAAATATCTTCCGAAAAACGTGAAGCAATATCGCCCGTAGTGTATTTGCTTATTACTGCTGTAGGCAAAGTTAAAATTTTTGTATGTAAATCCGAGCGCAGTTGATTGATGACGTGATTGGCCAATGATGAAGATAAATACGTGATGATTATTATGGTGATGATGGAAATAAGCATCAAAATGACTAAAAAGGTGAGCAATAAATAAAATAAATGCAAATTCTTATGGGCAATGGCTTTGTCAAAAATATCTTTTATGACAAAAGGACCTGCCAAAAAACAAATATTTTGCAAGCTGAGTTGGATGATTAATGACACGACAAGAAACGGTTTTTGCCAGGCATATAAGAAAATAACCTTGTAAAAATGAAAAATTCCTTGCACGGTTTCCCGCTCTTTCTTTTTCAAAGGGTATGCTCAAACGGTATCTTTAACCTAAGTATAGTGATAAAAAATATGCCTGTTTAACTAGGCAACGTCCCTAAAGTTTTTTAGACAAGATTTCATCTTAAATTGAGCACAAATTTTTCTATTTCACTTCGATCTACCCCCTCTCCCGCGATAGGAGCTTTGATAGTATGATGAT
>NZ_RZGS01000053.1 GCF_003989745.1 Legionella septentrionalis
TAAAATATTTAATATCTGATGCTCTGTAAATCGGCTGCGTTTCATCGTTTCTCCTCCTCTTGCCTATTATGCCGGAGAAACTCTAGTTTTAAATGGTGCTATTTTACGGGAGGGTTACAAAGGCATTGAAAAGTAAGGGCAAACTCGCAATATTCAGGTTCTCACACAAGAACAAGATGAGTTTGCAATGGCTAGACCCAGGCTCAGTGATGAGCATTGGTCAAAGCTACGGACAATAATGCGCGAACAAGGGATTTAATGACAAGCCCCATTTACGAAAAACAGTAGAAGGAATACTGTATCGTATGCGTGTTGGATGTCCATGGCGAGATGTACCAAGACGCTTTGCACGCTGGAATAGCGTCTTTCAAAAATTTAAACGATGGTCATTAAAAGGCAAACTAATGCTGGTTTTCAAGGCATTGGTACAGGAGCCTGATCTAGAATGGGAATTCATATTGATGGCAGCATCGTTAAGGCTCATCAACACAGTGCTGGCGCAGCTTCTGAAGAAAATCAGGCCATAGGGAAATCCAGAGGAGGTAATACAACAAAGATTCATATGGCAGGTGATGCGCATGGATTACCTCTTGATTTTGAGATTACCGGTGGCGAGGTTCATGACTGCAACGTTGCTCCTGAGTTTATCGAAAAATTACCCGTTGCAGATAAAGGCTATGATAGCGAAGAAGTACGCGATGCTATTCGCAAAAAATCATCTATTCCTGTCATTCCAAGAAAATCTAATTCTAAAATTGGCAATGCTGGTATAGATTGGTGCCTGTATAAATACAGGCATTTAGTTGAGAACTTGTTCGCAAGAATAAAGCATTTTAGGGGGCTTGCTACAAGATTTGATAAGTTAAAACGAAATTATGTGTCTTGTTGTAGCTATGGTTTGCGCATTGTTGTGGTTACCTATGTGAAATGTCAACAGACCCTAGTTTTTATTATAAATTTTATCTACTTCTTCTGCAGCACGACGAAAAAGCTCAAATACTTTATTTTCATCTACGTTCGTTGCATGATTTACAGCTAATTTAGTCAGTTCTAATGCAGTCATTTGTGCGGCTTTTACAGTTTCAGTTGCATGGAACATAAAATCGTCGAGAACATTATCCACCATTTCACTATGTTCAAATTCATACTCCTCAAATAATTCCAGGTCCCGGGCTCTAACTGGTTGCTTAGTGGATTTTTTAGACATTATTTTTCCTTAATACAAAATTAACAGTATTCTAATGGTTATTTCACGATTTGTATTGAGTATATGAAGCTATAGCTGACAATCCATGAAGAATTGTGTCACATCTAATTTCAACTTCTATACAAAGCTCTAATTATTTATTTTTGCAAAGGCTTATAGGATTACATAATTTGGTTGTTTTTGCTTATGGAATTCAAGAAAATTTTATTTAACAGGTGGCCGCGAGGCACGGCCAACCTTTCCTAAGACTTTCTTGAGCTAAGGGGTATTGTGTTTTTTCTCTGATTCTGTAGTTTTTGGGGGATGGGCATTAGTATTCATCGCTATTGGATCGGAGAAAAATTGGAAAGTTGGGGGTAAAACGCTTTGGCGCGCTGCCGGGGCTCTTACTGATTGTTGTTCTGCTTGACTGTTGCTCGCCGCCGCTTGAGTTTGTTGCCTTTTGGAGGCTGCTTCTTCCTGTTTTCTTTGCATCGCTCTTTTGTAAGATGCTAAATAACCCTCTGCGTAAGGTTTTTCTCCTAACTCTGAAAGTTCTTCCCTGGTAAGTTTTGGTTTATTTATCTTAACATGGTATCTAGCCAATTGCCCTCCTTTATCGGCAATTAGTTTATCTCTATCATTAACAAATTGTTGATAAAACTTTTTATAAGATTCTTTATAAAGAAAATCTGCGTTTGCAAACTCTGGGCTGTGGTCTTCAGGACACGGCAGATTTTGTAGAATACGTTGCTGTGCATCGTATTTTGCTGAATCCATTGTGCATTCATCTTTGAGGCGTTGTTTATATAATTCATTCTTATCTTGAGGTTGTTGGCTAAACGACTGCCCTGTTTCTTCGCGCTTGCGTTTTTCTCCAACACGAGGAGTTTGCTGCAATTGTTGATTATTTACAGATTCCACTAAATGTTGCGATGGTGGAAAACTGGGTACGGAAGTAAATTGTGGTATGGCGGCTTCCTGGGCCATCGAAGTGGGTTGTAATTGAGGCAAGGAAAAATATTGCGGGAAAGATTGTTGGTTTTGATAAGAAAAGTGCTGTGGTGTACTAAACGGGCCTAAAATGTCTTCAGCACTTAAAGAGGTGGTTGGGGGGATTATTAAAAATGTTGATTTCAAAAACTCTTCAGAGAAAAAAGCTCTTAGCGGATTTTCTTGCGGTGAATCCATTCTCTGTCTTTTGTGTTGATTATTCATAATGATTGCCCATATATACAAATTGATTAATTATAATTCAAAAAAAATATATTTACTACTAAAAGATTTTTATTTGCCTGTCAGCACAAAATGGGGCAAAGAAAGTACTTACCAGTTTTGGAGCTATAAGTGTGGCAAAATTCTATAAGGGCAAACAAAAAGTAGAGAGCATAAGCAGATATGCTTATAAGAGTTGAGGAAAAACGTCTTGAAAAGTATGCCCAGCTCTCAGGATGAATTACAATTTGCACATAACCCTTTAATTTCCACGGTGCAGTTCATAATAGAAAATTGAATGGATTTTGCTGATTTTGTTACCGGAGTAAAATCAATAATATTTTCAAGCTCTTTAACGAAATCGCACTGATTACAAATAAGAAACTGAGTTTGACCAAGATGATGTCCATTTGAGCAGGCAACATATGATTTAAGACTATCAATGCAATGAATAAATCCCTCTTGATGCCAAAACTGAATAGCACGATATACAGTAGGGGGATTGGGTTTATTAATTTCATTGGACAATCTTTGCAAAATATCATAAGCCCCCAGCGGTTTGGTTTCATTTGCTAATATCTTGAGAACCTGTTCTCTTGGATTCGTAAATCGGTAACCATGGGCGATACAATGTTTATAAGCTTTCTCTAGTAAATTTTCAGTCATAAACTGCATGAATGTGTTGAAGGTCTATCGGTTAGTTTATCAGATTTATACTCAAAAATAATTGCACCAATTCTTTACATCATCTTCGGATAAACATTTATGAGCACTTGAATATGTTATATTGTAACACTTTTTAAAGTGTTATATTATACCATTTTTTCGGGGCAGTGTAGATAGTTTAAAAGTACCTGTGGCGAGTTTGTCAGCGTTTTGGCGCAGGAAAGTGACGTCATAATAATGAAGCGATAAAGAGTGCTGAAATTAATAACGATACGACTAAGTTTATATGGAAGTGAAATCGCTTAAATCAGAATTCTGGTTTATAAAAACTCATGATCTGGAACTGCAAAAAGTTTATATGGCTACTCTTTTGCATATGACTTATTCACACAGGTAAGTTTATTCCCCAAATACGCACTTAAAGCATTAGTTTCTAATCATTAAATCTAATAAATGCAGGTATTGTATGGCGCTTATGTATTTTCGATTTTATCTTGCTAACTCAGAACATCTTGATCTTCTTAATCAGGAAGAGGCTATTCAGAACTATCAATTAATTTTAAATGAGGGCAAAAAATTCGGTTTGATTCGCGCATCATTGGATTTGATTAGCTCAGAGAAAAGCATCAGCATTTTATGCGAATCGAAAGAAGATGTTATCGATGAACAGAATAAATGGATTAAATTTTTACACGAAAGACAAATCCCTATCACTGAAAAAATAGAGCATGAAGTACTTGAGGAAGAAGAATATCCTCAGCTTCATTGCACGCACGGGGGCTGTCATCATGACCATCATGACCATCATGACCATCATGACCATCATGACCATCATGACCACCATGACCACCATGACCATCATGACCATCATGACCATCATGACCATCATGACCATCATGACCATCATGACCATCATGACCATCATGACCACCATGACCACCATGACCACCATGAAAATCACTGGCTAAAGGCTGCCTTAGGTATAGTATGTGGTATCGGTTTATTAATCCTCTCAGTCGCAAGTTTTAATATTCCTATGATTGCTTACTACGCTATCACAGGCTTCTCTACTTTAATGACATTGTATTTAGGATACAAAGTTTACCATTCTGCCTTGCAAGCATTGGTACAAAAAAGATGGGCAATGCCTATGCTGTATACCATAAGCACCTTAGCGCTCGTTGGGATTTCCATTGCAAGCTTATTTGTTCCCGGTCTACCAATGATGCTTGAGTCAGCACCTCTTATTTTAGGTTTTTGGCATTTGGGTGAAGCCATTGAGCACACTTTATTGGACAAAATTAACGAAGAGCTGGATGTACGTGACTGTGCACCGGAAACAGTTCTGTTAAAAGGCAACCCAGACCGGCAAGTTTCCGTCAAGCAACTTATTCCTAATGACATGATTGTCATTGAAAAAGGGCAGGTCATTCCTGTTGATGGAGTATTAACGCAACCAGCGCTCCTGTATACAACGAGAATCAATGGTTCACCTTATCTCAAACAGTTTTCTCCTGGTGAGGCGGTAAAGGCTGGTATGTGTTTAGCAAGCCATATTCCTACATTGGAAATGCGGGTAACACAAACACACCAAAACTCTTACTTATCCTTAATTGCAAAAAATATTAACAAGGCAAATGATGAAAAAGCCCCTATTGAACTGGTCGCAAGCAAAATATTGAAATATTTTGTTCCAGGATTACTTGCCATCGCCATAATCGCAGGGGTGGTTACCTCGTTATTATTCCCTCCGGCTTTGGCAGTTCAATGCGTCATATCCATCCTGGTGAGTGCATGTCCCTGTGCGTTGAGTCTTATCACCCCAATGGCTGTTCGCATTGGTATGAAAAAAGCTTCTGAAAAAGGGGTTCATTACAAAAATGGTAAAATGCTGCAGGCAGCAGCCGACATTGATATCGTCGTTTTTGATTTAAATGGAACGCTGACTGAGGGAGAAATTTCAATTAATAGACTGAGCATTCAAGATGAAAAATTGTTGAAGTTTTTTGCATTATTAGAGGGCGAATCTGATCATCCAGTAGCAAAAACGATTAAGTCTTACATAGAGCAGCAGGGGATCACCATTGATGAATCATTAGAGGTAACTCATGTTGATAAAAGTCATCACTCAGGAATTAAGGGAGATATCAGCGGTGAGACCTTTATGGTTGGCAACAAAGAGATGTTATTTGCAAATGGAATTAACCATATCAATGCACCTTATGATGATGTTAAAAACGGCACAATATACATGGTGCGGGGGTCCACAGTAATAGGGCAAATTGCACTAACTGATCCTTTGCGTAAAGATGCTATTGCAACGGTTAAGCAATTAAAATCAATGGGGAAACAAATTCATATTTGTACAGGTGCTGATAAAGCAACTGCAGAACAATATGCTGCATTGCTGGGAATTTCCAATGATAACATTTGCGCCAATACGGTAGGTGTAACAACTACAGGTGAAACATCGGAAATATCAAAAGAAAGTTATATTCGGGGATTACAGCGCCGTGGCCACAAGGTTGCTATGGTAGGGGATGCCGCTAATGATCTTACCGCTATTGCGCATGCTGACATAGGGGTTGCTGTAAAATCGAATATTGGTGATACAGTAACCGAACAACATGCCGGAATAGTCATCCAGCAAGGGTTATTATTTCCTTTAGCAACGGCATTTGATGTGTCTGCCAAAACAAACCGAAATATTTTCCAAAACTTATTCGTGAGCTTCACCTATAACACGGCTATCACGCTCGTGACGTCAATATTGTTTATTGCATTGGGCTTTGCGCTGCATCCTGCGGTGGGTGTTACCTTGATGATATTGGAATCTGCTATTGTTTTAGCAAATTTATACCGCTTGAAACAGCAAGAAACAGTGTCGCCTGTCTCTAATACTGCAGAAAACGAATTGAACGGCGAACATGTTGAGCAAACAACTGCAAAAGTGCTTAATTCCTTAGGTTTTCAGACAAGAAATTCCTTGGGTGTATCGCAAGAATCAATGGTGGAAGATTTATCAGAACACCCTGTCGTCTTTACTTCTGCTGGAAGACAACTCGGATTTTTCTCTGCTGTTAACAGTAGTGAGCATGGAACTGCAAGGGACAGGGTACTTTCAGATAATGTTCCCGTGTTTATCTAAGTTGCAATTATGTATGTTAGCAAGAACGAATTAGGCTTGATCACGTTAACAGTTGATGAACATGTATGATAGTGGCTGGCTTTAAAATTTACATCAACCAAAGATTGGCAGCAAATATTGCCAGTCTTTGGTTTAACGGCTTAAACTTAAGATGGCTTATAGGCTGTCTGCGCATCTGGGGACATAGTGTTATCCTCAGAATTTACTAACTCTCTTCTTAAGCCAATTCTCAGCAATTCTTCAAGAGATTCCTGTCTTAAAACATAATTTGTCCCAACGATAGGTATTTCTCGGTTAGCAGGAGATTGGTGAGCAGCAAAAAATCCTATGCTATTACCAACAGGTCCAGAATTTATCGGTCCTCTTGTTAAGCTAATTTCCACTTCTTCGAGGGATTCTTCCTTTATAGCATAATTTGTTCCAACAAAGGGTCTTGCTCGGTTACCAGGGGTTTGGTGAGAAGTGCTATTACTAACAGACTCAGAATTTACTAACTCCCTTGTTAAGCCAATTTCCAGCAGTTCCTCAAGGGATTCACTTCTTAAAACATAATTGGTTCCATCAATGGGTGTTTCCTGGTTAGTAGCCGGTTGGTGAGAGGCAGGATTTCTTTCGACTTGATCCTTGTTATCAATGTCAGGGTTATCCTTACGGGGTGGAAATTGCTCTTTTTGCATTGTGATTCCTGTGGTTTTAAATTGCACTATTGTAGTAATAATTGGGCTTGATGGCAAGTTAATGTAAAAATATATAAAGATGCCTGGTTGTGCATGCTGGTATTATGTTGCGAGTGTTGGTAAGTTTTATGCTTAACTCCTAACTAATAAAGGGATTTATGAGTCTTATAGGGTGCATTAAATTATTAAGAAAAATAAAAATTGAGTTAATAATCAGCAAGCCTCGTTTAGTAGGGCTTGCAAATCAGGCTACCCTGGGCGAATTATTGATCGATGAAATTTTAGAGGAAGAATGTTTTTTAGATAACTTATTGGAAAAATTAGAAGAAAAGCTCAGCAACAATATGCTCACCTTTGAACATGAGTTGGCAGAAATTGAGCGGTATTACGAACAGTCATCTAAACATTATCTTTTACCTATTAAAAAAGAACTTAAGTTAATTCAGGAAAAATATCTTCAATATCTGGAAGAAGAAGCTGATATTTATGCAGATAATGAAGCCATACAATGCCAAGAACCTGACGCGCTTGAGGATATTTTTTTAGATGCGCATAGCTTAAGAGACGCGATTTATCGTAAGTTCTTGTATGATGGGAGCCGAATTGCGGAGTTAAGCCAAGGGACTTTTCAGGGAATAGGTTCTTCCAAAGGATACTGCTATGGTTTTTCTGTTGCTATGGCAGATGAGAACCTAAGTCCCTATCTCAACCCAGGCTCCATGATCCCATTAAATGAAGTAATATACAACATTCAAAAGAGCGGGGAGGGCTACCGACATTGCAGGATAACTCTTCCGTGTTTTTGTCCTGAGCTGCATACGCAGGCACAAAATTTAATTCAAATTGCAAATAATCATCGCGGAGAGGATTTGTTAATTTATCTGGGTTCATTTTCGGTTAAACATGCTTGCTATTTATCCGTGCAAAATGATGGCAAAATTCGCTACACGGATCCTAATCATGGTGTATTTCGTTTTTGCAATGAACTTGATTTTAAGAGGTTCTACATCGCAAGCTTTTATGGATCTGGCTCGCCTTATTACTTTTATGAAGTAAGGAGGCTAGCAAAGAAAAATGTATCCATGCTGCAAGCGGGGAAGGAAAGTATAAGCTTGCTGCTGCCTCAAAAAAAAGACCCTGGTAACGATTTTATGTTTAGAGTCAGCATTGCCAGCTTAATCACGCTGCCTTTCTTACTCTATTGCGCAATAATGTACAAGGAAAATGATCTCAACGATAATCCCACTCTTATACTGGCGATGGTAACTGCTTTCATGTTATTTTTTAGCGTATTTTTAACCTTTGAAGAATTGCGTGGCCTTTTGCATTGCTGCGAACAATTTTTACCTGATTTAAAAAAAGCAGAAGCCTATGATGATTTAATGAGAATAATGGATTTTAAAAACGAAAAAGAAGTAATCAATTTTTTATTATCTAAATCTTCGCAAAGCTCAATTGTTTCCTATTCTATTTTTAACCACGGAGCTTCTTCATCGGACAAATCATTGAAATATGAATTCGGAACTGAAAAAATATTTTCTTCATTTTAAGCGCAATACAATTCTCTTTATCCAGGAATTAACTAAGAAAGTAAGCTTTTTAAGTAAAGAATGTAAGAAAAGATGATTTACCAAACAAACGGCAGAATTATTATTATACACTAGGTTATTCCAGGCTTTTTCGTAAATTAATTTTTATTTTACTTAAATAATAAAAACATATAAATAAATGGAAAAAAATAAGAGAAAATAAAAAGACATATAATGCTTCCATTCCTGCAAGGTCAATTCTTGGCCAATATTTGCTTAGTGAAAAAACTATAAGAATAGTCCCTGAAAAAATAAACGTATAATATTTATGATGTGGCAGCATTAATGCCAAAGCAGAATAAATAACTGCATATAAAAACTCAAAGATAAATAAAGCGTTTAGCCAAAGAGACCACCATCCTTTCACATCAGGATTGTTGAAGTCAGTGAGAATGTAAATAAGCTGTGCGGACAAAAAACTTATACTAACAATGCTTAGATCAATAAAAAACACTTGACGTTTCGTCAAGTGTTTATACTTGAGGTTTAATAAGGGTAAGGCTCTTTCTGATAAAAATATAGCCATAAGTATGCATGGCAGGCTAGATATAAATCCTTCAGTCAGATGGCTATTTGCTGCCAGACTTATTATGAATATTGTTACAACGTATAACGCTATCAGAAACCATGAGACAATATTAAAACCCATTAATTTTTTCATTGGAAAAGATAATCTATCAATTGAGTGAAATTGGGATTATGGATGCCTATTCTAGTGTAACCCTCCCGTAAAATAGCACCATTTAAAACTAGAGTTTCTCCGGCATAATAGGCAAGAGGAGGAGAAACGATGAAACGCAGCCGATTTACAGAGCATCAGATATTAAATATTTTAAA
>NZ_RZGS01000054.1 GCF_003989745.1 Legionella septentrionalis
GGCATCATCATACTATCAAAACTCCTATCGTGGGAGAGGGGGTAGATCGAAGTGAAATAGAAAAATTTGTGCTCAATTTAAGATGAAATCTTGGCTAAAAAACTTTAGGGACGTTGCCTAGCCGATCGAGAATTAGCCTGCGCACCCATTCATTCCGTTACCGGTAAAAATTATTTAGGCGCTATGGCAGCAGGTATTAATTGCGCTTTAGCCAACCGGCAAATCATTACCCATTTCATGCGTGAAGTATTCCAGGAACTGATGCCTGGCATGCAAATGAAATTGCTATACGATGTTTCTCATAATACTTGTAAGAAAGAAGAACATGAAGTGGAGGGCAGAAAAATGTCCTTGTATGTACACCGTAAAGGTGCCACCCGAGCCTTTGGCCCTGGGCATATGGCTTTGCCTTCTTCTCTGCGTGACATTGGACAACCTGTTATCATCGGCGGCAGTATGGGCACGGCTTCGTATGTGCTGACAGGAACTGCAGAGGGAGAAAAAAAGTCATTTAGCTCTGCTTGCCATGGAGCTGGTCGTGCCATGAGTCGCCATCAAGCCACAAAAATGTGGCGAGGAAAAGAGGTGATTGAGCAATTAAAATCTCAAGGTATTTTAATCCGCAGTCTTTCTTTTCGAGGTGTGGCTGAAGAAGCACCGCACGCTTATAAAGACATCCATTCTGTCATCGAAACGGCCCATCAAGCCGGTTTGGCTAAAAAAATAATTCGTTTAAAGCCTTTAATTTGTATCAAAGGATAAAGATAGATCATGCCGCACTGTAAAAAATATAATGCCGGGCATTGAGTCCGGCCTTTCTGAAATTTATCCTCGTATTCCACTGGTATTTAAAAAGATTTGCGTATAGTAAGCCCAACCTTTCTTCGCATGCGCAATGCCAATGCCTGTTATAGTGTAATTACCGAGAATATTTCTACGATGGCCGGGACTAGCTATCCAGGCATCCACCAGTTTTTTCGCATTCAGTTTATAATAAGCCACATTTTCTGCCCCACCGCGGCTATCTTTAAATTCTTTATACAAATGTTTGATGCGCTCATTGAAATGCTGATGCCCGAAAGAAATGCGTTTGGATGCCATAGCCTGACTATGCTTGACCGCTTCAACCGAAATGGTCGACATTAATTTAAGCGGAGCACGATGATGCTTTATCCGATATTCATTCACATAGTAAAGAATTTGTTTTTGCATTGGTAAATCAGGGCTGCTTACTTCTTTTTTTGGTGCAGCAATGGAAATACTGCTAATCAGCAATAAAAAAAAGGATAACCATTTTATTGTTTTCATGAATGCAACCTTTGCTTTAAATTGAAGCCGCATTTTGGTAAAAATTTCTACATTTGTCCAGATAAAAAAACCAACTTGGGAAAGTTTTAAACGAGAAAACACATAAAAGCAGACTAAGCTGCTTTATGGTGGATTTGTTTTATACGGGTATTAAGCTGAGCAAATAGCTTGCACCGGCGTTTTACCTAAATTAATCAAATGAACTTTTGTTCCAGGTTCCGCACTCACGGAAATATTATCATTATTCTTGACTGTTAAGGAGCGTGCTTGTCCTTGCGATAAATGTTGCCCATTTATTTTTCCTTTGTTAGACAGAATACTTACTCGAATTTTCCCTTTAGATTCAGAGCCTTGAATGTTACAAGTAGCGTTTAGTGTCCAGGCATAATGGTTCGTAAGTGAACGAGATTCTTTAGGAGCCAGTTTTATTACCTTTTGTGCATAGGCTTGTGCGCTCATGAAGCCAATTAAAACCAGTAGAAGCGCATTAAACATTTTTCTCATACTAATCCTCAAAATATAGTTTGTTTTTAATTCCAATTGAATTAATAGAATTCATTATAGCACAAAATAACAACCAATTGATCAACTTTACTTCTATTTTTGATTGCTTACAAACTTGAATTGTTGCATTAATTATTAATGTTATAGGTATGATACGTGATGTTTGATCTATAATGGTTTAAGTTTTTTAGGCTAGTAGATATCGTGAAACTTGTGCAGCAATTAAAATTAATTTTTAAAGAAATTAAGCATCCCAAATTACCTGAAAAAATAAAAAAACTAAATGCCTATCCAGTGGGTGATGTGGATGCATTAAACCATCTTCAATTTTATAAAGCGGCAGAACAATTCATCCAAGAAATTAACAAGCTTATTGAGAATTATAACGCCATATCTCTCGCTGATTTAGAGAATAAAAAAAAATCACTCCTCTCCATTCAACAAAAAATCAGAAAATTATATGATCAATTTCAACCTGCGCATTTTGAAAAATCCATCGTATTAACAACTGCACAAGCCTCTCTCGAAGATGCCGTACTGAAACAAGCCAAGAAACTCAATACGCCTTTGCTCACATCAGCAAATAACATACCCCCTATTGTGAATATTCTTGGGACTCTCACTTCTAAAAAAATAAATAAGCTGCTGGACATTTTAATTTATAGCGATCGTAAACTAATCGAACCTTCCATTAAAAAATTATATAAAGGAAAAAAACATGCCCAAGATGCATCGGTTTTTAAGAAATTTCTAAGCGAACATCAGATACAATTCTTAGGAGGAGCCAACTCATTAAATTATAAGGTAACCAACTTAGTAAATAATAAATCCTGGGTTTTAAAAGTTGAATTTCGCTTAAATTCCACTGAAGTCAGAGATTATTTACTGCAATCCATGTGCGATACCATCCTGGTAGGTTTTATTGAGCGCATGGGGGTTATTTCTGATAAAAATACAGAGCAAAAACGAGCCCGTTTCCTTACCGTAACTGAATTCTTAGCCCAAGGCTCGTTAGATGCACAAAAAAATAAATCTTTGCATGTTGCACAAATAGCGGAATACTTCATGCAAATGAGTGAAATTTTGCTGCGGATTCAAGAGGCTGGGTGCATTTTCCCAGATGCAAAAAATGCCAACTGGCTTGTAAACGATGAAAATAAATTAATTATTGCAGACACCAAATCCTTTCTATTTACCAATTCGGATGGTTATCTTCTAAAAGAAAAAAATCCCTTCAGCTCGTTTGTTATCTCCACTCGTTCGTTTGCTCCGCCGGAATATTTAGATTATTACCTACAGCACAGCAAGGGGAAAAATGATCCTTCACAATTAAATGCGGATAAATTTCATGCCTATACGTTAGGAAGAAACTTGTATTTCTTTTTAAGCAAGCGCTCGCCTAACATGGACCCTATCGATCTTAATCATTCGATCTTTACATCAGAATATGGCCAGACATTTAAGGAATTAATTCAAAAACTAACCGAAGAAGACGCTACTAAACGTTTGTCCCTGCAACAAGCCAGGAAAGAACTTTATCTAATTAAATATCCAGAAGTACGGGCAATGGTGGCAGAGCTAAGCGCTCCAGGGTTTCCGAGTCAACAAATTTCCGGCTTCCTTGAGGAACATAAAACAGCTGTTAAAAATGCTGATTCTGCAGAAAAGGAAGAATTACTGTCTGGCCCTCGAGAAGCAGTGCAAAAGATAAAAGAAAATCAGCACACTTCCCAATCAAATATGGATGAAAAGTCAGAAGGAAGGCAAAAATGCGGCTCGCTAGCCGGTAAGCCAGCAGGAGTAAATTTTTTCAAATTTTTTAAGGATGCTCCCAAAAATGAGAGTGAAAATAATAATACCTTATCAAATGATTCAATAAATGACACCTTGCAAAAGTCGTCTATGCTAGGCGCCGCTTAGCCTACTTATAACAATGCCCTTAACGATTAGATAGTTGTGGCCTTAAAATTCCCTAAATCCCAAAACAACTAAAATACAAGGCCCTTCTGCAATCACATTAATTTGATTATCCAGGCAATCTTGAATGGCTTTATCGCTTTCAGCACCCGGTTGCATCCAAATATTTTTTATACCTTTTTGAATTGCTTCTTCTACTATTTTTTCAGTGATTGCAGGTGGAGTGATAATCGAAAGACTTTTCACATCATCAGGCAAATCGGCTATACAAGGAATGCAAACCACGCCTTCAATAAGAGTTGCTCTGGGATTAATTGGATAAACTGTCATATTATGTTGCAAATAACAACGCAAAACCTTATTGCCGTATTTACTACGGTTCGTTGATGCCCCCGCCACTGCATATGCTTTGGAGGTTAAAAATTGCTCGATGTTATTCTTCATGAATGACTCCTTTTTCCATTGTCTTAATCATTGTTTAGAAACATAAGGATTGCCTTTAATGTAAAATCTTAATAGCCTTTTTGCCCAGTGCTTCGCATAATGTACCCCAATTCTTGGCTTGCGAATGACGTGAATTCTTTCTGCTTCTGACCCTTTTGCAATATAAAAATCATCACTTAACAAATCATGGCCGTATAAGCTTTTATCAATCTGCATGGCTCTGCATAAAAGTCCAGGACCTTGGGTACGGCCTTGGATATTTTTAACAGGTTCAATAGCGCGCAGCAATATCGCCGTGCCTTCTCCTTCTGTCTCAGTTACTACATTGAAGCAATAATACATCCCATAAATCAGATACACGTATGCATAACCTGGTGGGCCAAACATCACTGCCGTTCGCTTGGTTATACCTTTTGCAGAATGGGCTGCCAAATCCTTAATACCTAAATACGCTTCTACTTCTACAATTTTTCCGATCTGCTCAATGCCATCTTTTTTATGCACCAGGTACTTTCCAAGCAATTCCCGCGCTACAATTGTGGTTTCACGCGCATAAAACTCTCTGGTTAATTTTTCCATGTTTGTCATTCAAAAGAATAGGCTTGGCAGCTTATCATAAAATAATCCTACAGAGACAACCTTAAAAATAAGTGTCAACTCAGAAAGCGGCAAGCACGCATTGTGAATGCACGGGAATGGCTTGAAAACTAATTCCATATCTTTTAGATTGTAGATTACATTAAATACAATAAAGCTTACTGACTAAATTGTTGTTTAATAAAAATGTCAAAATTTATTAAAGATTTTTCTTGAGAGAACGATAATTAAGTCGGGTGATATTGAGGGATACTAATTATGGTCAATAAAACAGATAAACCTGGCTCGCTCAACTTTCTGCAAGATAAGGATAATGCTGTTCCGCAAGAATTTTTAAACAGTTTGGATTTCGACGCTTCAGCGAAACAATTGGATGCTTTAAAAGCTTTGATTTTTCACGATGCAGGCACGAATCAAGCCAAAATTCAAAAAATCAAACAAGACCTTCTCTCTGGAAGTTATCAAATACAAAGTCAAAAAATTGCCTCCAAGCTCATGGAATATCAAGTATTCACCGAAGCAGAAACGGCTTGACCTGTCATATCACCCGAGCACCATGCCTCTTGACTCAGAAAACAAGAGGCATTTTATTTTAGCGTGGCTGCATCCGTAAAGCACCGTCCAAACGTATCACTTCGCCATTGATCATACTGTTCTCAATTATATGCACCACCAAGGAAGCGAATTCTTCAGGCTTTCCAAAGCGCTTGGGGAAAGGGATAGTTGCGGCCAAACTGTCCTGAACTTCTTGCGGCATATTTAAAAGTAGTGGTGTGGCAATCAATCCGGGCGCAATTGCATTGACGCGAATTCCAAACTGGGCCAACTCACGCGCGGCAGGTAAAGTCAAAGCAATGACCCCTCCTTTTGATGCACTATAAGCTGTTTGACCAATTTGTCCTTCATAAGCGGCGATGGACGCGGTGTTAATAATTACCCCCCTCTCCAAGGTATCCTCCAGCGGGGAAAGTTTGCTCATGACATCAGCCACCACTCGCATGACATTAAAAGTTCCTATTAGATTTACCTCAATCACTTGTTTAAATGCATCAAGCGGCATAGGGCCTTCCTTACCAACCATGCGCTTGGCAGGTGCAATGCCTGCACAATTAATGCATACTCTTGGCATGCCAACGTGTTCAATGGTTTTTTGCAAAGTCTTTTCAACATCAGACGCTAAGCTTACATCGCAAGCAAATGCATTTTCTGTTGCAACATCAATATGTTTATCCCATATAACGACACGCACCCCGCGCCGGCTAAGCTCTTGCACGCAAGCTTGCCCCATTCCGGAATTACCACCCGTTATGATTGCTATTTGATTATCCAGATTCATGTGTTTCTCCTTAACAACATGCTTTTTCTTTAACTACCGTAAAAACGCCTGGCTAAGCGCTTTAAATTCAGGTGTACCTGCCTTGCGAACCCATTCAAAAAAAACCATTTCAGCGGTTAGAATTTGAATGCCTTGAGCTCGCATGCGTTTTAAACCATATTCATGATCCAATTCATGACGGCTGCTGACTGCATCGGCCACTACAAAAACATCAATTCCGGCTTCTTTCATTTTCATAGCCGTTTGTAAAACGCAGACATGGGTTTCAATGCCGCAGATAACCGCTTGCGAGCGTTTTGTAGCCTGCCAATGCTCAACAAAAGCAGAATCACAATAGCTGGAAAAATGTACCTTACTCGTACAAACTTGATTAGCAACACATTCTTTCAGGGGAGAAACCGTGCCGCCCAAACCCTGCGGGTATTGCTCGCTGGTCAATACAGGAACTTGCACCTCATGTGCCAAGCGTAATAACCAATGGCAACGCGCTACCAGTTCATCTGACTTTACTACATGCGGTGTTAGTTTTTCCTGAACATCGACCAACAGTAAACACGAATGCGCTTTATCCAATAACACGTTTCTCTCCTTAACCTTATAAGTTTTAAACCAACGCCACTAACACAGCGGTTAGGTATTGCCCCTCGGGAAAAAATGCCAAGGTCGGATGGCAGCTTGCTGGGCCAAAAACCCCTAATATTCGTGCTGTTTTATTAACCGCCAAAGCTTGTAAACTAACCAACTCAGTAAATTCTTGCATAGATAAGGCAGATGAACAGTTACACGTGAGCAACAGTGAGCCGGAACGCATGTGCTTAAATAGTTCCCGGTGCAAAAAGCGGTAATAATTTTTAGCTTTTTGCACATGCCGTTGTGACGGAACTAATTTAGGAGGATCTAAAATGACTAAATCATACTCGCTTGCTTTATCTAAATAATTGCGTGCATCGGCCGCAATAAATTCAATAAAGTCAATGCCGTTTAATTCAGCATTTTTTTTCGCCAAAACAATTGCTTGCGCTGAACTGTCAACAGCCGTGACTTTTATCGCCCCAGCCTTTGCCGCATGTAAGGCAAAGCCACCCGTATAGGAATAAAGATCCAAAACGCGTTTTCCTGCTGCCAAATTTGCAATGCGCTGATGATTTTCGCGCTGATCTAAAAAAAGCCCTGTTTTTTGTGCATCGGAAAAATCCACCTGATAAACCACGCCTGCTTCCAACACTCTTTCCACATGTGAAACCACTTGCTGCTCTGGCCGTTCCCATCCGTCTTGCGCCAGGGACTTGACTTGCGGCAGCCAAATCACTTCATCATGCGGCAAAAGCGCACGCAGGCAACTTGATATTATCTCCTTATGGGCTTCCACCCAATAGGCGGTACTGGAAACCACACTGATGTGATTAAACCGATCGATGGTCAAACCGGATAGCCCATCTCCTTCACTGTTGAATAATCGGTAAGCTGTAGTTGTTGCATTAGGCAAGTCCAAGCTTTTACGCAATAGTAGAGCCTGGCGCAACCGCTCAGCAATTAATCCCTCCCATGAATCCGTGTTGAGCGATTCAAATGTTTGCGCCAACATCCGCACTCGATACAAGGAATGTTCATTGTAAACGCCTACCCCAATACTTTCGCTTTCGGCGCTATACACGTCCACTAACTCGCCGGTGCTAAGCTTTCCGCTATGACGCTGAATTGCTTTAGGGAAAATCCACGGGTGACCTCGACGCACAGCACCTTGCTTGCTGGAGGATAAATGAATAACGGGTCTCATAATTTCTTCACAACAAAAGCAGCTAATCTACACCACGCCAGCATCAGGCTCAAGGCAGAGCGTAATATTCCTAGAAATAAATATTAAGAGCAATGACATTGGACACGAACCTCGCAGCGTGAGGACCAGTCACTGAAAACCATACCCCTGCAATAATTCCTATGGATTCATTAAAGTTATATTCCAATGCCGGTGCCAGAGAAATATTGCTACTGCCCCCGCTGCCAATACTGCCTACAGCACCACCTGGAGTAAAACCGGGATTACCGGCAAACGTGGATGTCCCGGTTTCCGTATACAGCAATTCAAAGACAGGGACCCAATGTTGAGTTAGCGAATATTCAAAAGCCAAATTCACTGAGTAACTATTATTTAGCTTTACTTTTCCATGCGTAGTCGGGCTACCGCCAAAGGCATTGAAGCCCTCGACCAGAACATCACTGGGCGAAACCACAGCCAATCCCAAGCGCGTGCGCAAATAATGCTCGCCATAAAAATGCGTTAATTTCTGAAAATTAAGGCCTACTAAAGTTTGGTAAGAACCAATGCCAGTTTGATCTGTGCCCAATTTATTTGGATTTAAATGGTTAAACTTTCCAGAAGGGAAAATCTCTTGGACCAATAACCGCACATTGGGCACCCAAGAATTTTCTTTTTGCCTAAAAAGCTGCAAGCCCACCCCAAAGCTTGAATCGCCAAAATCCTTACCGCTCTGCCCCCCTTTCCAGCTCACATCATAGGGGACAGAAGCTTGTATATCTAAAAAATCCAGAATTCCCAAGGTCACGATGGGCAGTGCTTCAAAGTTTCTAAATTGTTCAGCATAAAGTGTATAGAAAGCATAGGGTTCAAAATTAACATGCCCCGGGGGGATTGTTTTTCCTGCAGGAGCTAGTAAAGGGCCAGTCCACCAGGGTGAAGCAGCAATCCCCTGCGAAAAAAACAATAATAAATAACAAAATTTAGTTAGGGCGTGTTTTTAAAGTTTTTCAAACTATTAAAAATCTGATAAAAAGCCTCCATAGTGAAAATGGAGCAAATGGATGTCAAGATTTGTTATTGATGACAAAATGTGGAACAAATTAGA
>NZ_RZGS01000055.1 GCF_003989745.1 Legionella septentrionalis
ATCTTCACCATGTCGGCCTTTAGGCTTTGGAAGTAATTTTTCTAAACGAGACCACATCTCGTCATCAATGACCATCCGTGACATTCCCTCTCCCCAACCCTCTCCCGCGAAGGGCATCATCGTACTATCAAAACTCCTATCGCGGGAGAGGGGGTAGATCGAAGTGAAATAGAAAAATTTGTGCTCAATTTAAGATGAAATCTTGGCTAAAAAACTTTAGGGACGTTGCCTAATAATGTACTCTGATCCAACGAATTGTATCCAATACAAGGATTTGAGCGTACCGTTTTAAGAATATCATTAAACATTGTTGGAGATTATATTTATTATGATGATCCGGTTGATGCCCATAATTTTGAAAAAAACGTGCTCTACCATTTCGATTTTATTGGCGATGACTCATCATTGATAAATTTTGCCAAATAGCCACCAACGTCAAATTTGTTTTGTATGGTGCCAGTCATTGTTTTCCAATCTTTTGGCCTGAAGCGTCTTTTATAGAGATCGTAAGAAAGCACCGTGATTGGTAATGATGTCATTGGCTATGACGCTATCATTATGCCAGATAATGTGGCTATTATTGGCACTTGCGCTGAGAATATGAGTTATGACTATGATGTTGCATGAATATAACAATATTTATTCGATGATGAAGTAGTGCACCGTCTGCCTGGGGAGCCCTGGAAAGGATTAGGTAAATAATATTTATAATTTAAGATCACAATTTTTGACCTTAAAAACAACGCCTGTTTCTGAATGGTTAATGCAAAACTATAAAAGCTTGCCAGCTAATTAAAATTACATATGCCTAGATAGATTGGGGCTTCTGTATGGCGTAACTTATTCATTGAATTGTCGCACAAGGTGATGCTTAACCCATGCTGTCCAAGCTGCATTTTTGGAACAATCCCGCAACTCTTATTCATTCTAAGCAATATCAGGTGGCAGGAAGTTTTAGGCGGTAGTGAGCGTTGGTAAAACCCATTGTAGATATCAATTTTGTCAAATTCGGCGGTATTGCGTAGCAAAGCCAGATAGATAAAAACCGTATCTTTTAAGGATTTTAATTGCTGCAGCCACTTATTTAAATCAGCTTGCCTCTTTTCCGGTTCACTCTCTAGCCAGAGCAGTAATTGCGGCGAATAAATTTCGCAATCGCTGTAATCTCCGGTTTGGGCAAAACGAATGGATTGCAAGAAAGGATTGATGTGGATGGATTCACCAAAACGCCCCGCCACATGATTTAAAAACTGGACTTGGACGAACAAATTAGCATAGAGCGTGTTGGATATGGTAATTTGTGACTTGTTTATCGTATGTTCAATGCGCATTAACTCTTTTAAAAAACGGCTTTTAAGCTCTGGTTTTTCAATCAATTTTATAATTTCAATCACGTTTTTCAGCGCATAATGATGAATGACTGGGTGGATTTCTTCACAAGCTTGCTCAACGGTAAGAAACAAGCATTCAAGGCGTAGCGCAACCTTGGGCAGATAATGGGTTGCCAGTTGAAATGTAATGGTTTCATCATGCATAACGAAATGCGGTCCTTTGCTTGTTTGAACAAGCCTAACATAAAATTAAATGAACATAAAAATCTAGACGATGTCTGCTGCAAATACTTTGTAAAAATACCTAATACTGTAATGGATCTGCTCAATAAGGACAATATATACAAACACAGAGTTAAAGCTATTAGCTTGTTTGTATTCTAAGCTACTGCCTAGGTGCGAACCTGTTTATTTAATTTTCTTTGAGGAGTTTTGTGATTTTCAATGAAGCAAAGGGTTCAAAAAAACATGATCTGTTTGCATGAATATTGGTATAATCCGTAGTATTTCCTGCCACTGAGGTAATTATGAAACGTTGCATGATCGGTTTGGTGTTGGCATTCGCCGTGTCTGCGTGCGCACCTACTTATTTTGGTTTATCCAAAGAACAGTGGCAAAGTTTGACTCCTGGGCAGCAAGCGCAAGTAATCCGCTCATACAATGAGCGGGAGGCAGAAAGGCAGCGTGCTGAAAATGACAGGGCAATAATTGCCGAGCAGAATGCACCATTGAATAATTTGATTGGCGCATTGGGAAGTTCCGTACCGCATCACGAGCATGGAAAAAGCAAAACCATAACCACTTCCAGCCAAAATTGCACGGCGGATGGCAGCCAATGCACCAGTACATCAACGTCGCGCTCTTCTGGGTGGCGGGTCGGCAATTAATTTATTTCAACTACGGCCGCAAGAATAGTAATCTCCACTTTGCGGCTGTCTTGGCATCAATATCTTATAATATATTGTATTATCTGCTTTTAATTTGGTAATATAATGTTCTTTTTGATCTTTAAATCTACATTAATTTTTGTTTTTTGCTATAATTATGAATCACTTTGTAATTCGAGATGTTTATGCCTGCTGAAAGAATTTACGTTTATAAACCGGAAGAAGTAGATTATGTCATTGTCGGGAATGACTTTTTTGCAGCCATACAAGCCATTAATCTCGGCATTGGGGCATTGCCCCTGAAACCTAAAACGGTTCTTATTGAAACGTATTTAAAGAATAGGGAAGAAATTTTCCCGCTATCTTTTATTGATAAATTATTAAGCGGTTATGAAGATGAATTCGTACTTTCCAGCATAAAGAATTTCAAGCAAAAAAATCAAACGCAAAAAGGCAGAGAAGGCCTGAGCAAAGAAGATTTAACTGCATTACTTCAATATGAGTCATTCATCGATCATATTTTAAAAGATTGTAAAGACGAGGATGTCATCAAGGAAGTCAAGACTCGGCGACAAGGGAAAACGTGGGAGGAATTGCTTCACTATTTACATAATGTAGCACGTTACCACGGAGCAGATTTTGATCCCTTGTTAAACGTCAGTAATGTCGAAACGGATCTTTATAAAAAATATAAAAATGCAAAAGGAATTTTCGGGGCTTTAACGGTATGCCAAGCTCCAGCCGATGAGGAAGTGGAAACAGTAGTTGTGGGGGCGGGTCCAATAGGTTTATTAAATACCATCGGTTTGTTATCCCACCATAAAGGCATGAAGCTTGTCATCCTGGAAAAGTTTGATGAATATAAGCGGAATCATACCTTACACATGGATTACACGCAGATTGACAAATTTTTGCAGGCTAGCGCCCATCCTCAGCTGGGCGAGGATCCAGCCATAAAGGAATTTCGCGATCGCGTCAAAAAAAATCCCTATATACGAATTTCCGAAGTAGAACATTTGCTGAAAAACCGTGCCGTAGAGTTGGGAGCACATCTTATTACAGGACGGGGTATTACAGATGTGAAGTCAGAAATTTTGGATAAATATAAAAATGCCAATTTAATTCTTGGCGCCGATGGTACGCGCAGTGTAATTTCCCAACAAATTATGGGTGAAATCGATAAGTATGAATTTGCAATGGCTGCGGAAAATACAAGTCTTGAGGAAAATAAAATTTATTTAAGCCTCAGCGAAGATCGCAAATTTACCTACTCCATGAAAGCCCTAGATGGCAGCGAAGTACGAAACATAGTTACTGAGATAAAAGCTCCTGAATCTTACCATCACCCTGATGATCTTGATCATAAGCTTAAATTGGAATTAAGGACTGCTGCTGCCCGAAATTATCATGCCGGTAATACCATTAAAAAAGAATTTGATTTTGTTTTGCAATTCCGTTTTGAGGTAGAGGGGGACGTAACCCCTATGCCTTTAGCCACCCAAGTGCGTTTCATGCAAAATTATGGTCTTACTTGTGATGAATACGTAGGCAAGAAGGATGCGCACGGCAAGACCCCGGTTACTTTCCAAATGATGATTAGCAAAGAACATTATCAAATCCTGGAAAAATTTGCTAAGTCGGGAAATCCCATTATGCCTTTTTCCGGAGAAGATGATGAGCGGATGGAGAAAGTTCCCGAAATTTTAATGCAGCAGCTTAAAGGTTATTTGGGCTTAAGATTGCGTCACTTTACTCATGAATATGACATTGTAAGCCTGGATAAAGCAACCATCAGCGTCAATGAAGCCCCAGCGACTTTTGCAAATTTGACTTATAAAAAATTGAATGGGGAACACCCTTGTGATGTTTTATTAGCAGGTGATGCCAAATTAGGCCTTTCGTACTTTAAAGGCATTAATGCAGGAGTTGAAGCTTCGGCAGCAGCATTCCCAAGTCTGGTCAAACCGTTTGGGCAAAGGCACGAGGGGTTGGAGCAGCATCAAACCTGGTTTCAAGAGGTTTATGCACCACAAAAAGTAAGGGAAGTACACAATTATAGCGTTTACAGGATTGGCGCTTTGGTTGGCTTGTTTAAAACTTTGCAATTTATTTTCCGCAGCGATTTGTTAATGCGCGGGGAGACAGCTGAAAAAACGGTGGACTTATATCTGGGGCATCTTAAAGCCATTCGTGACGTGCAGGAAGCAGGTATTAAACGAAGACCCATTGCAAAACCTCATTTTGTGAATGTCATCCGGCAAATTGATCGAAACGTTAAAGATATAGCTCTACTCCCCACACTTGAATTGACTTCACGTTCATCAGACAGCGATGAATGGTTTGATGGGGAAAGCCCGGCTTATACCACTCCATCCCTGCCGGAATGGACGCATGCTTACGAATATGATGGCCGTGCTTTAGAAAGCGTGTTAACGCTTAGACCCCAAAACAGTGTAATTATTTTACGCGAAATTGGGAAAAATATACGGGAAAGCGTAAAACCTTACAAGTCATGGTTTTATGCATTACGCGATGTAATGTTGCCCTTCCGCGCCATTTACAATTTGCTGTTAGGGGCTTTGCAAATCGTTACGGCTTTGCCCGTCGAAATTTTCAATGGCCTATATGGGATTATTTTTCCAGCCGGTAATGAAACGCGCATTAGTAATGCTGTTACCAGCATCTTTTCTTTTTTTGCTCGTATAGCGGAAGGAGTGTCTCGCATTATTCTCGGAATAAATTTAGCCGTTTCTACTGTATTTTTACCCTTGAAATTATTTGCACGGATTATCAGTACGGCAGTTGCCGCTTTTGGGGAAGAGCCTATTCTCATTGAAAATAATAGAAAAATTAAAGAGTTGGTTAAAGAAGGAGAATCGAGGTTAACCGTGCGCAAAGACCCTCAGGAGAAGATTGCAGCCAAGGCATCCCATGAACAGACTATGGAAGAAACGATTGCAATGGAGGAAGAGGTGCCACCGCATGCAACTGGCAAACATCCTGCAGCTATCAAGGAGCTTTCTTCCATCGCCCTAACCATCCATCAGGATTATCTAAAATATCGCCATCGGTATCAAAGGACCAACATCTCCGTCGATGAGGAAAAGAGAAAATATCAACAATGCGTGAGCAAAGGAGATAAACAATCTTTTCAGCAATATTTTGGTTTATTTAAATCCACAGCCGTCCCTGAGGCTCCTGCATCTGTGGAGCAGGAAAATTTCCGAGTGAATACAGGAATGTAATATAGGGTAGTGCTAGCTGGATGGCATTAGGTATCCATGGCGCTTTAAATTGGATACCTTAATGCTTTCATCGTGGTTTTTGTATGCCGGGCTTATCTTTCATAATCGTCTATACTGAACATATAAATCCATCTGCATAATATTGTTCTTTCAGCGCACCCTTGTATGTTTATCGATGATTTACTGCCGGCTTACTTAAGCTACCGCAAGAAAATTAAAAAAGGAAATTTTTTATCTTCCCGCCATCGGCAAGCCATCAGCCGGATGAATCAAGATATTTATGTTCGTGATTTAGTGGTGAGGACACCGCCTGCACGGTATGGCGAAGCGGTTAATGATACCAATCCCTATCTACAGCCTGCCGTGGAAAGGCTGGGAGTCCATATTTCCTTTTTGTTTAATTTGGCGAATGAGGAACACCGGGCAAATTATTGCGAGCAAGATGTAAAAGGAAATTTTCATATAAAAAAAGAAAAAGAAAACTATATTACGCGTTTATCTTTACCTGAATTTTCCTTATATACTCCTGATCAACCTCTAACGGAAGAAGAATTTCAGAATTTATACCTTAAAATAGGAAATATGGCTGATAAGCTTGAACCTAATGTGCACGTGTTATTAAGTTCTTTTGCCATACGCAATAAACATGGCGATCTTTTAAATATGTGCCTGTATGTTGAAGGAGGATGCCCTTCCATTATTCACGCCTTTTGCAAAAGTACGCCTTCCGACATTGATGTGACTTACAATAAAAGAGAACCTCTGTTTTCCCAACAACGAGACAATCCAGATTTTCATGCGCACCACATCACTACAAAGGAAGGTTATACGGTGACGACTGGAAGTGTTTTTGAAGTGACTACAAAAGGAGGCGCTTGCTTTACCCAAGCAATTGATATTTGTTTGGATCATGAATTGGAACACAGTAAAAGTTTTTTAGAAGAACGCATCAACACAGAGATGATGCCCAATGAAATTTTGCCGAAACAGATTGAATATTGCGTTACGGCCAATTCAATTGATTTGCAATATGAATATATTTTGGCAAGCTATGTATTACATGTTGACCCCTTGATTTCCATGCATCATTCTTATCATGCGAAGTTAGGGAAAGGAGTATTAGCTGAAACGGTAAGATACCAGCTGATTCCGGAAGATTTTAATCATATGGAGATAAGAAAACACAAGCTGGGGTATTTGATTGTAGAACCTCCTTTTGGCTCTGATTGCATCGTTGAGGTATTGGCGGAAAGACCGGCTGCTCGCTACATTTCTACTGTAGAGGAATGTATTGATTTACATAATAAGAAAGTTTTAAACCGGCAAATGGACGCAACGAACTTGTTCTTTTCCCAAGAGGAAAATCTGTTTAAGGTGATTGATGAAACCCATGCTCTGGCGCATAAAATGCGCAAACTGGAGCAAGAGCTGTTAAAACAATGTGAGCCTTCATTTTTGCAAAAACAGTTAAAAACCGTGGAGTACCAGCAAAAACAAAAAGCAGCTCAAATCATTCGCAACAGCTTTGCCTTAATTCAGGAAAGTATTGCAAAAAACGAGAGCGGTTCCTTATTTTTATTGCGTCCCTGGAAGAATGAGCTTTTGCATAAGTTAAATGCACTTTCGCCTTGCAAATTCCAAAGTTGTAAAGATGCGCTTTGCAATAAAATACGCTCTGCCTTAGAGCATGATTTTGCGCAAGAGTTAAAAACGGCTTTGGTAAATAAATAAGATAATTCCAGATAATTCATGAATTCTTGCAGCTTACATGACATTTGCTATTTGCAGGGATTTTACTATTTGACTAAGATGATAACTCCTCCATTAATTTGATAAAAAACCATGAAACTATACTATACAAAAGGAGCTTGTTCATTAGCTGCACATATCCTAATCAATGAATTGGGCTTACCGTGTGAATATGAAGCAGTGGATCTGAAAACCAAAAAAACGGAACAGGGCAGCGATTTTTTAACCATAAATCCCAAGGGTGCGGTCCCGACCCTGGAAACCAATGACGGTGAAATCCTCACTGAAAATGCGGTGATCCACCAGTATTTGGCTGATAAGAAAAAAGCTTATAACTTATTACCCCCTATTGAGGAATTTAAGCGTTATCGCGTGCTCGAGTGGGAAAATTATATTACTACTGAATTGCATAAATCCTTTGGTGCTTTGTTTAACCCTAATATTTCCAAAGACTTACAAGAAAGCATTTTTATTCCAATGATTAAAAACAAATTTGCTTTCGTAGACAAACAATTGCAGAACAAGTCTTATTTATTAGGAGATGAGTTTACCTTACCCGATGCTTATTTGTTTGTCATGCTCTCTTGGGCGCGGCATTTTAAAATAGATTTGGACAATTGCCCTAATTTGTCTGATTATTTTAAAAATTTGTCAAAAAGAGCATCTGTGCAGAAGTCTTTACAAGAAGAAGGTTTGCAGTAAATCCGATTTTCATGGCAAGAATTGAGGTGTTTTAATAGGCAACGTCCCTAAAGTTTTTTAGCCAAGATTTCATCTTAAATTGAGCACCAATTTTTCTATTTCACTTCGATCTACCCCCTCTCCCACGATAGGAGCTTTGATAGTATGATGATGCCC
>NZ_RZGS01000056.1 GCF_003989745.1 Legionella septentrionalis
GCATCATCATACTATCAAAGCTCCTATCGCGGGAGAGGGGGTAGATCGAAGTGAAATAGAAAAATTTGTGCTCAATTTAAGATGAAATCTTGTCTAAAAAACTTTAGGGACGTTGCCTAAATTTCTTAATTAAAAAATATAAAGTTGAATGATGTTCATACCCATCACGTTGAAACTCAACTTCATACCCTAATTTCTGATAAAAACCTAAAGCTTCCCAATCCATGGTGTTAATGGTAGAAAAACGACATTTTTTTTGTTTTCCCAAACACTCACTCGCTTCAATCAATTGCTTTCCAATTCCTTGTTTTCTGTAACGCTCATCCACCCATAATTGATCAATATAGAGACAGCCATAATACATACTGCCATTACAGCCACCAATAATAAGTTCATCTGCATCACGGAAAAAAAAAAGCAAAGGACTCTATAGGTTGTTGCCTTTTCTTTAAATAAGCATACTCAGAAATACCTTGACTTAAAATATCAATATCTTCTTGTCTTGGCTCAGATTCATAGGTTAACTTCATCTTATCCCTTATAAGTCACTTGAGTTAAATCATCAGTTATTAACGTTCGGCATAAACCGTGAGCTGACGCGCTTTTTCAAGCATAGTGTCCTCAACATACCAACAAACACATAAAATGGCTCGAATAATACACCAGCTTAAGACTCGTTCACCATTAAATACAGTCAAGTCAATTTCTTAAAACGCACCTATTTCAAACTCCCTTTCATCAACCCATCATGTTCCTGGTAACAGGCGCTCAATGAGCATGCAGCCTTCTTCAGGATTTGCAGCAATTTAATCGAGTCGAACCCCTCCCATTAAAATGTCTTAATGCATGAATTCTCTTGAAAATTCATTATGAGAAACGTTGACTTTTAATACCTATTCTTCGCTTTTTGAACCTAAAACTGGAAGCACACAGTTAAAACTTAAATGCTCAAACCGGGTCAATAAAGTAAGTCTATGTGTACGCGCAAGGTGTTCAAGAATTGAGGTAACGACGAATCACAGCCCTACCTGTAAATGATATGTTGTTTTTTTAAAAGCTTAATTATTTCAAGATTGGCCGCAGGGAAGGCAAACTGCTGCAAGCTATTAGCATCTACCCAACGCAAATCCATTTGCCCTTCCCGTGGATAAGCTTCTCCTGAAAACTTATCCACATGGTAAATTAATAAAGATACACGGTGCTGGCTATAGGTATGATTAACCTCGCCCAGAAAAGTGTAGTGCAGTACTTCAAGCCCTACTTCTTCTTCGATCTCTCGAATTAAAGCAAGAGTCGCTTCCTCGCCGGCTTCAAGCTTGCCTCCAGGAAATTCCCAATAACCGGCGTGCGTGGTTTTCTGCGAACGCTGCGTGATTAAAATACGCTGCCTTGCATCCGTAATAACCGCCACGGCTACTTTCATGCAATGCTTCCATGGCAGCTTTTATATTTTTTACCAGAACCGCAAGGACAAGGGTCATTGCGACCCACTTTTTTACCGCTGCGCTTGAATGTGGTCACTGCATTTTCTTCAGCTTCTTGCTCTTCCGTTTCGTGAATAAATTGCATTTTATGAATTTGTTCAGCGCGGCGTTGCTCCTCAACTGCTTCCACATCCTCTTCCGTTTGTATCTCTACAGAAGACAGCAGGCGGATAATATCGTATTTCATATTGTCCAGCATGGTAGAAAATAAAGTGAATGCCTCGCGTTTATATTCTTGTTTCGGATCTTTTTGGGCATAACCACGCAAATGAATTCCCTGGCGCAGATAATCCATGGCAGCCAGATGTTCGCGCCAATGATTATCCAAAGTCTGTAAAATGACCGACTTTTCAAACTGGGCAAGCACTTCACGCCCAATTCTATCTTCTTTTTCTTGATATTGTTTTTCGCTCAATTCGATAATTTTTTCTTTTATCTGTTCAGGTTGAATGGAGTGATCCTCATTAATCCATTGACGGATTGGTGCTTTCAGTTTGAAATCATCAGCAAGCACTTGCTCCAAGGTTTTTACTTCCCACTGATCTTCCAAACTTTGCGGGGGAATATAACTATCCACCAAACTGCTTAAAACATCGATGCGGATGGAATGCACAGCTTCTAGTGGGTCAGGCATCGCCATGATTTCCGCGCGCTGCGTATAGATCACTTTACGCTGATCATTAGCGACGTTGTCATAATCCAACAACTGTTTTCTTACATCAAAGTGATATCCTTCCAGCTTGCGTTGTGCATTTTCAATAGCCCGCGTTACCAAATTATGTTCAATGGGTTCGCCTGGTTTCATTCCCAAACGCCGCATCATATTGGCGACACGCTCGGAAGCAAAAATCCGCATGAGATGATCTTCAAGCGACAAATAAAAGCGGCTGCCACCCGGATCGCCTTGCCGGCCGGCTCGACCGCGTAATTGGTTGTCTATACGCCGCGATTCATGGCGTTCAGAGCCGATGATGCGCAAGCCACCGGCAGCAAGTACCATTTCATGGCGTTTCTGCCAATCTTCACGGACCGCCTCACGGGCTTCCTCATTTGCATCAGCAGATAGTTCAGCAAGCTCCGTGGCCAGACTCCCACCCAAAACAATATCAGTCCCACGGCCTGCCATGTTGGTGGCAATGGTAACAGCGCCCGGCCGCCCGGCTTCAGCAATAATATGAGCTTCTTTTTCATGGAACTTTGCGTTTAAAACCTGATGCTTTAAACCCGCTTTTTTCAACAAGCCGCTCAGCAGCTCAGATGCTTCAATGGATGCAGTGCCCACCAACACGGGTTGTTTACGCTCTACACATTCGCGTATGTCTTGAATGATAGCTTGATATTTATCCTCTTGAGTTAAATAAACCAAATCAGGCTGATCGACGCGGCGCATGGGTTTATTCGTAGGAATAACCACAACTTCCAAATTATAAATTTGCTGAAACTCATAAGCTTCTGTATCAGCCGTACCCGTCATCCCGGATAATTTATTGTATAAACGGAAAAAATTCTGAAAGGTAATAGAAGCCAGCGTCTGATTTTCATTTTGAATGGAAACATGCTCTTTGGCTTCGACTGCTTGATGCAAGCCTTCAGACCAGCGCCTGCCAGGCATGGTTCTTCCTGTGTGCTCATCAACAATAACCACCTGATCGTTTTGTACAATGTAATCCACATCGCGATGAAACAACGCATGTGCTTTTAATGCGGCACTCACATGATGCATCAACATGATATTACTGGCATGATAAAGACTTTCACCAGGGTCCAGTAGATTTGCTTTTACCAAAAGCTCTTCGATGTGCTGATGCCCCGCCTCCGTCAAATGAGCCTGTTTTTGTTTTTCATCAATCGTATAATCCCCGCTATCCCCTTCTTCCTGCTGCATTTTTAAATTGGGGATGAGCTGATTGACTTTAATGTACAATTCTGAACTGCCCTCGGAGGCGCCGGAAATGATTAAAGGAGTTCGTGCTTCGTCGATGAGAATGGAGTCCACTTCATCCACGATGGCAAAATTTAGCTCGCGCTGGACCTTATCTTCAAGGCTAAATGCCATATTATCGCGTAGATAGTCAAAACCAAATTCATTATTTGTACCGTATAAAATATCGGCACGATAAGCAGCTTGCTTTTCTTCATGAGGCATGTCTGGATAAATAACACCTACATTTAAGCCTAAAAACTCATAAACGGGCTTCATCCATTGGCTATCGCGTTTGGCCAGGTAATCGTTCACGGTAACCACATGTACCCCGCGCCCGCTCAGAGCATTCAAATAGGCAGGCAGAGTGGCCACTAATGTTTTACCTTCACCGGTGCGCATCTCGGCAATATTGCCCTCATGCAACACGATGCCGCCAATTAACTGCACATCAAAATGGCGCAAACCCAAAGTACGAACCGCCGCTTCCCGTACCACAGCAAAAGCTTCGGCCAGCAATTCATCCAACGTTTCACCTTCTGCCAGGCGCGATTTAAATTCGGCAGTTTTAGCAGCTAATTGTTCATTCGTTAAAGCTTGCATCTGTTCTTCAAAAGCATTAATGGCCAGCACCGTTTTTTCCATGCGCCGCAACGTCCGCTCATTGCGGCTACCAAACATTTTCTTAATCAACGTATTCAGCATGGCCCTAATAGTCCTCTTTAACAGTTCAAATCTTAAAACTGCTTAATTTACTAGAATTCACGTGTAAAAGCCATGCATGCTCTAACGGCAAGCATGGCTAACTCCAGGCAATTTCCTTTAAATTTTTTATAACGAGATAACAGATGGGATCTTTTCCTTCTATCTCCAGCAACCCATTGGGTGGAATAACGAGGCGACTGCTACCTTTAACTATGGTAAAGCGCTGGCTTCCAGCCTTAATATAGGAATGCTCGCAATAGCCCCCTATATTTTCGATGTGCAGTAAAGCCTGAAGAGCCGCAGGATTTTGAAATTTTATTTTAAGAGAGCGCCCATTTTCTGATTTACCGAAGTAGTTAGGCAAGTGGTTAAAATCAGCTTCCCCGTTTTTAAAGCGGATTCGCAATATCCCTGATTTATTTCTTAAAATTTGTAAATCTTTACCGTGCAGATAAGAAAAAACATCGGGATAGTGTTTAACCCGATTTAAATGATTCTTGGCAATATACCAACTGTTGCTTCCTGCAATTAATGTCCCTTTTCTTTTTAATATGGCTTCCAGGCTTAACGGGGTAAACAAATCATGTTGTACCCAGAAACCTCCCCAGGTTATATCGAAAAAAGCCCAGTGATCATTGACATAGATTTCGGCGGCCGCATGATTGTGATTTTCATGATTGAATGAATAATAAAAATCCACCGGGCGCACGCTTAAGCCTAAATGTTTTAATATTTCTACAAAAAGGTATTGATGGTTGCCGCAAATGCCAAAACTGTTTTGCAAACACACATTCTGCTCATGCATCAAGGGAGATTTAAATTCCCTTTGTGTATGTTTGAGGTAAGCATACCGACCTGCGCTGGCAATATTTTGTATTAAATTCATTGCTTCAATGGCTTGCAGAATCCTGGTTTCATCATCGGTAAGCTTGATGCCTGAAGATTCATAAACCCATTTTATCCCCTGCACCGCATGTTCAGTGAGGCAAGCATATTTTTGGATGCTGTCTGCATAATCATTGCAATATAAGCTTTTTGAGAAATCGCTTTTTGCAGCCGACGCGATGCTTACCAAAAGAATAAGCATCGCAAAGAAAATTTTAAAAACCAGCATGCATCCTTTCCAGTTGATTTTTTAATAGGCTTATTTCCTGCCTGGATGAGATTCTTTCAAAAAAAGAACAGCAACGAGCAAACTGATTAAATAGCAAAGAGGCATGATGAATAAAGCTTTTTGATAGCTGCCAAGAGCATATACATGGATGCCGTTGACAAGCTGCCACCCTTCGCTGCGATGTAGTATCACGCCCACCAAAGGCTGGAATACAGCGCCGCCAATCAGCACGGATAAATTATTAAAGCCCGAAGCAGTCCCCACCAAATGCGCTGGGTTATTGTCTTTCACGACGGCAAAGCTTACGGTTTGCCCACCCGCACCAAGGCCTAAAACAAAAAGCACCGCATACATCCACTGCATCGGCACACCCGGCACATACAGCAAAATCAAGGTGGCAGCCAATCCTAAAACGGAGCTGATTGCCAAGGCCAGGCGTCTATTATAAAACCGATCGCTAACCCAGCCTAACAACGGACTGCCGACACCAATTCCCAGCCAAATCATACTGCACAACCCGGAAGCAACGACTACGCTAACCTGGTATTTTTCTTCAAGATAAGGAACGCCCCACAAGGCTGCAAAGACGGCAATGGGAGTCCAGATGGCAAACGCATATGCCCCGGTTAACCAGGTATATGAATGCTTGCAAACCTCCAGCAAACGGCGCCATTCATCGCGGAAACGTTGCGTAGGCAATGCTTGTGTCGGTTGATGCGGATAATCACGAATTACCGCCCAAAGCAGCATAGCCAACAAAACGCCAACGCCTGCCAGAATAAAACTCGCTTGCCGCCAACCCACATGCTCGATAAGCGATGCAAGCGGCATCTCGCCAAACATTGCACCCACAGAACTCATCAATTGAGCTATACCTGCCAAAATGGCAAAGTGTTGCGGCGGGAACCAGCGGGATAATAAAACCAATACGCCAATAAAGGAAAAAGCAGAACCAATACCGATTAAAAATCGTCCCAATGACGCAGTAACGACACTGTCGGTCGATGCAAAAAAGAATGAACCTGCGGCACAAAGTAACAGGGCACCCGTCATGAGCTTGCGCGGCCCATAGCGATCAAATAACACGCCTGCCGGCAATTGCATCGGCGCATAAGCATAGAAATAAAACGCTGAAATCACACCAAAGCCTTCCGCACTGACCCGGAAAGTTTTCATCATGGGATCAGCCATGACACTGGGAGCTACCTGCAAAATAAATTCATACAAATAAAACGAAGCTGCCAGAAAAAAAATTACATAAGCCTGAACCCGGCTATGCTCTTGTGGGGGTAAATGATACGTGCTCAAGGGTATGTCATAGTTAATGAAATTAGAACACATTACACCGAAGCGGATTTCATTTGTCAATGCCTTGAATTCAAAGCTTAATCAAGCCGCAAGTTTATTGAAATAATTTAAAAAAATTGATACTCCCAAGCGTTTATACTTGATTTTCTAAGGATGCGTAAAATAGCATAAATTCGCTACAACTGGATAATCTTTTATTAAGGGCTGGGGCAACAGCGGCAGGTGTCATTTTGTTTGCCTACAAGCATTCACAAGCAAAAAATCACCCCATAGAGCCAGGACCAGACTGGGAACTCGCTCTAGGTGCTGCGCACTTTGTCTCATGTATAAAATAAGTATAAAAAAAGAAACCAGCAAAAGAAGATGCTTTTTTAGCAAATCTGGCAAATATTCTTCTAACATGCTTTATTTTGTTAAAGAAACATTCGATTAAATGGCGTTCTTTATATAAAGGCTTATCAAAATCACGCTGATTTTTCCTGCGTGCACGGAGAAATGAATGATCGGAATAGAACGTTGCAATTCTAATGCTCGTTGTAATAGATACCAGCTTAGATACTGGCCAATGAACAAGACTGTCAAACGAAAGCCCCACCTTTGTGCCGGACAAAAACCGATTATAAATGGTATGGGGTCGAAATAACTCGCTGATTTTAAATGTATTTCATATAATCATTTTGTCTTAAAAAAGGATGTAAATATGAAATATATCAGCGAGTTGAGAGGCATTTTAAGTCAGCAATTAAATTGGCACAAGTCTCGAATAGACTGTTTTGCACAAATGTTGTTAGCGCTATTTATGGTGAGAAGTATCAATTTAAGCGAAATAGCTGTTGCAATGGATGTTAATAAAGCAAGCATTGAATCACGCTACAAAAGAATCTATCGTTTTTTTTCAAAGTTTGAATTAGATTTTATCTGGATTGCTCGTTGGATTTATTCGTTATTTTTTACTTCACACCAGAAAGTTTATATAGCTATTGACAGGACAAATTGGTATTGGGGGAAGGCAAAAATCAACGTATTTATGTTGTCGATTTGTTATGAAGGGATTGCCATTCCTATATTTTGGCGCTTGCTTAACAAAGCAGGAAGTACAACAGCTAAAGAACAAATCGAATTGTTATCTCGATTTATTAATACGTTTGGTAAAGAATCGATACAAGGCATACTCGGTGACCGAGAATTTCCTAACAAAGCACTTATCGCTTGGCTTGTAGCAGAGAATATCCCCTTTTATTTACGGATTAAAGGGAATATAGACATTTGTATTGGAAGAAAGAAATTTAAGACCTCAGCCCAATTATTTAATCATCTGCCCCCCTATCAGCAACAAGTATTTGGTATGAAAGTTCACGTTTTTGGTCAATCTCTTTATTTAGCAGGGAGCAAAAATTCTCGTGAAGACTTGCTAATTGTACTGACAAATCAGAATCCAAA
>NZ_RZGS01000057.1 GCF_003989745.1 Legionella septentrionalis
TCATTGGCATTGAAAAATACTATTTTGGAGTGATGTTTTTCCACAGTAGTACGGTGCGCGATGCTGATAATGGTCGTAGTCTTTAATGCTTTTACCATCTTATAAACATGCTCCTCACTTTCTTCATCAAGCGAAGAAGTCGCTTCATCGAGGAAAAGCCAATCGGGTTTTTTTAATAAAACCCGTGCGAAAGCGATTTTTTGTTGCTGTCCTCCTGACAATTCTTTTGACCAATTGCGTTTCTCATCCAATCTTGAAATAAAATGCTCCATTCTGCCGACTGCCATTAATGCTTCGCTGTATTGTTCTTCAGCGTAAGTAGTTACCGGCTCTGGATAAGCCAAGACAGCTTTTAGGGTGTCGTTCGGAATGGT
This sequence comes from Legionella septentrionalis, assembly GCF_003989745.1. GTDB lineage: Bacteria > Pseudomonadota > Gammaproteobacteria > Legionellales > Legionellaceae > Legionella_A > Legionella_A septentrionalis. Next base: position 375 of record NZ_RZGS01000057.1, read on the forward strand.
TGGTTTTTGCGGTAGAAAATAGAGGGATTTGCCCGAAGGGATTGAAATTTTTCCTTCGCCATATTTCCATGTGCCTGCAATGGCTTTAAAAATAGAGCTTTTGCCAAGACCGGATGCGCCTTTAATCAAAACGTGTTCACCCGGCATAAACTTTAAGCTCAAGTTACGTAGGATGTAGTCGGTGCTTTCTCTCGGTGGGGCAATGTTTAATCCTTTCACTTTGAGTGAATCTTTGTCTCGTACTTTTCTAACGATTTCTTTGGGGCTTGTTTGAAGTCCTTCTTTCTCGAAGCGTTCTTTTAATTCGGTGATGCGCTCAATGCTTGCCTTGATTTTAGATAGGTTTTCATAAGTATTTGCAAACCAGCTAAGTGACATGCTCACCTGGGTAAAAGACAGGCCAATTTGCATTAACTGACCTATCTCTATAAGGCCACTAAAATAAAGAGGCGCTGCCAGCAGATTTGGAAGAATGCCTGCAGATTGCGAATAGAAGCTTTGAAAAGCAATTAACCCGGTGTCGGTGTTAAGCTTTTCATTTGCCGAGATTTTAATTTCCTCAATTTGATTATTGATGGTCGTTTTGTAATAGTTTTCGGCGTGCTCCTCCGCTATGTTTTCCGCTTCTTCATTTAATTGCACCAATTCCTGCCTTAAGTCTGCCTCGGCTTTCTCAACGTGTTGGTTTGCAGCAGGGAGCGATTTACCGATTAAATGCGTCATGAGTGTTGCTGAAACAGCAAGGATTAAGGCTACCCAAACTAAATAGCCGGGGATAACGACATTAAGGCCAAGCAGTGTAAAGGCGAGTGGTCCTCCTACTATCCATAAAGTACCAACAAAGGTTGCCAAGGTAAGCACGGAATTTAATAAATCCGCGCCTAAATTAAGCGCTAAATCCACGAAAGATTTTACGTCTTCCTGGATGCGTTGAGATATATTATCAATCTCTGGGGAAAATCGTTTGAGCTCCAAATAATTGTTTTCACTTTCGAACAATTCAGACGTAATTTTTTTGGTAAGCCAGCTTCGCCACAAGATGGAAAGTTTTTGAATGAGAAAATTTTTTAAAACGGAAATGCCCACAAAGGCACCGAGAATTAAACTAAACTGTCCCATGCTAATTAAAAAAGGAGTCAACGCTTTGGCGGTTAGAACCGCCCAAAACCCGGCCGACCACCATGAAAATGCAGCCATCAGGGCGACAAGCCCCACGACACAGACTCCGGTACCAATTAATAAAGCCCATGCGCGCAGTTTTTCATCGGAATGAATGAAATAGTCTTTGAATAAACTAAACACGTTTGACCAAGTAGAGGTTGTCGCCTCTGGCGCTATGGAATGATTTTGCATCGAATGCTACCCAAGATTTTAGGAGGACTTTGTCCTATGGATTCACAGGCTCATAGTTCGCTCATGAGCCATGCAAGTGGGAAGAGAATATATCGGTTGGTTGTATATAAATCAATCAAAATATAGACAAGGAAAATGGGAAGGTATTCACATGGTTTACTGAGCAAACGATAGACATAGCATCAGGTTCCATGGGTTGCCGTCTCTATCCGTAAAATATATTTAGTATTTAGGAGAGTATGGATTGCTTTCAAGCCTTAATATGATGAACTCGCAGGTTTATTTAGTCTTCAAAAAAAACTGGCCTAATGCCCATCGAAGATTGGCTTCCATTGAAAGCAATGCAGGATGCTATGGATCATGAGATAAGTCATCTTAACCAGTAAGATAAAGTATTGGTTAAGTATTTTAGAAAATATTACGTATGGCGATAACTAGCTCCATTTGTCATGGGATGATTATCGCCAAACTCGTGGTTGTAAATTTGTACTTCGAAGTAAATAGCCTCACTACATACCGCAAGAAGGAGTACGACTGAACCCTTGGATTAATCGTTCATTTTCTTCTATCTCTTGGTTCATGGAGGCAATAAATTGATCAATTTTACTCTCATTTCCGTTTTTTTGATTATGTGAATTATTTTGCTTGGAAAAAATTTCCTCTGAGACGAAGTGACAAAAACGACTGGTTGCTGCTGAAAATATTTTTTGATTTTGCTCAAAACTGTGAACTGCGGTCGAAAACTCGGCTGCTGCAGTACCAATGGTTCTTACTTTAAGAGTTGAGGCAACAATCGCATCTTCATGTTCTTTCACATTTGTTGTTAATGCATCGAATTCTTTTTTAATTTCTTTTTGTGGTTCGATAAGCCGGGTTGCTTCTCTTTCCATCTCATGTGCCACAGCAGACAGTTTTCCATTATTTTGCTCGAGTGACTGGGCTCCCGCATCCATTAATTTGCTATGTTTTTCTAGGTCGTCGTGTCGGGCTCGTAGTTTTTCAATTCCGGCGTTGAGTTTTGCCGCGGCAGTTTCAAAAAATTCCACATTGATTTTTAAATCTTCATCCAAAGCTTTTTGTTCTGTGGCAATAATTTCGGCGGCAGCATGGCGGGCTCGTTCATGGAAAACAAATAAGGAATGAATGAGTATAGAAAAACAGAGGGCTGCAAGCGATAACAAAACAGGCACGCCAGTCAGTAATCCTGCCACACCTGCCACAACGCTTATGCCTGTGAAAGTACCTACTTTTAACAAAAGGTGCTTTTGAATCCACCAAGCAGTTAGGGCATCAAACCAGCTTTTACTTTCGAGTTTACGTTTTATGAGCTCGCCTGTTTCATTGGCGGGATATTCTTTGTTAATTGGGGAAAACCAGTCGATTAGATTTTTAAGTTGGTTTCCAATCCAGATGAGTACTTGCATTGATGTGGCTCCTTAAAAAATCTATTTAAGCATATTGCTGGCTGTAGGCGCGGGCTGCTCTTCTATTACCATATGTTTTGCCTTAAAGAACATGCACTGTTGTTTAAGAGTTCCACATATGGTTTGAAGCTGATTAATTTGACTGCCCTGCGTTTCAATTATTTGTGTTTTTTGAAGATTTTCATCAGTAAGCTTTTTTATGACGTTTTGGAGTTCTTCAAGAGTCGAGGTTTGCTCGGTGGCGGTTTTATTTAAGGCTGCAATTTCTTTGGTTGCTTGGGTGAGCTTTTCTTCTTTCTCATCGAGCAATTGATTCAGCATGGAAATTCTTCGGGTTGATTTGATACCTGCTTCCTTGATTTGGGATCCGATCTCTTTTAATCCCAATAATGATTTATGTAATTCTTCGCCGGTTTTTTGTGTAAGATTTACTGTTGATTGCAGGTAATTACTGGTTTCAGCTATTTTTTCAGATAATAATTGCAGCTGTTCCAATGATATGGTGTCAATTACTTCGTCAATTTCATCGCTCAGAGAAGTAAGCTCGACATCAATTTTTTGAATACCTTCAGACGCTGTACGGATGCGGGTTTGGGTGATTTGGTGTTGCTCATCGAGGGCTTTCATGTGCTCAAGGCTTGTTAGTGTTTTTGAATCCAGCTTTAAATACCAGAGAGCCAGTCCACCTAGTCCAACAATACTGCCACCGGCAAGCCCGCTTACCACGATACTCGCGATTAGAGTGCCAACAGACACGGTGGCTTTTGCACCGATCACAGCGACAGGCGCTAAAAGAAGGGGTAGAGGCATAGAAAAATCCTTATTATCCATAAAATATGAGCGGAAAAATATCACTGTGAATTTAATTTCTCAATAGAGTTTTAAATTTTATTTTTATGATGATATAAGAACCTTAGTCCTTTTTATCGCTCTATTTGTTATTGTTTCTGTCGTTAATAAAGATGATTTTCAATGAAAGGGTTGGGGTAACCTTCAATGGCTTTCACGCGCTTTGCCCAAAGGAGTTCCTCGCCACTCGGTGGGAAAGTTTTATCCCACGCTTCAAATAATTTTCGTTGAGAAAGACTTAACTGAATATCATAATACCAACTCATAAATAAATGAGCTCGGGCGACTATTCCCTTGGCACGATCAGGTGGCTCAATCCGTTTTTGTTTTGATGAAATTTTAATAGGGCACCCATAGAAAGTACTTTCATCAGAAAGCATCATAAAACGAAAGTTAGAGCGTGCTTGATTGACGAGTCCCGCCTCTGGCCATAAATTATAAAGCTCAGCCTCTGCTTCACGGAATGCTTTATCTACTTTCTCACAACATTTTCGACCTTTGTATGGTTTTCCGTTTTTATGAGTGCAAACGGCTTCGTTCCAGCAAGTAAGATGATGTCCAAAATGATCGGCCGCCATGATATGTTCCCACTCAATCCGATGTGCTCGATGATGTTGGGAAGCGTTTTCCATATGACAGCTTTTAAGGTTTACTCGTAATCTGTCATCAAATTGGCAAGCACAGTATAGGGTTTGTGAATTCTCAGCAAAGATAACGCGGGCTATTTTTTTAGCCGATTGAAAGGAATGGGGTTTGGTATATGCAAAAGAGCATGAAGCGAAAAGGAAGAGGATGATAATTTTTTTAAAACTGTTCATGTGAATGATAGGGATTGAAAGAGAGCGAGCATCTCTACCGCCTCACCCTTGTAACTATTAGTGAAGCGAAGTCTAAAATGTTTTTTTATAACTTTTTATAAAATTCAATTAATCCCAAGAAAATACGCAGCAAAAGTCAGAAGTATCGATGAAATTACAAAAGGCCAGCTAGCTTTATTAAAGGATTTTGTGACAATAATGACAAGGGAGGACAATATAATATTTACGCTCGTAATAATTCCAATATATATGGCATCTTTAAAAAACCCGATAGCTCGAAGCTTATATAAGATAAATGAATAGCAGGCTAAGACTAACATCCCCACATAAACTCTTAAATAATTGTATCCTTAAATAACCTGTAATTTCTTTCTGACAACTAGGGTCTGTTGACATTTCACATAGGTAACCACAACACTGCGCAAACCATAGCTACAACAGACACATAATTTCGTTTTAACTTATCAAATCTTGTAGCAAGCCCTCTAAAATGCTTTATTCTTGCGAACAAGTTTTCAACTAAATGTCTGTATTTATACAGGCACCAATCTATACCAGTATTGCCAATTTTAGAATTAGATTTTCTTGGAATGACAGGAATAGATGATTTTTTGAGAATAGCATCGCGTACTTCTTCGCTATCATAGCCTTTATCTGCAACAGTAAAATCTGCAACGGGTAATTTTTCGATAAACTCAGGAGCAACGTTGCAGTCATGAACCTCGCCACCGGTAATCTCAAAATCAAGAGGTAATCCATGCGCATCAACTGCCATATGAATCTTTGTTGTATTACCTCCTCTGGATTTCCCTATGGCCTGATTTTCTTCAGAAGCCGCACCAGCACTGTGTTGGTGAGCCTTAACGATGCTGCCATCAATGAATTCCCATTCCAGATCAGGCTTCTGTACCAATGCCTTGAAAACCAGCATTAGTTTGCCTTTTAATGACCATCGATTAAATTTTTGAAAGACGCTATTCCAGCGTCCAAAGCGTCTTGGTACATCTCGCCATGGACATCCAACACGCATACGATACAGTATTCCTTCTATTGTTTTACGTAAATGGGGCTTGTCATAAATCCCTTGTTCGCGCATTATTGTCCGTAGCTTTGACCAATGCTCATCACTGAGCTTATGTCTAGCCATTGCAAACTCGTTTTGTTCTTGTGTGAGAACCTGAATATTACGAGTTTGCCCTTACTTTTCAATCCGTTAACAATCAATTGTCAACAGACCCTAGCAAGAAGACTATTAATACCCCATATTTAGAGTTAGTAAGACATCGAAAGGAAAATAAATGTCTGCTTTTAAAAAAGCTATTTCTCAACTGTGTCAAAGTGTTAGGAATATAGTATTCGAAAAAGAAGGGATGACAAAATATAGAAAGGTTCTCTTATTTTTCATATCAGATGGTTTGTTGACATCAAGTGAAATTGATCAATTAAATTTTTTAAAAGAAAAATATTCGCTTAGTACGGATGAAATAAATAAAATACATAAGACTGTTTTGTCTAATTATTGGAATTTATTAATTTCGGATTCATTGATTACTGAGAAAGAAAAACAATCTTTTGAAGAGCTCTTAACTTATTTTTCCCTCAAGACGACAGATATCAATTTTTCTCAGGCTGATTTCAATAAATTCTATGCGCTTGGTCTTCTTGCTCATGGGGTTCTAGTAGAAATACCTAAAGAGAGTCATAACCTCAACATATGTTTTAATAAAGAAGAGGTTCTCCATTATGGAGAAGATGCTTTTTTATGTAGAATAAAAAAATCGATTGCTCGGATAAATTATTCGGGTATCTCAGGATCGATAAAAATAGTAAAGGGTCTTCGCTATAAGTTTGGGTCTTTTAATTTGGTGCAACAAGTCAATGAATATGTAACCCCTGAGGATTCGGGTGTTTTTTATATTACAAATCAAAGGATTGGTTTTTTAGGTGCTAAAAAGCAATTCACTATCAAGCATAGCAAAATTATTAGTTTCAATTTAAGTCAGGATGGTTTGTTAGTGTTTAAGGAGGGCAAGGAAAACCCTTATATCCTAAAAATGGATGATTATGAGGTGATAGCAGGTATTCTTTCGTTTATTGTCAATCATTAATGATGCAGGTGTTAACTAGCGTCGATCTGTAAACATCCCATTTTTAGTGGCAGCCTAAATTAGAGTCTTTCGCCTGTTTTTTAGCCAAATATTCCCATGGCGTTAAATCACCCAGTGAATCGTGTGGTCTTTCTTCATTGTATTCCC
>NZ_RZGS01000058.1 GCF_003989745.1 Legionella septentrionalis
GCATCATCATACTATCAAAGCTCCTATCGCGGGAGAGGGGGTAGATCGAAGTGAAATAGAAAAATTTGTGCTCAATTTAAGATGAAATCTTGTCTAAAAAACTTTAGGGACGTTGCCTAGTAAAAATAAAGTTTCTCTATCGAATAAGCCCTTATCTTTATTTGTAGAACCTACTAACATTTGTAATTTAACCTGTCCTTCTTGCCCAACTGGTAATAATACCCTCACCAGAAAAAAAGGTCATATGTCATTGGATTTATTTAAAAATCTAATGGATGAAGTGGGTAATTATCTTGTGCAGCTATTTTTCTGGAATTATGGGGAACCCACATTAAATCCCCATTATGCTGAAATGCTGACTTATGCCAAGAAAAAAATATTTATATTCAAATGGATATAAATGGAACCACATTAAATAACGTGGCTAATTGCGAAAAAATTGTTAAAACCGGCCTCGACCGAATAACCATATCACTGGATGGTGTTACCAATCATTCCTATAAGGAATTTAGAGGCAAGAATATGTTTGAAACCGTTCGTGACGGCGTTCAAAAGTTAAGTGAGGCTAAAAAAAGATTGGGCTCTAAAACCCCTTTCATTGAATTGCAATTTATTTTAATGAAAACCAATGAGCACGAAGTGGATGATATTGTGCAATTAGCAAAAAGAGTTGGAGCGAATGAAGTCACATTACGTTATTTTATTTTTAGGCAGTACGACCAAGCTCTATTAAAAGCATTATTGGATAAATATAAGCCTAGTAATGATGAATATGCGATTTACACGTCTTGCAATGGTATTGCTGATTACAAAAGAAGCATTGATCAATCTTGTTTCATGATGTATTCCAGCTCTTGTGTTTTTTGGGATGGAGAGGTCGTACCTTGTTGCTATGATGCCTATGCGAAAGTACCTTTAGGAAATATTACCGAGAGTGGTTTTCTTAACGTATGGAATGGGGAAAAGTATCAATCATTTCGAAAAAAAATATTCACAGAAAAAAGAAGTGTTGGCTTATGCAAGAACTGCAATTCCTTCGAAAATTGGGTACAGCAAAGAATACCCATTACTGATTCAATTTGAGTTATTTTTAAGACTTGATTATTAATCCACCACCTAAATTTAACTTTTGGTCTGGTATGTGCTCTTGCGTTTGCTCAATTTGCTTTTGCTAAACCCGCTAATTTGGGATTAGGGACGCAGGCAGTTAAAATTTATCATGACTCAGGTGAATATGAAAAATCACCATATTATAAGGGCAAGTAAAGCCGGCACCACGTTACCGACTACCTATAACGGTGTAATTCCATCAACCGCATATTATACCGTTACCAATAATACAGCTTCTCCCCGCAGTGGGAATTTTGTGCGTAGTTTACCTAAAAATGCTGTACAAGTGCGCAGCAATGGAACTTATCCAGACACGTGCGGAGCCCAGTTTCATCTTGCTCCTCGAGGTGCTCGTGGGGATAGCTGTACCTTACAACTTAATATTCTGGGTGCGATAGATGGAAATGATACCAATCCCAATCATCTGATTTTTGTTTGTTTTCCAGGTGGGTTGAGTTGTGCTGGAGCATCTCCCCAACTGAATGTGAAATTAGTGGACCCTTGGATTCCTTTATCTGTGGCGTATGAAATCGTTTACATAGCAAATGCCGCAACTAATCCACGCTCTTTTGTACAAACGTATAAAGATGCCGGTACTAATCCAGTATTTACAGATGCAGAGTGGAATGCATTTATTCCTCCAGACGGCTACACCAAAAATACAACACGCTATTTACAGTTTAATGAACAAATTTTCCTGGCCTCACCTGGGCAACCCGTGGGCTCCACCACTTACATTACCACAGCAGGAACCCCTTCAGGCTACACTTGAGGTGCGATGTCTAATGCGATAAATGCCATGTGGCCTTACGATGCCGCGCAATATCCAGATCCTCCGTCTAACCTTGGCCCTTTTGAAGCTGGAAACTTTACCGCGACCCCACCTGCCGGTGTGGTTAAAGTCACTGCTAATTACAAAGCACAAGAAATGAAGTTTTATGCGAATGAAAATGGCGTACCTCCTGGAACACCAGGGGCTGTGCCTATTCTTCGATTTTATCTGATCGACCCATGGGGAAATGAATACATCATGCATGCATCAGCCCAGGATAATCCGACTGATGTTAAAGCTGCTTTTGATGCGGCCATCCTGCCTCCTGGTTTTCGCAAGGTATCGCGTTATCTTAAAAAAGATTTTATTTTAAGACCGGCGACTGGTCCTGATAATGCATTTGAATACAATCTCTTACGCGATAATGAAAATAATACTTATCACCAAACGAAGTGGAATGCGAAAGGGATAACCATTACTTCCCGAATTCAACGCTCAGGAATGCCTATCTGGGGGGGAAGATTGGGGAATACCTTAAAAATTACCCGTTCTTTTGACAATACTATCTATGGTGGCGGAGGGAAAAATGTCTTTATTTTTCCAACTACCTTAACAGCTGGGCTTAATACAATTGCTGATTTTAATGTGGATGGGGATAAGCTTGATTTTCAAGGACAAATTTATACGCCTATTGTTTTACCATCCGGGATTAGAGTCGATTTGGAAAACGGAGCAAGTGTATTATTAAGCAGAATATTTTACTTTGATGATACCTGGGTTATCACTTAATAATTATTTTTGGGGTCGGATGCACTGAGACCCCAAGGCTTCCTATACATACCTGATATCGAGCCAAAACTCGATTTGAAATATTTATTGCAGGGCAATTAGGCGAAAACTATCAATTATTTTTCGCCATTTAACCCTTTTACCGAAACTTTTTCTTGGATGATTTGTTTTAGCCTGCTCGCTGGTTTTGACTAGCCGGGTGGCCATGTCATCTGGCGGCCACCTAAAACGTGTAAATGAATATGGTAAACTTCTTGTCCGCCATCCGAATTTACATTGAAAACAAGCCGGTAACCTTTAGCCAATCCTTCTATTTGTGCAATTTTACGGGCTGCTAACAGCATTCTTCCTAATAACTGCTCATCTTTTGTATCCGCATCGTTAATCGTGGCAATGTGCTGTTTGGGTATAACCAATATATGCGTAGGCGCTTGCGGGTTTATGTCACGGAACGCCATGATTTCCGTATCCTCAAAGACAATATTTGCAGGAATTTCCCCCCTGGTAATTTTACAAAATAAACAGCTCATAATCGTCCTGATTATTGTTAACAATGCATTGATTATAACAAAAAACTTCTTTTTAGTCAGAGATACCGCTGCTTGTTTAATTTTTCAAAAAATATGCTGTAAAGGTCTGAGCTAATGATGTATGCAACCGGTTTTGAATTTTATAGGCAGGATTAGTTGACGATTTTTAAAATCCGTTTACATAATGATAAACCATCCATGAGGAGGTGCCTATGTATAAAGTAAACTTGCACAAGGAAGGAAATTTAAGTGTTAGGATGAAATTGGATTTAACCAAGTACTTAAAAAACATACCTATTTCTTCACCCCTCATCCCGTTGGATACTCTGGTTTCACTCGAGGCGGACAGCTTAAATGAGTTTGCCGAAGAGCGGAAAAAATTGGAAGATGCCATTCTCGATCTTTCCGCTGATGTCATCTGGATTGCCATCAAAGAACTTATCGCCGAGCAATGCGATAAAAGTATTGTGGAACACAATCTGCTTTCCAGTTATTTAAGGTCCAATGAAGAAAATGGCACTCCCCACGCGCTTGAAAGCCTGAATGGTAGTTTTCCAGAATTGCTTAAAAATTGGGTTGATGCTCTTATTAAGAAATATTTAAGCGATGGAAAAACCACGACTTTAGAGGTGTTAATTGCTTGCAAGCTGGTTAAGAGCAAGGTGGGTGGAGATTGCGAAGAGTGCAGGGATGATTTGGTTATCTCTATGATTGATAATGGTTGCGGTTTTCCTGAAGAGTATATGAGGAATTTTCAAAATTATCTGCATGAGAAGTCATATAAATTCCAGGCTAAACCCAGTGAAAAACAGGAAAATTATTTTTTCGGCGGCGCCGGGAAAGGTTTACCTATTTTTCTCGCTTATTTTATTGATGGCGAAATATTGGAAGATTTTTCAAAACCAATCAAGGTTAAAGAGGTAGCAGGTGCAAATATTTCTATCTCGATTAACAAAAACGTAAAAACGCAAGGTGCAGAAATAACGTTGGTTTCGCCCCTGAAGCCTTTGGCTGCGCTAGAAGAAAATCAGGATGATTTAATGGGTACAGAAAGAAAACCTGTCCCAATACTAATGTCCCCACCCGCTGCAAAATTTAAAAAAAGAGTGAATTTTTTTCTGGAAGAAAGTCCGCAGAAACTGACGAGGCAATTTGAAAAATTTGCGGTGGATAAAAAAACGGTAGAAGGGGACGATGAGGCGAGCGTAGAATCGGAAAAACGCCCAGTTTTTGCCTTTCATCAGTAAATTGCGCATAATATTGCGTCTTTTTAATAGCCTACAGGTATGATAATGGGTTTAATGGAAATCAAAAGCGGCCGTGACGTGCCCAATGAAATTAACGTCATCATTGAGATCCCAATGCACGGGGAGCCCGTTAAGTATGAAGTGGATAAACAAACAGGTGCGTTGTTTGTTGACCGCTTTATGACAACGGCTATGTATTATCCGGCAAACTACGGATATATCCCAAATACATTATCCGAAGACGGCGACCCGGTTGATGTGTTGGTGGTAACGCCAGTTCCTTTAATTAGTGGTGCCGTGATCCGTTGCCGTGCCGTAGGCGTCCTTAAAATGACGGATGAATCAGGGGTTGATGCGAAATTAATTGCAGTTCCTATCAGCAAACTCAGTAAAATGTATGAAAACGTGGAAACGTATAAAGATTTGCCGCAACCATTGCTTTTATCCATTGAGCATTTTTTCAAACATTATAAAGATTTGGAAGAGGGGAAATGGGTGAAGGTTGATGGCTGGGAAGGCCCGAAGGCGGCGCATGAAGAAATACTGGGGAGTGTTGCACGTTACCAAGAAAACCATTCTAAACAGTAAGTTCTGCATCCTGGGTGGCATGAATCGCTACCCAGGATGGCTATATGCTTGGCCATTGCTGGCATGCTAATCAAGATTTTTTGCCTAAACTCGTTTCAAGGCAAGCGCCATGAAAATATAAGTCCAGCCGCTTATCATCAAATCCACTGCCACAAATAAACCGATTACCCAAAACCCACTCCACGGCCATTGCATGAGGATGAGGATGCCGAGCAGGACCGCAATTAAACCAGCTAATAAAAGCCAGCCCCACCCGCGGGAATGGCGTAAGGCAAGTGCCATGATGACCCGAATGGTTCCTATGACGATTAATACAGCAGCGATCAATGCGGTGAGTACTGTCGATGCAAAAATCGGATCATAAACAATGATGCCGCCCCCGACGATGTATAAAACGCCAATCAAGGCATGCCACAAAACACCATTCCAGTCACGGCATTTAAAGGCATCAATAATTTGCATAACGCCAGCGATGATTAATAAAACACCTAAAACTAAAACACTAGCCAGGGTTAGCCCAACCACCATGCCTAGCCCGATTGCGCCCAGAAGGACGAACAAAATCCCCAAGCCCAATAACCAACCCCAGCTGCGCTGTAGCCCAGCAGGAATTTTTGTTGTTTTTACAGTCATAAAATATCCTTATAAGTTAAATCCCATTAAAAAATATAATCTTAAACGGCTACGAAGTATAGACTTTTAAATTTCCGCCATGGTCGGTTTTGCAAGAAGGTTACAGGCTAACGGCCGTTTCGATAGTAACCGTAAGACTCGATTGGACAGCGGCTTAACTGCGTTTCCGCAAGCTGTTTGCAAAATCAAATTTAGGGATTTCTATGTGAAAAATAATTGCCAAAACGCGGGTAATAAAAATACAAGACAAGGTAATAACAATATTTATATTTTCAGGGATGTTAAGGTAATCCAAAATAATAAACAATAAAGCGCCCGCCAATGCAATTACTGCATATAATTCTTTGCGTAATACCAAAGGAATATCATTGCACAAAATATCGCGCAGCATGCCGCCGCTAATCCCGGTAATCATTCCGCCTATGACAGCAACAATGGGCGACATCCCGAAGGTAAGAATCTTTTGTGTACCAAGGATGACGAAAGCAGCCAAGCCTAATGCATCCAGAATTAAAAAAACTTTCATGATGCGAACCAGTGAGTGGGCCACGAAAATAGTCAAAAAAGCAGCGATGCAGGTATAGAGCAGATAATGCGGGTGTGCAATCCAAGTCAGGGGCGGCGTATTAAATAACACATCGCGTACAGTGCCCCCTCCCAAAGCGGTAACCGAAGCAATAAGCATTACCCCAAAGAAATCCATTTTTTTACGCCCGGCGGCAATCGCGCCAGTAATGGCTTCTACACAGATGCCGATAATAAATAAATAATGTAGAACCATAATGACTGCTCATAAAAAAAACGATCATATCATTGCCCAATCGATATATAAACTAGGTTCTGTCGACATTGATGATTGTGTATAATCTGCGATAGAAATGACATGGTGGTTTTATGCTTACAGATGATGAATGGAACAGGATTAAAGATTGCTTACCAGGTAAGTCGGG
>NZ_RZGS01000059.1 GCF_003989745.1 Legionella septentrionalis
ATATAACGAAGAAAGACCGCATGAATCACTGGGAGACTTGTCACCATTTGATTACAAGTTGATTAAAAATAAGTCGGAAAACTCTAGTTTAGGTTGGCACTAATAAGGGGAGGTTTACAATATCACCCATAACATACGTCAACAGATAAGGTAATGTACCCCCTGTTAATGTGACACCGAAAAATGTCATTAATTTTGACGAAGCAATATTGCAGGCAATCAACGAACAACCAAAAATCATGGCTAATAAGGAAAAATATCGAAAATGCTCTGTTGTTTGTATAATTACTGTCGGTGGTTTTTCAGTAGTAGCAAGACCAATGATATTAATTTTGTCTTCTAAACTAAATTTTGATAATAGATCTTTTTTTAAGGTCACTAAATCTGTGGCAGCAATTTTAAATACACCTCTGGGGTTGCCCTCCTCTTTGGCAACAACAATGTAATTTCCGTTTCTCTTTCGATAAAAATCATGAAATTTGTATAAAGGATCGGTAACTAAATTGCTTTCATCTCGCATGTGATTTCAACAGCCTCTCGGATAAAAATTATATCTATTCTTCTTCTGTAATTAAGTACATTTTCTTTTGTTCAGGCCATATATTTTCTCTAAAATAGATCGACAATTTAGTGGCATGCGGAATAATATCTCCCGGTCCTTTTTTAGCTGTAATATTGGTAATCTCAGTTTCGTTTAACCCTTTTTGCCATTCGGCTAACGCTAGTTTAAATGTATCTTCTTCTACTTTTTTCTTTCGTTCTAATTGATTCTTTTTAGCTTCTAATAGTTGAACCTGTGCGATTTCCTGTGGTGATCTATAATTTTTTTCAAACCATGGCTTTCCCTTTCTAAGCCGACCAATTAGCAGATTTAAAAGATCATCATACTGCCTATATTTAGCTGACTCATGTTCCAAACCGTACGCAAAATGCAAAATAGATTCTTGAACCATTTGTGGCTCAGCTAACCTAGTTTCAAAAATGTCATTTAAGTGATTATGATTAAATCCAATTTCTTCCAATGGATAAATATTAATTTTTTTCCACTCTTCAGGTAAGAGAGTTTTACCCACTGTTTTATTGTCCCCTTTCTTTTCGATTTCTAAATGAACTTCAATTGATTCTCTGTTGATTCCCAATTGACTCTCAATGCCAACCATTTTTTTATATTCAAGTGCGGCATTTCTCACGATTTCAGATAATTTAAAAGAGTAAAAACCTCCTCGTCCGGTTTTTCCTTTTTCTCTCACAATCAATTGTTTACCTACCAGTCTCTGAATAGATGTTTTTACCATTTTCATTGTTGTACTGGTAATTTGCATGAGTATTTCCCCTTTAATGACGCCAGTAGACAACATTGCCCTCGAGATACAACGGTCTGTAATAAAAAGAAATATTTTTTTTTGATGACCAGTAAGTCTGGAAATAGTATCTAACACTGTCTCTAAATTATTTGGATCGAAATCAATAGAGTAATCTACAGTCTTTTTAGGTTTTGTTATTTTATGGATATCTTTTATTTCCAGAGACTCTAGATTATATGATTCCTTTTTGATTCCTAATTGATTGTCATTTGATGTCGATTTGATCTCTAATTGATTATCAAAAGATACTTTATTGGATTCCGATTGATTTCCATATTCTTTATCAAGTTCATCCATATAGTTCCATGGCCTATAATCGGATTTCTTAAACTTTTTTTTAGATTTATTAGTTAATTCCTCAAGGGTAGGCATTCCAACTGTCCTCTAGCAATGTTTATCAAGCTTCAACAAGATTATTTGATTTCTTTTTATCTGTGGCTGAACGCAATATATCGCCGGATTCTTTGTTGACTGAAGATCCAATATTTAATATTTCTCTAGTTAGTAGATCGATATCTTCTTTAGCTGGAGAGTTATTTAATGAATCATAGATAGACTCACCCTTGGTTAGAACATTTTCAAACTCTTGACTCTTTCTGATTACTGAACGAATAAGACCTTTTTCATAATTAGTCATTAAAAACCTCATTGTTTCGTGAGATAAAGATGTTCTTACATCAAACTCATTTAGAAGAGGACTTAGTAAGATCGTTGTATGGAAATTTTTTTCTATATTTTTTATTTCTTGTTTCGTGATTTCTAATCCTTCTAAGCTGAATTCGGAAGGAGTTACTGGAGCTATGATTCGATCCGCTGCCAATGCAGCAGCAGTAACAGAGCTACCTAAGGCTGGTGGGCAATCAATTAAAATAAGATCGTATTTATTTTTTAACGGAGCAATCATTTCTTTATAGATTCGATCCAGTGGAAGTCTTTTCAACATTAAATTACTGTCTAATAATGCATTTTCAATGCGGCTTGGTAATATATCAAGACCATCATATACAGGAAGAATGCCTTCTTCTATCGGAATATCCTGATTAATTAGTTCTATCATGATTGGATTGTCATGAGTATCAATTCTACATGCTTTAGTTAAATTACCTTGTTGATCAAGGTCAATTAAGAGAGTTCTGGCTCCATATAATGATGCTCTAACGCCTACAGCTAAACACATAGATGTTTTCCCAGTTCCTCCTTTTACTATCTGAAAACATAATACTTGTGATGAGAAATTAAGGGAAAGTAATGATCTGGCTGTTTTATAACCGAAATAAACTCTATTTCGACTTTTACCATGTTCGAGTTCTTTTCTTTTTATTTGATTATGAAGGGCTTGAGCCGTTACTCCTAATGCTTCTGCTGCTTCGCTAACTAACATCTTTGGATCCATTCTTTAATCTCCGTGGTTTAAGTTTAACGGATATTTGTTAAACTAACTTAAACATAGATTTTTTTCGTGGTCAATGGAAATATGAGTAAAATCATAAAATATTTTTATATGTTATTAAGTAATAGTTTTATTAATTATTACTACTAATAAGGGTAACTTAAATGATTTCTGATATGATTCCTGTTTGATTGCCAATATAGAATGGTTTTTGTGAAGGATGCCTAACTGATGTCTACATGACTCCTATTTGATTTCTAAGTAAAAGCCTTTGTTTGTTCTAAACGTTGTTTTCTTGTGTGAAAACGTGCCAATGAGATTGAAAATTATCTGGTATCTATCTGGCATTGATTTTTATTAGCAGGATATAAGCGTAATATATTGATTCCCAGTATGATTGTTAAAAGACATCTATATGAGTTCTATATGATGGGTATATGATTGTTGTATGATTTTCATTAGATGACCTGTTGATTTCTATCTGAATCACATTTGCTTTCTTGTTGATATCTAACTGATTTCCAAATGATGCCCATTTTAAACATTTCCTAATCTTATGCAGATAGGCATGCCGCGGTATTGGAGCCCCAGGCATGATGAACTTCCAATTGATTTCTGTACCTAAATCATAAATAAAAAAATAAATCGAATGTAAATAAGCTCGATTGTGCAAATCGGGTGCATTTCACTTAAGTCTAAGAATCTAAATAAAAAATTGTTTTGAAAAAAATTTATTCATTTTCGATTGCCTAAGGGGCTAAAATTCGTTAATGCAGACCGCTTTATGAACGTTTCCCGTTTACGCACCAAAGCTTCATGACCCGTTCACGAAGCTTTGAACAAGGATGGATTGCTGTTGTGTTTTAGTATTTTTTTAGTGCATGAGGTGGAAACTTACTGTACACGCAGCGAATAGGTTATTTTTTAAGGTTTTTAATACTCTACCCACAGAGTTATTCACAGATTTTGTGGATAAGTGGCATTTAAGTATAAAAAAATAAAAGGGCTATCTGCCTTAGTTTGCAAGGCATTTCAAGCTTTAAAAATAATATGTTTTGAAAAATTGGCGGGATGAACAAAAAATTATCCACAGAAAAAAATTTAATGATTCTTTCTGTGAATTTTGAATGGTATCTAAATAAAAATAAAAAAAACAGTCTTGACGAGGTAATATTTTAAAGATTACGAAACCAGTTCAATGGGATGGTGTGTATTCGGTATTAACGCCACATCAGAAATAAGTTTAGGAAGCTTGCTGGCTTCGTTTTGCAGAGATTTGGCAGGGGTTAATACGTGCTCTTTAGAGAATTCACGAACTGCTTGCTGCATAAATGCCAAAAGACCCTGGTACCCGGATAAGGCGATTTTTTCTCCACAGTTAAGGCATTTAACCGTGCATCCAAATGATGGGTTTCTAAATGAGGGTAGAGTGCTTTCGCAAGTTTTAATGTGCAAAGAATCTTGGGTCGATAGGAATACGGCAAGCGCTAAAGGCATTTTTTAGAAACCCATAAGGAAAGCGCGCGTTGTGGGCAACGAGTACGCATTCCTTAAGAACATCGAATAACTCTTGGGCTAAGTGCGCAAAGGTCGATGCCTTGATTCGTGTATACAAGGATTGTAATTTCAATGATTTTATCGCGTGTGATGCGAAGTCCTGTCGTTTACATGCCGACAATTGCAAAACGAAACGGGTGTTTGATATCACTCATGCGCTCACCGTAAGTGATATCCCTATCGCCAAAACTTAACAGGTAAGCAAGGTATCTTAAGATGGTTTAAAATCAAGAAAAATTTAAAAATGCCTGCTTCCTCATCTCTCGCCACTCGCAGATGAGTGCATTTGAATTTTCTGAAGAATACAAGGTCTACTCATCGCTTTGCTCTTGCGTTCCACCTTGCATTCCCCATAAAATTCAAAAAAAAGGACATTTCTGCGAGTGGCGAGAGATGAGGAAGCAGGGCAAGAATAAAACAATATATTTTAAAATGAATGCGCTAAAGCGCATGGCTTTAAAAGAAAGCGATGGCTTCAAGAATCAAAAGCATGTCCCAAACCACACGGATTTACAAGCAAAAAATATATGAAAAATAGATAAAAAACAATAGGTTATCTGTGAAAAATCATTGAAGAAAGAAGGGGTTTTCGATATAATAATCGGCTAGTTAAGCGTGATATCAAGCTGTTGGAGCAGCTCAATATCACTCATCATCAACACTATTGGAGTAGTGAAAATGACTAAGCGTAAGCTATCAAACCCTTTCTTTATTATCAAATCCTTTTTTGTTTCCTCTAAAAAGAAAACCTACCTCACATCCCTTGAGAAAGCATACTGCGAGCAGGCTTTAGAGCTGCAGGCGTTCAAGCGGTCTGTCCATCAACGTTCTTTCA
>NZ_RZGS01000006.1 GCF_003989745.1 Legionella septentrionalis
ATCTTCACCATGTCGGCCTTTAGGCTTTGGAAGTAATTTTTCTAAACGAGACCACATCTCGTCATCAATGACCATCCGTGACATTCCCTCTCCCCAACCCTCTCCCGCGAAGGGCATCATCATACTATCAAAACTCCTATCGTGGGAGAGGGGGTAGATCGAAGTGAAATAGAAAAATTTGTGCTCAATTTAAGATGAAATCTTGGCTAAAAAACTTTAGGGACGTTGCCTAAGTAAATATAAAGGGGGGCTTTAAGAAAATAACAGTACTGCAGACAGGTTGGCATTGCTTGCAGCACAATGCCAACTTATAGATTATTTAACTTTTTTCTCTTTAAAAAGCACATGCTTTCTTACTACCGGATCATACATCATCAATTCCATCTTTTCCGGATGATTACGCGGATTTTTGGTGGTGGTTTTATAATAACCAGTACCAGCGGTGGATTCCATTTTTACTTTAACGGTGACAGCGGCCACGTTTTACCCCCTATAATTAAATTTTTTCGCCTTTGGCTCTTAGCTTATCAAGAACAGCTTTAATGCCGATTTTATCAATAATTCGCATACCCTTGGTGCTTACTTTTAGGGTGACAAAGCGTTTTTCTTCTTCAACCCAAAAACGGTGAAGCTTGATATTAGGCAGAAAGCGTCTTCGTGTTTTATTATTGGCATGAGACACATTATTCCCGGTAATGGGTCGTTTGCCGGTAACTTGGCATACTCTTGACATGTTGTTACTCCAAAGGGGCCGGTACTATTTCCGGTTTGTTAATTCATGATTCGCAAGCGAATAAGTTGAATGCAATACTGGAGGCGTTTTATAGCAAAAAAAGAACAAAGATGCAAGTTGTGGTAAAAAGGAAAGAATATAGGTAAAAAAATAATCAGGTGCAAATAAGCTTGATTGTATAAAAGGACGCATTTTTCTCAATTCCCAGAATTTAAATAAAAAGTAATTTTTGAAAATCCGTTCATTTCTTGTTGCATGAAAATAAAAACCGTTGATTGAGGTTATAAAATCCCCCTATGCTGGCTTCATTTGTTTATTAGCTTTGAATTACTTAAAACAAGGAATGCAATGGTGCGATTAGCTGGAATTTAAAAAGCGCTGCAGGACGAAATTTGGTATTAAAGTCTGTTTTACTCCCAGCAGTGGAAGCCTATTGAACATAGAGCGAATGAGTTCTTTTTCAAGGTTTTTAATACTCTACCCACAGAGTTATACACAGATTTTGTGGATAACTAATATTTCATGCAAAAAATTAAAAGGGCTTTTTGCCTTGATTTTATGCGGTACTTGAAATTTAGATGCTACATTGTTTTGAAAATATGGCGGGAAGAGCAAAAAATTATCCACAGGATAAATAAGAATAATCTTTTACGTGGATTTTGAATGGTATCTAAATAAAAATAAAAAAAACAGTCTTGACGAGTTAATATTTTTAAAGATTAGCAAGCTGACTCGATGAGACGATTTCTGCCTACTTAGATAGCTTTTGAGTACCTCGAGCGCATTGGTGCGTGCTCCTTTGAAGATGGTGTTTAATCTTATCGAGCGAATCAATACATTCAATGGCAATTCGAAAATGAAATGAGGCTATTTAAAGATAGTGCCTCAACTGAAGTGTCGCAGTTTGCGGGACACGTCACTTTTTATTAATCCGTGCGGAACATCTTATGAATTCTTTTTCTATTTCAGATATGTATATCCTTATGATTGGTAGCAAAGGTACTCTTTTGGGTGCTGGTTATAATGATTCAGGGCAATTAGGCACTCTTGCAGAAGAAACGCCTTTCCTAAAAAAGATACCGTTTACTGAGCCTTTATCTCAGATAAAAACGGGCTACAAAAGCTCATTTTTAATTACTAGAGATAAGAAGCTCTTTGCCTTAGGACTTAATAGCCATGGCAAGCTTGGATTAGGCCATATCAGAAATGTTCATGAAGCTTACGAAGTTAAAGGGGTGAATGAACCTGTAGCTTGTGTTGTAACAGGTTGCTCCCATACTTTAGTTTTAACAAACAACGGGAAAGTATATGGTGCTGGGAATAATTCTTATAACCAACTTGGCCTGCCTAAAACAACAGGAGAATCTCATATTTTCATTGAAATACCTTTATCTACCGAAAAACAGGTACGTGCCAAACTTATAGCGGGAGGAGCTTATCATACAATTGCACTAACCACAGAGAATGAATTATATGCTTGGGGTATTAATTATTGGGGCCACCTAGGGCTAGGGCATACAGAGGACATTGAAAGGCCTACACAGGTGCCTTTGGAAAGTTTGGGAGGTAAAAAAATTATAGATGTAAAAGCGGGTTCTAGTTTCAGTGCCTTACTTACTGAAACTGGTCAAGTGTATTGTTGCGGAAATCTAACATTTAAGAAATTTCAAGAATTTAAGCTTGTGAAGGGATTGAATAAGGTTAAGGCTTTAGCAGTAGGAGATCGCCATATTCTAGCTTTAACTCATGATGGTAAAGTATTTGCTTGGGGAAAGAATGAGTATAAGCAAATCAGTATTTCTGCTGGCCAAATTGTTGTCTTACCTCGGTTGATTGCTACAAAAGCCGTTGCAATTAGCGGTCTAAATAATTCCTCTTTTATTTTAACCAAAGAAAATAACCCTTTATTAGCGCAGTTTGATTCTTATCAATTAAAATGCTTAGGGGAGAAAATTAACGTTTTTTTTGGGAATAAAGAAATTCCTGGATTAAAGTTTTCGATGATACAGCAAGCAGAACAAGTAAAAAAACCACTGATTAATTGGGCTCAATTTCAAAAATTATCTATATTTGCTGATATATCAATTACTAAAAATGAAGACGAAAGCTATTTAAATCTTCATTCTTTACATGTTAAAAAATAAAATGCTAGATGCATTTTGGTGAGGGAAGGGCTCATCATGTCGGGTCCAACAGCAATACAGATTTGAACATCGCTTAGTGTTTGGAGATATGCTTTGTCGTTATAAAGGTGTGCGATTCAATTGTCAGTCACTTAAACTGAGATAGCACAATCTCATAATATTGCTCCTCATATATCGATCGTGAACTTATATTGATAATAAAAGAGTTATACAGCAAGGGGTAGCTTCAATATTCGGTCAACAATTACATATCACCTGATTGGACTACATCAATCATTGAATTACCAGGAGCTTTTACAAAAATGTAGAAAGAAGGATGATTGATAAGATGAGTATTTAAGTTCAAGCGACATTCTATATAGTCGTCAGCACGAGAAGGAAGCTTGCACTCAAGCCCTGGCTCAAATTTTAAAAGCTGAATGCAAGCGTAATAGTGTGCGTTAGGGAAGCGCAGTAAATGTATGGTATTTTGTTGTCAAACTGTATAAAATAAACTCCCTAAGCTTGGCCATTTATAGTTTTATTAAAACGTCAGCTATAATGAGTTGCCTTCTGGATGAGTGAATCGATGCAACGAACTATTAAAAGTTATGTTTTACGCGCTGGACGAGTCAGTAATCGTCAGCAACAAGCTTTGGACGTTTGGCTGAATCATTATCAACTTGCTCAGCAAGACACCCCCTGGTGCCTTCATCATGAATTCGATAGGAAAGCCGATACCATTGTGGAAATTGGTTTTGGGATGGGAGCTTCCTTGCTGGCTATGGCAAAAGCGCAACCTGAATACAATTACTTAGGCATTGAAGTACACCGTTCAGGAATCGGAAGCCTGGCAGCCGGTTTATATGAGCAGGGGATTAATAACGTTCGCATTGCCTCGTTTGATGCGGTGGAGGTTTTTAATAAACACATTGCAGATGATACCCTAGCAGGCGTGCAGATATTTTTTCCAGACCCATGGCCTAAAAAACGACATCATAAACGTCGCCTGGTTCAGCCGGATTTCATCCATTTATTGGCACGAAAGCTACGTACAGGGGGATTTATCCATTGTGCAACGGATTGGCAAGATTATGCCGAACATATGTTAACCGTTCTTGCAGCCGAACCTTTATTGCAGAATATCGATCCTGCTCTGGGATTTATCCCAAGACCCGACACACGCCCTTTAACTAAATTTGAAGAACGAGGCCAGCGCTTAGGGCACGGCGTTTGGGACTTAATGTTCTTACGTAATGCGGATGAATACAGTGAGATAGCAACATGATTGTCGAATTATTAGATCCATACACATCTAAGTATTCTTATCTGCAAACCGTGTGCAAAGTTTGCAGAGAACATCAATATTCCAAAATAATTGAAAATTATAAAACATTAGTTTTGACGGCTATTGAAAAGCATTATTTTACGCCCAAAATGCAAGCGTACTTCAAGTCAGTAAACCCTACAGGAGAGCCATTCACCAATTATGAGGAAGAACCAGAGCAGATTGGACAAATCAAGAAATTCGTCAATGCTCTTTACTATGCTGAATTAGCTTTAAAAGATTTTGAGACAGTTAATCTTGAAGATGGTGATCATAAACTGCAAGATTTAAGCAAACTATATTACAAAACTTCCCAATATATTTTCCAAGCTTCCTATTTGATTACTCATATAGATGTAGATTTGTTTGACATGTTTGCCAAGGAATGGGAAATAATTTCGCCTGTATTTAAGTTATTTCATAGCCATGCAGAAAATATTAAGGAAGATACCAAAAATTTCCTATTGAAACTTCCCAATTTTCAAGTCCCTCATAGTGTAGGGAAAGTCAGTGGCATTATTGTTGATCAGATGAAGCCGCACAGTGGTAAAATAGATTATGAATTTCTTACCCAGTTTACTGCAGTAATACCCGGTTATTTGGAAAAATTCAGTAAAAAAATCAGCGAATTTTCGGAAAAAGTTAAAGAGCAAGAACCGAATTTGGATAGAAAAACGCTGGCCGAACTGCAGGAACATGCTTTCCAATTGATTAATTCCATCGATAAACTCAATGGCGGTGACTTGTATTTGACGGTTAGGTTACTCCACTACATTTATATTGTCCGTCATGCCCTTACCTTAAGCATGAGCATTATTGAACAATTGGGCAATTTAAGCGATTCCACCCAGGATGCCATCCACACTAAATTGGCAGAATTTAAATATAAAGTATTACCTGAGATTTTTGACAGCATAGACAATCTGGAAGTCCAATTCATGTTAAAACCGGGAACCATAGCACAGCCAGTTATGGAGGGCTTTAGGCAAGTATATGCTTCGCTGACAGAATACACCGGAAAAATGGTTAATTTTGCCAGCAAGGGTGAACAGCATAAAACAATCGAAGATGTGGAGTTTCTGTCTTATCGCCTAGAGCGAACCTATCAGCGCATCGCTGCTAACAAAAAGAAACTGGTCTCGATTGAAGAAGCTCAGAAAGCGGCAACGTCCTTTTTTCGTATCCTCAAAGAGCAGCAAAATACTCATACGAGGCTTGTAGATGTATCAGTTGAAATTAAAAAACAATTAGCTTTTTATTATCATTATTTACACCCTTATATGGCTCAAATGGATATGGATCTTGATCATACTATCCTGGATAGTTTGTCAAGAGAAAAGGGGGTGATTGAAGCCATTGGAAAACCATTGCACTGGCTCCCCTATATGGATTACACCGATGACATCGGTTTTATCCTTGGCAAGGGTAGAAAAATAGAAACTGAGAAGGAACTTAATATTTTATTCTCAAGACAGAGAGAAACGATTAAGTTTAATGAAGAAATCAATAACGAGGTCATCAGCACCATTCAGCAAGATGCTGAAGTTCATCTCCATCCTTGGACTAATAAGACGAATGCGTTTACAGTGGATGCCTCCACGATAACCAAAAATGAGTTCCTTTTAACGATTTTTAATCTTATGGATGGTAAGGGTGAAGCCCCTGTGCTTTCAGATACACAGGCTTCGCAGGTCAACAGCTTATATAGGGAAAAAAGGCAAGAATTACTTGAAGCGCATACTGCCTTAAAGCTTTTTTGCGAGATATTGAACAATGAAGTGCACCAATCGGAAAGCTCTGAGCAGCTTTTAACGAAACTCGACAAAGAGAAAAAAGACAATCTATACCGCTTATATAGACAATTTCGATATTATCTGGTTAGAGCCAATATGGAAGGCAATATTTCCCTGGATCATACCTTGGAAGATTGTTTGCAACCTGACCCAACAAAAAAATTTGGCCTGCGGCAAGGGGAAGAAACTGAAATTTCAATAAAGGGAATCCTGCAAAAAATTCTTCCTTTTGAAAAAGGTATCTGCGCTATCGGTACCGCATTTCTAAAATTAAATGACAACTCTGCAGGAAAACCCAATTTACTTGCTGCCGAACAGGCTCTTGAAGTGTATGGGTTATGTGAGATAAAGATAGCAAAACTTAAAAGAGCAAAAGAAGCATATCAGGAATTTGCTAATATTTTAGCCAGGCAAATTGACCGCAGCAATGATGGCTTACTTTTGGAATCGCTGGGAAGTTATTCTAAAGGAAAACTTCGAAGTTTGTACGCTATCTTTCAGCCTTATCTTGCCAGTGCACAAATAGGGAATGGCATGGGGTTGGATCAAAAGATTATTGAAAGTATCAGCAAGGAAAAGACGGAAAATCCTGTTTTAGTTGGCACTGTTCTAAAAGAGGTAGCCGCTTTAAGTGATGGTCTAACATCCGAACTTGAAAATTTAGAAGATGATTGCCGTTTCATAAAAAATTACCATTTATTGTTGCAAGCATTTGCAACCGAAAGCAAACCACTTGCAAAACCTGCATCTTTACCTCGGGCTCACCATGTGATTAAACATCAGAAGTTTTCGCAAACTTTGACTGAAGTGAAGGTAACTTGCGAGCGTTTTTTAAGATTTTTTAATCCCGCAATCCTGGCTCGTTTAAAGCCAGCGCAAACAGGCATTCCTTATCCTGAGTTAGAATCTTTGGATGAAGCTTTAAAAGAAAGCCATCAGACACTTAAATTAAAACGGTTATTTAATTGTTTATACCATTTGGAACAAGCCAGTATTAATCTGGAAAGTCTGAATGAAAAAAGCGGGCAATTCAAATATATGGTGGCTGTCATTCATGCCGGATATGAGCTTTATCAAGCTTGGGAACTTATTAAAGCCTTAGCTAAAGATCCTGCCTTTGCACTGATTGGCCATGAAATTTTACATAAGCTCCAGCATGTTTATACTCTAGGATTGAGTGTTACCAAACCCTATCTACCACAAAAAGATGCCCTGTTACCGGAAACAAGTATTGGTGTTGGGGCCAATTACTTTATTAATATTTTAATGATTCTGCCTGAACACATAATACATGCGCAGAAAAAAGAAGATCTTAGTTCCGAACTTTTGGAAAAACTTCAGGCAAGCTCCCTTGCAAGCGCTAAGGAAATTGAACGGATTATTAATAGTTCCGATTCTTTATTTAAGTTATTTTTCAAAATATCCCCCATGTACAATCTGTTTAACAAGCTAAAAACGCAGTTGACGGATTTAGCCTTGACTGCACACGATTCCATTGCTGATCACTTAACAGAAATCAGGGATAGGGTATTAACGGGCATCCTATTGGAAACCGACCGTTGGGAAGACCAGCTGGGTTTAATGCCGGGTGCGTTATCGAATACCATGAAACGCATCCTGGATGAATTTTACCAAGGGTTGCTGGAGCCGCTGGGACTTGCCTCGCAACACCATATAAACCTGATTACCAGTACAGTTCCTTTGCAAAACCGTGAAGAGAATGTAAATGAAAAAATCAAGCAGGCTAAGCAGGAAAAAGCCAGAATTGCCGAGCAGCGGGAAATTGTAAAAAGCGTGTTAAACAATATACAAATGTATGATTCTGCTGCAATACGCTCCAATGTCAAAATTTTTGCCCATGTACAAAATTCCTTACACGAGAATATAAGAAGAGCCCTACCCTTATTCACGGCACAAAGTTCAGCCATTGTAGAGAGTGAGGGATTGGATATAGAAGGAGTTCGCGCCTTACTGGATAAACCAATTAACGAAGATAATCTGGAAAAACTCGAACTATTGGCTCTTAATAGCTTAAATTGTCTTGCAGGTGCAGATGCTTCCCAGGATGTGGTAATAGAAACTGCCGCTGAAAAGAAGGATTATTTTGCAGAATTAGCTCAGGACCAAGAAAAATTAAATAATCAATTCATTACTGATTATAAGAAGGATTTTTTCAAAAAGCAGCTTGAAATCTATGCCGGCAAACAATTTGGTTTGATTCATTGTGGAGGCGAGTATCAGGAAAAACTCAAAGCTTACCTTTATAGCCAGGAAGATGCGCTATTGGCTACGATACCTGATTCCGGAGATATAAAGGATGCGGTAATGAAATTGCTGCAAAACTCGATACGGCATTTTGAGCATCGCAATTATCAGCATTATCACCGTTTAGACAGCATAAGGGCAGCTATTGCAAACTTTCAATTATATATTTTCCAGATTAACAAAGAATTGGATGAAAGCACTGCACCAGAAAAAAGAACCCTGTTTGAAAGCGAAAAAACCTTGCGGGTTAAATTAGCACATATTAATAAGCTGCAAGAAATGGCAGAAAATAAAAATTTAAGCATCGTTGAACGCATACAACAGATTCGCCAACATGTGAAAGGAGAGCAATTTTCCCGAGACATGCTGAAATATCATGAGCATCATAATGAAACATGGATGTGGTTGAAACAATGCATTTTATATCTGTTTGAATTGCTTGGTTTGTATACTCCGCCCTATAAAAAACATTATCAGCACTTGGTAGAAGTTACTGAGAAAGAGCAAAGTATAAACAATTTAAGCGCCCGTTTTGGTTTATTCTCCACGGATTTGCGCGGGTATAATTTGCCTACTTTGGTAGAGGAACCGACTCCACAACCGAATGTGCTTTCTACGCTTAGCATGCAATGACTTGCTTAAACGCGCCAGACCCCATAAAATCTTAATTTTCTTTTGCTAGGCGGGAGTAATAACGCATGGGGTGGAATGAGCCGGATAAAGATAAAGATCCATGGAGCGGTAAAAATCAACAACCCCCGGATCTGGATGAAGCATTAAAGCGTTTGCAGGAGAAATTGAAGAAAACCATTTTTGGTAATCGTCCCGATGGCAACAAGCCCGTATCTTCAGCCAGCGGTGGTTTCTTAGTGTTGATTACTGCATTGATAGCCGTAGTTTTATGGGCTTTATCAGGAATATTTATTGTTGATCCCGCCGAACAAGCGGCTATTCTTCGTTTTGGCAAATACATAGAAACAGTAGGCCCTGGCCCTCACTGGATCCCAAGGCTTATTTCTTCCAAAGTAGTTCTTAATGTTGATCGCGTTTCGGATTACTCCTATTCAGGGCAAATGCTGACCAAAGATGAGAATCTTGTGTCCGTCGCTTTGGTTGTGCAATACCGTATTGGTGATCTGGAAGATTACTTGTTTAATGTTGCAGATCCTCAGGAAAGTTTGCAGCAAGCCACTTCCAGTGCCTTGCGCCAAGTAGTTGGCCAAACTACTCTGGATGAAATTATTACCGAAGGCCGGGAGGCTTGGGGAAGCAACGTACAGGATTCTTTAATCAAAATTCTCGAAAGTTATAAAACCGGTATTGTGATTGTCAACGTTTCTCCACAACCGGCCCGGGCTCCTGAAAATGTACAAGATGCCTTTGACGATGCGATTAAAGCGCAGGAAGATGAAAAGCGGTTTAAGGAGCAGGCGCGGGCTTATGAAGCTCGGGTAATTCCAATAGCTGAAGGAAGGGCACAGCGTATTCTTGAAGAGGCACGTGCCTATGCGCAACAGGTTGTATTGCGTGCCAAAGGCGAAACAGCTGAATTCCTGCAATTATTGCCGCAGTATACCCGTGCGCCCGACGTCACAGGCGAACGCATGTATCTGGATACCATGCAACAGGTTTTAAGCAACAGCAGTAAAATTATAGTGGATGGTAAATCTGGGAATTTGCTCTATCTTCCTCTGGAGAAATTAATAGGCTCTACTCCCACTTTAAATATCAACAAACAGGAAATGGCTAAAAATACGGATGTGACGAACGCTACAGACGATGAAGCTTTATTCGATGGCCGCAGTATCGTTAGACCTACCGAACGTCCTGGGAGGAATGAACAATGAAAGCAACCAAAGCTCTCTTGGCCATAGTGATTTTTATTTCCTTAATCATTCTGTTCGCCAGCGTATTTACCATTACCCAAGGCCAACATGGAATTCTTTTAAGGCTTGGGCGGTTAGTAAAAGAACCCGGTACTGACAAAGTGAAAGTGTTAGCCCCGGGCTTACACATCAAAGTTCCTTTTATTGAAAGCGTGCGTTTATTCGATACCCGTATCCAAACCCTGGACATCAAGTCTTCCCGAATCGTGACGCGTGAGAAAAAAGATGTGATTGTTGATTATTACGTAAAATGGCAAATTGATGATCTTTCCCAATATTTTAAAGCAACAAGCGGAAATCAATTTAAAGCTGAGACGTTACTGGAGCAACAATTAAATACCTCTTTACGCGCACAATTTGGAAAGCGTACCATCTCGGAAGTGGTTTCCGGCGGGCGCGATGATGTAATGGGGATGCTGCGCGAGCGCGCTGAGCAGCAAGCTGCACAATTGGGGATCCATGTGGTGGATGTGCGGATCAAAGGGATTGAATTGCCACCCAATACCAGTAATGCCATTTATCAGCGCATGCGTGCTGACATGCAAAAAATTGCCAACCGGCACCGTGCGGACGGTAATGCAGCTGCGGAGGCAATTCAAGCTGCCGCTGATGCGAAAGTGACGGTTTTACTAGCGAAGGCACGCAGTGAAGGTCAAATTCTCCGAGCTCAAGGGCAAGCTGCTGCTGCGGCTATTTATGCTGATGCATTTGGCCAAAATAAGGAATTTTTTGCGCTTTATCGCAGTTTAAAAGCTTATATTGAAAGCTTTAACAGTAAACAGGATATTTTAGTGCTGGATCAGAACAGTACTTTTTTTAACTATTTTAGACATGGTGCAACAAAAGGGAATGGTATTGCAGCGCGGAGTTAACTATAATATTCGACTTTCTAAAAGGGTTAAGCATACTTAACCCTTTTTTGTTGGAGATGGTGTGTTAATTAGTTTTCTTTCCGCATTGGCTTTGGTATTTGTATTTGAAGGCATCATGCCTTTTATTGCTCCCGAGAAGTGGAAGAAGCTGCTTTTGAAAATCATTATTCAGGATGAAAGAGCGTTACGTATTTTTGGCTTGTTTAGTATGTTAATGGGGGTTGTATTGCTCACCATTATTCATCAATTTGCAGAGTAAGAGTTCATTATGGGTAGAAATGTTGTAGTAGTGGGTACACAGTGGGGTGATGAAGGCAAGGGTAAGATTGTTGATCTGTTGACCCAAAATGCACAGGCGGTTGTGCGTTACCAAGGTGGCCACAATGCTGGGCACACCTTAAAAATCAATGGAGAGAAAACGGTTTTACGTCTGATTCCATCAGGTATGCTAAGACCCCATGTACAATGCTATATCGGCAATGGCGTAGTTTTATCTCCGCAAGCGCTGCTGGATGAAATCAAGGAATTAGAAAACAAGGGAATAGATGTACGAAGACGCTTGCACATAAGCCAGGCATGTCCTCTTATATTGTCTTGTCATGTTTCTTTGGATAAAGCACGGGAAATTCACAAAGGGAATGCTGCGATTGGCACGACAGGGCGGGGCATTGGGCCTGCCTATGAAGATAAAATAGCACGGCGCGCAATAAAAGCCGGCGATTTGTTACATCGCGAGCGATTTATTTCTAAGCTGAAAGAATTGCTGGAATACCATAATTTTTTATTAACTCATTATTACCAGCAGCCTGCGGTAGATATGGAAAGCATTTTACAAGACTCGCTAACCTGGGCGGAAGAATTAAAGCCTATGATAAAAGATGTAACCACCTGTTTACATGAGCATCGCAGCCGGGGAGACAACATTTTATTTGAAGGCGCACAAGGAGTTTATCTGGACATTGATCATGGAACGTATCCTTTTGTAACGTCTTCAAACACATGCGTAGGCAGCGTGATTAATGGCGCAGGTTTTGGTCCGCGTTATTTAGATTATATTCTGGGGATCACCAAGGCATATACTACCCGTGTTGGTGGTGGTCCCTTTCCTACTGAACTCAAGGATGAAATTGGCAAGCGATTGGCAGAGCGTGGCAATGAATTCGGAGCCGTTACCGGACGCCCACGCCGTTGCGGCTGGTTTGATGCAGTATTGTTACGTCGGTCTATAGAATTAAACAGTCTTTCTGGCTTATGTATGACGAAACTGGATGTTTTAGACGGTTTATCCACTGTACGCATCGCTGTGGCTTATCGTACATCCGATGGAAAATTGTTGCATCGCCCACCGCAAGCAGCCGAGGATTTTACTGACTTGGAAGTTGTATATGAAGAATTGCCAGGCTGGAATGAGTCTACGGCAGATGTTACCGAAGTTGCACAATTACCGGAAAATGCAAAGGCTTATGTTAAGCGCATTGAAGAATTATTAGAGATTCCAGTTGATATGCTATCAACGGGGCCTGAGCGTAATTCAACCATTATTTTGCGTGATCCATTCGCCTAAAAGGGCATATTATACTGGTGTCCTGGCTGTAATTCTCCAAAAGCAGCATGGTATCCTGCCCTGGCAGATAGCTGTGGGCAGGAACACCATCCTTGCTTAACCTATGCAAGCCCTTGCGCATATTGGCAATAGATTTAACAAGTATGGCTTACAATAATGATCTATGGGTTGGGATGCTCCTGCTTATGTTCATTCTTCTGGTTTTCATTGCTTTGCACTATTCCACAGGCAATGCGATCGCCGCCACCTCCGGCTTTCGGGTTGTCGCTATAGTTATCGCCGCCGGCATGAATCATTACGGCTGTATTTTTAAGTACACTGGTTTTCAACCGTGGTGCTAAAGTCGGCGTTGTAGCTTTACCATCTGCAGTAACGTATAAAACGGGTAAATCCCCAAGGTGGCCTGAGCCATAAGGTCCTTGATGTGATTTTGTGTTGTCCGGATCGAAATGTTCTCCTGCATCCATGCCATGGGCGGCGCAATTAGAATGCTGGTGTAAATGTAAACCATGCAAGCCTGGCGTCAAGCCATGTAAATCGGGAATAATCAATAATCCTTTCGCTGTATCTTTAAAAATAATTTCCCCCAGTGAATTTTCAGCAGCGGTGGTGTCGTAAATTGTAACCCGTACTTGTTCCGCATGACTCGCAAGACTTGCAAAAGTCAACGCTGTAATGAAAAACCATTTATTCATACACCACTCCTTAGTTATTTATACCGGGTTTTTAGCATAGCAGATGTAGGGAAAAAGCATAGGTCATATAGACTCAAGCTGTATTGTGCTATTATTTTTTCTTCCCCCATTTACTTGTTACCTCATGGAATCGCTAAAAGTAAGACTTATACTTGCTTGCGCCATATTTTTTTGGGGATCTGCTTATGTAGGCATCCGTATTGGTTTAGCTTCTTTTTCTCCAGGAGCACTGGCGCTATTTCGTTTCTTTATTGCTTCAATCATTATGTTTTTCATTTACCGCTGCACTTCATTCACCCAAAGCCTTCCTTGGCGTGTTCGCATGCAACTGATAATCATTGGAATGATTGGCATTGGGTTATATAACATTTGCCTCAATTATGGGGAATTGACCGTTTCTGCAGGGATAGCGAGTTTCATTGTAGGATTGATGCCGGTGATTACTTTGCTGTTTTCAATTATTTTCCTCAAAGAACGCCCAGCCCCTGTGGTGTATGTGGGGATAAGCATCAGCTTGCTGGGACTTCTAGGGATTGCTTTAGCAGAAAATATTCATCACTCCATGCAAATCGGGATTTGCACTTTATTTTGTTCCGCAGTCGTTGGCGCATTCTATACGATAATTCTACGACCTTTTTTAAGGCATTATCATCCAATTGCCGTATCAGCTTGGACTATTTGGGGCGGCATGATGATTTTATTAATGTATGTTTCATCATTATGGCACGAATTGGGGCATGCTGATCATAGAAGTATACTGGCTGCTTTATACATTGGCATTTTCCCCGCTGCATTAGCTTACATGGCTTGGAGTTATGTTTTGAACTTCCTGCCTGCTTCGCGGGCAGTTTTATATCTTTATGCCGCGCCGCTCGTTGCCATGCTGCTTGGTTTTTTCTTATTGCAGGAATGCCCATCCTTATTTTCACTAGCCGGTTGTGTATTAGCGCTGCTGGGTGCATTACTGGCGTCTTGTTCCCATTTGTTGCCATTTGCTTTCAAATCACGGCGAAAACTAGTAGTGGAATAACTATTGTGTTTAAAACCATGAACTTAATCTCGCTTCTGTAGGTATTAACCGGCTATACTAAATTTTTTCAACGATATGATTTGCCATGGAATTACTCGTTAATAAGCCTTTCAAAGCTTTGTTTGAACCTTTGGATCTCGGGTTCACGCAATTAAAAAACCGTCTTCTTATGGGTTCTATGCATACCGGATTGGAGGAAGACAAGCCTGATTTGCAGCGTCTTGCCACTTTTTATAAAGAGCGGGCCCAAAGTGGGGTGGGATTAATCGTTACCGGTGGTTTTGCTCCAAATCGCGCCGGCCGGCTGGCTCCATTTGCTGCGAAGTTGACTTCGGTAACTGAACAGCGCCGGCATGAAATAGTAACGCATTCCGTACATGAGGCTGGTGGTAAAATTGCCTTGCAAATTCTCCATGCAGGACGTTATGGGTATCATCCGTTTATCGTTGCTCCAAGCCGGATAAAATCGCCCATCAGCCCTTTTACACCTTGGGAGATGAGCAAACACCGCATACTAAAAACCATCCAGCATTTTGCCCGTTGCGCCCGGCTTGCGAAAGCAGCAGGGTACGATGGGGTGGAGATCATGGGCAGCGAAGGGTATTTGATTAATGAATTTATCGTTACCCATACGAATCAACGCCGCGATGAATGGGGAGGTTCTTACGCAAACCGCATGCGGTTCCCGATAGAAATTGTAAAAGCCGTAAGAGAAGCCGTGGGTGGGCAATTTATTATTATTTTCAGATTGTCCATGCTGGATCTGATTGCCGAAGGCAGTTCCTGGGATGAAATCGTTGAGTTGGCAAAAGCCATAGAAGCAGCGGGAGCAAGTATGATTAATACTGGGATCGGCTGGCACGAGGCACGAATTCCAACGATCGCGACCATGGTGCCACCAGCGGCGTTTACTTCGGTTACCAAACGCTTAAAACCCGATATTAATATTCCGATTATCACTTCAAATAGGATTAATACGCCGGAGTTGGCAAATGCAGTACTGGAAAACGGGGCGGCGGATCTTATCTCCATGGCAAGGCCATTCCTTGCAGACGCGCAATTTGCTGAAAAAGCGAAGCGTGGAGAAAGCGAAATGATTAATGTTTGTATTGCCTGTAACCAAGCCTGTCTCGATCGCGTTTTTGTGAATAAAACGGCTTCATGCCTGGTAAATCCTCGTGCTTGTAATGAGACAGAATTAATCTATCAGGCTACCAACTGTCCCAAGCGCATTGGTGTGGTAGGCGCAGGGCCAGCAGGGTTAGCTTTTGCCGCCGTGTGTGCAGAAAGAGGGCACCAGGTCACTTTATTTGAAAAAAGCGCATGGCTTGGGGGACAATTTAACTTAGCTAAGCAAATTCCCGGTAAAGAAGAATTCCAGCATACCATCCATTATTTTTCCCAACAATTGCAAAAATTCCAAGTCGATGTGCGTATGCAGACGGAGGCTAGCCTGGAATTGCTACAGGATTTTGACGAAATAGTTTTAGCGACCGGTGTCGATGCAAGAATCCCCGAGATCCCAGGGATTCGTCATGCCATGGTAATGACTTACATTGAAGCCATTACCGGGCAAAAAATTCCAGGGCAACGCGTCGCCCTCATTGGCGCCGGCGGAATAGGTTTTGATGTCGCCGAGTGGTTGACCCATGAGACAGCGAATTCCCGTGACCAATTTTATAAGGAATGGGGCATTGATATTAGCGGGCAGCACCGCGGCGGGCTAATGCCGCCTGCAATTTCCCCTTCCTTGCGGGAAGTATATTTATTACAAAGGAAAAAAGAAAAATTAGGGAAGCGCCTGGGGAAAACGACGGGCTGGATCCATCGTTTAAGCCTTAAACATAAAAAAGTGCATATGGTAAATAACGTCAGCTATGAAAAAATTGACGATGCGGGTTTACACATTCGTATAGGTGAGGAGCCTAGATTATTAGCCGTTGATTCGATTATTATCTGTGCCGGTCAAATTGAACAGCGTTCCTTGTATGAACCGTTAAAGGAGCAGGGATTGTCGGTGCATTTAATTGGCGGAGCCTTTCGGGCTTTGGAATTGGATGCACGGCATGCCATTGATCAAGCTTGTCGCTTGGCGGCATTAATATGAGTTCTTGGTTTCACTGTGAATATAGCTCTCCGTTGAACATTTTTAAGACGTTTGAATGATAATGAATTTAATTCGATGCATTAGTAATTTGTTTTTGCTTCCGTTGCTGCTATTGCTATGGACCGTGCAAATAGCATGGTCTGCCGTACCGTTTATAGTTGATACGGATATGGGGGTCGA
This sequence comes from Legionella septentrionalis, assembly GCF_003989745.1. Taxonomy (GTDB): domain Bacteria; phylum Pseudomonadota; class Gammaproteobacteria; order Legionellales; family Legionellaceae; genus Legionella_A; species Legionella_A septentrionalis. Next base: position 16,576 of record NZ_RZGS01000006.1, read on the forward strand.
TGATGCCATGGCCCTATTGTATTTGTTACAGCGACCTGATGTTGAGCTTAAAGCGGTTACCATTGCCAGCGATGGCAATGCACATTGCACACCTGCTTTGCGCAATACTTTGGGTTTGTTGCAAATGTCACAGCGACCGATTATACCCGTAGCTTGTGGGCAAGAGACACCGTTGCTTGGCAAGCATCATTTTCCACAGGCGGTATTATTAGAATCCGATACACTGGCAGGTACTGTAAAATTATTGCCTAAGGTATCTACTAAGCAATCACCTCATACTGCCGTGGATTTGCTGATAAAAACAGTCCAGGATGCTTCGCAGCCTGTGACCATACTTGCGATTGGACCATTGACCAATATTGCCCAAGCCTTGCAAAAAGCTCCTGAAATCAAAAGGAATATTCGTGTTATTTATATTATGGGGGGAGCTATTGATGTGCCGGGAAATATTCCTGAAGTTGACTCTGCCAGCAAAAACCATACGGCAGAGTGGAATTTTTATCTAGACCCGCTGGCTGCAGAAATCGTATTAGCGCAGGGCCTGCCGATCGTTCTTGTACCGCTTGATGTCACCAATCAGTTACCCATTGACATGGGTTTCTATAATGCCGTGAAAAACAAACATCATACCCCAGCGGCTGATTATGTTTTTTCCATGTTGCAAAACAACATCAAAATCTTGCGGGCCAAGGAGTGGTTTTTCTGGGATCCCTTAGCTGCCGTTATTGCAAGCGATGAATCCATTGCCGCGTTCAAGGTACAACGCCTGAAGGTTGTTTTATCCCCTGAGATACAATCTGGCAGAACAATTGTTGATAATAAAGCAGGCCATAGTGTGCGTGTGGTGACCGGCGTGGATGCAAAACGTTTTACAAGCATTTTTTTGAATTACTTAAATAATCCCAATAGCAGGGCCTGAAAATTATTATTGAATTTGCATATTGTAAAAATAGGTGCCTGCTCCTAAAGCAGTTATAACCCTGTTTTATCCTTTTTAGAGAATAATTGACTGGAATGTCAATAATAATCCAAATAAAAAATGCATTTTGGTGTAAAATTTGCTATTATAGTGAGCATTTTTTGCATTGATTAATCTATTTTTGGAATTTTATGACACAAGATAAAACTACTTTTGCTTCTCTTGGCTTATCCGAAGCGTTATTGAAAGCATTAGATGATTTGAAATTCGTACATCCTTCGCCAATCCAAGAACAAACGATCCCTTGGTTATTGCAGGGACGGGACTTAATTGGCCAGGCACAAACTGGAACTGGAAAAACAGCAGCTTTTGCCTTACCGGTCTTACAAGGTATTATTGCAGCCGAATTAACCCCACAAGCTCTCGTATTGGCTCCTACGCGGGAATTGGCCATTCAAGTTGCCGAACATTTTCAGACACTCAGTAAATATCAAAAAAATATCCGGGTGACTATTCTATGCGGTGGGCAGGATTATCGGCCGCAATTAAAGGAATTGCGTGAAGGCGCGCAAATTGTCGTCGGAACACCGGGAAGAATCCTTGATCATCTGGAGCGTGGTACTTTGCAGCTGGAGCAGCTGAAAACTTTCGTGCTCGATGAAGCAGATGAGATGCTGCGCATGGGCTTTATCGAAGATGTTGAGACGATATTGGCCAAATTGCCTGCCGGAAAACAAATGGCTTTATTTTCAGCTACGATGCCGCCTCGTATCCGGCAGATTGCTCAGTCGTATTTGCATGATCCGGTTGGCGTGGAAATCCGTGCGGAAACAGCAACCGTAAAAAGCATCGAACAGCGTTTTTTATTCGCGTCACAAGCGCAAAAACCGGAAGCATTAACTCGCGTTTTAGCAGCAGAAGATCACCAAGGTGTTATCGTGTTCGTCCGTACCAAGAGCAGCGCGGATGAAGTTGCAGAATTCTTGCAAGCGCATGGACACCATGCCATGGCCATCCATGGGGATTTAACGCAAGCGTTGCGGGAACGCATCATTGCCCAATTTAAACAAGGGGCCATCGATGTGTTAGTGGCAACTGATGTGGCGGCGCGCGGATTGGATGTAGAGCGGGTTACGCATGTAATTAATTATGATATTGCGCATGATTGTGAAACCTATGTACACCGTATAGGCCGTACAGGTCGAGCAGGGCGCAGCGGCGTCACCATTTTATTTGTTACGCCCAAGGAAGGACGTATGTTGAATGTTATCGAACGGCACACACGCCAGCGGATCCAAAAAATTTCGGTGCCCAGTGATTATGCCATTCAGGTGGCAAAACAGCAGCGTTTCCTGGCCAAGATTAAGGAGCGGTTGCAACATGAATATTTACCTGCTTATAAAAATATGCTGGAAAATTTCGCTAATGAGCATTCTGTTTCAGCTTTGGATGCAGCGGCAGCTCTGGCATTGCTTTTAAATCAGGACAAATCCTGGGAGACTAAAATTACAGCTTCTCAAAAAGCACCTTTCCCTGAAACAATGCATGAGGAGCGTCATTTTAGACAAGATAACCGCGCCAAAAAATTCAATGGGGAGCGCAAGGCAAGTGGTGAGCGTAAACGGGGAGCTGAAGATTATCCGCAGGAATTATTCCGCCTGGATGTAGGCCGCGTGCACGGTGTTAAACCGGGTAATATTGTTGGCGCCATTGCGAATGAAGCAGGATTACAAAGCCGGTATATTACCGGTTTAAAAATTCACGATAATTATTCTACTGTGCGTTTGCCCAAAGGTATGTCAAAGGAAATCGTGCAACACATTCACAAGGCTTGGGTTTGTGGGCGGCAATTGAAGATTACTTCCATGGGTACAGCTTAGTCTTTATTATTGCATGAGTTAATTTTACGAATATGGCGACCCAATCAGGGTGTAGAGGCATAAAAGAAACACCAAAATAGTTTTTTCATTTCGGTGTTTGTTCAGGCGCTACCTTTTGATTGGGCTTTTTTTTCAACTATAATGATGGTTAAAAATAATAAAGGACAAGCATGAAAATTATCTTTTCTTTTTTTCTGTTATTTGCTTCTCTGGTAACCTTCGCAGCTCCTATCAACAAAATTGTGTCATTCGGCGACAGCTTGTCTGACAATGGTAACTTGTATGAATACATGAAACACCAACTGCCAGTATCTCCTCCTTATTTCCAGGGCCGATTTACCAATGGTCCTGTGTGGATCGAATTGCTGACGCAAGCTTATTATCCCAATAATCCTTCCGAACATTTGCTTGATTTTGCTTTTGGCGGTGCTGGAGTTTCTGAAGAGGATGCGGATGATACTTTGTTTACCCTAAAAAGGGAGGTAGACAGTTATTTATTGGCTCACCACGATAAAGCAGATGAAAATAGTCTATACGTGGTATGGATTGGTGCGAATAACTATCTTTCCATTCCTGATGATGCACAAAAATCCTTACAAGAAGTTACCTTGGGTATTAGGCATGATCTTGAGCGCCTACTGAACAAGGGCGCGCAAAACCTGTTGGTGGTTAATCTTCCCGATTTAGGGAGAACACCCATGGCCCGCGAGCTTGAAGCCGAGCAATTCTTAACAGATATTGCCAGAAAGCATAATGAAATCCTGGGGCAAATGGTGGTGGATTTGCAGGCCGGCTACCCGGACAGACGTGTTCTTCATTTGGATGTGTATGAAATTTTGGGAGAAGTACTTCAGTCGCCAGAAGAATATGGTTTTTCAAATATTACGCACACTTGTTACGAATCTTTGTTAGAGCTGGGTTCTGCCAATCCTGTTTTAAGCATGGTCGCTAAAATCAATGCAGGGCAAGGCCATGACGCCTGTAAGGGTTATTTATTCTTCGATCCCGTCCACCCTACTGGGCCTGCCCATAAAATTTTGGCAGAAAAGTCTAAAGCGTTTTTCGATGAGCTTGGCCTTGAATTTCAATAACACCAACTCTTTATCGTGATACTGTCTCTTGTAGAGGGGCAGTATCATGAATTTTAAGCCGATCTTAAGCTTACAGAATTGTGAGCCCTTATTCCCAGCCTTTACTTGCGCAAATTTGCTCATAAGCTTGCCGAATTTTTTGCGTTTTATCAGTCGCAAGCTTAATCATTTCTTCGGGTAGCCCTTGTGCGATAAGTTTGTCTGGATGATTACGGCTCATTAGGCGCCGGTAAGCTTTTTTCACGTCGTGTTTGCTGCTATCGGGATTGATTTCAAGTATTGCATAAGCATGCGCCAGCGAACTATTAGGCGGCGTATAGCTGGTGTAGGAAGATGAAGAAGATTGACGCTGCGAAGATTGCTGTCGCGAATGATTCCGATGGGTAGAGTGAAATTGGAAGTCTTCATAAAAACGATACTGTTGTTCTAAAGGTGCAAATCCCAAATATTGCAAAATGGTATTAATCGTTTGAATTTTTTTATCAGTTAATCCATCAATTTTCGCCGCCCGATATTGGATATCAATAAATAATTTCAATAGATCCAAATTGTCATGGGATGTTTCTTTCAAAAGGGTTAAAATTCGCTTGAAATTAAAATTGGTTGATTTACCTTCATTAAATAAGGATATGGCTGTTCTCTTTTGTTCAGCATTGAGGCGCATTTCTTCCATTAAGCCTCTAGCCATCCTAATTTCTTGTTCAGAAACTCTGCCGTCCGTTTTAGCAATATGCCCCATGACGGAAAAAGTTGCTTCAAAAAATATTTTCTGCACTTTTTTACGCTTCTCAGCATGATAATGCCAATAGGGACGACTGAAATGTTCATTTAAACCGCGGTCGAAAAAATTACCGATGAGAATACCGAATAGCGCTCCGAGAGGCCCGCCCATTAAGTATCCTAAAAAAGCACCAATGATTTTTCCCCACCACGTCTGATTGATAAAAAATTGACGTAGACTCATCTGAAATCCATAAAAATTGAAAAGCGTAGCTGTACTTAGCTCGATAAATAATAATTTTAGCTGTACTTTATTGTTTTTTGTACTATTAACTGGAATTAGATGGGTTTTTGCTATTTTTGCTGGCTTCTACGTGATGTGTTTCTTGATTATCTTTTGCGCCTTTACCCTCAGGCTGACAATATTGATAGTCAATCGCCAAGCATCAGCTTATAATGTTTGTTTTGTATTTTTACCTCTATGCGTCGTCTTTATACACTTCTTTTTTACAGTTTGATTCCATTTCTCTTGTGGCGGCTTTACTGGAAGGGACGTCGTTTGCCTGCTTATCGCTTACGCATAAAAGAGCGTTTTGGACTTTATATTAAGGACAATAAGCCGGTGGATGTTTGGCTGCATGCTGTTTCTGTAGGGGAAGTGGTTGCCGCCTTTCCTTTAATTGATGCATTGCTCGCACAGCAAAAAAAAATTCTGGTCACTACCATGACGCCGACTGGATCGGAAAGAGTTTTAAAACAATATGGAGGAAAAATCCAACATCAGTATATTCCTTACGATTTACCTTTTGTGCTGCGCCGTTTTTTCAGAAACTATGCTCCCCGAATAGGTGTCATCATGGAAACGGAGTTATGGCCTAATTTAATTTATGAAGCAAAACGTATGCAAATCCCCCTTTTATTGGTCAATGCACGCATATCTGATAAAGCATTTGGCTCCTATCAACGCGTAAAATTCTTATTTAAATCCGTTTTAAATCAATTTACGGCGATTTTGGCACAAAGCGAGCAAGATAAAAATCGTTTTATCCAGTTAGGGGCGGCAAAAGGAATGGTTTCAGCAGCCGGGAATATAAAATTCGCTATCCAGACAGGGACTTTTATTAGTGCCATTATGGATTACAAAAAAAAATGGGGTGCAACGCGTCCAGTATTTATTGCAGCGAGTACTCATGAGAATGAAGAAGAACAATTGCTGCAATGCCTGCCCGAATTGCAAAACGCTATAAATAATGTGTTGTTTATCATTGTCCCCCGTCATCCTGAACGTTTTTCTTTTGTTGCCGGGCTTAGCAGGCAACTAGGCTTTGCCACGGCTTTACGCAGTCAGCCTGAAAGCATTACGAGCAAGATAGAAGTATTGATAGTGGATTCCTTAGGTGAGTTGTTGAATTTTTATAAATTAAGCGATTATGCTTTTGTCGGAGGGAGTCTTGTTCCGATAGGCGGGCACAATGTGTTGGAGCCAATTGCTATGCAGGTTCCTGTATTTTGCGGACCTTATCTCCATAATTCTAAAGCTGTCTGTGAGGATTTGCTCAAAGCTGGCGGCATGCAACGGCTTGCAAGTGCACAGGAAGTGGTCCACGCAGTTATTACGATGCATAAAAATCCACAATACCGCATAGATCAGATTGCAAAGGCTTTTCGTCTATTACAAGAAAATCAGGGAGTAGTTGCCGATTACCTGCAAAAGATTAATACGGTGTTGGGGAATACCTGACTGCGAGTGCAGTCAGGTATTAAATTAATTGCCTTGGTTTTGCCTTTCTTTAATTTCGGACAGGGTTTTGCAATCGATACAAAGTGTCGCAGTAGGGCGTGCTTCCAGACGGCGCAACCCGATTTCAATCCCGCATGCCTCGCAGTAACCGAAATCCTCATCACGCAGACGTTCCAAGGCATCCTCGATTTTTTTAATCAATTTGCGCTCTCTATCCCTTGTTCGCAACTCCAAGCTGAATTCTTCTTCCTGACTTGCACGATCAGAGGGATCAGGGAAGTTAGCTGCTTCGTCTTTCATATGGGTGACAGTACGATCCACTTCTTCCATTAATGATTGGCGCCAAGCCAGCAAAATTTTTTCAATATGTGCCAGCTGTTTTTCATTCATATACTCTTCACCCGCTACCTCTTGGTAAGGGGAGATGCCCATGTTCCCAACTGCGTCATTTTTCACGTTTTGTTCACTCTTTTTAGTTAAATCAATCGTTTCTTGTGGCATAAGGCCTCCTGCAAACTTTCTTTCCATAGTCACGCCATGTGAAAACGGCTAGGTATATCAAAAAACCCATTATTCATCAACTATAGCTCATTAAAAAAAAATTGCTTAAAAATTAGCATTCTTAGCAAGCTAAGGTTTATTTCAACACCAACCACCACTGATGCGATCATGCCCTTGAATATCAGGCCAACATTGTGTGTGTTGATAACCGCATTGATTTAATTGACTCAGTACCGCGTGTTTTTGTTGCCAGCCGTGTTCGAGCAACAATAAGCCGCCGGGGCGTAAATAGTATTTGCTCTCTGCAATAATATGATGGAGAGCTTCCAAGCCATCTGCACCGCTTATTAGAGCCAGGCGTGGTTCAAACCGTACGTCCCCCTGGGAGAGATGGGGATCGTGTTCGGCTATGTAAGGGGGATTGGAAATCACTGCATCAAATTGCCGCTTAGGCAGGGAGGCAAACCAATTGGAACATAAAATGGTTACATTGCTTAAGTTAAGCTGTTTCGCATTTTCACGTGCTGTATGCGTTGCTTGCTCGCATACATCGCAGGCTAAAATACGCCAATGCGGGCGTTCGGCAGCCAGGGCTAAAGCAATCGCCCCACTGCCTGTGCCTAATTCCAAAATGGTTTGCGGTTTATCAGCAAGTAAACTTAAGGTTAATTCAACCAAGCGCTCGGTTTCAGGTCTTGGGATCAGTGTGGTGGAATTGACTTGCAAAGGTAAAGACCAAAATTCACGCTGCCCGGTAATGTACGCAATAGGCAACCCTTCTTGCCGCAGAGCAACAAGTTGCAGGTAAGCTTCACGCTCTGCCTGATTTATTGGTTTCTCAGAGTGAGCATACAAGTAAGTACGGGATACCTGCAGTGTGTGGGCCAATAATATTTCCGCATCAAGGTAAGCAGAAGCACTCGTGTGGGCAAGGGCCGCCGCCGCTTGTTGTAAACTTTCTTTCAAACTAATCATTGTGGCCCAATTCAGCAAGCAGCTCGGCATGATATTCGCGCTTTAATGCTTCAATTACAGGGGTTAAATCGCCGGCAATCACATCATTTAATTGGTAAAGGGTAAGATTAATACGGTGATCGGTTAACCGTCCCTGTGGGAAATTATAAGTGCGAATACGCTCCGAACGATCCCCGCTTCCCACCAAAGAGCGGCGTGTTTCTGCCTGTTGCTGACGCTGCTTGCTTTGCTCTGCATTTAAAAGCCGGGTTTTTAACAAGGCCATGGCTTTGGCACGGTTTTTGTGCTGTGAGCGTTCGTCCTGGCATTCAACGACTAAGCCGGTAGGCAAATGCGTAATACGGATTGCTGAATCTGTTTTGTTGACGTGCTGGCCGCCTGCCCCCGATGAACGATAGGTATCAATGCGCAACTCGTCCTGATTTATCTCAATGTCATCAATTTCTTCAACTTCTGGCAAAATGGCAACAGTACATGCCGAGGTGTGAACTCGCCCCTGAGATTCCGTTTCAGGAACCCGTTGTACTCGATGCGCACCGGATTCAAATTTTAAATCTCCATATACATTGGTGCCGCTGACCCGGGCAATCACTTCTTTAAAACCGCCATGCTCACCATAACTGGCGCTGACGATCTCAACTTGCCAACCTTTTATTTCTGCATAACGGCTATACATACGGAATAAATCCCCGGCAAAAATAGCTGCTTCATCACCTCCTGTGCCGGCCCGAACTTCAAGATAAATATTACGCTCATCATCCGGATCTTTCGGGATTAAATGCCATTGCAATTCTTCATCCAAAGCGGCCAAACTAGCTTTTGCTGCCTCGATCTCTTCTTTAGCCATGCAAGCCAGTTCCTGGTCTTCCCCTGCAAGAAGCTCCTGCAACGAAACTACATTAGCTTGCGCATCCAGGTATTGTTTATAGCATGCGGCTATAGGCTCAAGTTGGGCATATTCTTTGGAAAGCGCTTTAAATTGATTTTGATCCGCAATGACGGACGCTTCCGATAGTAAACGCTCAACTTCCTGAAAGCGTTCCAGCATTTGTTCCAATTTTAACTCAAGGGATTTCTTCATAAGTGTGATTAATCGGCAGGTGAAGTAAAAAGATAATGTGCCAAGTCGAGCAAGTCTTCGCGATTATCCATGGCAGCTTGTCTAAGCCCGACGGTCGGGCTATGAATCAATTTATTCAGTAAACGCTCGCTAAACTCAGTCAAAACATGCGGATGGGAAAGACCCGAGTCCAACTTCTGCATGGCACGTTGCAATTCAAGTTGGGCAAGTTCCTGCATTTGTTTACGGTAGTCGCAAATAACTTTTTTTGCTTGTAGGGAACGACGCCAGCGGATGTAATTATCAAGTTCGCAGTCAATCAGTTTTTCAGCTTGCATGGCTGCACTTTTACGCTCATCCATTCCTTTTTCTGTCATTTTTTGCAAGTCATCAATATTAAACAAATGAACGCCCGCTATCTCGCATACATCAGCTTCAATATCTCTTGGTACAGCTAAATCCAAGAAAAACATGGGGGCTTCATTGCGCTGCTGCATGGTATGCTCGACCAGGCTTTTGGTAATAAAAGGCAGTGGGCAGGCCGTAGCGGTTACAACAACGTCGGCTTGCGCCAAGTAGTGCGGGATATCGCCAATTGTTAATGATTTGCCTGCAAATGCATCGGCCAACTGTTTTGCATTTTCAGGATTGCGACTGGCTACCAGGAATTGGGTTACTCCTGCATTATGCAAGTATTTTGCTACCAAGGAACTGGTTTCGCCAGAGCCAATAAGTAATACCTTTAGGGAAGATAGCTCGGTAAAAAGTTGGCCAATTTTCTGGACGGCGGCAAAAGCAACTGAAACTGGGTTATTGCCGATGCCACTGCGGGTTCTAATGCGTTTACTTGCCCGAAAAACGTATTGAAACACCTGGCGCAAATTATGTTTAACAGTTCCTGCACGGCAAGCTTGTTGATAAGCTTGTTTCATTTGCCCCAGTATTTGCGGTTCCCCGAGCATCATCGAATCCAAACCGCTTGCTACCCGAAACGTATGTTGTAAGCCTTGGCGCCCATGGTGACTATAGAAAAAGGGTTTAATGAATTCGGGTGAGAGTTGGCGGCTTTTTGCAAGCCAGGGAAGAATACCATCCGGATGGGCTGCGTCGCAATAAATTTCCAGGCGGTTGCAGGTAGATAAAATAACCGCTTCATTTACTGAAGGCAAATCCACAAGCTCGCCCAGCAAGGTATCTTGCATGGCAAGCGGCAGTGCGATTTTTTCACGCACGTCGAGAGGGGCAGTCTTATGATTGAGTCCGCAGGCAACAAACACCATATCAGGAGAATGAAGGGATAACTGTCAATAGGATAAATTGTAACCTATTACAGGTAAAATTTATAGATTTATTACTGGCTGCGGGATAAATGCGTCCAATGCCAAAGGTTACTTTGTCTTCGCTATTGCTGTAAGTCAATCCAGTGAGGATTAATCTGGCTTTACTGGTTTTTTGTCATAATATTTATTCCAATTTCTAAAGTCTTATAAGTTGCCGCCGTTAAATGAATTAAACACTTTTTACAGGCTTGATTTCCTGATAGGAGAGTGAAATGGAAATAATTTTCCAGGGCAAGTTTGAGAATGAGGAAGCAGCTGAGAGCATTTTAAGCGTTATAAAATTGTTTAAAGACCGTTACCGCATTAAGCAATTTCGCGAAATTCATCTAACCGTTACGCTTTTGGATGAGCAGGGCGATGATGTAGAGCTTGTGGATAGTGAGACAGGGGAAGTTTATCGATTTTTTGAAGTACATCGTGAAAATTATGAGTTGAGTAGACGTCCTTCCTTGCCCGTGTTGAAATTGGTGGTTGATAACACGCGAGGGGAAAATTCTGGTGGTTAAATCGGTTATTGCGATTGTCTTGAGTTTGGTGTTGGTCATTGGCTTGCACGAGTTGGGGCATGCACTCGCTGCGCGCCTATTCGGGGTAAAAATAAAACGGATTTCGATTGGTTTTGGCAGACCTTTACTTAAATGGCACGCTAAAAATGGATGCGAATGGATATGGGCGTTATGGCCGCTTGGGGGCTACGTGCAATTGCTCAATTCGCGTATTGAGCCAGTATCTACCAAAGATTATACCGTTTGTTTTGATAGGAAACCCGTTTGGATGCGTATTATTGTCCTTTTGGCAGGCGCGATGGTAAATTTACTCATTGCCTGGCTGGCTTTGTTAGTTATTTTCATGATGGGATTTCAGCGGGTTTCACCTGTGGTTGCTGAAGTGCACCCCGCCAGCATGGCCGCCGCTGCAGGCATACAAGCTGGCGACCAATTCATTGCCATCGCTGGCAAGGAAGTGTTTTCCTGGCGTGATGCAGGCATGAGATTCATCATGGTTTTAGGTAAAAAAAATGTGCCTGTTATTCTTGAAGATAAACAAGGGGATAGACGCCAAGTGATTATGAACCTTGCGCACTGGCATTATGTGCGCGGATCCAATGCATTGTTGAAAGGATTGGGGATAGAAGCTGATATCACCATTCAACCCACGCAAAAAATGGGTTTGCCGTTCCTGCAGGCAGCGAAGGAGGCTTTTTTAAGCTCGTTTTATACGCTTGCCTTTTATTTGGTTATGCTTAAACAATTGTTATTAGGGATGCTTCCCTTTGCTGCGTTACTAGGACCATTGGGGCTGTTTACAACCATGATCACGTCATTTGCGCAGGGCATTATTGTCTTTTTATTATTTATCGCAAATTTAAGCCTGGCCGTAGGCCTTGTTAATTTATTTCCAATTCCGGGTTTGGATGGAGGGTCCATTATCTATGCTTTGCTGGAAAAAATTCGTGGAAAACCTGTATCTATTGCGCTGGAGATTTTATTACATCGTTTGGCAATGATTATTTTTTGCGTATTGTTCATCCAGTTAATTTTGAATGATGTCGCCTGCTATCTAGAAAAATAGCGAGGCGGTTTGTTAGGTTTCTAACAAAAGCCGCCTGGCAGCGATTAGCAGCTAGAGCTAGGCAAGCGGCTGGGGTGCGGTTCTTGTTGCGCATTTCGGGTAAGCTCCCTGACGCGCCTTTCTTGCCATTGTCCCAAAGAAGCTGCGGCCAAAGTTATATTATTTTTGCTTATAAATTCGGCTGCTAGGCAGGGAGCATAAAACTCTACATTTCTATCTTCAAAGTTATAGTTAAGAGCTTGCAAGATAAAATCCGGCGTGTATTCATGATTGCAATAAATGGGTACAGTGTTGTTGTCAAAACAAGATTCAATTGGTTTTCCATTTTTAAACAAAACTGAAGCATGTTCCGCATTTAGTGTTTCTTTTAGGTATCCCATTGTTGTTTCTTTAAATACGTGTACTTTGCTTTCTGCGTTTTTTCCAATAAAACCAAGCACATTTACCTCGGGAAGGAAAAAGCTTAAAAGGCGTGCGGGAGAATTAAAATAAGTACCATCTTTTACATTAACGAATTCATTCGCGGTAAAACATGCGCTTAAAACAATATTGGCCACTTCACATTGCGTATAAGTTTCCACACGCCGCACGAATTCCACGAAATTGGCTGTTGCTTCCAATTCGGAATTTGCATCACGTCTTCCCGAAAAAAGCCAACCTGAAGCACCATGTGCTGAAAGCCATATGGTCAGTGATTTGTTCTTTAAGGTTACTGGTTTGATGGCTGCCGAGAATTCGGTGTCTTCGCTGTTAAAAAAGAGGGGTTTTTTATTGATGATCCCGTAACCTAGCTCATCACGTACCATGGATTCTGCATCCTTAAATCCTATCGCATGCGAGCCTTCATCATAAGGGGATAAAACAATTAGGGCTGCCGGTTTGTTCTTGTTTGTTAATCCTGCCTGTTTCGGTTTCAACAATGCGTTAATTGTTTGATTCATTTGAATATTTTTATTTGGGTGGTTGAGGATTTTTTATTTTAATCCACTTTGCTTAATAAATTATTAAGCTTTAAGTTTTTATGCCAAATAGTTTATTTTTAAATAGGTTATCTTTTTTCTAAAAGACTAACAATTAATCATGTTGTAAAATAATTTATTCTTTGTTATAAAATAATACTGTTTTACTATTAATTTAATATCATGAAAACTTCCACCAGTTCTCTTCAGTCTGCCAGTTATGAACTTAATGACGCACGCTCTTCTTCCAATGCAGTCGATGCCGAGGATTTATTATTTACCCTGAAATTCATTCCAAGAGTTTTGTTAAATTCTGTGAAATTTGGAGCATGCGGCATGTTATTAGGTTGGGGGTGTGCTTATAATTTTGCTGAGCTTTGGAAAAGTTTCCTTACCAAACATAGTCAATCTGTTCATGGTTTAGAAGATTATGTGCCCGATGACCAGCGTTTTTTACATATGTCTCGTAATCAGCATTTTAATCAAGTTACACCTTCCATAGCGAGTATCGCACCTACTGTGGGATTAATAGTGGGGGCGGGTTTTGGTATATGGTATGGAGCAAGTAAAAAAACAGCTGAGTTTATGGAAGACTTAAATGCCGATCGTGCCGAAAGAAAAAATATAAGCGGCAATTTAGTTTAATGATTTAAATTAAGCAGAACCAACTATTATTGTAAACGGTGAATGAAACAATCAGTTTAGAACAGCACGCGCACAACACCAAACGTCAACTTGCTCGACTCCTTGTTTTTTTAACGCTCGTGCTAATTCATTTGCAGTACTGCCTGTGGTTAACAAGTCATCGACCAGTGTCACATGTTTATACTGAATGGCTTTCACCATAAACGCACCGCGAATGTTCTTCTGTCGTTGTTTGCTATTTAAGCTGGCTTGCGCGGCAGTTTCTTTTATTTTTCTACATAAATCTAGCTCATACGGTATTTGCAGGCGTTTAGACAAACGTTTGGTTAACTCAACCGCCTGGTTGAATCCTCGCATGCGAAGGCGCGCAGTACTCATAGGCACAGGCAACAAACATTGCGAATCGGTCATGCGGCGGGGAATCTTTTCCAGCATCAACTCAGTAAAAAGCGTGGCGAGATAAAGTCCTTCGCGGTATTTAAATTCATGCAGCAAGGTACGCAGTGGTTCTTCAAAATGGTAAGCAGCGACAGCTTCATCAAAATAAGGTTTTTGTTTGCAGCAATATCCGCAAATTAAAAAGGTATCTTCACCCTGCAGCGGCAGCGCGCAAAGTTGACATGCCTGTTTTATTGGCTGTAATAGCTTAATGCAGTCATTGCAAACTGCAAAAGCACCATAATGATAATGATTGCAGAGTGTGCAAATAGAAGGTAATCGCAGAATTTGTGTTATACTTTTCCTTTTTTGCATGCGGGCTGAAGCTCTTATTCCATTTGGTTCATCATGAATATAAAAACCGAAATTTGCAATGCATTTAATACCCATGCAGCAGAGTACGAAGAGCATGCCAAGGTGCAACTGGAAATAGGCGAGCGTCTTTTTGCCCGCCTCCAATACCTTAAGGTTCAGCCGCGCTATGTTCTTGATTTAGGTTGCGGGACAGGTTTTTTTTCACAAAAATTAAAACAATATTATCCTGCTGCCCACGTCATCGGTTTAGATTTGGCTCATGCAATGCTTTTGCAGGCAAAGAAAAAACAACGCTTCTGGAAAAAATGGCCTTTAGTGACAGGGGACATGACGGCATTACCGTTTGCAGCAAATTTATTTGATTTGGTTTTTGCCAATCAAGTGGTGCATTGGTCGCAACCCTTGTCTGCTGTTTTTGCTGAATTAAGTCGGATAATGAAACCTGATGGCTGTTTGATGTTCACCACATTGGGCCCGGATACTTTTCTAGAGCTACGCCAGGCTTGGTCTGTGGTAGATCATCATGCGCATACAAATGAATTTACTGATATGCATGATCTCGGCGATTTATTGCTAGCAGAACATTTTCTGGATCCAGTGGTGGATATGGAAAAATTAACCATGCACTATTCAACTTTGCCGCAGCTTGTAAATGCATTGAAATCGCAAGGCGTGCGCAACATTAATTCTTCCCGCAACCGTGGTTTAACTGGAAAGAAAACCTGGCAGAAATTTACTGCTGCAATGGGAAATCTGCGTACAACCATGGGAAAATATCCATTAACTTATGAAGTAGTTTATGGTCATGCTTGGAAAGGAGCTGGGCGGCGAATCGGGACGGGCACGGAAACTTTAATTTCTGTCGATAGTTTGCGTAAAAAACTTGAAAAAAATTAACTATTACTGAATGAAGATAGACAGAAATTCATCTTTTATAAAATTTTGCATTATCATAAATAAAAACTGCGGATTATTACTTAAGGAGCATCATGGAATTTGTCAGCCGTTATGTTGCGCATCAGCCAGACGAACAAGGCCTGGTGAGTTATTCCGCAAACGAGCATCGCGTATGGCAAATATTGTTTGAGCGACAATGCAAGTTGTTGCCCGGTAGAGCTTGCGATGAATTTTTATTGGGTCTGGAGAATTTGGGCTTAACTGCTACTCAAATCCCGCAATTACCTGAGGTTAGTGCGCGGCTTAAAGCACTAACTGGTTGGGAAGTGGCTCCTGTAGCGGCTTTAATTTCAGCGCGGGAATTTTTTGAATTGCTGGCTGACCGCCGTTTTCCCGCGGCTACTTTTATTCGTTCCGAAGAAGAATTGAATTATGTAAAAGAGCCCGACATATTTCATGAATTATTCGGCCACTGCCCCATGTTAACTAATCCTGTTTATGCCGATTTTGTGCATAATTATGCGCGTAAGGTATTGGAATTCCCCGAATGCGAATGGGCATTGCTGCAACGTTTATTTTGGTTTACCGTGGAATTTGGTTTAATCCTTACGGAAAAAGGAATGCGGGCTTATGGAGGCGGAATCCTATCTTCCATCAGCGAGACTGTTTACAGTGTTGAGAGCGATGTCCCTCTCCGAGTTTTATTCGATCCAGTTGCTGGATTCCGTATGCCTTACCGCATTGACATGTTGCAGCCCGTGTACTTTGTTATACGCAGTTATGAAGAATTGTATGCTTTTGTTATGTCCGATGTTAAGGAATTAATTCAGCGAGCAAGAACACTTGGAGAATATCCACCCTTTTTTCCAGTAACTGCAGGGAATCCAAATATTCATATCCACGCTTGTTGATTTTTATAAGGGGTTCATGCTGCTGCATTTCCAATGGCATTCCCATTGTAATGATTGGTTTCTCTTGTTAATATCGTTTCACCTTTGTGTTCATTGGCTATGTCTTGTCAAGGAGCATCCCTTTGATAAAAGTTCTAATTGTTGATGACCATGCTTTGGTGCGAATGGGCATTCGACGATTATTGGAAGATATGTCCGATATGGAAGTTGTCGGTGAAGCCGAAAGCGGTGAGGTAGCTTTAACTTTAGTCAAAGCAAAGCAGCCAGATGTCGTCTTGTTGGATATGAAGATGCCTGGTATTGATGGTTGGGAGGTAACCCGACGGTTGAAGAAATCCCACCCTCAAGTAAAAGTCATTGCGGTCACTGCCGTATATACTGAACCTTTGCCGGCACGAGTTCTGCAGTTGGGCGCCATGGGTTATTTAACCAAGGAATCCGGTGCAGAGGAAATGGCAGCTGCCATTCGGAAGGTATATAAAGGTGAAAAATATCTAAGTGCAGAAATTGCACAAAAAATGGCGATTAATAGTTTGCAGGCGCCTCATGAATCCCCGTTTGATTTATTGTCTGAACGTGAAATGCAAGTGATGCTCATGATAACGCGCGGCATGACGGCACAGGAGATTGCCGATCGGCTATTTTTAAGCAGTAAAACCATCAACGGTTACCGCTATCGTATGTTTGAAAAACTGGGTATCAAGAATGATGTGGAATTGACCTATTTGGCAATGAAGCATGGCGTGATTGAAAACCCTAGCGAATCAACGCAAGAAAGTTAACTTTTTCTGCCTTATAATTAAGATATAAACTAATTCAGTTGGCCAGGATGAATCTAAGGTATGCTTCGCGGCGCCTTCTTTGTTGCAATTAGCGCAATTTTGTTTGATATTGCATGCCAATTATACAAAGTGCAACATAAAGTGCATCGTCGTGTATAATAAAAAGCCATGTCATCTTAGGCACTGTATGACTGAATCCACCACAGAATGATGTACCTTTGATTACCAATGAATAAGCGTAATTCTTCAATTGATCTAGGCGATTTCCTTGCGTCTCTTACCCCAAAGCCTGGTGTGTACCGGATGCTGGATGCACAAGGGCAAGTATTGTATGTAGGGAAAGCCGCCAATTTAAAAAAAAGAGTTTCCAGTTATTTTAATAAAAATAATTCTGGGGTAAAAACGCGATCGCTGATAAGCCAAATTGCTGCTATTGAAGTGAGCATAACCCGCAGCGAAACGGAAGCATTGCTGTTGGAAAGCAGTTTGATTAAATCACTTCGCCCCAAGTACAATGTGCTATTACGCGACGATAAATCTTATCCATATATTCATGTAAACCATCATATTTTCCCGCGCATGGAATTTTTGCGTGTTAAAAAGAAGCCTAAAAAGGGCCAATTTTTTGGGCCTTATCCCAGTGCCGCTGCGGTGCGTGAAACCTTGGGCGTTATTCAGAAAGTATTTAAAATCCGCAATTGCAGCGATAATTATTTTAATGGACGTTCGCGGCCCTGCCTGCAATTTCAAATTAAACGCTGCAGCGCTCCTTGTGTAGGGAACATAAGCAGGGAAGATTACCAACAGTCAGTTGATGATGCGACCCGCTTCTTACAAGGTAAATGCCAACTAATTCTCTCCGAATTGGAACAACGCATGGAAAATGCAGTCAGCAAACTTGAGTTTGAAGAAGCTGCACGCTTGCGAGATCAAATTAAAAGCTTACGTTTAATTCAGGAGCAGCAGGGTGTTATTCAACTGCGTGGTGATGCGGATGTGATTGTAATTGACGCACGCCCAGGTTTTGCCTGCGTGCAATGGGTGACGGTGCGCGACGGACAAATTCTTGCAAGCCAAAGTTTTTTTCCAAGTATTCCGGAACAAGGATTAATTGAAGATGAACATACAAGCGCACATTTGTGGCAGCAAGTTTTTTCAGCATTCATTGCTTATTTTTATATAGACACACCAGAACGGATCCCTTCCTTGATTTTGACTGATCATGACATCACAGAACAAGGGGCATTGGAAGACATGCTGGGCACTCTGCGCGGCAAGGCTTGTAAGATACAAGCAAATCCACGTGGAATAAAAGCTCGTTGGCTGGATTTTGCCCGGCAGAATCTGCAAGTCAGTGTGCTTGAGCAAACCAGCTCAACCCAGCTTCTGGCTGACCGCTATGAAGCGCTGAGGCAATTGTTGAATATGCCGGAAGCAATAGAACGTATGGAGTGTTTTGACGTAAGCCATACTCAAGGAGAGGCTACGGTTGCCTCATGTGTGGTATTTAACCAGCAAGGGCCTGCCAAAAATGAATATCGGCGCTTTAATATAACCGGCATTACTGCAGGTGACGATTATACGGCGTTGGAGCAAGCCATTACCCGCCGGTTTAAAAAATTAACCGCTGAGCAGAATTTGCCGAGTCTATTGATCATCGATGGCGGAAAAGGACAAGTCGCTGTTGCAAAAAGGGTGCTGGAGTCTTTTCAAATCAATAGCGTTAAATTGCTAGGTATTGCTAAAGGTCCGACCCGTAAGGCAGGCTGGGAGCAGTTAATTTTGGCGGATGAAGCGCGCGAAATTACAGCAGCGCCCGCATCTCCGGCATTGCATTTGCTGCAGCACATTCGGGATGAAGCGCATCGATTTGCCATTACCTTGCATCGTAAAAAAAGACAAAAGGCCCGGCTCGATTCTTCTTTAGAATCTATAGAAGGCATCGGCGCGAAAAGGCGGCAAGCTTTATTAAGGCGTTTTGGAGGGTTGCGTGAGTTGACGCGTGCTCCTGTCGAAGAAATTGCTAAAGTGCAGGGAATAAGCCGCAGTTTGGCGGAGCGGATTTATCAACACTTACACAATTAAACTGCGTATGCATCAGGTATATTTCTTCTAAGCTACCGATATATATAGATATTTTTTACTATTCAAATAGCTTTATTTAAATTTTGGGCTAAACTTTTATTAAAAAAGGCCGATAATTAATATAAGCAATAGCACAGAAAATTCCTTGATTAGAATAATTGGAAGGTATCTATTATGAACCGATGGAAGCTAATAATAACAACTGTGTTATCTATGACGGCAATGCTTGCCAAAGCTGCTGACACACCAATCTACTACGGGCCTGCCTTGTGCGCCTATCCGCAATTTGAATGCATAAAAACGGGACGCGGTGACACGTGGGAACGTTTATTTCCTGATGAAAATCAGCGCGATTTGGTGCAGAGGCTTAATCGCAGCTACAACCATTTATGGCCAGGGAAAGAAATTGTGGTTCCTAAAAATCTCTCGCAGATCACTTTATTCGATATTTCGCCTTTCCCATTGAAAATTAACCCTGAAGAAAAAGAAAAACAAATCATCGTTGATCAAGAAAAGCTTGCATGGGGGGCTTACGATGAGCAAGGCAACTTGGTTAAGTGGGGCCCTATCTCCTCCGGTAGCGATCGTTGCTCTGATAACAGCAGCCCTACCTGTCGGACCATGACTGGAATATTCCGGGTGTTTAGTAAAGAAAATGAGAAGTGCAAGTCCGATGTTTTCCCTTTAGGTAAGGGGGGGGCAAAAATGCCTTATTGCATGTATTTTCACAAAGGTTTGGCTCTACACGGTTCGGATGACATCCCGGGTTATCGGGCAAGCCATGGATGCATACGCATGTTTGTTCAAGATGCAAAATGGTTGAATTTAAATTTCGTACAGTTATCCAATGAGCGGAATAATTTCCTTGGCACAAAAGTTGTCATACGCCCATTAATTGCGGTCGAAAAAAAGCAAGTGACTGGAAAAAAACAAGCAACTGAGAAAATACAATGAAAAAAATAAAAACAATTATGCGTAAAGCCACTCTCCCATTGCTTCTCTGTGTATGCGGTATAAGTTTGGCGCAGGCTGCAGCGCCCTCCGCTCCGAAAAAAGAAAAACCAAATGAAGAAAGGCAGAATCCATTAGGTTGTCGCGACGTAGGGTATCAATTCGAATTAAAAGTATTAGAGCTTCTGCCAGAAGCTGCGGGTGAGCGAAACTCACTTTATTTTATATTAAATAAATTGGACAAACCCATTAATCTGTATCAAATGCGTAGCAATGACAGCGCGAGGAGTATGTATTTAAACCATGTTATTCAGGGTAATCAATGGGCGGTACTTTCCACCTGTGAGAAAAATCTTAAATACATTTGCACCGTGAATGAAGGCAAATCTCCCTATGGAAAAATAGTGGATTGTGGAGAAAGTCTGCAAGTTTGTGAGTATGCACGTGTTAGATTTGGATTGAATAATCGGGGCAATTATTGGGTGGTCAAGAGCACTAACCGTAGCGGTGCGGTAAGGGAAGTAGTCCATTATGGCATTATTCCGCAATAGTAATTGATAGTGATGTATTTGCAGGGAATTTATACATAAGCCATTGCGTGCGCTAATGCCGGTTAGCTGCCTTGGCGCAATAACAAGGGGAATATAATGAAATCGCTGATGCCATGGGTTTGTTTAGTTGCTACCGCAAGCGTTCAGGTAGCCTTTGCAAATGAGGGCTTAGATGCCTACCGGGAAGGTGATTATGTGAACGCTGCTGCAAAACTGGCAGCGGATGCCGGCAAGGATCCAATCGTGGATTACTATTTAGGCCGCATGCGTTTATATGGTTATGGCCAGCTTAAGAATAATGCCTTGGCTTTGCGTCACTTCAAACAAGCAGCAGAAAAAGGTTTTTTACCTGCTCAGAATATCATGGCGCGATATACTTTACTTGTGGAAAATAATCCAGAACAAGCCTTGTCCTGGTTTAAAAAAGCGGCTGAAGGTAATGACGTACAGGCGCAAATGTATTGCGCAGCAGCTTATCTATTTGGCATTGGCACCAATAAGAATTCCAATCTTGCCAAAAAATATTACATTGACGCCGCCAAAAATGGCAACAGCATCGCTGAATACACACTGGCCGAGCACTTTTTGCAAAGCCGACATGGCAATGATAAAAAACTGGGTTTAATCTGGCTGAATAAGGCAGTTGAAAAAGGCAACCCGCAGGCGCAGTTAAAATTGGGGGAATTATATGCAGAGGGAAAACTTGTCCCGAAAGACTTGGATAAATCCAGCCAGCTTATCAATCAAGCCATAGCACAAGATTATGTAGATGCTATTTATGAAGCCGGAAAAATTGCTGAAGAACAAAAAGATTTAAATGCTGCAAAAGATTGGTACGCAAAAGGTGCTTTTAAAAATTATTTACCTGCACAAGTCGCTCTTGCCCAATTATACTTACGGACTGACAGCCCGCTTTACAATCCACATACAGGATATTTGTGGGTATTAAAAGCTGCACAACACGACTCTGCTGAGGCTCAACATTTATTGGCAAAGCTTTACCAGGAAGGTAAGGTCATTGCGAAGGATGAAGTTTTAGGCAAAGAATGGGAGCAAAAAGCGCTTGCCACTGAAAAAGCAATGCAGGGGCCTGCGGCTTTAAGTGCACAGGCTGCGCAATGGTTGAGCAATCAAAAAGCGGTTACTTTCGCCCAAGGCGGGTATCAACTGGGTGGGATTTTCAGCGCTTGGCAAAATCCCGAAGCCTTAAAGGAAAACAATTACAACCAGTCTCCAAAAATGGATGTAGTTGATAGGACCGCCCTGTATCGTCCTAATTTTGTGTTTACTACACCTAATGAAATAGTAGTCAGCGAGTATTATGATGCCTTAGCCGCTTCTTTGGGAAATTTGGATGATGTTGTTAATTTTCCCAAATATGCGCTT
Source organism: Legionella septentrionalis (assembly GCF_003989745.1). Taxonomy (GTDB): domain Bacteria; phylum Pseudomonadota; class Gammaproteobacteria; order Legionellales; family Legionellaceae; genus Legionella_A; species Legionella_A septentrionalis. The sequence continues at coordinate 38,295 of NZ_RZGS01000006.1, forward strand.
AATAAAAACGAATTTGTTATCCACAGTCCTCCCAGCGTGCCCAACAGCCCGCAATTATGGGAAGTGGCTGCTAATCCGGTAGAGAGCGAATCATTTGATGTATTCACTTTGTTAAGCAAACCTGCCGCGCCTCCTTCTTTATCATTTTTTGATCGCCTTTATGAGCAAGCAATTCTTGGGAATTCAAGCGCTCAATTTCTGTTGGCACAAATGTATGAAGATGGCATCGATGTTAAACAAAACGTCCAGGAAGCCATAAAATTCTATCAATTGGCTGCCGAGCAAAAAGATTTGCGCGCCGAATATAATTTGGGTCTCTTATATCTTGAGGGTAAAGGAGGTATGGCCCCTGATTATCAACGCGGGATGAACTGGCTGCAAGACGCTGCATTTAAAGGCAATGCGTATGCGCAATTTGCTTTAGGCCGCATCAATGAGCGAGGCTTACGTGATGCAAGCGGCAAAGAAGTGATAGCGGCTAATGCAGATGAATCAACCGCGATGTATTATCTCGCTGCGGCCAATGATTTCGGCACGGCACAATATCGCTTGGCTGAACTTTTAGTACGGGAAAAGCCCGCCGATGTCAGCATGGCTGCAAAAGCAAGGCGAAATCAGTTAATTAAACAATTATACGAAGGGGCTGTAGCCGGCGGAGTACAACAAGCTGCGTTACCGCTCGCTTTTTTCCATGCCATGGATTCCGATAAGGCGAAACAAGTGCAAGCGTTTAACGTGGCCAAGAACGAAGTAAGCAAAGGCAATGGTCAAGCTGCTCTTTTGTTGGGGATTTTATACGACCGCGGCCTCGGCGTTGAAAAAAATAGCGCTGAAGCCATGTACTGGTATCAGCAAGCTTCGCTAAATCCGGTGAGTGCCTTTATTTTGGGTACGTATTTTATTGAGGGCAAGTCGGTGAACCAGGATAAAGAAAAAGGGCGGGCTTTATTGCAGCAAGCAGCCGATGCAGGCTTTCCTTATGCAGATCTGAACCTCGCTGTTTTAAAACAACAACAAGGCGAACCTTTTTTACCGGAACTCGATGCAGCTCATGCTCTGGGTAACAGCAAGGCCAGTTTATTATTGGCAGATTATTACTTATCGCAAGCAACAGATGAGCAAAAAATGCAGCAATCCCGTGAGATTTATCAGCAATTGGCTGAAAAGGGAGATAAGGAAGGACAGTTAAAGCTTGGTTTTATGTATGAAAAGGGCTTGGGTGGCCCTGTAGATATGGCGATGGCGCAACAATGGTATACCGCTGCAGCCAATCAAGAGCAGCCTGTGGCGCAATATTTGCTAGGCCATTTATATCAATTAGGTTGGCTTGGAAAATTGCCTGATTACGTCGAAGCGAAAAAATGGTATGGCTTGGCGCAATCGAATTACTCTCCTGCTGCCGTGGCGCTTGGCTTTATTCATGAAACGGTTGAGGATGATTATGAGCAAGCCTTTATTGATTATGAAATGGCAGCTTTGCAAAATGATCCAAATGGGCAATTTAACCTGGGTTTAATTTATGAAAAAGGGAAAGGCCGTGCTGTTGATTTCGAAAAAGCCAGGGAGCTTTATGCATCGGCTGCTGAAAAAAATCATAGCCAGGCTATGACGCAATTGGCTGGTTTATTTTTCAATGGACAGGGTGGGCCACGCGATCAAGAGCAGGCTCTTTATTGGTACAAGAAGGCAGCGGCTTTAGGCGAACGTGAGGCTTTATATCAGTTGGGTTTATTATCTGAAACTGGAGTAGCGCTCAAACTTGATTTCCCAGAAGCACTACAATACTACGAACAAGCCGCTGATAAAGGCAATGCAAAAGCCATGTTAGCCTTGGCGCGCATGTATCAATATGGGTTAGGGGTTGAAAAAAATAATCAACAAGCTGCAAAATTCTATGAGAAATTAGCCGCACTGAATAATCCCTATGCACAATATCAATTGGCCACTTTTTATTATGATGGTGCCGCTGGGGAGCGCATGCCAGAGAAAGGTAAAAAATTATTGCTGCAAGCGCAAGAAAATGGCAGTGCCCAGGCGCGTAAAATATTACAAAGACTGGAAGCTCAAGGGCAAGTACGCTTAAGCTACATCGAACCTGTTTCCTTGAATTCTGCGCCCCATTTAGCAGGCCGCCCTGTGGAATTAATGTATCTGGATGCATTAAATGAATGGAATTTGGGAGATGAACAATCCTCGCGCATAATCTTGGATAGAATCATGATGCAATTTCCTCATTATGTCCCGGCCAAGCGTGCCTATGAGCAACTCAACCAGACTTTAAATTCACCTATCTTTGGCTAAACATAAAAGGTATCGTTTCAGGGAGTTGATTTTCTGTAAAAACTCCCTATATACCCTATGTAGCTTTCAATTTGCTGTAATCATTTTCTAGTTGTAGTAAACATAACTTACTTAACAAGGAGAAGAAAAATGGCTCTTATCAAACGCGATCAACAAATTTGGCCCAGAGATTATTTAAGTACCATGTTAAACCAATTTTTACGGCCTTTTAATTATGAAGAAGATACGGGAACAGATGCTAGTTTATGGAGTCCGGCTGTTGATATTAAAGAAACTAATGATAAATATATTGTAACCGCAGATCTTCCGGGTGTAGAAAAAGACGACATTCATTTGTCACTGGAAAATAATGCCTTGACCATAAAAGGTGAGCGCCGCTACGAGAAGACGGAAGAAAAAGAAGGTTTTTCCCGTATTGAACGCATGCAGGGACAATTCTATCGTCGTTTTATACTGCCTGAAACTACGGATGAATCTAAAATCAAGGCAAAATACAAAAAAGGCGTTTTGGAAATTGTTATTCCTAAGAAAGAAAATAAATCCAGAAAGATAGAAGTCCGAGTCGAAGAATAATCAAAAGGCCGAACCGGTTTTCCGGTTCGGATTTCGGTTAGAGCAACGGAACCTTAGGCAGCAGCCATAGCTTTTACGCGGGCGCTTAAACGGCTTTTGATGCGGGCTGCTTTATTTTTATGAATTAGACCTTTGCCAGCAGCTTTGTCAATAACAGGCTGGGCTTTTGCATAGGCTGCGCGAGCGGCGTCTTGATCACCGGTTTCTACAGCTTTTAACACATTTTTGACATAGGTACGGTACATAGAACGTGCGCTTGCATTATGCTGGCGTCGTTTAACGTTTTGGCGTGCGCGCTTAATAGCTGACTTAATATTTGCCACTTACACTCTCCACTCATTACAATAATAAAAAAGATTAATCATGCCTATCTTGACGTAAATTGTCAAGGTGGCTTATGCTTGGTCAGACACTTCAAATTATACTTCATTCGCCTATGTCTGTGACGGAAACCATGCTGCCCAAACGACAAAGTTTACTGCGTTCTACCTCATTGGTATCCGCAATGACGTTTATGTCCCGTATTATGGGCTTTGTACGCGACATGATTTTAGCACAGTTATTCGGCGCGCAGGCAGGAATGGATGCTTTTTTCATCGCCTTTAAAATTCCTAATTTCATGCGACGCTTATTTGCCGAAGGCGCTTTTTCACAAGCGTTTGTTCCGGTTTTAAGCGAATACCAGAAAACAAGAACACTTGAGGAAATCCGTTTGTTTCTGGCACGAATTGCCGGAAGCTTAAGCATTGTTTTAACCCTGGTGACTTTAATTGGCATTATAGCGGCTCCTTATATTGTTTTTATTTTTGCCCCAGGATTTGGGGAGCATACCAGCCGCTCAGTATTGGCGACCGAAATGCTGCGCATCACTTCGCCATATTTAATGCTGGTTTCACTAACGGCTATGGCCGGGGCTATTTTAAATACCTACGGATATTTCGGGGTGCCCGCTTTTACGCCGGTATTGTTGAATATATGCATGATTTTAGCCGCGATTTACCTAAGTCCTCATTTTGCAGAACCGGTGGTAGCGCTTGCATGGGGGGTATTCATCGCGGGGATCGCCCAGTTATTGTTCCAGTTGCCTTTTCTCTACCACAGGAAATTGTTAGTCAAACCCAGTTTGATGATGAAGGATGAAGGCGTAAGGCGTGTTTTGAAATTAATGGTTCCTGCTTTGTTCGGTGTTTCAATCGCACAAATTAACTTGCTGGTGGACACCATTTTTGCATCTTTTCTGGCAGTAGGCAGCGTTTCCTGGCTGTTTTATACCGATCGTTTGACCGATTTCCCGCTCGGAGTTTTTGGCGTCGCCATTGCGACGGTGATTTTGCCGCATTTGTCGCGCCGCCATGCCGAGCAAAGTTCAAACCTTTTTTCTCGCGCTTTGGATTGGGGGTTGCGGACTTTATTGCTGGTTGGTGTCCCTTCCGGGCTAGGTCTTGCCTTATTCGCCATGCCGTTGATAGCAAGCTGTTTTGCTTATGGCGAATTCTCTCTCACTGATGTAGTGCAAACTCAAAAAAGTTTGTTTACCTTGGCTTTAGGCGTGCCGGCCTTTATGATGGTCAAAGTTCTTGCCTCAGGATTTTACGCGCGTCAAAATATTAAAACACCGGTAAAAGTAGGTGCATTGGCTATGGTAGCCAATACTATTTTTTGCGCGTTGTTAATAAAACCCTTGGCTCATGCCGGTTTGACCCTTGCATCCACTCTCGCCGGGTATATCAATTGCGGTATTTTGCTGGTCCTATTGATAAAACGTGATATTTACCACCCATGTCCCGGATGGCGCCGTTTTTTATTGCAATTGGGTGTGGCCAATTTGATCATGAGTGCTTATTTGCTATGGGCGGTCGGTGATCCTGTGCTTTGGGTAGCCAAACCAGTCAGCCTGCGATTGGCTACCTTGCTGCTTCATGTATTGGCGGCTGCGATCATTTACGTATTCTCTTTGGTTCTTTGCGGAATGAGGCCTTCTCAATTCCGAGGGCAAATGAAGGAGTAAGCATGCGAGCGGAAATTTTTTATCAAACCAGAATGGAAGGCGCTTTACCACTTGTGTTGCTGGGTAAAGACGACATGCACGAATTAACTAACCCCTATGATCGTAATTGTTTGGCATCTCAACAGTTTCAGGGCCGGTATGGTGATGTTGGTATCGTGGGTGATGAAAAAGGAAACACCGTAAAAATTTATATTGGGGCCGGCGAAGGAGCAGAGGCACAAGCGGTGGCGCATGCCTTAAACCGTTTGCCCGCGGGCCATTATTTTTTTGAACAACCCTTGTCATTGTCTTCGCAAGTCATATGGTCTTTGGGGCAATATTATTTTGATCGCTACAAAAGAAAAGAGCATTCTCCCAAAATTTTATCTGTTGCAGCGCATGATTTCGCGGAAATATTGGCGCAAGCCGATGCAATTTTTTTAATCCGGGATTTGATTAACACGCCAGCTAATGATATGGGGCCTGCCGAGCTTGCGGATGTGGTATCCCAACTGGCTAAGACGCATGGGGCTGAATTTAAACAATGGATAGGGGAAGAATTATTGCACCATAACTTTCCTGCCATCCATGCGGTCGGGAGAGCGGCGGCTGCCGAACCTCGTTTACTGTCTTTAATTTGGGGGAATCCTGAACACCCGAAGGTCACCTTGGTTGGGAAGGGGGTATGCTTTGATACAGGCGGATTGGATATCAAGCCGTGCAATTTTATGCGGCTGATGAAAAAAGACATGGGTGGAGCTGCTCAAGTCATCGGTTTGGCGCAATGGATTATGGCCAAGCGCTTACCCATCCGTTTGCACGTCTTGATTCCTGCAGTCGAAAATGCCGTATCCGGCAATGCCTACCGTCCCGGGGACATATTGACCATGCGCAATGGTTTGCGGGTTGAAATTGACAATACAGATGCTGAGGGCCGGTTGGTGTTGGCTGATGCACTGGTCAAAGCATGCGAAGAAAAGCCTGAATTAATCATTGATTATTCAACATTAACAGGAGCTGCCCGCACGGCCGTAGGCACTGAAATTTCGGCCATGTTTTCCAATGATGATGCAATGGCGCAAGCTTTATGCGAAGCTGCAAATGAAACCAATGATTATATATGGCGGATGCCCTTACATTCCGGTTATAAAGACTTGCTGGAATCAAGCATTGCCGATTTGGTAAATTGCAGCGGCTCTCCTTACGCAGGTGCAATTACTGCCGCATTGTTTTTACAATATTTTATTAGCGACAACATCCCTTGGGTGCATTTCGACATCATGGCCTGGAACGTTGGCAATAAGCCGGGTAAACCCGAAGGGGGCGAGGCCATGGGCGTACAAGCTGTAGGCCAGTACCTATTTCGGCGCTATGGTTAACTAGCCATCACGCACGCATGGTTTCAATGGTGTGCGTGTGTAACTCACAGCCATGCTTGCGGTATTCCCGGTAATGTTCGCGGCTGATTTCCTTTGCCGCATCATTTGGTGTAACAATTTCCATAATGCGGCGAAATCTCGTGAAAAACGGCGGAATGATGGAAGACATATTAAGAAGAATATCGCTAAATCCTCTTGGCTCGGTGCTGTATCCTATCTGGATAGGTGGAGGTGGCTCCGGGCCTTCACCCTGTAAATTGTGAGGGATGAAACTGTCTTCCTTATAAGTCCATAGCAATTCATCGATTAATTCGGCGTCTTCTTTTTTATTGCAAAAAACAAATACTTGATGGCCACGGGTGTAAGCTTTTTCCAGCAAGCGGCAGGCAGTTAGCCATTCATTTTGCTGGTATTCGTGAGCTAATAAATAAAAATCAATGCGAATAGGCGACATGTTCTAATAACCGTATGAGTAGAGAAACAGGGCGTCCAGTGGCGTTGCGTTTTTTACCCGAAATCCATGCCGTGCCTGCAATATCCATATGCACCCAGCGAAAATTTTCAGCGAATCTTGCAAGAAAGCAGGCGGCTGTAATACTGCTGCCAGCCCGGTCCGTTGCATTGACCATATCCGCAACTGGACTTTCCAATGCTTCCTGATAGGCATCGTCTAACGGCAAGCGCCAAGCCTTATCACCGCTTCGTGCAGCTGCAGATAAAATAAGTTCTGCAAGTTCTTCGTCTTTGGTCATGAAGCCCGTCATTAAATAACCAAGCGCAATGACCATGGCTCCGGTCAGCGTGGCAATGTCAATCACGAATTTTGGCTTAAACCGTTCAGCATAAGTGAGCGCATCAGCCAAAACCAGCCTGCCTTCGGCATCGGTGTTGATGATTTCGATGGTTTGTCCCGACATGCTTTTTACCACATCACCTGGCCTCATCGCACTGCCACTGGGCATATTTTCAGCACAAGCCATTAAGCCGATTACATTTATGGGCAGTTTGAGCAGTGCACAAGCTTTTAATGTACCCAACACCGTCGCAGCACCGGCCATGTCATATTTCATTTCCGTCATGGCATCGGCTGGTTTCAGGGAAAGCCCGCCTGAATCAAACGTGATGCCTTTGCCAACGAGCACGACAGGAGCACCTTCACCGTTCTTATAACTCATTTCAATCAGTTTAGGGGGTTCCTGACTGCCCTGGGCGACAGCGAGTAAGGCGCCCATACCCAATTGTTCCATATCCGTACGGTTCAAAACTTTGGTTTGCAATTCCGGATGTTCCTCTGCGAGTGCCTGAGCTTGCTCGGCAAGAAAGGAAGGCGTACAAATGTTAGCCGGTAAATTGGCCAGGGTGCGGGTCAAACGAAGGCTTTGAGCCAATGCTTCGGCCTTGTATAAGCACGTTGCTTGTGCATTTGGGATGAAAAAAGAAAGGGATTTCAGTCGGTGGGGTTTGTTGTTTTTACTTTTAAAATCCAGAAACTGATAAGCTTGTGCATCAAATTGCAAGATCATGTGTTGCATCTGCCAGTCGGCATCGCGTGTTTCTAATTGCGGCAGGCAAATGGTCGCTGTCTCGACACGCTGTTTTAATAAGGTGGAAACTATATTTTCAATGCATTTGTTTAAGGCTTCGATGCTAAATTTTTCTCGCGCACCACAATGGATAAGTAGCAAGCTTGCGCCGTAACAATCTTCTTGCCAAACTGCATCGCCGGGCTCTGATAATTTATTTGTTAATTTCTGGAAAAGAGCTTGCTGTTCTTTAGGAAAATTACTGGTGAAAGGAGGCAGGGATAGATCGTTTAGAATACCTAAAACCAAGCATTCGCTGGTATGTAAGCTTGGCGCAGCAACCATTTTATATTCCATATGAGTATCCCATGCAATAAAAAATTGCTAGTTTACTTAGGTTTGCTTGAGTTGGCTACTCGAATCTAGGTCAGGTATAGTCTTAACGTTAATTAAGTATTCATGATGGATTTATAAAAGTTTCTTAAGGCCAATTATTACTATGGAATTGCCTCGGTAAATAATAAAGCGAGCATACTTTTTAAGTGGCAAAGCACTTGTTAACCGATATCCCCAATCGGGTTTTTAGTATATAATTTGGCGTTATTGTTAGCTAATTACTCTATTCTTTCAAAAGAGGTGGAAAACCGGTGCTCATTTTTCGCTATTTAGCCAAAGAAGTATTTGTAACCTTGGCAGGTTTGACGACCATCTTATTGCTGATTTTTATGAGTAATCAATTCATGCGTTATTTGACCCGCGCAGCCAGTGGCCAAATTCCCGCTATGTTCATCATGAAACTCATGATGCTCGAATTACCCAATCTCATGGGTTTATTACTGCCTCTTGGCTTTTATGTAGCACTTTTAGTAGCTTACGGGCGTCTCTATGCGGAAAGCGAAATGACCGTATTGCAAGCTTGCGGTTATGGACCCAACCAGCTTTTGAAGCATAGCCTCATCATGGCGACGGTAGTGGCCGTCCTGGTATTAATCATTATGATCTGGGCAAGTCCTGTGATAGCAATCGAGCGCGCCAAACTGCTGCGTACGTCCGGGATACAAACGTTAATTAAGACTATTGTTCCAGGGCGCTTTCGTGAGCTGCCGGGCGGGCGGCAGGTTTTTTATGTGGAGGAAATGAATCCGGCGCATACAGTAGCGAAAAATGTATTTTTGGCAAAACTTGGGGAAAAAGACGGTAAGCAACAATGGAATATATTGTGGGCGGATAAAGCATTTGCCAAAACCGATGCGCAAACTTTTGAAGATTACGTCGTTTTTGAAGAAGGTAAAGCATATCAAGGAATTCCCGGCAGCGCAGATTATGAAATCGCGGAATTTGGTAACTACGAAGCGCGGCTCCCACACCCTGTCGTAGCTTTAAAAAACGATATACGCACATCGGATACGGCAAGCCTTCTTCCTCTGAACAACCCTGATACGCGTAAGGCGGCGGAATTGCAATGGCGACTTGCGGTGCCTTTGATGGTGTTGACCTTAACTCTGGTGGCAGTGCCTTTAAGCCGAGTTAATCCACGTGCTGGCAAATTTGCAAAATTATTGCCTGCAATCGTGCTCTATATCATTTATGCAAATTTTATATTCGTGGCACGTGATTGGCTTATTGTAGGAAAAATTCCAGTATGGTTAGGGATGTGGTGGCTGCATTTGGCAGTAGCTTTGCTGGGATTGTTCTTAATTTGGCGCAATCAGGTGAAATTAGCATGAAGATGAATTTATTAGATCGCTACATCGCCAAAACTGTCATGGCATCGATTGCTTTGATTACGCTGATGCTGGCAGGCTTGCAAGTTTTTATATTATTTGTGAACCAGTTAGATGATTTGGGCAAAGTAAATTATGGCATCGTGGAGGCTGCTGTTTTTATTTTGCTGCAAATGCCTTATCAGGTTTATTTGTTTTTTCCCATGGCAAGCCTTTTGGGTAGTTTAATTGGCTTGGGAATTCTTGCCAACCATCGCGAACTGGTGGTGATGAGAGCGGCCGGAATGTCCGTATGGCAAGTGACCGTGGCGGTGTTAAAAGCAGCTTTGATTACCATTGTTCTGGTCACACTTTTGGGGGAAACTTTAGTCCCAAAATTGGCTGCCCTGGCAGCTGATAAAAAACTGCAAGCCATGAGTGAGGGGCAAGCGACGCGTACAGCCAAGGGAATATGGTTGCGTAATCAAAATGATTTTATCAGCATAGGTTCGGTTTCCAAGGATAATACTTTGCATGATGTGTCACAATTCCGTTTTGACGACACCCATCATATGCAATTGGCGCGCAAGATTGAAAAAGTGGTTTATCAAAATGGTGCCTGGATAGCTTCCAACGTAGCAGAATCCATTATTGGAGGAGACAATACCAAAGCTTCTCAGTATCAGGAAATGAACTGGGATGTGCCGCTAAACCCCAAGATTTTACAAATCAGCGGCAATGAGCCGGATGAAATGACCCTGCCTGAACTAAACCGCTATTTACGCGTGCAAAAAAAGAATCATCAAACTGCTTTGAATTACCAGTTGGCTTATTGGCAGCGTTTGTTGCAGCCATTTACCACGGTGGTTATGATGGTATTGGCCATCCCTTTTATATTTGGTCCCTTGCGCTCCTCTACCATGGGATCGAAACTCCTGGCAGGAGCGGTGATGGGATTCGGATTTCATATCGTCAACCGTATTTTTGGGCCTATAAGTCAAGTGTTTCAGTGGCCTGCTGAAATTGCCGCGTTTGCGCCCACCTTTTTGTTTGCCTTCCTGGGGATGTATTTGATGCGCCGGGTTCGATAAAGATGTTTATCTGGAGGCATTTGTTTGAAGCGCTGCTTAATCCCTTTTTTCTGGTTATTTTCTTATTAACCGTTAGCTGGATATTATTTTTGCGCCAAGCTAATCGTCGCGCCGGCATATTATTGACTATTGCCTTGGCCAGCTTGTTATTGTTAAGTACAGGCATCATTCCTGAATTGTTAACGCGCAAGCTCGAAGATCAATACCCTGTCGTTACTAAAATAAATAAAGATATACATTGGATAGTGGTGCTGTCAGGAGGGCAGGCACAATTTGCCAAGGCTGATGTGGCAATCAACCAAATTTATACAGCAAGCTTACGTCGCCTCATTGAAGGGGTGCGATTATACCGGCAGTTACCGCATGCCAAACTGTTATTATCAGGTGGCGAGTTTGCCGGGGAATTGGCAGAAGCGCAGCAATTGGATTTATTGGCAGCCTGGTTGCAAATTCCCGAAGACAACAGAGTGCTGGAAACTGCGTCCACCAATACGGCGTCGCAAGCTGAGAAAATTAGGCAATGGGTGCGGGATGAGCCTTTTTATTTGGTGACTTCGGCTCTCCATATGCCTAGAGCGATAGCGCTTTGCAGAAAACAGGGATTGCATCCGATTGCAGCACCCACGGATTTTACTTATTACTGGTATGATGAACGCTGGGGAAAATATTATTTACCCAATCCGCATAATTTAGTTTATTTAAACCAAGCATGGCATGAAATAGCAGGGCGGCTTTGGGCATATCTTCACCATAAGTCTTAAGCCCCATCTTTATTTAGCCAGTCTGACAGTACGCTGATGATTTTGCGGGCTTGTTCTTCACTGGAAATGTTAAATTTTGATTTTTGCCAATACTGGTTATTGCGTTTTTGATAGCGCCGTATTGAATATTTAACAGGCCCGTATTCCTGTGCCGTTCGATCCCATTCTTGATAACGAAAAAGAATGGTGGTCCATGCACCTTTCGATAATACGTATTTGTCCAATTCTTTTACTGTATCCATGCCATCTTCGTTGAACGCAATGGTTAAATCTTCAATGGTTTCACTCATAAAATAATTTCCAAAAAAACGGAATGTTAGAAGTTGAAGTGTGCAGCTTACATGCAATTTCTCAAGAGAAATGCACAAAAGCTTATAATTTCAGCCTTCGGCGTTAATCAATGGATTGTAATTGGCCGTTCACAAATGTCAAGGTGAAGGGTTGTTGGAATTGATCAACTTGATAGACCCATACGTGCGGCGGTTCGTTGCTTGGGATAGGCTGATTAATAAACGTATTGTTTACCATATCTGGACTGCCGCAAGCATTATACACGGCGCTTTCATTGTCTCCGACATTTACATTGATGCCATCGCATACGGTCATGGCATTGGTATCTGAGCCATTAAGGCGGATCTCGCTGATTTTGTCGTTGATGATGTCCACTTCAAGGTTAATATTAGTGCCGCTTGGAAGCGACCATTGGTTGTAAATCGGATCAAGGCTTGGATAAATGCTGCCCTTATTGACCGTGGAATAAATCAATTGTTTTACGGGGACTTTTTGTGTCACAGGTCGATTGCTTTCTTCCTTGCTAAGCGGTTCGCCGCAAGCTGCAATCACTTCTGCTTCCGTCATGCCTACATTAATATATCCCTGATTTTGCGGGCAATAGAGAGATTGAACGGCACATGCATCGAATGGAAATAAAAAAATACCAAGCAAGCCAAGATGTTTTAATCTCATTATCCTATCCCCGACATGAGCTGCTATTCTTATTATAGCTTCGTTTGCCTTATTTATGCGTCAGGTACAAGCAATTTCACTCCGGCACTTTCGCCTAAAAGATAACGAAGTGACGTCATATTAATGGCAAAGGTAACGATGCCTGAATGAATAAAACAATAACTTTTAAAATGATCATGATCACAATGGGGGAAAAATCAAATCCTGAAATGTTTGGAATGATTCTGCGGCCAATGCTTAAAGCTGGCTGGGTAATCCGGTATAAAATATCCGCCAGGGGGTGCTTCCACATCGGGTTAACCCAACTCATAATCGCATAAGCAAGGATGGCATAAAACAGTAAATTGCAGGGTTGGATGATGAGATCAGCGAGTACATAAATGAGAATCCATAGCAAAGGCAATGCCATGCCTAAGAACAATATATTGATTAAGGCAAATTTGATGATTTCTATAGCAATTAATACAATGATCGCCGGCCAATCGTAGCGACTGATCAGCGTTTTTACGGGAAATAACCCTGTTATGGGCTTTAACATGGGTTGCGAAAATTTATGCAGCAACTGACTCACGGGATTTAACGCACTGATGCGGAAGTAACGCAGCAAAATACGCAGCCACAATAAAGAAATAAGTAGACCGAAAAAAAGGTGGAATAAAAAATAACCTACCGCAACTAAGCCACTGCCCATGGTAACCTCATGATTGTTCCAGTTCATTTGCACGTTTAAAAGCAGCTTGCATAGCCGTTTCAACGAGAGTATTTAAATTTTGTTGCATGAATATGTCAAGGGCTGCTGCAGTTGTCCCATTCGGTGAAGTCACTTGTTCCCTCAATTCAGCTAAAGGTTGTTTTTTTGCCAAAGACAAGCTTACTGCACCTGCAAACGTTTGTAATGTAAACGATTGGGCAGTTTCTGCAGGAAGCCCAAGACGAACCGCCGCCTGCATCATACTTTCCATAAACAGGAAGATATAGGCAGGACCGCTGCCTGACAGGGCAGTAAATGCATTCATCTGCTGCTCATCATCAACCCAGGCTGCTAATCCGATTTGCCGAAACAATTCTTCAGCCCATTTTTTTTGTAGAGGAGTCACTCGTGCATTGGCAATCATCGGAGTAGCGCTTTTAGCCACTGCAGCGGCAACATTCGGCATGGCGCGCACGATGGCCGGTTTGGTGGTTTTACACTGCTTATCGAACCAGGCCAAACTAAGTCCGGCAGCAATGGAGAGGATTAGGCAACTGGGTGAAAGATGTTCGTTAATTTCTGTTAAGACCGTTTTCATGAGGGCAGGTTTAACCGCCAAAATAAGCACATCAGCATCGCTTAAAAAAGCCAGATTACTGGGATCGGTTTTTATTTTTGCAGTGGACGTGTTTTGGGGCAGGGAAGGAGCGCTGGCCCGCAATTCATAACTGCTGTTTCCTGCCAATCCTGCAGCAATAGCTTTCGCCATGTTGCCAAAACCAATAAAAGTTATTTTCATCGCCGTTCACCGAATATTGCCCTGCCGATGCGAACCAATGTGCTGCCGGCTTCAATGGCTGCACACAAATCATCGCTCATCCCCATGGAAAGGGTATCCAACTGCACATGCAATTGCTCATTCAACTCATGCCGCAAGTGGGTTAAACGCATAAAACTTGCATATTGCTGCTCATGAGTTTGCAATGGTTTGGGTATCATCATCAGGCCGCGCAATGTCAAGCGCGGTAAGTTGAAAACTTGTGCAGCCAGGGTGTGGGCCATTTCCGGCTTGATACCGGATTTTTTCTCATCATCAAAGTTAACTTGCAGGCATATATTGAGCGGTGGCAGATGAGGAGGCCGCAAGTTGTTAAGTGCTTCTGCTATTTCATAGCGGCACAAGCTATGCACCCAGGAAAATTGGCTGGCTATCCCCTTGACCTTGTTGCTTTGTATAGGGCCAATGAAATGCCAGCTGATGGGTAGATGAGCTAATTGCTTAATCTTTAGTTGAGCTTCCTGTAAATAATTTTCGCCAAAATCCCTGATGCCAGCAGTATAAGCTTCAGCAATTGCAGCAGTCGGATGGCTTTTACTGACAGCCAGTAATTTTACTGCACCTGGTTCTCTGTTGCCCGCCTGTTCTGCCTGATGGATGCAAGCTTTAATAATTTGTATACGCTCTGCAATCGTCATATTAACCGCATATTGTTTTCCATAAACCATAGAGTATGGCTGAGATGGCGATTAATCCTATGAAGGTAACAAATCCATTTTGCAGCGGACGCCGATAGATTTTCATCGCAGGAACCGCAGCAATCGCATACATCGGCATAAGAAACAGGATGATGGCAATGATTGGTCCGCCCAATGTTTCTATCATGGTGAGGATATTGGGGTTAAACGTTGCAGCCAACCAGCAACTTAAGATAATAAAACCTTCAATCAGGTATTGCAAAGGCGTCTTGCCTATCATTTTGCCGCGTGATTGCAATGTTTTGCCAAGGAGGCCATGCAAACCTTCGCTCGCGCCCAAATAGTGGCCAAGGAAGGATTTGGCGATGGCAATAAAGGCGATCACTGGGGCGACATAAGCTATAAAGGGTGTATGGAAATGGTTGGCGAGGTAAGAGAGGATGGAAATATTTTGCTGCTTGGCCAAAGCTAAGTCCTGTGAAGATAAGCTAAAAACGCAGCTGAATACAAAAAACATGACGGTGGTAACCATTAAAATATGGCTATTTCTTAAAATCCGTGAACTGTTTTTATCGGCTTTTGCCCCAAACAATTGTTTTTGACTGACGGCAAAAGAAGAGATAATAGGGGAGTGGTTGAATGAAAATACCATTACCGGGATGACCAGCCACAAAGTCATCAGGAAACCATGTGGATGATGCGTGGTGTTTGCGTGGTGGAAAATTGCACCATTCCAGTGCGGCACGAGGTAAAGTGATAATAAAATTAAAATACTGAGGAATGGGTATACAAGATAACTCATCGAGCGAATAATGACTTGTTGCCCAAGACGCACGATACCCATCAAACCGAGAATGAGCAACAAGGCTAACAAAGCCCTTGGGGGAGCAGAAACACCCAACTGGTTAACGATAAAACTGTTGGTTGTGTTGGTTATAGCCACACTATACATCAGTAAGATTGGAAAAATTGCAAAAAAATAAAACAGCGTCAGTATTTTTCCGGCAAAGGGACCAAAATGTTCATCCACCACATCGGTAATATCATTTTTTGCCGCAGAACCGGATAACACAAACCGGCAAAGTGCCTGGTGTGAAAAATAAGTCATCGGGAAAGCTAGAAGGGCCATGATGATTAGCGGCCAGATGCCATGTAAGCCCGCATCAATGGGGAGAAACAGAGTACCCGCACCTATGGCTGTGCCATATAAGCTGAGCATCCAAACGGTATCTTGTTTCCGCTCTTTTACAATGGGTGTTTCTTTAGCTAGAGCTACATCTGGCGGCATAAACTAATCCTCATCATTTCTGTCTAATAACTATCCTGCTTTAATTGCTCACTCGATATAAGAGTGACAAAGATGTTAAGATTTATCACATTCTGTTCTTCTTTCAAAGAGTAGTAGTAGATTATTGATTTGTATTTATACATTATTTTCAATTTAAATACAATATGTTTCGAAAAAATAGGTAATGTCTGGTCAATAATAGCTTAACTTTGGCATTGATTGAGGGAATCAATGCCAAATTATTATACTGAAATGGAAGCTTTGGCTTTCGGCTTTTCCATGGAAAGTTCTATTTCTTTTATAATTCCCGGGAGGAAGGTGTTAACTTTTGCTATTTGAGAATGGGCTATTTGTAACAATTCTTTTTCTTCTTTTGCTGCACTTTTTTCTTTAAGTTGCGTGACCACTGCTTCTACTATCTTCTGTTGCGATGCGGGCTGCAAGTAAGTTTGTAGAGCCTGGAGATTATATACTTGCTCTTGTGGCTCTTTTTCCATGTATTTATCCAATTCCACAAAAAAATTGCTTCTTGCTGCACTTTTAAAGAAAAAATTTCCCTGGTAGCTTTTATCAATTTTATAGGCAAGTGCACTTTTTACACCTTGTAGCGTTCTTATTTCCTTATTGATTTTCTTGGTTAATTCTTTTAATGGATGTATTTTTTCGGGGGCTTGCTCCAGATTTTTAAAGGTAGAATGGCTGATTAAATGACTGATGGCTTTCAGCAAAGCGACGTCATGCATGCGTTCGGGATTGGTCGATTCAAAACTGTACAGAATTGAGTTTTTACTTTTTTCATAAGAGGAAACAATTGAATTGATGCTGTCTATTTCTTTTTGTACAGTTTCCATAGCGCTCGCCAGCTTATTTTTTTCTTTTTTAATTTTTTCCTGTTCTTCCTGTTTTTTTTGTTTAGACAGTCCCATTTTGTTCTCCTTGTTTTTATGGATGCGAGTTTTAAAAATATAACAAGAAAGTGATTATTGAAAGCAGAATTGCTCAGCGAAATTATGCATCCATGTTGGCAATGGCATGTTCTTATATTGGGCTTCCTATGTAATCAGTTCAATTTGAGTGATATTATCGAAGTGAGTAAGTCCAATGCTCGATAACAAGGAAGAAAGAAGATGAAAGTATTTTACGTCTATATGTTGGCAAGTAAGCGCAATGGCACTCTATATGTCGGCCTAACCTCAGATCTGATTAAATGGGTTTGGGAGCATAAAAAATAAGATGGTACCAGGATTTACTGCTCGGTATAATGTTCATCTGTTGGTCTATTATGAAACGCATTCAATTTATCCAGAAGCTGCTCGATGTGCAAAACGATTTAAAAACTGGTGCAGACAATGGAAAATTAATTTGATGGAAGAGCTTAACCCTGAATGGCATGATCTGTATAAAGGAATTTGTTCTTAATCTAGATTCCTGCAAGCCGAGGCATAGGTTGGGGCAATTGTCAACACGGCCCCTACTCTAATTACAAAAATTAAGTATTAACAGGATGTTATTGCCCATGGATATTACCGAATTATTAGGTTTTGCAGTAAAAAACAATTCATCCGATTTGCATCTATCGGCTGGAATGCCGCCCATGATTCGAGTCGATGGGGACTTGCGTAAGATCAATGTTCCTCCTTTGCAACATAAAGAAGTGATAAAAATCGTTTATGACATCATGAATGATAAGCAACGCAAAGAATATGAAGAACATTTGGAAACCGATTTTTCTTTTGAGGTTGCCAACCTTGCCCGTTTTCGCGTGAATGCATTCAACCAGGCCCGTGGTGCGGCAGCAGTTTTTCGTACTATTCCCTCTAAAATTTTGACTCTGGATGATTTGCAGTTGCCGCCTGTATTTGTGGAAATGGCTTCTTACCCCAAGGGGCTGGTTTTGGTAACCGGGCCTACCGGTTCGGGGAAGAGTACCACGTTGGCTGCCATGATCGATTACATTAACAGCAGCCGCTATGATCATATTCTGACGGTTGAAGATCCGATTGAATTCATTCATCAAAGTAATAAATGCCTGGTGAATCAACGCGAGGTACACCGCGACACCCAGAGTTTTAGCGCGGCTTTGCGTTCTGCGCTGCGTGAAGACCCTGACATTATTTTGGTTGGAGAGTTGCGCGATTTGGAAACCATACGCCTGGCCATGACTGCTGCTGAAACCGGCCATCTGGTATTCGGGACTTTGCATACCAATTCCGCCACCAAAACCATAAACCGCATCATTGATGTGTTCCCGGGAGAGGAAAAAGCGATGGTGCGCTCCATGCTTTCAGAATCACTGCAAGCCGTGGTCGCGCAAACTTTGCTTAAAAAAACAGGAGGCGGGCGGATTGCTGCTTTGGAAATTATGATTTGTAATGCCGCCATCCGCAATTTAATTCGCGAAGATAAAGTCGCGCAAATGTATTCATCCATTCAGACAGGGCAAGCACAGGGAATGATGACTCTGGATCAACATTTAACGCAACTGGTCAATGCCAACCTTGTCTCGCGCATCACTGCGAGGGATATTGCCATCAATAAGACCCTCTTTTAATGGGTAATAACAACTCCGGATGCTTTTATGCAGCATCCGGTTATGAATTTGGAAATAGTTGAGTTTATTTCACAGAGGAGATTTGTGCCGTTAGGCATTGCGTTGCAATTCAATCAATTGGCGTATCCCGTGTTCGGCAAGTTGCAGCATGTCGTTAAGCTGATTGCGATTAAAGCTGCCGTCTTCCGCTGTACCTTGAATTTCAATGAAATTGCCTGCTTCATCCATGACCACATTCATATCGGTTTCAGCCAATACATCTTCAGCATAATCGAGATCAAGGACTGGCTGGCCGCGGTAAATTCCTACTGAAACGGCCGAAACCAAATGAAAATCGGGGTGTCTTCTTAATTTTTCGCGCGAGACCATCCAGTCTACGGCATCCTTGAGTGCAACACAGGCACCGGTAATGGCGGCAGTGCGTGTGCCGCCATCAGCCTGAATCACATCGCAATCAAGCGTAATGGTGTTTTCCCCAATAAGCTTTAAATCCAGGCAGGTGCGCAAAGAGCGGCCGATGAGCCGTTGGATTTCGAGAGTTCTACCGCCTTGTTTACCTTTGCTGGCTTCACGTTCACTGCGGCTGTGCGTGGAGCGGGGCAACATGCCGTATTCAGCCGTTACCCACCCTTGATTTTTCCCTTTAAGAAACCTTGGCACCCCATCGATTACCGATGCTGTACAAAGTACACGGGTTTGACCAAATTCCACTAACACGGAACCTTCCGCATGATTAGTGTAATTGCGGGTTATTTTAATTTCTCTTAATTGATCCGCTTCACGATTGCTGGGACGCATATTGATCCTTGATAAAAATGAATGAGTATATCTTATTTAAGTATTACTTTACGAGATAAAAGAGAAGCTGCCATTACAGGGAAATACATAACTGCAACCGAAGGCACAATCTTTGCTTGTTTGTATGCTGGCGGAAGATTATGTATTTGCCTGGCAGGGATGGGTCAGGCGATCGCCTAACCCATATTACTTTCTTAATGTGCACCCAAGGAATTTCCTAAACGAGAGCCGCTGCTGGGTTCGTTCACATCAATAAAACATTCCACATTGGTAACAAGATATTGCAGATGTTTTGGAACCGCAGCTTTATGGGTATTCCATCCTTTCCTGAATTCCTCCAGCTGGGTTAAATTCATCGATTTAAGATAGGTTGCTACCTCGGCTGGCTCCCGATTAGCCAAAAGGAAGCTTTTCATTTTATGGTCATCAGGCAAGCGTTGCAGCAGCATATCCACCTGAGTATCCATTTGGCCATCGATAAAAGTCTTTAGTTGTGCTTTATCAGCCATACTGATGCCTTCCAACTCGACGTATTGTTTCACCACATGCAGCACCATTTGTACGGAAATGTCATAAAGACGGCTGTATCCTTTTTTATGGTGCCGGGTGTTTTTATCTGCTTCCAAAAGCATTTTCTGCGCCTCACCGAGTGTTTGCAAAAGACCCATTAAATATTGTTGCGCCGATTTTCCTGCTGTATTGCTGGCTGCCCCTTCCATGGCATTAAAAAACATTTCGGCAGCAGCGCGTCTTTGCAGGCTTACCCACCACTCACCAGCATAAGCGAGTCTTTTATCATGAAAGAAAGAAATTTGCGCTTTGGAAATTTCTTCGGAAAGCTGCGTATCATCTGCTGCCAGATTCTCAGAGCTTACATAAGCCATTTCCTTGGTAAATTCAATGACCTTATGATAGCTTGCGCTCAAAGCGCTGCGCCGCTGTGCTGCATTTTTAGTCAATTCAGGGACGGTCACAATGGATTTGGCAAGTTTTTCATAAGCGGCAAAACACGCGTCGCTGAAAGCTTTGCCAAGATCCAAAACACCCTGGACCAGAAGCTGCATCAAATTTTGGCGTTCGTAGCGTTGACTATTAAATTTGCCAAAATATCTATTCCACATGCTGTGGTCTTGCAAGTTCTGATTTAAAATTTGCGCAATTTCAATCGTTTTGATCGAACGGTTTAACGCTTCTACAGAATGGATTCTTTTATCAAAATAAGCGGTAAATAGCCCATTCATTGTTTCACCGGGGAACGCTTTATCTTTTACCGCAGTAAAAAAGGCATTATAGGATGCAACTGTTTTTTCGCCTTTATCCTCTTCATCCAGGAATTTAGGAAGCACTGTTTTCGCCAGATCAGGATATTTTTTACTGAAATTAGACATATTCTGCATCATGGCTACGCATTGTTCCGCCTGTTGCGATGTCAAGCGGTTGGAAGCAACTGCTTCATAAATCCCGGCAGTACCTTCTTTGCCCAAAGCTGGCATTTTTTGCTGGGTTTTAGCTATCCCCGCCAAATGCTCTTGCAGTTGAGATGCATCGGCTATTTTTTTAGCTTCAAAGGCAGCCCATACCTGCGTCATCGTGCCATCGTCAATATTTGCTGCCAGCCCCAGTAATTGCGACACTTTCTGAGGTTGTTGCAGCATTTCAGGTGTTTGACTCAGCGCCTTAACCTGCTGGATGGATTCTATGGTTAACGTCGGATATTGCGCACACAACTCAAAGAATTGTTTATTTTTTTCCGGTGCTTTTTTACAGAATTGCGCGAGCAAATCATCGTAACGGTCATCATGTTCTAATTGCGAGTAATCGCGGGCTGACACAATTAAATTGTAGCGTGAAGCCAGTTTATTAAATGTTTCAGCGGCTTCGCCAATTTCTTTTAGACCGCGCGCAATATCGCCCGGGTTGGTTTTACTGCCGGTTATTTTTAAGTTGGCAAGAATATAACTGACCGGAATATAAGGCGGTAAGCCAACTAAAGGCAGGAAGCATTTTTCGCGGAAATGCTCGGTTTTACTCATGGTTTCCAGGAAGGTAATAAGCGCCTCAACATCTTTCTTGGTAACCGGGTGCCTTTGTGCCAGGAAATCCCAGAACTGGCCTGTTTCCTTTTCATTCAAACCTGCGAAACCATAGGGTTGTGTTGGCAGGAAATAATCTTGAGTACGATTATGCGAGCTGCCCAATACGGCCTGGAATATAGGCCGCACCGCTTCCACTTTCTCAGTAAGCAACTGCTCCTTATTCCTGGCCAAATAGTCTCTTAATTCCTGCAGGCGATACCCTTGGTTCCTGGCTCCATGTTTCGTGTAATGATTAATATTGTCGATAAGCTCATGCAAATCCTGGCCAAGAATATTGGCTGACAAGACTTCTGTCGCATTCTTATCCTTTGCAAATACTTCCGCAATATTGCTCGCCAACTTATCGTCAAAATCTTCCCAAAACTCCTCGCGAATGACCCTGCATAAATTTTCAATTAAAACCAGGGTGCTGCGCGCAGGTACTGTCTTTTCCAAATCAAGGTCAAATTCCTCCTCAATATTGAAATATTGAGTGGTGGCTATGGCGCCAACCAGCATGAGCAGGCGATCGTATTTCTTGATATCTTCTACAGCCATATCGCTGGGGTGATCATCCTTGAATGCTTCTGCCTTGAAAAAGCGCGTGAAGCATTTTAGATAATTGCCATAATCCTGATGTCCCTGGAGGGAATGCAGCAGTTGAATGCTCGTACCTAAAGCCTTCGTAGAGACTAGAAAGAGCTGGGGCATTGGCTCTTTGCTTTCGGTACGGAGGTTTCTTAACGTCTGGAAGAGCTGGATTCTCTGCTCGCTTCGTTGCTCCGAGCCATAACTTGCTCCATACAAAACGTCATAGAATTTATCCAAATCCTCATACACATATTGAATGACCTCTTCATTAATCCTCTCGGCGCCATGGTCAAAATAATGAATATCAGCACCTGCTACCCACAATTGATAAAATGCCACTGCTTTTTTCAACTCGTGGTTTTTGGGCTTGCTGGCTTGAATTTCTCCTTTTGCTTGCGGTGTTATTTGCAGTTCTGGATGTAAATAATTCTTGATGTCGTTAAATAAAGTGCGTGCTTTTGCCTCAAATCCCGTCTCCGCTACTTGCATATATACACGTTTATAAATGTTTGTTCTATCCTCCACTAACCCTTTGAATAAGGCTTCTACCTGCTGGGTTGGTTGCATATCTTTATGCTTGACCCCTTCGAACAGCAAACGCAGGCGCGTTATCAAGGCTTTGGCTTTCCTCGGATCGATCTCTTGGGCTGCCTTCTTGAAGCTTTCAACAGTAAGCTCGCTAAAGTCACTGCATAAGCCTGGATTTAATTCAGGGAACTGGGAACATAAATCGCCCCAGGACTGGGCGGATTGAGACTGGAATTTGGCAAAAACTTTTTCGCTGTCACCGGGCTCGCCTTTCAAGCGTACGTTCCAGTATTCTTCGATCTGGGCACGGCACTCCATCCATTTTTCTTTTAACTGCGTAGCCTTATCGTTTTTCTCGCGAACGAAGTCATTTAATACCGTAAGTACATCACCGCAAAGGACAGACATTAATGATTCTTTTCGTCGTAAAAAGGATTGATTCTGTTTATTGATATCATACATTAATTGCTGTACCACCAAGGTTCGGCAATGCTTGAATAATAAGTCTTCATTGCCCTTAAGATGTTGGTATTTACCCTGCGGATGTGTTTCAAATTTCTTTTTAATGCGATCAATTTGGGCCTGCACAGACTGTTGAAATTTCTCTCTGTAAGGGCCTTTTAATAAGGATTGATAATTTTTATCAATTTCCGCATCGTTATACACATCGAGGGTTAATCCAGGCCAACCGTTTCGTCCTTGACGTCCGCGTTCCTGGTTTGCCTTACGCTTAATATCCGGATAAGTACGCAAGACCATCAAACCTTCCTTAGTTTCCGGTTTAATGTCTGTGCCGCGTCCCATCCTGGCGCTAAAGGTAATGGCACCGGGTTTACCGGCAAATGGAACCACCTCATTTTCAGATTTGCCGCTGTCGTTGGTGTCTATCGTGATCCGGTTGAGGATCGCATCCTTGGATTGAGCTTCCAGCGCCTGTTTAACCGCTGCGGCAATATTTTTTACGGCAATATCATCTTCGCAAGTGATTAAAATCGGATGTTTATCTGTCCGATTAAGAATCTGCTTAACAATTTCAGTGATGTGTGCTTCCTCATCTTTACAATAAACAGGAGGCAGGAAGGTAGTCCGTGATTCCTCATGCGTTGGGACCTTAATGACGTGATCAATATCGAAAATGTCTTCATAGCTTTTCACGTCCTGCAGGTCGCCAGCTGTACCGGTACAACCTTCTTTAACGGCATAATCATTGTTAATGATGTATTTGGCATTGCTTGAAATGGCAATGACGCTGTCCGGTTCTGTGAAGAAGTTGGGTGCTTCACCCTCTTCGATGGCTTTCATGTTCAACGCCGCGTGTTTGGCTTGTTGTACCCCTTCACTGTACGTAGAACCGTGTTTCACCTGATTGGCAATGAGGACCTTGGCAAAGCGGGTACCGATGACCACACCATCGGCGACAATTTTATCTTCATTGTAAACTGTGAATTCACGGCCTTCTTTTAGATTCTTGGCAGCATGGGCAGCAACTAGAAGTTTTTTCAATTCTGTGTCACGTTTTTGCACCATTTGTGGATCTTTAGCCAAAGCAGGCACGATGTATTTCTGCATGAATTGCGATTCTTTAGGCGCGGTACGTGCTTTCTGCTGCAACATTTTGCACAAACCCTGCAGATGTTTCTGCGTGGAAATCATGGGGACTTCTTGCAGCGAATGTTGTTTGAAATCATTCTGATGTTGCTCATAGAACTCATATGCTGCGCGATAAACCCACTCTTCATAGTTGTAAATGCTGTCCACACCGGCGTTGTCGGCATAGTTAAATTGTGTGTCTTCATCGGTAAGAACATGGTCGCATTCATCAATCCAGGCGCGGCGCATTGATTTTTCCATGAAGATAGGATTATCTTTTTTCCATACCTGGTTTGCCCTAAAGAGAGCAAGATTACCAATGGTTGCATAGTTGATGGCGCCAATGTTGCGACGGTCATGGTTGGTTTGATACGTTTCACCCCTGGAGTGTGGCGTGATATAGGCATTGCGGATGCCCAAGGCATCCATGAAATGCTTAAATTCTTCATGATCGCGTTCGGACAAACTATCTTTCGAAGAAAAGACATCGACTACGTATCCTTGTAAGGCCAGGAATGCGGTTCTCATCCCGGTTAAAATACTTTTTCCTTGCCCGGTTTTAACCTGATAGAGGATGCTTTCATCGTATAAAGCCGCATAAATCAGAATGAGCATCTGCGTATGGTTGGCCCACATACCGGTTTTACGCAGCATCACTTCGCGCATGCAGGCAAGCAATTGTGCGGCATTTTGCGGTGAATTGTGTAAATTTAAATTTGCTCTTGCCGTATTTAATTTGGCCTGTAGCGTCGCGAATGGAATATTGCTTAAATCTTCTTTTTGGCTGTAACTGTTTAGGTAGTACAGCAGATTGATTAATTGTTTCTTTTCCATATCGGGAATAAAGCCGGATTTATCGCCTTCGCCTTTGCGTTTGAAATTCTCCAATATACGAACGAAATTAACCCGGTCATTCTTAGTGATGCTGTAATGACGTTTGCCGCTTCCCGTTTTGGCATCCAAATTCTGATGATGGGTTTCAAATCGATGAATAAACTGCTGTGGTTGACTATAGCCTTTAGTCAGCAACTCATTGAATGTTTTCAGTGTTGGAATAGGTTGCGTGTTGCAATATTTCGCTAAACCACGCAGCTGTTCCACACTGAGATTTTCTAAATTTCCTTTTAGCATCCCTAGATATGCAATGTGTTCTTTCTTGAGATGTTTGGTGCGATCCACTTGTAACTGGTTGCCCAGGGCTTGCAACAGGATGATGCGGATAAACATTCCTTTATCGTTATAAGGCGTATTGAATAAGGAAATGAAGTTCCGATCGACCACAGTAGTTTTGTTGCTTACCTCGTTAATGTAAATTTCATTTAAAGTAAGCTGGGTTTTATTCCACATGTCTTGTGTAGCAAGATCCCGGTGAGATGAGATAATATCATCGAGACTGAGTTCAAGCTGCTCGAGGATTGCAGAGCGGTATTCCCCGACAACATTTACTTTGTTACTGCTCCACAGGCCGATTAAGTCGGCTACATTGTTCAAACGCGTATTGAGGAGTTTGAGGCGATGATAATCCGCATTTTCCTTTTTATCTTTTTCTGTTTTGTAGCCTTTATATAATTCTTCGATGGTATTTTTTGCAGCCTCGATAAAGGCAGTCTCATTGGGATTAGAGAGTAAGTATTTGACTAAAACCGTTTTAAATTGAGCAGGAAAAGACTCGCGTACAATTTCACGCATGAGTTTTTCCACCTTGCTTGCCTGCTTAGTTAAACGAGAATCAAGATTATTTAAGTCCTTGCTTATTAAAGAAGAATTTGGATTGGCCAATTCTTTTTCCAAAAGCTCATTGAGTAGACTTACAGGAAAATGCTGGTTGTCAATGCCTTGTGGATCGGTCAGTGTATCCAGCCATAGCGTTAATTGTTCCAGACAATATCGTTTGGGATCTTTCTCTTTCCCTACTACTTGCCCGGATTCGTTATAAATAGTTTTATAAGTGGCTTTATCAACCAGTAAACCTAAAACCTGTCCTAAGTCGTTGTAATAGTCTTTGTTGTCAATACGCTTTAATTTATCGGTAAAACGTTTGACGAGTTCTTTTTGTTCGGCTCCTTCTACTCCGATTGCCATGCACTCTTCAAACAGCCGAACGCACAATTTATTATTTTGTTCTTTATAATTGGCGAGGAGCTCTTTATTGAGCAGTTTTAAGCCATGCTCTCTTTCCGCTTCATTTAGTGGGCGAAACGGTGCATCTTGGAAACGAATGGCGCATCCTTTCTGAATTTCCTGTTTGACAAATTGCTTACGTGTTTTCTGCATTTCCTGGCGTTGCATGTATTCATATTGCTTAGTAATTTTTTGCAAGTCAGTCATCAGGGTGATGACATCGCCTGCTGCGGGGAGGTGCCTTGAAGCAGTAAAATCAATGGATTGCATTTGCCGGGTGAATAATTGCAATTGCCCAAACATGGTGGTGTTGTGCGAGTATGATAGCGGTTCAAATAATTTGTTAAATGATGCATGATTTTCCTGCTGATAAAGCCAGGGGAAGGATTTAAATGTTTCATTATCCACCAATCCATGCATTTTAATTAACTTGCTTAATGCCTGGGCAGGAGTATCATTTTTTAGATATTGTTTCGGGGTGGTGGCGCTGTGGTAGCATTGTAAGGCGCGGCCGCAAGAATTGATAAATTCCAGGGATTTAGTTTGGAAGATTTGATTCTTGTATTGTTCTTGACTGATGATCTGGGCCAATACACCGATATGCTCAAATTTAAGATGCAGGGAACCTGGTTTAATATCTCCATCCAGCGGAATGGATTTGTTCAACCATTTTAATACATCCTTATCGGCAGTTAGCAGGAGCTTAACTTGTGTTGCTACCTCTTCAGGATTGAGGTCTACCAGCCGGTTTACACCGCGTGACATGCAGGCAACCAATAAGCGCAAGACATAAGGTGCGTTTGCATTTTTTTCCAGTAGTTCTTTAGGGAAGGCGAGCTTAATCAAGTCGCGGTAACGCACGAATTCTTCTTTATTAGGATGCAGGCGCTGCGTGACGAACCGCAAACTCTGATCGAGCATTTCTTCTTTTTGCAGTGTTTCGTACCGATCCAAACCAGGTATATAGCTTGGTTTTTTGCGATCCAATACGGATGTAAATTCGCTTAATTTGAGGGAGTCATCCCAATAAGGATAACTCTCATATTTCATAGCGTAATACAAGCCATTGTGACGCCAATCGATTCGATGAATGTTATCTAAAATATCACGCTGGATCTCTAGGCGATCAGCTTGTTTTTCACATTTACGCAATACAGTGTGCAGGCGCTCCAGGAATACCAGGCCATTAAAATTCTCTACCTTGCCCAGGTATTCCGCCATGCTTTGTTCATTAAACGGCAGTTTTGCCTTTTTATTTTTCTCAAGATAAGTCACTAATTTCTGATAACTGTGCCATAAGGGTGCATAGTCCATGTTACCTGTAGCCCTGCCATGAGCATCCACCAGTTTCCACCAGACGTTGGCATAGCTTTTATTGTTTAATTTACGCAGGGTGCTGATGCTTAATGCGACAGCGTCTACTTCTTCTTTACGCAAGCATTCACTTAAATTTTGCGATGGGTTTAGCAGACGGTTTTTCCAGACGGCAAAGTGCTCTGCACCGAAGGTGGTGTAAATTTGTTCCGCCATAAACAAGAAGTGAGCGGTACCATCTTTCTTTTTATAAGTTTGCGAGAGCGGATCATAAGCATAAAATAATTGGCCAAACGCAAGAAGGTTATCCTGGGTGAAGGCGAGTGGGCTTTCCGGATTAAAGATTGCATTAAAAACGGTTAATTCTTTACCAAATTTTTGAGTGGCCCAATGTTTTAATTTCTCAAGACAAGCTTTCCACTCACCTACGCTGAGATTGCCCGGTTTGATTTTCTGGGAGTCAACCGTATAAGCTTGCATGAGTGCAGAGCGGTCTTCAGCTTTCGCATTAATATTGAGTTGCGAGAGAGCGGACAGGTTAGCTATCCGCTTTGGATCTTTGTCTTCCAGTGCAAGGTATTTCCAGAATAACAATTGATCATTCAAGTGTGATGAAAGCGGCGCAAATTGACGGTAATCGCCTCTAAAAATCTCCGCTTGCATAGGTTTGGGAAAACGAATGGTAAAAGGGTTTCTATCCTTAAAGGATTTGGCATCAAGGGCTAATAAGTCTTGCGCCTCACGTTCTTTAGTATAACAAAGAACCAATCCGGAATCTTTTTGGGAACGCTCCAGCCAAAAACCTGGTGGTAGATTATCCTTGTTTAGAGACAAGCGAAATTGCGGAGCCGTTTCCATTAATCTTTGTACGGCTTCAGGAGTTATTTTTCTAATGACCAGTTCAGCATCCAGGTGACTGCCGACCCAGAGAGAAAATAATTGAGCTAATTTTTTGTCAAATCCGGAATATTGCTTGGTTTCCTTCGGTATTTTTTCCCAGGCAGCCATGCATTTTTCATCAATATTATCCCGGGTGATAAGCAGCCCTTCGTCTCCCATGTAACGGGATATTTCCTGTTCTTGTTCTTGCTCTTGTTCTTCTTCCTGCTCTTGCTCCTGTTCTTGTTGTTGCTGCTGTTGTTGTTGCTGTTGCTGCTGCTGTTGTTGTTGGACTTGCAGTCTGGTTGAGGTTAATGGATAAAGGACATCCTTGCCCTCAAATGGTTGAGCCTGCAATACTTCTTTTTCGTCAATGACGACCTCAGGCTGCAGTTCTTCCGTCGTACAAAGATAAATATTTTTGGTTTGTTGCTCTAACTCTCGATTTTTTGCAATTCTTTGATTATCAAGGATTTTATCTTGCAAGGCTTTATAGCGCGCCTTCATTTCACGTTGTTCGGGGGTAATAAAGGCTGCTCTGTCCCAGGCAGGGATACGAATTTGGATTTGCAGAGGAAAATTTTTGAGATGAGCTGCTGCTTCCAGTTGTTTAAAAAGATCCTCGGTGTTTTTGTCGTCAATATTTAAATTATATAAGGTAATCTCGCCCACGCCGTCTTTAAATGCCGGATTTAATTTTTGGCTGTGTACTGTAAAAAATACGGAAGCCAATTCATTAATAAACCGCTGATTTATCGCATCGGTCCCCGGCATAATCAGTGCTAATGAGGAGAACAACGGGCTGCATTGTCGCGAGTTTTGACCGTAAGTTTTTATCTTGTTATGCAGGTAGGTGAGATAATCGCCAGGCTTGTCGGTAATGCTGCCTGCCAAATCGAATACAGCAGATAAATTAGGCGGATTAAGCCTTAAGGTGGTTTTCCAGCTGGAAATGTGAGCACTATTTACGTAGTCGAATAATTCATCTAACCCTTTTGTGCTTAATTGGGAAATTTGCGCGAATTGCCACATTGCTGCAGAAATTTCGTTTTCTTGCTCATGATTACAGCTGTTTTTAAGCCAATTGGCTTTGAACTTCAGCATCTCGTCGATGAAATCAAGATCAATGCTTTTGCCTGCTGCTTGGAAAAATTTGGTTGTTTCTTTTCCAGCCGTCTTCCAAATGGAGCGTTTGCCCTTGACGGTTGTTTGCGCCTTCTCCCACTCGTCATTGGGTAGAATAGATTTTAAAAAGCGGTTACGCGCAGTAGCACGCATCGCCAGTGGCAGGAAGTCATCTGTGGAGTTTTTGACCGGATTATCCTGGCCAGGAATGATACTGAATAAGGTCGTACTGAAATCAAATAGAGACTCAGCAGTCTCATCCCAAAACCGCTTCGTAACGGCTGGTAATTCAAATCTGCTTAAGGCAGGGTTATGGTGGGCAACATATAAAGCGTGCGTTAATTCTCTTTCACTGGCGCCTTTTTTTAAATGAAGGATATGCTGTGAGTCGTCGTTTATTTGCAGGGTTTTCTCATGGAAAACATTAAGGATTTCTTTGGGCTGAATAAAATCAAATGTATCACGCGATAATAAATACTGGGCTGTCCAAGAATTGGGATAAAGGGATTCGCTGGCTTTATCCGAGAAAGGTTCCCTGATAAATAAAGCTGTTTTTAGAAGGGATTCAGTGTTCGAATAAAGAATGCCCAGGGAAGATAAAAAGACATGCTCCATAAAAGAAGTTACCGGCACATTGGCAAGGTATTTCTCTACTGGGCCTTTTTTAGGTTCCATACAGCAAGGCAATACTCTGGCTAACAAAATATGTTGCCATTGAGCAGTTTTACTGAAATGTTGGATGTCATTTTTATCAATATTATGGGTGCAATCCACTTTAACAAAATCTATTTTTTGATTTTTATTGCTCAATTCTTGCAATTTCGCAGGGATATTTTGAAATATTGGCTCTGCCATGTCAGGAATATAAGCGGTCCATTGACTGCCACTCTTTTTTTGCAAACAAATCCAAACCGGGTTGGCTTCATCGTTAATGTTGATTAACATGGTTTGCAAATGATTTAACTGCGCTGTTCCTAACTCGTTTAATTCCGTATGAATAAATGGGGCAATTTTTGGTACGGCGATGGTCTTCTGGTCGACAAGCGTGGCTTGGCATTGTGTTTCATAATGGGTACAAAGAAAACGGAATATATCCACACGTTGCAATGCATACGAAGATAGGCCGCCTGCACGGTTTAACAATGGCGCACGCAGTTCAACATCCTCAAGAGTCGCTACTAAATTGGGTATGCTTCTTGCATTGCGATTGTAATTTTTTCCGATATCAAGGAATGGTGCACCTTCAATTTCCTTGCGAACCAATTCCGCATCAAGGGTTTTCCAGGCACTTGCATTTGCAAAAGTTTGTAGCGTTTTTTCATTCCACGGCCACTGCTCAGGGTCGCTGTCATAAGGGGGTGGCAGGCAACCGCTAATATGGCGTGTGTAGAAACCTATTGCAAAATCTGCAGCCGGACCATCCTTTCCTTCGATGAACCAGGGGTGTCGTGTATCTAATTGCTCAACAAAAGCTTGGGGGTTGGGGTATGCTTTAATTCGCTCCAGCAGGGTGGTACGTAAACTGGAATTCCAAGCCCATTGTTCATTCTGAAATCTTTTGCGATATTTCTCTCTAATTTCGAATTCAATCTCATCTTTATTGACGAATTCGTCTACTGGCCAAGGTGCACTATGTCTTTTCCGACGAAGTGCTTCTGCCTGCGGGAATTCAGAATCAAAGGCAGTGGGATGTTTTTCTTTCCATTCTGTAAAAGCATTCTCAAGAACTTCAAGTTCTTTTTTGTGTGTTGCCAAATTCTGTTGATATTTTTGCTTAAGCTCGTTAATTCTCGCTTCTTCTTTCCTAATTTCTTCCGCGGCTTCACGCTCAATGCTGCTCTTGTGAAATTTCATCCACGCTTGTAATAGGCTAACACGAAAGGAATCTAATATCGTTTGTTCTAAGGTAGTCGTGAGCTCTTTAATTTGTTTCTTCATAGAAATTCCCCTGGGAATGTAATTTGTTTGGCGCAGGAAGAAGCGATAAAAAATCGAATAAAATCAAAAATTCTAAAGTTATTTATTATTAACAACATAATTTGATAACCAAGTGGGTGCACCCCAAAATAATAATTTTAAAAAAAATTTTTGCTTTTTAAATGTACACTAATTTTATATTTTTTGCAAATATTTCGTGCAGATCGAGTAATTTGCAATTTGTTTGTGTAGCGATTAAATGCTGGCGAAAACAAAGCCAGAATCTTGCATTTGTGCAAATTTAGGGTATAGTCAAGGCGCAAAATGGCTTAATATTAAGCAAGTGTTAATGGTTTCTTCCGAGAAAGGTTTAAAAATGCCGCAAAGTATGACAGCTTTTGCAAGAATGCAAAATCAAATGGGCCCAAATTTATTGTGTTGGGAGCTTAGATCGCTCAATCACAGGTATTTGGATGTGTCTTTTCGTTTGCCCGAGCCTTTCCGCCATTTGGAAATGAATTTACGCAATCAATTACGGGAATTTATTCATCGAGGCAAGCTCGAATGCCAATTGAAAATAAGTGACGCTCTTACCTATACTCCATCCCTGCTGATTAATGAAGAATTGGTGCAGGCATTATTAAATACGGCGGTCCGCTTAACCTCAGAGCAGCAGTTGGCTAATGATTTGTCTGTCAGTCAGGTGCTGGCCTGGCCTGGGGTGGTCAGAGTTAACCAACCAGATACAGATGCTTTGAACGAAGAAATAATGCAGTTGTTTTCACAGGCTTTGCAGCGACTGGTTCAGGTAAGAAAAGCGGAGGGGCAGGCATTGAAGGATTGCATCCAGACACGCTTGCACTTATTACATGAAGAAGTAAGTTTAGCTGCTAAAAAGGCAGCGTCACTGGTCTTGCAAACCAGGGAAAAGTTAATAAGCCGCTTGCATAATTTAGAAATGAGCGTCGATGAATCCAGATTAGAGCAGGAAATTGCTCTATTGCTAACCCGCTTGGACGTTAGCGAAGAATTGGATCGCTTGCAAACGCATATGCAAGAGGTAGGTCGTACGCTGGATAACCAAAAAGAAGCGATAGGGCGGCGCTTGGATTTTTTAATGCAGGAATTAAACCGGGAAGCCAACACCTTGAGTTCAAAATCCGATTCAGCAGAGCTAACGCAATGCGCCGTGCAAATGAAAGTATTAATTGAACAAATGCGGGAACAAATTCAAAATATCGAATAACGGGTTGTTGAACAGGATTAAGAATGGCTAATGCATGTCAAGGAAACCTTTTTATTGTTGCTGCGCCTTCCGGGGGAGGGAAAACCAGTCTGGTAAAAAGGCTGGTTAATGATTTAGAGGATATTGAAATATCTATTTCGCATACGACACGTACCCAGCGTCCTGGGGAAATTTCCGGAGTGGATTATTTTTTCGTAAATGAAGACGAGTTTTTACGCATGATGGATGCGGGAGCTTTCATTGAGCATGCTCGTGTGTTTAATCATTATTACGGTACATCCACCGCGCAAATTCATAGCCGTCTACAGGCGGGAATAGATGTTGTTCTGGATATCGATTGGCAAGGTGCTCAACAAATCCGTCGTATATTCCCCGAAGCTGTGGGGATTTTTGTGATTCCACCTTCCCTGCAGTCATTAAGAGAACGCTTGCTGGCAAGGCAACAGGATAATGAACAAGTGATTAGCAGCCGTATGCAGCGCGCCCGGGATGAATTGAGCCATTATTCCGAGTTTGATTACTTAATTGTGAATGATGACTTCAATAAGGCGTCGCAGGAATTGCAAGCCATTGTATTGGCCAACCGTCTGCATATTTCGCGGCAAACCAGGCATTTGGGAAAATTGCTTTCTTTCCTTTTGTCATCGCAGTAAAATATAATGTTTGACTTTTTATAATGTAATCGCTTAAGCAGTTAATTCTGCGCACAATGAAATTGCTTTATTTTGATTTAGTCGCTTAACTTTGGGGGTATTATGGCTCGTGTAACCGTAGAAGATTGTTTGGAAAATGTTAAGAATCGTTTTGAACTGGTCATGGTCGCTTCCAAGCGCGCCCGCCAAATTGCAGTACGCGGTGCTCAACCCTTAGTCGAGTGGGAAAATGACAAACCTACTGTAGTGGCTTTACGGGAAATTGCTGAAGGGTTGATTACGCCTGAAATTCTGGATAAAGACTAAACTTTATAGATAAATATATAAGATTTTGCTCAAATAATGATTTTCTGCTTTACTCGATAAGAGGTTTATTATTGCCTCATTCTTCCATTCCTGAGTGTTAAACTCAGGTTGCCCAAGATCGAGTCATAGGAACGATGCATGACAACAGATGTGGCGGAAATGCAGGAGCGCTGCGTGAATTACTTTAAGGATTTACATGAGGAGTTAAAATGCTACCTTGAGCCTTTGCATATTAAAAAATGTTACCAGGCTTATCTGGTAGCAAAAAAAGCTCATCATGGTCAAATGCGCCGTTCCGGTGAACCTTATATTACTCATCCGGTGGCTGCCGCCCTTATTCTTGCTCAGATGCGTTTGGATTATCAAACCATCATGGCCACTTTATTGCACGACGTGGTGGAAGATACCATGCTCAGCAAAGCCGATTTATTAAGCAAATTCGGTGAAGAAGTTACCGCTTTGGTAGATGGCGTCACAAAATTAACCAAAATAAAATTCGAATCCAAGGCAGAGGCACAGGCAGAGAATTTTCGTAAAATGGTTTTGGCGATGGTCAAGGATATTCGCGTCATCATCGTCAAGCTTGCCGATCGGTTGCATAACATGCGGACCTTGTCCATTATGCCACGGGGTAAAAAAAAGCGCATTGCCATAGAAACGCTGGAAATTTATGCACCCATTGCCAATCGTTTGGGTATGCACGCACTTTATACCGGCTTGGAGGATTTGGGGTTCAAAGCCCTGTATCCCATGCGTTATCGCGCTATTAAATCAGCAGTAGAAAAATCCCGTGGCAACCGTCGCGAATTAACCCAAAAAATAGAACATGATCTGCAAGCCGCCTTAGAGAAATTAAATATTCCCTACGAACACGTATTTGGCCGACAAAAGCACTTATACAGCATTTATCGTAAAATGCGCTATAAAAAAGCTTCCTTCGCAGAAATTACTGATGTGTTTGCTTTCCGGGTCATTACGGAAGACATTGATTCATGCTACCGCGTGCTTGGGGCTTTGCATCAAACCTACAAGCCTGTGCCGCAACGTTTTAAAGATTACATTGGTATCCCCAAGGTCAATGGATATCAATCCCTGCATACGACCCTATTCGGGCCTTATGGCATTCCCCTGGAAGTGCAAATCCGCACGCGCGATATGGATAATGTAGCGGAAAATGGCGTGGCAGCCCACTGGATATATAAATCATCCGGGTTGGAAGTCAATGAAGCCCAGTTGCGTGCACGGGAATGGGTGCAACGTTTGTTGGAAATGCAAAGCAGTACGGGCAGCTCGCTTGAATTTATTGAAAACGTTAAAATTGATTTATTCCCTGATGAGGTTTATGTTTTCACGCCTAAGGGAGAAATCATGGAATTGCCTAAAGGGGCGACGCCAGTTGATTTTGCCTATGCTGTTCATTCAGATGTAGGAAATCGTTGCGTTGCTGCAAAAGTAAATCGCCGCCTCGTACCTTTAAGCATCCCGCTTACTAATGGGCAGACGGTTGAAATTATCACGGCCCCCGGTGCACGTCCCAACCCTTCATGGCTAAATTTCGTAGTCACCGGTAAAGCCCGCAGCAACATTCGCGGTTTCCTGAAGAGCCAGCAACATGCTGAGTCCGTCATCTTAGGGCAAAGGCTTCTTGAGCAGGCCTTCTCGGAAGCGGGAAGCGATTACAGCAAAATTCCGCAGGAATCGATGCAAGCCTTATTAAGTGATTTAAACTACAAAACAATAGAAGACTTACTTTACGCCATCGGTATTGGTAATCAAATGTCTATGGTAATCGCCAAACGTCTGGTGGTTGCAGAGGAAAGTGGTGCTTTGGTAAAAACAGCCAAAAGCAGACCTTTGGCCATTAAAGGGACGGAAGGAATGGTGGTACATTTTGCCGAATGTTGTCAGCCCATTCCAGGAGATAACATTGTTGGACGTTTTCAACAAGGTCGGGGGATATTGGTGCACATCAGCGATTGCCCAAGCATTAAAAAAATCAGGGTCAATCCGGAACAATTTATTTCCTTGCGCTGGGATGAGGACGTACAGGGCGAATTCACTGTGGATGTTACCGTTGAAGTGACGAATCAGCGCGGGGTGCTTGCGGCGTTAGCTACAGCTATTTCTGAAGCTGAATCCAATATTGGCAACATTAATGTAGATCCGCGGGACGGCAGGCATAATGCAGTTACTTTTTCTTTAAGCGTCTCGGACCGAACGCATCTGGCTCGCGTCATGCGCCGCTTAAGAGCCAATAAAATGGTTTTGCGTCTGTATCGAAAAAAACAAGGGGAATAATGATGGAACCCATTACCAGTCAATTAGCACCTGCTGCAATCGGAACGTATAGTCAAGCCGTGAAATGCGGTAATACCGTTTATCTGTCCGGTCAAATTCCGCTGGATACCGAAACCATGCAACTATGCAGCGATGAGATCCGCCTGCAAATCAATCGGGTAATAGAAAATTTAGCCGCTGTGTGCGAAGCGGCTGGCGGCAGTTTGGCTAATATTGTCAAATTAAATGTTTATTTGCTCGATTTAAGCCATTTTCCTTTAGTCAATGAAGCCATGACCCGTTATTTTCCCGAGCCTTATCCCGCAAGGGCTGCTATTGGTGTGGCAGCATTACCCCGCGGTGCACAGGTGGAAATGGACGCTGTGATGGTGTTGCCCGAGTAGGTGAACTTATACTTTGCCATTGATTTATATGAAGCTCTTTTAGGTTTTATGTTATGAGCATTTTGTCGCTTCACGATGTGAGTTTAAATCTCGCAGGAAAGCAAATTTTAGATCATGCAAGTTGGCAAATTCAGCCACGTGATCGCATCGCTTTAGTGGGTCGAAACGGGGCTGGAAAATCCACTTTAATAAAATTGCTGGAAGGAAAAATTCTCCCAGACCAGGGAGTCGTGCAAAAGTTAGGTGGTTTACGCATATCCGGATTAACGCAAGAAGTCCCTATTGAGCAAAACGAATCAGTATATCATTTCCTGGTCAAAGATTTAGGCGAGATAGGGGAGTTGTTGGCAGGTTATCATATGGCTTCCCTGGAAGGGGATTTAAAGCGGATTTCCTTTTTCCAGCAACGCATTGACGAGCAGCAAGCATGGGAGCGCTTGCCACAGGTTGAAAATATGGCAAGCCGCTTGGGACTGGATATGAATGCCAGCATGAACCATTTATCTGGTGGTATGAAACGCCGCGCTCTTTTGGCAGCATCACTCATTGCAGCCCCCGATTTACTGCTTCTCGATGAGCCTACTAATCATTTGGATATCCCGACCATAGAATGGCTTGAATCTTACCTAAAAAATTATTCAGGCAGTTTACTGGTGGTCACGCATGATCGTGAGTTTCTGGCGCAGGTAGCCAATCAAATCGTGGAAATTGATCGTGGCCAAATATATCGATATGAATGTGATTATGAAACGTATCTTGAGAGGCGTGAAGCCAGGCTGTTAAGTGAAGATAAAAAAAATGCATTGTTTGATAAAAATCTGGCACAAGAGGAAGCATGGATCCGCACAGGGATTAAAGCACGGCGCACACGCAATGAAGGACGCGTCCGTGCATTAAAAGCTTTACGGGAAGAATTTAAACAACGGCGTTTGCAAGTAGGTAAAATCAAGTCCATTCCTCTTGAAGTCGTGCGTTCAGGAAATTTAGTCCTGGAAGCGCAAAACTTGAATTACTCTTTACAAGGGAAGGCATTGCTTAACGATTTTTCCTTGTTACTGACAAGAGGTGACAAAATCGGTATTGTCGGGCCCAATGGGTGCGGTAAAACCACATTGGTGCGTCTGTTGTTAGGTGAATTAAAGGCAGATTCCGGCGAGCTTCGTTATGGGACTTCATTGGCCGTGGCGTACTTTGATCAGTTACGCCGGCATTTGGATGAGGAAAAAACAGTGCTCGCCAATGTTGGCGACGGGGCAGATTATGTCACCATCAATGGCAAACAAAAGCATGTAGCCACTTACCTGCGTGAATTTTTGTTTCCCCCGGAGAGCTTTAACCAACTCGTCTCCACTTTGTCGGGTGGTGAACGTAATCGTTTATTATTGGCCAAGCTATTTGCCAAACCGGTAAATTTATTGGTTATGGATGAGCCCACCAATGATTTGGACATGGAAACACTGGAACTGCTTGAATCCATGCTAATTGACTACCCGGGCACTTTATTACTAATAAGCCACGATCGCGCTTTCCTGAATAATGTAGTAACCAGTTTATTGGTTTTTGAAGGCAATGGACACTTCAAAGAATACATGGGTGGGTATGATGATTATCAACAGCAAAGGAAAGAAAAGCGTGCCTCGCCGCCTGCTGTTGCACCTTCAGCCCAGCGGCGGAATGCGGATAAACTTTCCTATAATGAACAGCGCGAATTGAGCCAATTACCCCAAAAAATAGAAACCTTGGAGGCGAAAATAGCGGCGTTACAGGAAAATATGGCTGCACCTGCCTTTTATCAACAGGATGGCGATGCAATCAGTCAAAGCAATCAGCAATTGGCTGCGTTCGAAACCGAGCTAAGCCAGCTGTATGGGCGTTGGGAATTTTTGGAAAGTAAGAAATAAATAGGTAAGGCTGTTGCGCGCATCATCTGGTCAGTGAAAGTAATAACCAGATGGCATGAATGATATCGTGAGCGTATGCAAGCTCTTAACGAGCAGTTAAACATACAATAAAGAGCCAGTAGTCATCATTATGTTAATTACACTTGCATTCGTCATTTTAAGTTCCGCATTTATCGTTTTTTTCGCACAGGAAATTTATCTTTTTTTTAAAAAAATTTTTTCCTTACCCGGTGTTGCTTTTTTTGTACCCTTAATACTGGCGTCATGGCTGGTCGTTCATTATAAATACTGGATATCCTGGTTTTTAGTATGGTCAAATTATTCTCTGCATGAAGTAATCAACCAGTTTACTCGCTATTTTCCGTTTGCTGCCTGGTCTATCTATGTCGCCGAAATACTCATTTTATTCTTGTTAATTTGTTTGCCTATGTGGATTTCCCATGCACTGGTAAAAAGCAAACGGCGCTACAAACCCTGGCCATATGCCCATGTTTTAGGCGTGAGCATGTGGGTGGTTGCAGCGATACTTTTGTTGGTTTATCAACCCTTAAGATAAGCTAAAAAAGATAAGCATGGCTCCTATTTTATGAGCTTAAGGCAAGCTTGGTTTATCGATAGGCAACGGCTTTAAATGACGTTCAAAAAATTTCAGAGAGATTGTCTGGTTACTTTTCTTCTATACGTTCTTTCCGCTTCTCAGCAGCCTGTGGAATAATTGATTTCCGGCGGGCTGATTGATACCGCGCTTGCAATTCGATATCGATATAACGGTCTGTTGTTGCACTGGAGCTATGGCCAGCATCGTCGCGAACATGCTCGCGCGGTCTTGTTTTCACATCCTCGGAAATCCCTGTGTGCCGCAGCCAATGCACCGTTGCAGCCATTAAATTATCCGCTTCTTCATTTTGATTTTGGCGCCGCAACTGATCGGTGGCCCGATCAAAACATAATTGCACCAAGCGGCGTATGGGTGCCGTATCACTCATGGGGCCTGTACCGCGCAATTTAGGCAGTAGCGGTGAATTGTCTGCGGGTGAGGGTAGAGGGGATAAGCCTAAAAAAGTGCGCCAACGGGAAAGGCTAGCCAGCATGGCTTCGCTTACGGCAATTTGCCTTTCTTTATTCCCCTTTCCTACGGTGGTAAACCACCAGGAACCATTATTATCTTTTGCAAAATCATTCATTGTAGGAATCCAGCGCTCGCTCGCCGCCAATTCGGAAATCCTAAGATACATGCCATATAATGCACTAAGAATAAATCGGGTACGCTCATGTTTTTCAGGATTTTCCTGTGCTAAATGTTCTGCCGCTTGCAATACTGCATCCCATTGTTGGAGGCTAAGTCTTCTCACCGGCAGGTTTTGCTGACGTTTACGTATGAACTTGCTTTTTTGGCGTATCAAGGCAACTGGGTTTGATAACAAATACTCTTCGGCAATTAGAAAATTAAACAACGTACTGAGAATGGCAAAAATCTCTTGAATGGCTCCTTGCGATAAAGCAAATAAAGAGGCATCAACGTCTTCGCCCCGTTTTCTTGAGGATTTCGAAATGGTTGCCACGAAGGGACGCCATTCGCCATTGGGAATACGTTTTCCTTCCTTTTCAATAAACCGCGGAACTTTTTTTACGCCTATCCAGTTTTTTGGGGGATTTTGACAAAAACGTACGAATTGCTCTATGTCATCACGTTTCAATTGTTTTAAAGTGGTTCCTCTTATTTGCCAACACCATTGTAACAAACGCTCGGTTTCGCGCCGGTAGCTGTTAAAAGTGCCCAGGCTGCCCTGGTAATTTTTTAAAAAATTAAGAGCATGATTAAAATCCAAACGATATTCTTCCGGCAAGACAATATTTTCGCAATTTTTATGCAGGTGATGGATGCTATCGAATAAAGGCAATAATTGTATTTTCATTTAAGACTCTTTGTTAAAAACAAAGCGTAACGCAAATTTTAAAAGCAGGATAGCTTCTATGCATCGTAACTTGCTTTTTTTGTCACAATAATATACGCGTTTAACTAGCCAACTGCATGGTTTTATTTGCTAACTTCCTAATATTAAACTATCTTTTAACAATAAAAAGTAAGCAAGGAAGGATTATGGTTTTTGTCAAGCGCGATTCCCAGAATCAAATCTGCGCTATTTTTGAAGATCAAAGTGAGGAAGGGCTTGAAGAAGTAACAAGTAATGATCCGGAACTTACCGCCTTTCTAACGCGTTGTGCTTTGGACAAAAAACTTTATTTTTTAAAATCCGACTTGGATTTAATTCGGGTTATTGAGGATTTAATTCAAATTTTGATGGAAAAAAACATCATTGCAATCACTGACTTCCCAGCGCCCGCAATTGAAAAATTGATGGCGCGTCAAAAAATTCGCAGCCAATTTGAAAACGTTGCCCAAATTATTCAAGAAGACTGATGTTGCAAACTGCTTTTGATTGGAGCGCTTATGAGCAAGCAAGAAACAGCTAATTGGGATATTCCGGAAAGTGATTTGGCCACGCATGATCCGCTTTTGGCTTGTTTGCTTTTCCTAACCAAATATTATCAAACGCCATGCTCTGCCATTTCTTTAACGGAGCGTCTGCCTTTAGTGGACAATAAACTCACCCCAACCTTGTTCGTCAGAGCTGCTGAGCGGGCTAAGCTGAGCGCAGAAATCAATAAGATTGCATTTAAAGACGTTACGGATTTAGTGCTGCCTGCCGTATTGCTTTTACAAGATGGCGAAGCTTGCTTATTACTGGAAAAACGAGAAGATGAGAGCGTAATTTTAACGCATAAAACCGGACAAGGACGGGTGACGGTGCCCAATACCACTTTGGCTGAAAAATATGGTGGATATGCCATTTTCGTAAAGCCTGCTTATCAATTCACCCGCCCCAGTAAAGAGAGTTATGTAAAAAAGAAACCTAAAGATTGGTTTTGGACAGTATTGATGAAATCCTGGCCGATTTATGTGGAAGTTTTGACGGCTTCTGTTTTAATTAACTTATTTGCCTTGGCCGTGCCATTATTTGCTATGAACGTGTACGATCGTGTGGTCCCAAACCATGCAATCGAAACCATGTGGGTCTTGGCTACAGGGATTGGGTTGGTTTTTCTTTTTGATTTGTTTTTAAAATCCCTGCGCGCTTATTTTATTGATGTGGCGGGCAAAAAGACTGATGTGCAATTATCCGCCATCATTTTTGAACATATATTAGGCATTCAAATGAATGCCAGGCCTTCATCCGTTGGTGCATTTGCTAACACTATCCAATCATTTGAAGCATTTCGTGATTTCATTACGTCTACTACCATCACCGTTTTGGTGGATTTACCGTTTGTCATCCTTTATTTGATTGTGCTTTTCTATTTAGGCGGCAACCTGGTAATCATTCCCTTAGTTGTCGTACCGATTGTGTTTCTCATCGGATTTTTATTGCAGTATCCGCTGACCAAAATTACTAAAACATCTTATCAACTGGCGCAAGAAAAAAATGCCACATTGATTGAATCGTTAGCGGGGATTGAGGCGATAAAGAGCAGTGGTGCTGAAGGTACCATGCAGCGCCGATTTGAGCAGGCAGTAATTTATGCGGCAAGATTGGGTGCCAAACTTCGTTTCTTGGTAAACTCAAGCATCAATCTCACCGTATTGGCGCAGCAGCTTGCGAATGTTTTGTTAGTCATTTTCGGTGTATATAAAATCATCGCAGGCGAACTCACAGTTGGCGCATTAATCGCATGTACTATTTTGGGAAGCAGGGCACTAGCTCCTATGGGCCAGGTTGCAGCTATTTTTTCCCGCTATTATCAATCCATGCAAGCCTTGGAATCCATTGGCCAAGTCATGAAGTTACCTACTGATGTGCAGGATGCTTCCAGTTACCTGCACCGCCCGCATATAGAGGGTAATATTGAGTTAAGGCAAGTAGACTTTCATTATCCTGGCCAGACAAACCCTATTCTAAATCACGTTTCCTTTTCCATTAAAAAGGGCGAACGCGTCGCCATCATAGGCAGGATTGGTTCTGGAAAGTCCACGATTGCGAAATTGTTAATGGGGCTTTATCGTCCTGACAAAGGTGGTATTTATATGGATGGGACGGATTATCTGCAGATAAATCCGGCGGATTTAAGAAGACAAATTGGTTATGTCCCACAAGATGTCGTGCTGTTTTATGGCACTGTAAAAGACAACATTCGCTTAGGCGCTCCTTATATTGATGATGACAGAATTTTAAAAGCAGCGGCTATTGCCGGGGTAACCAACTTCACCCAAAATCATCCGGAAGGATTGGATAGGCAAGTAGGCGAGCGCGGATCGCGTTTATCAGCTGGACAAAGGCAAGCCATTGCTGTTGCCAGAGCGTTGCTTCTGTCACCAAAAATTTTAATTTTTGACGAACCAACAGCCTCCATGGACGATGGAAGTGAAACGCAGTTGCGCCAAAATTTGAAAAAATATCTGAGCGATGATGTAACATTCATTTTAGTCACCCATAAAGCAGCCATGCTCGAATTGGTCGACCGGTTGATTGTAATAGATAATAACCGCGTGGTGGC
Organism: Legionella septentrionalis; assembly: GCF_003989745.1. Taxonomy (GTDB): domain Bacteria; phylum Pseudomonadota; class Gammaproteobacteria; order Legionellales; family Legionellaceae; genus Legionella_A; species Legionella_A septentrionalis. The sequence goes on from NZ_RZGS01000006.1 coordinate 80,864, forward strand.
CGATGGCCCTAAAGAAACGGTACTAAATGCGTTACGAAGCGGGGTGAAATTCGATTCAGGAAAAAAACAAGCCGATGCTAAAGCATAATTGAGAAGTTCTTGCTCCATTGATGAAAAATAAGTGGTGAAATAAATGCCAAAAACAAAAAAAAATTTAGGTTTACTTACCGATAGCAGTCCAGAAACAGTAAAAGATACTCATGTTTTTTCCCATTTGATTGTATGGGCTATCATCATTTGTCTTCTCATCTTTTTTCTATGGGCAAAATATGCCGTACTGGATGAAGTGACCGTAGGGGAAGGAAAAGTCATTCCTTCCAGGCAAGTACAGGTAGTCCAAAATCTCGAAGGCGGAATAGTACGGGAAATTTTGGTAAAACAAGGCGATTTGGTGCAGCGGGGACAGATATTGATGCGCCTGGAAGATGTTTTATTTGCATCCAAGTTTAAGGAGTTGGAGCGAAAATTGGAAGACGTGCAAATAGAATTGATTCGTTTGCAAGCAGAAATAGAAAACAAACCCCTGGTATTTGATAAAAAAATTGAGGCAGCAAATCCTGATTTGGTGATGTCTGAAATTGCCTTTTACAAGGCGCGCCAGGATGAAAAAAAACAAATGTTGCGCGATATAGAATTGGCGACCAAAGAATTAGAAATGACTGAACCGCTGATCAAAAAAGGCGCTGCATCACCGGTGGAAGTATTGCGCCTTGAACGCACTGTAAGCGAGCTTCAGGGTAAATTGCATGCATTTAATAGCAAAACCTTAGAGCGGTATAATGAAGCAAAAGGCGAAGTGTCCCGCTTGCGGGAAGAAATGCAAGGTGACAAAGACAGGGTGTCAAGAACGACCATCCGTTCACCGGTCAAGGGAATAGTAAATCAGCTAAAAGTAAATACCGTCGGTGGTGTGATTAAACCCGGCATGGACATTCTGGAAATCGTACCATTAGACGATACTTTGCTAATTGAAGCCAAAATTCGCCCTGCTGACATTGGCTTTATTCGGCTTGGACAAAAAGCCATGGTGAAATTAAGTGCTTATGATTTTTCAATCTATGGTGGATTGGAAGGGGAAGTTGAACAAATCAGTGCTGATACCATTGTAGATGAAGAAGATAAAGAAAGAAAAAGCTATTATCTGATTCGGGTACGTACCCAGAAAAATTATTTAGGCACAAAAAATAATCCTCTCTATATCATTCCTGGCATGCAGGCTACAGTGGATATCCTGACGGGAAGAAAATCCGTGCTGGATTATTTGCTAAAACCCTTGCTGAAAGCAAAACAAACAGCTTTAAGAGAGCGTTAAGCATCGGTAACTATATTGCCATTATTAATGAGCTCCGTCAGGATTTGCGTATTCTGCAAGGTACCCCCAGCGGTTAAGTCAACCCCTGCCAGAATGATGGTTTGGGTGGCGCTGAAGGTTGCACCGCCATCTGCATCCACTGCAATGGTGGTGTTTTGCGTAGTATTGTTATAGCTGACTTGTAAATAACTATCCAGGCTTTGGGCGTTTTGATGCTCGCCTGTTAGCAAGTTGGACAGATCCAATACATCGCCATTTTGTCCTGGCGTAAAATCAGTAATAGTATCAATCGCGTTACCGGTATCATCTCCTGCTTTCCATACGAAAGTGTCCTTGCCAGTTCCTCCTGTCATGGTGTCATTGCCGCGGCCGCCCACCAGCATATCTTTACCACTGCCGCCGTTTAGCGTATCGTTACCCAAGCCGCCAAACAGGGAGTCATCCCCGCCATTGGCATTAATGATGTCATTGGTGTTGCCGCCGACCAGCACTTCTGATTTCTCAGTACCCGTTAACGTATTGCCTGTTTGCGTAACCACGTCCACGATACTGCTATCGCTTACAGTGCTGTTGGGGTTTTGATGGGTAATGGTGTAATTAAAATTACGGTAATCAGCCTGGCTGTTATCAATGGTTAGAAACACATCATAATTGGCAGAAGTCGTGCTGTTAATTTGGAAATAATAGTCTCCAGAGTATTGTGCTACGAATGCACCTTCTGTGCCCTGATTGGAAAGCGTGTAATCAAATACTTGCGTTATCATATTACCGGCACTGTTTCCCGAAGCTGCCTTATCGTAAACAAAGACATCCACATTTGAAATGATGCTGCTGCGTGGATCCACATCTATCCACAATAACTCACCAGCAGCCAAACTGATTCTAAACCAGTCCTGATCCGAGCTGGAGATGCTGCCGCGGTAGCCTGTACTGTAGCCGCTATGATTCAATCCAGCATTGGTGAAGCCCGAAGAAAACGCGGAGCGGTTAATGACATCGGCAGTTGCACTGGTATTATTGCTTGAACCTTCATTAATCAAAGTGGTCGTACTATTGGTGCTGAAATTGGCTCCACTGAAAGTAAGTGCGGTGGGGGTCAAATTAATAATTCCATTATTTAAAGTAACCGTACTGCCGGTTCCATTGGTTACAGCACTGACCGTGGTGCCATTAATCGCCATATCATTTTTCAAAAGAGCACTGGCATCGAAACTGATGACGTTTCCTTGCGCGATATTGGTAATCACTGTATCGCGATTTGCATCAATTCCAGCCGCCGTATAATCAATGTCCAAAGTCAGATTCTTAGTGATCTGATCACCATCCGCATCAATGACGGTCACAGGAATAACTTCTTGACCATCAATGGAATGATTGGTATTGATGTTGTAACTGTATTGCCCGGTCAAGAAATTAAAAGTTAATACACCGCCTAAATCAGTTTCAATAACCAGGACTTCAGATCCTGCCGGACTCGTACTTGGGTTATACGTGTGGGTTATGCCATCGACGACAATCGATTTTATATAACCTCCATCAGCACCTAAGACAAAGCCTTCAACAACGCTTCCCCCTGAGATCACCGAGCTGCTAATATTGTTACCGTATTGGTCAATAAATCCATTGGCAAGATCACTGATGGTTTGCAGGATAAAGGCACCGCCTTGTCCAGCAGGCGTTGGGTAAGCCACCATTTCCAGTGGACCAAGAGTCGCCTCGCCGAAGCCTACCCCATACGCCTTGTCAATGTTGGTGTCATCAATAAATTTTTCCCATGCGGCCACATCCTGGTAACTGCCATAAGATAATGAGCCATCATTTACTCCATGGCCCGAGGTAGGTTCGCCGTCAGAGAGGAAATATAACAAGTTGTTGGCAGCTATTGGTACTGGCGCAATATTATGAGTTCGAATTACTTCTTGTAAGGCTGCATCATAATAAGTATATCCATCGGAGCTGATGTTATTTAAATAATTTAAAGCACCATCCACATCATTAACAAACCATCCAGAATTGGTAGCTTTTGTGGAAAAAGTGATAATTTTAACGTTGACGTTACCCAAATCCTCACCTGCTTGGATCAATTCTTGCAAGGCTTGTTTTGCCATGGCCAGGCGAGTCATGCCGTTGGATTCTATGGTCGCCATACTGGTAGATACATCAAGGACTAAAATTAAGTTTACGCCTATATTTTCGCTTTGACCTACAAAAGAGGCTGAAACATTCTGTCCGATGGGTGCATCGTCAGCGATATTAATGGTCAGGTTGCCATCGCTGGTCATGCCGGTGACATTATGACTCAAACGATAAGTGAATGATTCATTCACGTTATCGCCTTGCGTACTTGAAGTTTGCAGTGTGTACTCATAATCCCCTTTGCTATGTCCGCCGCCGTTTTGTGTATAGACTTTTAATAACCCTAAGGGGGTATCAATGGTAATGACTCCTCCAACCGGGGTGGCCGTAACGCCATTGAAAGTCACTGAAGAGATAGACGCATCGCCGGTATTTGCATCATTGGTAAGCAAATTACCTTCGGCCACTACACTTACTACCCCGGCTTGTGTGCCGCCAGATAAACCCGCTTCACTAACAGACGCTATATCCGCTGTGGCGACAGGATTTGGCGTGCCATGATCAATAGTTAACGTAGAGGAAGATTGGCTTCCATCCGCATCGCGGATGACATAAGTAAATACATCATTTGGAACGTCATAATTATAGTCAGTTCTGTTTGCAGTAATCTTCCAAATGTTAAAATCGTCGTTGCCATCAACTCCGTAGAAGGCGACATAACGGAAGGGTACGTTGGCTGTAATATTAAACGTCAGGGAGCCATTGCTGCCTGAACCAGTTGCATTGGTAACACCACTGCCTACTAAAACCAGGTTATTTGAGCCATCCAGGTTATAAACTGCCCAGCCCACATTATCTCCGCTGTCTACCTCCCTTGCTTCTACTTGCAGCGAGGAAGCAGGGGTAAGAAGATCAATGGCTACCGTTTCTGTTCTTACATTTCCGGATACAATGCGGGAATCAATTTCATCCGCATCGCCACCGCCACTGATATAAAGTCCATAATTGTTTCTAATGGATACTGTTGCATTCGGGGAAGAAGTGAGCGGATTAGTGCCGGCACTATAACCATACACACCTACGCCAGACCAAAGTGATGAAGAATTTCCTCCACCATAACTTGTGGAAGTAGTCGGCAAGCTAGCAGTGGATGTGTAGGTATAACTACCATTTTGGTTAATAGCCAGCACTCCGTTTGCCGTATTAATAGTTAAAGTGCCGTTAACAAAGTTAGTGTAAGTCGTATTATTGTAAGTTACTGAATGAAGTTGGGTTGCATCTTGCCCCAGCACATCGTTTGCAGTAATAACATTGCCTGAAACGGCTCCTTGGAAAGCCACAGAGTTAACATCCGGGTTGGCGAGTGGAGCTGTATCTTGCACATTTATGGAAACTTGGGTCCAGGAGGAGGTATTCGTTCCATCACTGGCTTTATAGTAAAAACTATCCACTACATTCGCACCACCGGGATTATTTACAGTAGCTGGGGCAGTGTAGGTATAAGTGCCGTTGGCATTCATTTTTACCGTACCACCTAAAGCTGTAGTGATCGTATTGGTGCCATTGGCTGAAACAGCTCCTGTGCCGCTGCCATTGGCTGCAAATTGGCTCACGTTCAATGCGTCAAAGTTAGCGTCAGTGTCATTAGTAAGCACACTTGTCCCTGACAGAATACTACCCTCGATTACACTGCCGGAGTCTGGTTGTGCGACAGGCGCAAAATCATCATTGGGAATAGTAGTGGTTACTATGCCTGTGCCAACCACTAAATTTTCATAATTGCCGCCACTGGTTCCTTGGATAGCGACAGTAAATGATTCGTTACTTTCAGCAAGTTGATCGCTAAATGTATTTACGTTAAAGGTAACCGAACTTTGATGAGCGGGGATGATTACGTTAAACGTGGTGGCCGTGAGATCAGCACTATTGGTTGTAACGTGGTTTACAACTATGGTAACGGTTAACGCAGTAGCTGGGGGATTAGTTACGGTAAGAGTATAGATACCAGAACCTCCTTCGCTTACTACAGAAGGTCCGCTTAAGTTAAGGGTAGTGGTATTAATTGTATCCAATATTGTTACGATAGCCGTATCGCTGGTGTTCAAGCTTTCGTAATTGCCACCGGTTGCATTGTTGATGCTGATGGTTTGCGTGCCGGCATCGACGTAGGCATCGTCCGCAGGGGCAGGGAAGGTGACGCTGCCGCTCGTTTGTCCAGCGGGGATGGTGATCACTTGGCCATTGGACAAGGTTAAGGTTAAATTGGTTTGCGGTGCATTGTTGACATTGGCGGTCAAAGTCACCATACCGCCTTCATTGACGATGACATCGCCCAGGGTAACGGTGGTGGTATCAATGGTATCTTGAACCGTAATCGTTGCCGTATCGTTGGTATTCAAGCTTTCGTAATTGCCACCGGTTGCATTGCTGATGCTGATGGTTTGCGTACCGGCATCGACGTAGGCATCATCGGTTGGGGCTGGGAAGGTGATGCTGCCGCTTGTTTGTCCAGCAAGAATGGTGATCACCTGTCCGTTAGACAGCGTTAACGTTAAATCGGTTTGCGGTGCGTTGTTGACATTAGCCGTCAAAGTCACCATACCACCTTCATTGACGGTAACATCGCCCAGGGTAACGGTGGTGGTGTTGATGGTATCTTGCACCGTGATCGTTGCCGTATCGCTGGTGTTCAAGCTTTCGTAATTGCCACCAATTGCATTGCTGATGCTGATGGTTTGCGTGCTGGCATCGATGTAAGGATCATCTGCGGGAGCTGCGAAGGTAACGCTGCCGCTCGTTTGTCCAGCAAGAATGGTGATCACTTGGCCATTGGACAAGGTTAAGGTTAAATCGGTTTGGGGTGCATTATTGACATTGGCGATCAAGGTCACCATACCGCCTTCATTGACGGTGACATCGCCCAGGGTAACGGTGGTGGTGTTGATGGTATCTTGCACCGTGATCGTTGCCGTATCGCTGGTGTTCAAGCTTTCGTAATTGCCACCGGTTGCATTGCTGATGCTGATGGTTTGCGTACCGGCATCAAGGTAAGCATCATCGGTGGGGGCTGCGAAGGTGATGCTGCCGCTTGTTTGTCCAGCAAGAATGGTGATCACCTGTCCGTTAGACAGCGTTAACGTTAAATCGGTTTGCGGTGCGTTGTTGACATTGGCGGTCAAAGTCACCATACCACCTTCGTTAACGGTAACATCGCCCAGGGTAACGGTGGTGGTGTTGATGGTATCCTGAACCGTGATGGTTGCTGTGTCGCTAATATCCAATTGTTCGTAATTGCCACCGGCTGCATTGCTGATGCTGATGGTTTGGCTATCGGCATCGACGTAGGCATCATCGGTTGGCGCTGGGAAGGTGACGCTGCCACTCGTTTGTCCAGCGAGAATGGTGATCACCTGTCCGTTAGATAGCGTTAAGGTTAAATCGGTTTGCGGTGCATTATTGACATTGGCGGTCAAAGTGATGGTGCCGCCTTCATTGACGGTGACATCGCCTAAGGTGACGGTGGTGGTATCAATGGTATCCTGAACCGTGATGGTTGCTGTGTCGCTAATATCCAATTGTTCGTAATTGCCACCGGCTGCATTGCTGATGCTGATGGTTTGGCTATCGGCATCGACGTAGGCATCATCGGTTGGCGCTGGGAAGGTGACGCTGCCGCTCGTTTGTCCAGCGAGAATGGTGATCACCTGTCCGTTAGATAGCGTTAAGGTTAAATCGGTTTGCGGTGCATTATTGACGTTGGCGGTCAAAGTGATGGTGCCGCCTTCATTGACGGTGACATCACCCAGGGTGACGGTGGTGGTATCAATGGTATCTTGAACCGTAATCGTTGCGGTGTCGCTGGTATCCAATTGTTCGTAATTGCCACCGGCTGCGCTGCTGATGCTAATGGTTTGGCTATCGGCATCAATATAAGCATCATCGGTTGGCGCTGGGAAGGTGACGCTGCCACTCGTTTGTCCAGCGAGAATGGTGATCACCTGTCCGTTAGATAGCGTTAAGGTTAAATCGGTTTGCGGTGCATTGTTGACATTGGCGGTTAAGGTGATGGTGCCGCCTTCATTGACGGTGACATCACTCAGGGTGACGGTAGTGGTATCAATGGTATCCTGAACCGTGATGGTTGCGGTGTCGCTGGTATCCAATTGTTCGTAATTGCCACCAATTGCATTGCTGATGCTGATGGTTTGGCTGCCGGCATCGATATAAGCATCATCGGTTGGGGCAGGGAAGGTGACGCTGCCGCTCGTTTGTCCGGCGAGAATGGTAATCACTTGGCCATTAGACAAGGTTAAGGTTAAGTCTGTTTGCGGTGCATTATTGACATTGGCGGTTAAAGTGATGGTGCCGCCTTCATTGACGGTGACATCGCCCAGGGTAACGGTGGTGGTATCAATCGTATCTTGAACCGTAATCGTTGCGGTGTCGCTGGTATCCAATTGTTCGTAATTGCCACCGGCTGCATTGCTGATGCTGATGGTTTGAGTACCGGCATCAATATAAGCATCATCGGTTGGCGCTGGGAAGGTGACGCTGCCGCTGGTTTGTCCAGCAAGAATGGTGATCACTTCCCCATTGGACAGCGTTAAGGTTAAGTCTGTTTGCGGTGCATTGTTGACATTGGCGGTCAAAGTGATGCTGCCGCCTTCATTGACGGTGACATCGCCCAGGGTAACGGTGGTGGTGTTGATGGTATCTTGAACGGTAATCGTTGCGGTGTCGCTGGTATCCAATTGTTCGTAATTGCCACCGGCTGCATTGCTGATGCTGATGGTTTGGCTATCGGCATCAATATAAGCATCATCGGTTGGGGCTGGGAAGGTGACGCTGCCGCTCGTTTGTCCGGCGAGAATGGTAATCACTTGGCCATTAGACAAGGTTAAGGTTAAGTCTGTTTGCGGTGCATTGTTGACATTGGCGGTTAAAGTGATGGTGCCGCCTTCATTGACGGTGACATCGCCCAGGGTAACGGTGGTGGTATCAATCGTATCTTGAACCGTAATCGTTGCGGTGTCGCTGGTATCCAATTGTTCGTAATTGCCACCGGTTGCATTGCTGATGCTGATGGTTTGGCTATCGGCATCGACGTAGGCATCATCGGTTGGGGCTGGGAAGGTGACGCTGCCACTGGTTTGTCCAGCGAGAATCGTAATGACTTCTCCATTGGACAGCGTTAACGTCAAGTCTGTTTGCGGTGCATTGTTGACGTTGGCGGTTAAGGTGATGGTGCCGCCTTCATTGACGGTGACATCGCCCAGGGTAACGGTGGTGGTATCAATGGTATCTTGCACCGTAATGGTCGCGGTGTCGCTGGTATCCAATTGTTCGTAATTGCCACCAATTGCATTGCTGATGCTGATGGTTTGGCTGCCGGCATCGATATAAGCATCATCGGTTGGGGCAGGGAAGGTGACGCTGCCGCTCGTTT
>NZ_RZGS01000060.1 GCF_003989745.1 Legionella septentrionalis
TCATCGGAAGATGAAATTGATTCAGAGAAGAGCTTACGGATTTAGAAATTTTGAAAATTATAGGTTGAGAGTTAGAGTGCTGTGCGGATGAGTGAAGTGCCCCCGGATTTGGGGAAGACCCGATTTTTTTTATTTCTAAGTGCCCCATCAGTGCCCCTCAGAGGTCTTTAAATTTTGCTGAACTACTCGTAACTACTTGATTTTATTGGTGGGCCCACTAGGACTTGAACCTAGGACCAACGGATTATGAGTCCGCTGCTCTAACCAACTGAGCTATGGGCCCGGGGGATGGTGGTATTGTAATCGCTAATGCGTTACAACACCACTATTTTTTCAAGGTTTTTAGTCTTCGTCGCCTTCTAGGAAGCTGCGTAGTTTTTCAGATCTGGAGGGGTGGCGGAGCTTGCGTAGGGCTTTGGCTTCGATTTGGCGGATACGTTCGCGGGTTACGTCGAATTGTTTGCCGACTTCTTCCAGCGTGTGATCGGTGTTCATTTCAATTCCAAAGCGCATGCGCAATACTTTTGCTTCGCGCGGGGTAAGGGTTTCTAGAATTTCGAGTGTCGCTTCGCGCAAGCCTTCTGATTCGGCGCGGCTGATGGGTGATTCAATGTTGGTATCTTCGATGAAATCACCAAGATGTGAGTCTTCATCATCACCTACTGGAGTTTCCATGGAAATAGGTTCTTTGGCGATTTTTAAAACCTTGCGGATTTTATCTTCGCTTAAATCCATTTTTTCTGCCAATTCCTCAGGGGTAGCTTCGCGGCCGGTTTCTTGCAGGATTTGGCGTGAAATGCGATTGAGCTTGTTGATCGTTTCAATCATATGCACAGGAATACGGATGGTGCGCGCCTGATCGGCAATGGAACGGGTGATGGCTTGGCGGATCCACCAGGTGGCATAGGTTGAGAATTTATAACCGCGACGGTATTCGAATTTGTCCACGGCTTTCATCAATCCGATGTTGCCTTCCTGAATTAAATCCAGGAATTGTAAGCCGCGATTGGTATATTTTTTTGCAATCGATATCACCAGCCGCAGGTTGGCTTCGACCATTTCTTTTTTCGCACGGCGTGCCTTGGCTTCACCAATGGACATCTTACGGTTGATATCTTTGATTTCGCCAATGGTTAAACCAAAATCTTCTTCAAAGCTTGCCAACTTAACTTGCAAGCGCTTGATGTCTTCGACATATTCTTCGATGCGCGTTACATCCAATTTTTTGCCGTGTTTGCTAATTAAAGTTTCAAGCCAGGTTAAATCCGTTTCCTGCCCTGGGAATGTTTCAATAAAGAGTTTGCGCGGGATACGGGCTTTTTCAATGCAAAGACGCATGACTTCGCGCTCAAACTCGCGTATGTGATTGCGTAATTCACGGAAGTGACGGGTTAATTTATCCACCTGCCGTGAAGTCAGTTTTAACTTTAGAAACGAGTCAGACATGACTTCCAGTAATTCCATGGTTTTCTTCGAGGTACGGCCATGTTCTTTTAAAGAAACCATCGCGCTTTCAAAATTGGCTTGCAATTCGTCGAAATAAACTTGTGCTTGTTCAAGGCTTGGACCTTCATCGACTTCCGATATGCCGCCTTCTCCGTCGTCATCGCTTTCTTCTTCAAGAAGGGCTGATGCGTCAACCGCGTCCTCTTGCTGATTTTCTTCAAGCATGGAACCAATGCTGGATGGAGGCGCTTCTTCTTCGGAATCGGCAAAGCCTGAAATGATTTCACTCAAGCGGATTTCCTCAGCGAGCACACGTCGGTAATCTTCCAATACCAGCTGCACAGTTTCTGGATAATGCGCCAGAGATTTGAGGACTTGATAAATGCCTTCCTCGATGCGTTTGGCAATGCGGATCTCGCCTTCGCGGGTCAAGAGTTCAACTGTACCCATTTCACGCATGTACATGCGTACAGGATCCGTGGTACGCCCGGTTTCCTTGTCAACGGAAGCCAATACTGCGGCTGCTTCTTCAACATCCTCAGGAGCTTCTTCTGTGGTACCTAATAGCGCGAGCTCATCAATGCTTGGCGGATGTTCAAATACTTTGATGTTCATATCTTCCAGCATGCTGATGATGACATCAAAGTGTTCAGTATCGACAATATTGGGTAGTAAATCATTAATCTGTGCGTAGGTGAGATAGTTTTGATCTTTTCCTAGACTGATAACTTTAGTAATTTGCGAACGTTGTTGTTCTTGATCATTTATGCTCATGAGTACTTATTTCTGAGAAAATTTAAAACTGAAAAATGGTTTAATTATAAACTGGCTTACAAAAACATACCAGTTATTCCCATTTTTACCCATTCTTTCCATTGTGTTAATTAATTTACTTTGTGCCTCTCTTTTAACATATCTTGTAATTGTAGACGATCCGATTCAGTTAAGCTCATGGTTCGCGATTTTTCCAGTAATTGTTGAATTTTATTTTCACGGTTTTGTTTAATCAGAAAATTCATGATATCCAAGAATTCTTTGGACAAGGCTGCTTCCGGTACTTGATGATCCCAGGCGGCTAATTTGTTCATCGATTCAAACAAGTTACTGTCCCGCCAAAATTCTACTAAAGATGCGGTATTAATGCCGGGATGTTCAGCAATTTGCTGAATTAAGGTTTGCAATATGGCTTGATTGGGGGCATCCAGTAAGTGGGGAGGGAGTTCTTGGCTGTGTGCCTGGTATAATTCCGGGTTTTGCAAAAGCAGGGCTACAGCCAGACGAAGCGGGGAGCGGGCCATGTTGACGCTCGCATCGTGTAAATTAATGGAAACTTTGTCTTCCAGCAATTGGGTGAGCCTGTGATGTTCAATACGGGTCAAGCGTGCCAATTCATCCAGCATCATTTCCTTATAAGGGCCTTCTGGCATTTTTAAAAGATAAGGTTTTGCGGCATTCACCAATTGGGTGCGGGAAGATAAGTTTGTGCTGTCGTAATCTTCTGTAAGCGTTGTAAAAAAATATTGATTGAGTGGTATGGCTTGTTGCAAACGCTGCAAAAATTTATCTTTCCCTTCAGCACGCACCAAGCTATCCGGATCATGCCCTTCCGGTAAAAAGATGAAGTTTGCGGCCAAGCCTTCATTCAAAGAAGGCAAAGTGCTTTCTAATGCCCGCCAAGCGGCCTTGCGTCCGGCAGCATCGCCGTCAAAACAAAAGATTATGTTTTTGGTGTGTTTGCTCAACAATTGGATATGAAACGTACTGGTTGCCGTGCCTAATGTGGCTACAGCATTTAAAATGCCATGCTCTGCCAGGGCAATGACATCCATATAACCTTCCACCACTACGATGTGGTTGATAACAGTTTTTTGCTGGATGATTTGATGTAAGCCATAGAGCTCACGGTTTTTCTGAAAAATAACTGTTTCGGGTGAGTTTAAGTATTTAGGCTGCTGCTCGCTGGCAAGTATGCGACCGCCGAAACCAATAATTCTGCCGTGACGATCGTGGATGGGAAAAATTACCCGGTGACGGTAGCGATCATAAGTTTGCCCGTTTTCTTTCTGCACCAACATCCCCGCAGCAATCAATTCATTGCGCCTGGATTTAAATTGTGTTTCCAAGACGTGCCAGCCAGAAGGCGCATAACCAAGCTGATACAAGCGCGCTATTTCGCCACTCACTCCTCGTTTTTTTAAATACGAAATGGTTTCCTGATTTTCCTTAAGTTGCTTTTGAAAAAATTGCGCGACTTGCTTTAGTAATTGGTATAAATCCGATGACTTATTATGGGAGTGATTTTCCTCACGTGGGACTTGCATGCCCACCCGTAACGCCAGGGTTTCTATGGTTTCCACGAAACCTAAATGCAGATAATTCATGATGAAGCTGATGGCGTTCCCACTCGCCCCGCAACCAAAGCAGTGATAAAATTGTTTTTTGGCTAATACATTAAATGAAGGTGTTTTTTCATTATGGAAAGGGCAGCAGGCAAGGTGACTATTGCCACGTTTTTTGAGAGGAACATAACTATCAATTAATTCAATAATATCCGTACGATTTAGTAACTCATCAATGAATGGCCGTGGTATAAGGCCTGTCATAATGTCACCTTTTTCTGCGGAAATAGACTAATGCAGCAATCTTTAATAAGCTGCTGCATAAGAAAATGAATTAACTCAGTTTGGCTTTGATCATGGCGCTGACTTTACTCATGTCAGCACGGCCCTGTAGTCTTGGCTTAAGTTGCGCCATAACTTTGCCCATATCACTGATTTTTTCCGCGCCTAAATCATTAATCGCTTCGGAAACCAGCATTTCCAATTCAGCATCAGAAATAGGCTCGGGTAAATATTGATTGATGATATCCAGCTCAAACTGCTCTTGGGCCACCAGATCGGCCCGGCCAGCAGCCTGAAATTGGGCAAGGGATTCTTTGCGTTGTTTGGCGAGCTTGTCTAAAATAGCCAACATACGCGCATCGTCTACTTGTATGCGCTCATCAACTTCAATTTGCTTAACGGCGGCCATCATCAACCGCAATGCCTCTAATTTATTTTTATCTTTAGAACGCATGGCGTCCTTGAGGTCATTGCTGATTTGATCTTTTATCGTGGTCATGCTTTTTTGCGTCGAGCTTTAGCCATGCCTCGGCCTGCAGCATTGTCGCGAGACATTTTTTTCAGATGACGTTTAACTGCAGCAGCTTGTTTGCGCTTGCGCTCGGCAGTAGGTTTTTCATAAAACTCACGGCGGCGTAACTCAGTTAAAATTCCTGCTTTTTCACAGGCACGCTTGAAACGGCGTAATGCGTATTCAGGATTTTCGCCTTCTTTCACGCGAATGGTAGGCATTCAACAGTCCTCAATTAAAATTTGATCAATAGGCTGGCAATTCTAGTTGCAGTCATGGCAGTCGTCAAGTATTTGTTCGAATTGCGGAGTAAACTGCTCTTAATTATTTGTAAAATGTAAAGATTGGCTAGGGCGTGTTTTTAAAGTTTTTCAAACGGTTAAAAATTTGATAAAAAGGCTCCATAGTAAAAATGGAGTAAGTGAATGTCACGATTTGTCATTGATGATAAGATGTGGAGTAAATTAGA
>NZ_RZGS01000061.1 GCF_003989745.1 Legionella septentrionalis
TTTTAGAATCGTAATTATTTGGCTTTCGTTATATCTCGATTTCTTCATCAAATTCTCCTCGGTAGTTATTATACCCAGAGAACTCTAATTTTGACTGGAACAATTATAAGGGGGGATTACAATGACAGTGACCGAGAAATTTTGAAAAATTTGTCTCGGGAAGAACAAAAAATCTACATGGAGGAATGGTTTCACGGAAACTATGAAGATCCAGCTGTGTGGAGTTGCCCCCGTTAAACCGAACCATCTAGTTACCTATAATAGCTCTTCGATATTCTCTGGGAGCCATCATTTTTAATCCCTTGTGAGGGGCAATATTATTATAGTCCTCAAACCAACTATCCAAATTGTCCATCAAAGCAATAGCATTCATTGGGTCATAAAAAGCTATATAGTCTCGCTTAAATGTTTTAACAAATGCCTCAGCCATGCCATTACTCTCGGGGCTATAAGCGGGCGTTGTACACACTTCAAAGCCTAATTCTCTTGCAAAAGTGATTGTTTCGCGGGAGACATAGCAAGGCCCATTATCGCTTAACCATTGAATAGTCGCGGGAAGATGGTTAATTTTCCCGAAACGGTATTCAACACTTTCTAGCATCAAATCACGAATGGCTGCACCATCAATACCAATCGTTGATGCGATAAACCCAAGAATTTCTCTGTCACAAGTATCCATAGCAAATGCAATGAAAACTCTATCACCATTGGCGCACTGAACGCTAAAACTATCAGAACACCATCGGGTATTACTTCGAAGGGTGATGATTTTCCCATCATGAAGTCTAGTTGGCTTTTTGCCATACGCAGGAAGTAACAAACTATGCTCCTTCATAATTCGATAAACGCGCTTATGGTTTACTTTGGGCTTAGCATCAAGCTGCAATTGACGGTTAAGTAGTGTTGTTACGCGCCGATAGCCATAACTAGCTCGCTCATTCACTATTTTATTAATATAGGGCAATAAAAAATTATCTTCTTCCTGTGAAGCTCGGGAGGCTCGTTGGTATTTCATTGTCATTGTTTTCATCCTTGTCGTTAAATGGGAACGGGAAACCTTAAGAGCATTTGCTATAGCTCTTATTCCATATCGTCCACTCCGAGCAAGGGTTGTCGCGAGATCAGTTTTTTTTCTCGTGCAAGCTTCACTGCCTCCCGTAATATCTCATTCTCTACGGTCTTCTTTCCTAAAATGCGCTCTAACTGCTTAATTTGTCGCTTCAGTTCATTCACTTCACTCTGGGGTACAACATCCTCTTCAGCCTTAAGTCCTTTTAATGCTCCATTCTCCATTTGTTTTCGCCAATAGAATAATTGTGATGGTGGTATACCATGTTTTCTGGCTACATACGAGACTGTCATCCCAGGTTGATAAGTCTCTTGTACTATCTGTTGCTTCTCATATAAAACCCAGCGACGTCTTGAGCTACTTGAATGAATTACTTCTATTACTTCCGCTTCTTTAGATATAGTCATAATACTAGTCCTATTACTAGTCGTTAGTTAACAACTAGCTGGTCCGGTTTTAGTGGGGAGCATTCCACTGTGCAATGTCCCTATTGTGAAGGTGAGTATATTTATATTTATGGTGGACCTTATGACGCACAGGAAGAACTAGATGGGCAATTTAGTGGCGAGGTATCTGATGAGGTAATAAGTGAGTTAGCTGATGAATTATCAACGGAATGTCCTTATTGGTCAGGTAAAGAAGGTCCTTATTATGATTTAATTGAGCCAGATCCAGAATATTACTCTTCATTTATTCAATCAATTGATCAAATAAAAGAAATGATTGAAACCAAATTTGACTCAAAAACACAAAATTTTCTTTTAAAATTACTTTATGCAAATGTTATTACTGCACTTGAAACATTTCTTTCAGAAGCTTTTATAACCGTTTTATTTTCGGATGTTTCCTTCGTAATACAATTTGTTGAAAAAAATGATGACTTTAAAAAAAGAAAAATATTATTATCTGATTTATACAAAGAATATAATAAAATTCATACTACGATTCAAACTCATCTTTCGAATTTAATATGGCATAATATTTCCAAAATTAAACGTCTATATGAATGTACTTTTGATATAACCTTTTCTGATGAAATCACTTCAATATATAAAGCAATTACAAAGAGGCATGATTTAATTCATAGAGGAGGAAAAAATAAAAATGGAGATAGTATAGAAATAACTTTAAATGAACTAAAGTTATTAATTAATGATATTCTATTTTTTGTTAATGATCTTCATTCTAAGTTATTAGAATGTCAAAGCACTATTTCTCCTACTATTGATACGTTTTAACATAGATGATTTTTAAATCAGTGTGCTTTAATAGCTATTCAGTAAAATATTAGATTTCATCGAATAGTCTTATATTTAAGGAATGTGTTGGAATAATAATGTGTAGTTCAGGCATAAATGGATGCTTAGGATATTTGATTTAAATGAATATAATTTATTATTGGATTTTGAGATAAAGATTAAGCCCCAGACAGGGGCTTAATAGTTTGAAAAGACATATGTCTGTCCATCATACTCAACCGAACAGTAATCATTTATAAAAAGATCCCGGGCAAAAGCCTCAAAATCAAAATAGCAGATCAAATTATCCGGCATTTGATGGGCATAACAGTCATCAAATAACTGCCTGGAAAAATCAACTTCTGAATCATAACAACCTTGGTAATGATCCTCCAGCATGGTTTGTGCATCATCTACCAAATAATCGCAGAGAAGGGCTAAGCCTAGCTCTCCATGTTCTTGAATAAATGAAGCATACTCCACAATATTACTTATTGACTCATACTCATGGATTTTGATGCTGCCGAATCCTTCATAATCATGTATGGCGTATTCTTCAGCATTGGGTTCAGGGCTGTTATCCAGCATTTCCCAGATTTCTTCCATAATGTCATCTTCGCTTTGTGTGGCATCTATCCAAACACCATGCAGGATGGCCTTGTTGTATGAGGCTAAACACGCGACGTAGATTGAAGGGGTGTCCATGGGATTATCTCCTTGTATTAAGGGAGCAATCCCACACGGGAGCTTGCTCCCGTGGTAGGGTATGATTAAAACGGAATTTCTTCTGAATCCGGTTGCAACATTTCACGCATTTGCGCCATGTGCTGTTCTGCGGTTTTGTTGCTAGATTCATCAGCTGATTTGGGTGAGCTGAGTAGCTGAATATGGTTGACAATAATGCTTAAGGCTTGACGTGCTTTGCCTTCGTTGTCTGTCCATTGATTAGAACGCAGTTTACCTTCTAGGTATACATGTGAACCTTTCTTTAAATACTCAGCGACTTTGGTTAGCTTTCCAAATAGTACTAGCTGATGCCATTCCACTCTGGTTTGCCATTCATCATTCTGTTTGAATGATTCATTGGTAGCCAAAGTAGCTGTGACAAAAGATTGTCCATCTTTTCCAGTGACGATTTTGGGATCAGCACCAAGATTGCCAATTAATTGAACTCGGTTTAAAGATGCAGTCATTGTATTCTCCTGTTATTGTTAAATCTGAGCGGTATAACAGAAAAACATCCGCATAGGCAGGTGGTTTTCTGTTATGCGGATAAGACTTAATTTGTTTCAATTAACAAGTAATTCGTTGAGTATCGAACTGTTTGACAAAGGAAATCAAAGATTCCAGTTTGTGCAAACTTAACTCTGCCTGTTGAATGTCATAGGGATTAATTTGCAGTCGATGACGACTTAAATCATTCACACAACAATTCAGTTCAAACAGCAAATGTTCAATTTCAAGTTGCGCTGGTTCCTGCTGTTGCATGGTATGCTCCTTAGGGGTAGGGAGGATTAGCCCCAAAGGGACTATGAATCCCAATTGGGTTATGCAAAAAAGATCACCGAAACATCGGTTGATTTACCTGGTTATTAATGATGATGTGCTTGAAGCACTCCTCGGGCGTAAAGCCGTAAAGACAACTCCTGATGGGTTTCCCTGCTAAACGCTTTGCCATGGAATTAGGGAACAAGATGGCATATCACAAGACCTAGTGGTTTCGTCAGATTTGCGCTGACTCATCAGTTGTGTTGCTTTCAGATTATCAAGCCATTACTGGAAATCAAGGATTTTTTGCCATTGATATTAAATGAACTCAATTGAACTAATTATGATTTTTTGATTCGATACAGAACATGTTTTGATAGATGATGATCAGTAGGAAAGTTTGGGTGAGCAAAAGAACCATCAACGTCATGTGTCATTTCAATTCTTTCCATGACTTTTCTTGAGCGTAGGTTATCTTGTACTGTAAATGCCACTATTTCATTCAGTCCAAGATGATTAAATCCATAGTCTAATGCTACCAATGCGCCTTCAGTAGCATAACCAAACCCCCAATATTGAGAACCTAATCGCGAGCCAATCTCAACAGCAGGGGAAAAATGTGCTGACTTATCAAAATAATTTAGTCCAATAAATCCAATCAGTTCACCAGTGTCCTGTAATTCTGCTGCCCATAGTATATAACCTCGGTCTTCCAATTGTTGATTTTGATATTGCATAAAATCGTTGATCTGTTTTTTGGATATAGAGCCAGGCAAAAACTCAAGAACCTTAGTGTCTTGGTTGATTAGGAAATAAGGTTCCAGATCGCTTTGTCGCCAAGGCCTTAGAATTAATCTTGATGTTTTAATTTGGAACATTGTTTATATACTCGAATGACCATTAAGTTGGTATTTGATTTGAACAAAGCCTCCCAAATAACTTGTTGTTGAAATATGACTGAGCTGAATATCTCTGTCTAGATCGCCAAATAATCTTTTTCCTGAGCCGGTAAGGATCTCCGAAAAATCTATCGTGAACTAAAATGTGGTATTGTAACCATCCCGTAAAATAGGTGTATTCCTGATTAGAGTTCTCCGTCGTAAACTATGTATGAGGAGAACATCGATGAAGAAATCGCGTTTTACAGAAACACAGATTGTTAAAATACTGAA
>NZ_RZGS01000062.1 GCF_003989745.1 Legionella septentrionalis
AACAGAATAAAAGGTTTCAGAAGAATTGCTACGCGGTATGATAAAACTGCCGCCATGTTTTTAGGTGCATTAATTGTAATAGGTATTTTGCTGTGGCTGAAACTTTAAAAACACGCCCTAGCATTGCAGACTATGGCTAATAAATATTTAATTTAAAACGTTTTTTCTTGTTAGGGAATAACTTCCTACCATAAAACCGTAAGAAAGTTCCGTCGCGAATCCACTGGATTCATGTTAGCATCGCTCTTTTTTTCGGGAGTTGCCATGTGGTTTAATAATGCTCAATTTTTTCAATACGAACTTGAAAAGCCTGTGGATCTGCAGATTGCCTTGGCGGAAGAAAGACTGAAACCTTGCCCGCCTCATGCCCGCTTTATATATGGCTGGCTGCCTGTCACAGGTGAAGATTTAATTCAGGAAGTAGCAGGCGGTTCACTGATTTGCCTGGGTAAAGAGGAGCGTATTTTACCGCGGGGAGTCATTAAGCGCATTCTTGCGGAACGCGTGCAGGTTTGGGAAACCCAGCACGGGCGCAGCATGAAGCGGGCTGAAAAAGCACAGATGGCAGAAGAGTTGGAGTTTGAATTGCTGCCTAAATCTTTTTGCTTGCAGAAACGCCTATTCGCCTTATTCGATACGGCAGCGCAACGTTTGATTGTTAATACTTCCAGCAGTAATCAAGCGCTACAGTTGGTTTCTCTGCTGAGGAAATCAATACCTGGCATACGCATCGATCCCATAGAATATGAAGAAAATTTATCCATTAAATTTGCACATTGGCTGAATGATGCAACTACTCTGCCAGAAGTATTTCAATTAGCATCAGATTGTTTGCTTTTTGCATTGGATGATGAGAAAAAACGCTTTAACTGCAAGGGATATGAGCTGCCATCTGAAGAAATTACTACGCTGATATCCCAGGGCCTGGCTGCAGCGGAAATTTCCTTGATTTGGAACGAGCGCATACAATTTACCCTAACGCAGGATTTAACTTTAAAACGTATAAAATGCTTAGAGTATTTGGTGGATGAATTTCAAGAAATTCGTGAACTTGAAGAAGAGCGCCAGCAACAGGATGCTGCCCTTACTTTACTTGCCGGCGAATTACATGCGTTACTCAATGACGTCTTTAAGGCATTAGTAAATAAAGAAAAAACTACCGACCACATCGTTCCTGGCATAGAATTAGCTCTTTAGCTCTCAGAGGCAACCCGGTTAGTTTGCAATAACCGGGTTATGAAATATCGTCTGGATAAAACTTAAGCCCGCCTATTCAGAAATCTTAGCAAAATATTACTACTCACTCATCGTCACTGCGGCAGGTTTACTGTGGTATGTGGCTTCATACACCCGCAATGCATCATCCGCTGCCTGGGTTAGCCCCAAAGCAACATTGGCATGATAAACGATGGCCAAAGCAGGTTTTGCGCTCGGCGCCTGCGGATAATTCTTAATCAAATAGCTGGCCCGTTCAATGGCAGCGACGTACATTTTACGTGAGTAATAATAATTGGCTACATTTAACTCCCGCTGTGCAAAAAGGTTTCTCAAATAAATCATCCGTTGTAAAGCATTGGCCTTATAGCGGCTGTCTGGAAATTGTTGCACGAGCGTAGCAAAATCAGTGTATGCTTGCGATTGCGTACCGGGATCGCGCCATGATTCATCGATGGGCAGTATATTGGCAAGCGTGCCACGGGTTTGCTGGAAATTGGCCAATCCTTTCAAATAGTATGCATAGTCTACGTTCTTTGCCCGCGGATAAAGATGAATATAACGGTCGGCAGCCGCTGCTGTGGAAGGATAATCGCCTTTTTTATAATAGGCATATACCAGCTCAAGCTCTGCTTTTTCTGCATAATCATTAAATGGGTACATGGTTTCCAATGCTTCCAGCCGTTTGATTGCACTTTCATATTCTTCTTTTGCTAAAGCTTGCTTGGCTTCAGTATAGAGTTGTTTCGCTGACACACCTTGAAAAGGGTTATATTCTTCGTCATCACCGCCGCCCCACCATTTGGGACATCCTGTAAGCGTCGACAGTAAAATTAATATTGAGAATATCTTAATTAGTTTCATAAACATACCTATTACAACTCTCGGTGACCCCAACAGCCATACCGCAAATGCCGCCATTATACCGATTGCTATGTATTTTGCGAATGCATAAGTAATTGAGTTTACACTGTTATTGCTCTAAAAAAAGCCTTTTTTATTAAATAGTGAGCGATATTTGCCATAAAAGCAAAACTGTAAAGAAAAGATAAAAAAATGATTGCAAATGCCTTATGGTTATAATAGTATTGCCGGCGGAGAGATGGCAGAGCGGTCGATTGCGGCGGTCTTGAAAACCGTTGAAGGGCAACCTTCCCAGGGTTCGAATCCCTGTCTCTCCGCCAGAGTTAACACGCGGAATTGACTTCACCCACACTAACTACCCTCTATTTACTACAACTCAA
Source organism: Legionella septentrionalis (assembly GCF_003989745.1). Taxonomy (GTDB): domain Bacteria; phylum Pseudomonadota; class Gammaproteobacteria; order Legionellales; family Legionellaceae; genus Legionella_A; species Legionella_A septentrionalis. Next base: position 2,460 of record NZ_RZGS01000062.1, read on the forward strand.
CATCTACTATTTTATAGCGAATGTTTATCTAACCACCTCAATCCTCATCTAAAGATTGTTTTCAATACATTTGCAATTACAGGGATGGCGAGTATTGCATATAAATTCATTACTCTACAAAGTAAAGATACATGCAAAGCCTACTCACTAGAAATGCCTTTATTTCCGCTCTGACGAGGAAAACTTCTAGCATATGGGGTGTGCCCCCAGCAATAATTCACTGGGAGCCGCAATGCTAGGGCATAAGCCCATCATCTTTTTTCACCGGCTCGACGATTTTTTCCCCTGTTGTGGTGGGCCTTGAGGCTGAGAAGAAGCGGCTGTAGAGGAGGATACCTGGGACGATGCCAAGGACGAGTCCGACGAAGACTAGGAGGCCTTTGCCGATATCTTTGGGGATGCTGCTGTGTGGTTTGACCAGTTCTTTCTGATTGGTTTTGATGTGGGTATAAAAATTGTCCAGTTTCTCTTGGGCCGTGCCAAACTCAGCATCGAGTAAATTCTTGCCTGCTTCAAGCAAGCTGATTTTTGTATTGACCGTGGTGTTGCCTGCATAATAGCTCAAGCGCTTAATCTGTTGCACGCATTCCTGCTGGTAATGCGCCAATTTTTTATTTATCTCTGCCTCTTCTTTTTCCTGGTTTAGCGGGTCATGCACTGCTTGCCCAGGGTTTGTATTTTCTTCCACAGGAGGTATTTTGAGCGCTTCGGACGGCAGGTTTTCCTCGGCGGCTGCAGAAGAAGGCGCGGGCTTTTGTTCTTCTGTAGGCGGCAATGGAGTTTCTCCCATTGCTTCGGCTGCTCTTACCCCCTGTTGTTGTGTGGGTGTTTGAGCTTTGCTGTGGGCATTGATTTCATGATGAGCCACGCGGATTAAATCCCTGAACGCAGGCGGCGGCTCGAGGCGTTTCTCGCGGGCTTCGTTGAGCTTGGCAAGATAAGCATCGACCATGAGGGTGGCGTTTGCCGGATTGATTTGTTTATGCTGCAAGACGTCAATCATTTCCTCGCGGCTGTACTCGTCAAGCTCGGTTTTAAGCAAGCGCCTGGCGAGTGCGTTGCCGGGCTTGCGGCGTCCTGCCATGGTGACCGGGTTTTGGGTGCCGATGATAAAAAAACCGGGTTTATCGGGTTTGCCTTCCTCACTCTCGCCCATCAGCAAGTCATTGAGCAAACGCTCCATCATCGGTGAGCTGTTGATTTCATCGACGACCACCACGGCACCTTCCTTGAAGGCTTTGAGCAGCAGGCGTTTCTTATCATCCGGCTGCATGCTGACCGGCATGCGGTAGAAGCTATTTTCGCCTTCCTTAGGTGAGGATAACGTCGCTTCGGTAAACCCATGCGAGAGGAGTGCCAGGGTCACAAGCTCGCTCTTGCCCACCCCGGGCGGGCCTTCGAGCACCATGCCGCCCAAGCCCCCGTATCGTTGCGCATCGGTCACTGCAGCATGGCGTTTGAACTCACGCAGGGCTAATACGTCCGCCAATTGCTGATACACCGCCTGGCGGGAAGGGGTGAGGACAAAGGATTCAAGCCCCTTCCTGTCGATTTCCCGGACGTCATGGGCTGGGATAAAATCGGGCTTGAAGCGTTTGCAAAAGTCCTCTTCCTTTTCAACCGGCAGCAATTCTTTACCCAATTGATAAGCATAATAAGCCGCCACCTGCGCAGCGTCTGCCTCCGGGTGCTTTTTAAGGTAAGACAGGGTGAGGAGTGCCATCATTTCCAGTTCACGCGGGGAAATGAGCACTTCCTTGCTGGATGCATTCACAAGGTAGGCGTACACGCTTAATAATTGCCTGCATGTGGCAAGAACTGCTTCCTCGTTTAAGCTTTGTGCCAACAAAGGCTTTAAAATATGCTGGTAAATAAATTCAGGCGGCATCGCTTCAAACACCAGCGCATTGCCATGCCGGGCAAAGAAAGGCGAGAGCTTGCGCTCACCGCCATAATTCACCGGGTTGCCGGCAAACACCACCTTATGCTGTGGGCTTAATAACGTGTATTCCCCATCAATGAGCATACCCGGCGGGTTGTTAAACAACCCTTCAAATTCCGTCCATTGCCGCGTACCGATGTTCGCCTCATCAATGAAAAGAATCTTGCGCTTCTCACTCTTATCACCGGCCCAGGCGCTTAACGCCTGCTCGCCTGAGTATAACGTATCCTCTTCATTCTTAAAGTACTGCCTGACAAACGTCGATTTGCCAACCGCCGTCAAACCGCTTAAATAAACGTAAGGCTCAGCAGCCAAAATTCCATTGACCGAGGCGATGCGCTTTTCAATGAACGCCTGGGCTTTTTTCTCATAGTCGAGTTCATCAAGCTCAGCCATCGCAGGCACCGGCAACTGGTGCATCCCCTGCC
>NZ_RZGS01000063.1 GCF_003989745.1 Legionella septentrionalis
TAGAAATTCAATTGCTTTAACTTTGAACTCTTTTGTGTAGATACTTCTGACCATTGCTACTCCTTGTTGATGAGATTATATCTCTTAAACAAGGTGTACGGCTAATCGAGGAGGGATCAAATCAACTAATTAGTAATTACGTGGTCATTCCTGTTCATAGTCTCAATAAGCAGATAAGAGCAGTCCCACAATCTGGGGATTGATCGATTTAAATGTTTTTTAACTTTTTCAAATGGAAATTGCCGCGCCCCCGTGGGGGCAAGTCAGCTATATTATGGTTCGATATAATTAGGGGTGTCCGTCCTATGTTGTAAGAAAAATTCACAAAAATGTGCGCAAAAATAAATAAAATAGAATAAAAACTTGACAAATCCTTTGGTATAGTCTATACTGCTTAGTGAGCGTGATCCCATGAACTATTAAGTAGGGATCAAGAAAAACACTATTAAGGTAATTAACCAATACCTTTGGAGCTTTCGAGGCAGAACTCAAGAATAAGGATCAGGCAGCCATTAGGCTGTCTTTTTTTTGTCTAATCAATGTGTTGCTCGCTTTATTCTTAGATTCTGTCCTCAGTAGCTCTGGTAGCTTAACCCGTAAGATCGTATGTCCTCCTACCTGACGGCCACGCTGAATTACTAATGCTATAATTAGGCTAATGGATTAACAAGGAAGTATAAATGAGCGCCCCTTCTCATCCAGACAAGGATATTAAAAAAGCGATTGATGAAGCGGTACTAAACAATTGGACGGTTAAAAAACTTGGGTTAGGTGGGAATTCGCATGCTTGGGGAAAAATTACTTGTCCAGCGAAATTTCTTAGCTTCCCCCATGCTGAGTGGTGCGCAATGATTATCTATACTACACCGAAGAATCCTTCAAATATGGCAAAAATGATATTAAGGAAGGTTAAAAAATGCACTCATTAAGAATGAATTCTATGTATGAATTTACTTTAAAGTTAAATACTAAAGAATTTACAGAAGAGTTAGCGAGCCAAATTTTTGAAGCTGGTTGTGATGATGCATTATTCCATGCGGACTCTAATGGCGTTTATTTGGATTTTTCAAGGGAATCTACCTCGTTAGAAAAAGCTATTTCTAGCGCTCTTACCGATCTTAGAAAAGCTGGTTACGAAGCAAAAATTCAAGAAGAAGAATATTCTTCCCGCTCTCTGTTTGAATAAAATTATAAATAAAACCAAGTATTAAGTTTTACCCCCTACTATCCCAGTTAGTAAGCTATCCAAATAAGTCGGCGTGACTACCAGTTCTAACGAAAGTAATTGTGTTTTTTTGGATTAGATAGATTAATAACCAGTCTGGCTCTATATGCAGTTCTCGACAGTCCACATAGTTGCCCTTCAAAGCATGATCGCGATAGTTAGGCTCCAAAGGAGTTTGATTGATCAGTTTTTCTATAACATCTTTTATCTTTTGAATATCTTTTCCACGCTTAATTATGCGCCTCAAATCCTTTTCAAATTGCTTTTTATAGAAAGGACTTAGCATCACAACCCTAGTTTGCTGAATAAATCGCTAGCATCTTTACAAGCAACAATCCCCTTACCCTCTCTTGCTTCCTCAATAGCTTTCGCGGTTTTTTTATTGGGTAGATCTAAATCCAATGGTATCTCGTGCTTTCTTATGACCTGTCTATACAGCATCGTAATAACTTGGGTGGGGCTCATGCCCAATTCATCAAAAATAGCTTCAGCTTCTGTTTTTAACTCAGGCTCGATACGAGCTCTAATGTAAGCTGTTTTGCTCATGATATTATCTCCAAACATTATTGTTAATTGTATCCCATTTGAGACACAATATCAATGTCAACATATATTCCTATGCGGTTTTTATTAGACTAAAAAATACCTAAAAACTTTTTACGTGGTTTTAGTTCAATCAACTTCTGAGTTGACTCCAGCGTTTTTAGCAAGGATCTTTTTTCCTCATTGGCTATTTGCAACTGCTCCTTTAGAAACTCATTCTGCTCTCTTAAGAGCTTAAATTCATATTCGCTATGTTCGCGAACACCTTTCGCCTCAGTTCGTTCCATGCAATCAGGGAATACGCGATAAAATTCGCTTTTATCTATTAGATACCTCCCTCCTTGATCTCTATGAGCAGAAAGCTCACCGGATTTAACCATTTTTTGTATTTTTCTAATCGAGCAGCCTACAATATCTGACGCTTCTTTCGCGCTAATTTTCGTTGATTGTTCGCCCATGTTCGTCCTTGTTCGATATTAGTTTTTCAAAAGAAAATTGCATCTGTTTCTTTTCCTCGAAATCAAAGTAAAGTTTTGAGACATTACGCCCTTCTTTTCGCGTAGAGAAGTAAACTTGCAAGTTACTATGAGTATTTATTTCTTTTATAGATGGTTTGATAACCCATTTATTTAGATCCCTGAATAGAGGATATTTATCTTCAAGTTTTAACAGGCTTCTAAAATCTGTTAGGTCGATCCACCTAACTTTTGTTTTGTTAAATCTCATAAGTAACTCATAGATCCTAATTGCATACGAAGTTCTTAATTGAGCGACATCTGCTAAGCGATATGAAGTAAACCTACCGCTTAGCTCGCTAATATAAATAAGAACATCATCACTCCAAGTAAACGATACTTTTGCCTCTCCTTTATGATAGATGGCTTTTTTCTGTATCCATCTAAATTCCTCAGTGTGGTCTTCATGCCTTATCACAACACTTCTTTCATAGAGCTTCTCGGCGGCCTGATATAATTCTCTATGAGCATTTTTCATACTTATTTGCATTAATTCAGCATAATTAGAGGCAGATATAGTTACTTCTTTAGAGACTTTAGTCTGAGGTTTTATCTGGCTTAAGGCTGCAAGTATTAGCCTTTGCTCCCAAAGAGATAGCTGATAACTAGCATCCACTAGCATATTAGATTTATTTATTTTTTTGAGCGACATAAATGAAATACCATTTCTTTTATTCCATTTATATCTCAGGTGGAAAATGAATGTCAATTACTCCACTTATAGCTGTGGATGAGGCCTCAAATATCTCCACTCATTACCTCAAATATCTCCACTCATTACCTCAAATATCTCCACTCATTACCTCAAATATCTCCACTCATTCAGAATAATGAGAAACCAAAGCCCTTGCCAGCATTGAGTTCCAAGCAATTAGGCCATCATCTAAAAATAAAAAAAAACAGAGAAAAAATATTAAAAAGCAAGTTATCCACAAAAAAATTAAACAACTTGATCAATAAAAGAGATTTAAGGAATTGTAAGCAGAAGAAAATGGATTTAACTTGGGGCGCTGCCCCAAACCCCGGGATATTTAAAGACACAAAGCAATTTTCTTAAAAGAAGGGACTTAAACTCAATCAAGCCCCTTGCTTCGTGTCACGGCCATTGCCTTCCCAGGCTGTACCGTAATTAAATTTTACCATGAAAAAGAAAATTATTTCTTCAGATACTGGTATAGTGTTTCTCGGCTAATACCATACTTACCAGCCAACGCAGTTTTATTCCCTCCTGCGAGTACCTCTGCTTTTAGATCGTTGATCTGAGAAGCTGTTAGTGCCCTTTTACGACCTTTATAAACTCCTTTCTTCTTTGCCAGCTCAATTCCTTCACGTTGACGTTCTTTAATTAATGATCTTTCAAACTCTGCAACTGCGCCCACGATATTTAGCATTAATATGGACATAGAACTATCTTCACCAGTAAAAATTAAATTTTCTTTTATAAACTCAACTCTAATACCCTGATCGGTAAGTTTTTTCACAATATTACGTAGGTCAGATAAGTTTCGGGCTAATCGATCCATAGAATGCGCTACAACGGTATCTCCTTCTCGTATAAACTCCATCATTGCTGCAAGTTGTGGTCGATTAAGGCTGCCACCTGATGTCTTATCTGTAAATATCTTATCAAGCTTAACACCTTCAAGCTGTCTATCAGCATTTTGATCAATACTGCTAACTCGAATATAGCCAATTCGCTTGCCATTCATGGTTTTTACCTACAAATAATGTCAGGTATATTCTAGATATAGATACACACTGCGTCAATTAATTATAAAATAACCCTATTATGACACCAATGGGTACCATTTTCCACGTAAGATATAGGTATACCCTAAATTGACATTCATTGTTTTCCTGATCTATAATTGAACAATAACTAGTCGCTTACGTAAATAGGTACTTTATGATCAAGATACCACTGCTTATGTCGTTAATGCTGATCTCTACAATGGCTTTTTCTGATGCGGGAGAGGATTGGCTTTGGGAGAAGTCTGCTAAACCGCTAGAAATCGATACAGGGTCAACTAAGACCGTAATAGTATGCACTCAGCCCGTTATAATATATGGGGACTAGTAGTTAGCGTAGAGTCGTTTCAAAGAATGATCTGGTTACACTAGTCATATAATTATGGGCACCAACTTAAGGGAGAAGAAATATAGAAATGCAAAAGGAAATTGAAACCCCAACAATTGGAACTCTCATCGGTCTCACCCTTTTATGGTTAGTCTCTATCCCTATCTTTTGATCCTACCTCGAAAAACCGGACACCCACTTTATGCAACCATGCCAAATTTGCTAGGGGTCTGAAACCCTAAAGTTGAATGGATGCGTTTGCGATTGTAAAACACCTCAATATAATCGAA
>NZ_RZGS01000064.1 GCF_003989745.1 Legionella septentrionalis
TCGATTATATTGAGGTGTTTTACAATCGCAAACGCATCCATTCAACTTTAGGGTTTCAGACCCCTAGCAAATTTGGCATGGTTGCATAAAGTGGGTGTCCGGTTTTTCGAGGTAGGATCAGATGTGCCATCTTCCTGGAAAAATATCCAATCACACCATATTCACCAACTGGTAGCCCATTGGAAAAAGAGTAAAATACGCTCCAGCACGATTATGAATCACATGACTATCGTCAGGCATTATCTAACCAGCATCGATTGCCCCATTCCCAATATAGACAATCAATCTCTACAACTTAGTAAAACCACCAAAAAACGTAAAAGAAAACTCAAAATCCAACATGACCTATGGCAATCATGGGACAATCCAATACCACTCCTTATCATGGCATTACAAACAGAATTTGGCCTGACCTTTCAAGAAGCCATTTATATAAAACCTGAAATTAACATCCAAGAGGACGGCATTTGGATAACCAGAAACATCGCGTTCAACTCCCTAGACCGAACAATCCCTATCAGATTTGAAATGCAAAAAGCCATCCTGGATGAAATCAAAAAGCTAACTGATGGTAAATCCATTGCTGAATTTAACGACTATGAAGACACCAAGATTGCCTGGCGAAAGGCTTTAAAAAAACATGCCCTACCAATTAACAAAGCTTACCGCTATCTCTATGCAAAACGGATGGCTCAATTTCTTTTCCCTCTATTGGGAAAATATGAAACCTATTGGGTTATTCGCAGCGAAATGGGCATCAAATCCCGCGATTCTTTATGGAGGTATCTCAATGAGTAAGTCCAAACTTAAGAATGCCCAGTACTCAATCAATGAATGTATTAAGAAAATCCAAAACTACTCCCACGCCAGCCGGGCAGATATGAAACACATGCTGAATCGCTGCGTAAAAGATTTGCACGAACTAGGCTACATAATCACACACATTAAAGGATTAAAGCCAAAGCACATACACATTCTGGTTGAACACTGGAAAGCCCAGAATAAAAATCCTGCGACAATAAAAAATTACATGGCTAAACTGCGAAAAGTATCCTCCGTGCTAAACAAGCCAGAGCTGGTTAAGCAAGGCAACGACAGCTATCAAATCAATAAAAGAAATTATGTCCCTCACTATAATAAAGCAATCAACAACGTCGATTTTTCCAAATGCCCAGATCCAATGATCCGCTTATCCCTAGAAGCTCAATCCCTTTTTGGTCTCCGCCGTGAAGAATCCATGAAGATTGTACTTAGTGATGCCTGGCAAGGAGATAAATTAGTTATCAAGCCTAGCTGGACAAAAGGTGGTATCGGGCGTGATATTAGACTAACGAATGAGCAACAAAGACAATGGCTTCTCAATGCTATAAAGCAAATTCCTGCTGGACAATCCCTCATTCCCAAAGAAAAGACCTACAAAAATCATTTGGCCCAGTATCATAAAGTCATAGAAAAAATGGGCTTAAGTAAATGTCATGGACTTCGTCATGCTTACGCTCAGCGAAGATATCATGAAATTACAAAATCCTATGACAAAACTGGCAAAGGTCTTATATGCCCAATACAAGGGGGTAGAGTTTACAAAGAACTAAATCCTCTAGAAAAATACTGGGAACGTACTGCCAGAGAATTAATTAGCCAGGAGCTTGGGCATTCGAGATTGAGTATCACCAGAATCTATTTAGGATGACCCAATCCCTGCATTTTTAAATCTTCAATACATAATTGCATTTTATAGTGTGGAACTGGATGCCATGAGGCAATGAATTCCCCAATAATTTCAAAACCAGCTTTTTTATAAACATGAACTGCACGCTCATTAGAAATCTCAGGATCAATAAGCACTATTTTGGCACCAGAAAATTGAGTTAAGATAAATTCATGTATCATCTGCACTGATAATCCCTTCCCAATATAATCCAAACTGCAAATGAATAAATCTAATGTTACTGCACCATCAGGATATTCTTCTGATTTCTCTATTTCAGAAGTAATTAAATAAGCGAATGGAATTTCATTATCATAGGCTATCCAATGAATTGCCCACGGTTCACCATCGTTTAAAAATTTATGAAGATCTTTTATTGTATTACTTAAACCATCACCATGAAGCCATTCATTAATATGTGGCTGACTAATCCAGTCAAGAACAAGATCTTCTTGTGTTTTATTCACTGGTTTAAAATGAAATCTGTTCCCATTATTCATGTTCATAATTGCTTAAACTGAAACAGCTGGGGATAATACCATATTTTATTTCACGATAGATTTTTCCGGGATTCCTCTATGCCTAAGTTATCAGTATTTATAGCGACTAGTCTTGATGGTTATATTGCAAGACATGACGGCTCCATTGACTGGCTTATGGAAGCTAACCAATTGGCGCGCCCAGGGGAAGACTGCGGTTATAAGGCATTTATATCTACTGTGGATTTAATGATTATGGGTAGACATAGCTTTGAAAAGGTATTGTCTTTTGATGAATGGCCCTACGGCAATTTACCCATTATTGTTTTAACTTCCAGTTCTATTGAAGTTCCTAAACACTTAGAACCTCTTGTCTCTATTTCCAACAAAAAACCCCATGATTTATATCAGGAACTGGAAGAAAAAAATATTCAGCATGTTTATATTGATGGCGGCATTACCATACAGCAATTTTTACATGCTGGCTTAATTAGTGAAATTACTTTAACGCTGATTCCAATTCTTATCGGTTCAGGAAAAAGATTATTTGGTGATCTAGACCAGGATATTCGGCTCAGTCATATCTCAACAACAAGTTATTTTGGAGGCTTTGTTCAAATTAAATACCAACTTAATGGTCATTCGAGTATATAAACAATGCACCAAATTAAAACATCAAGATTAATTCTAAGGCCTTGGCGACAAAGCGATCTGGAATCTTATTTTCTAATCAATCAAGACACTAAGGTTCTGGAGTTTTTGCCTGGCTCTATATCCAAAGAACAGATCAAAGATTTTATGCAATATCAAAATCAACAATTAGAAAACCGAGGTTATATGCTATGGTCGGCGGAATTACAGGACACTGGTGAACTGATTGGATTTATTGGACTAAATTATTTTGATAAGCCAGCACATTTTTCCCCTGCTGTTGAGATTGGCTGGCGATTAGGTTCTCAATATTGGGGGTTTGGTTATGCTACTGAAGGTGCATTGGCAGCGTTAGACTATGGATTTAATCAGCTTGGACTGAATGAAATAGTGGCTTTTACAGTACCAGATAACCTACGATCAAGAAAAGTCATGGAAAGAATTGGAATGACACATGACATTGAAGGTTCTTTTGCTCACCCAAAACTTCCTACTGATCATCATCTATCAAAACATGTTCTGTATCGAATCAAAAAAATCATAATTAGTTCAATTGAGTTCATTTAATATCAATGGCAAAAAATCCTTGATTTCCAATACTGGCTTGATAATCTGAAACCAACACAACTGATGAGCCAGTGCAATTCTGACGAAACCTATAGGTCTTGTGATATGCCATCTTGTTCCCTAATTCCATGGCAAAGCGTTTAGCCGGGAAACCTACAAAGGGAGATGTCTTTACGGCTTTTTGCCCGAGGAGTGCTTTAAGCACATCATCATTAATAAGCAGGTAAATCAACCGATGTTTCGGTGATCTTTTTTGCATAACCCAATTGGGATTGATAGTCCCCTTTGGGGCTAATCCTCCCTACCTTCAGAGGAATCTACCATGCAACAACAGGAATCAGCACAACTTGAAATTGAACATTTGCTCTGTGAGTTGAATTGCTGCGTCAATGATTTAAGCCGCCACCGACTTCAAATCAACACCTATGACATTCAGCAAGCCGAGTTAAGTTTGCACAAATTGGAATCCCTGATTTCCTTTGTTAAACAGTTCGATACTCAAAAGATTGCTTGTTAATTGAAGTAACTAAGCCTTATCCACATAACAGAAAACCACCTGCCTATGCGGATGTTTTTCTGTTATGCCGTATACATTTAACAATAACAGGAGAATACAAATGACTGCATCTTTAAACTGTGTTCAATTAATTGGCAATCTCGGTGCTGATTCTAAAAACATCACCAAAAAAGATGGGCTATCTTTTGTCACGGCCACTTTGGCTACCAATGAGTCATTCAAACAGAATGATGAATGGCAAACTAGAGTGGATGGCATCAGCTGATACTTTTTGGAAAGCTGACTAAAGCCGCTGAATACTTAAAGAAAGGTTGGCAAGTATACCTTGAAGGTAAACTACGCTCTAATCAATGGACTGACAATGATGGTAAAGCACGTCAAGCCTTAAGCATTGTTGTCAATCATATTCAGCTTCTCAGCTCACCCAAATCAGCTGATGAATCAAGCAACAAGACCGCAGAACACCATATGGCGAAAAGGCGTGAAATGTTGCAAACCGATTCAGAAGAAATTCCATTTTAACTAGTATTCCCCGCGGCTTGCCGCGGTTCCTTAATAGGAAAGTTTGAAAACCATAGGTTTTCGAGTCAAACTATTGCGTATGACCCTCAAACGGGCAAGCCACTGCGTGTACC
>NZ_RZGS01000065.1 GCF_003989745.1 Legionella septentrionalis
TTCAGTATTTTAACAATCTGTGTTTCTGTAAAACGCGATTTCTTCATCGATGTTCTCCTCATACATAGTTTACGACGGAGAACTCTAATCAGGAATACACCTATTTTACGGGATGGTTACATAATCAGAATATTCCTGAAATCACTTTAACCAATCCTTGTTCTAATGCAGGGCGTGCATCAGCAAACTTTAGGTTAACCTTATTTGCATTAGATATTACGCGGGTTCTATAGCGCTGATATTGGCTGTCACGTGATGACGTTTGTGACGTCACTGTACTGCTGCCGTTTTTCAAATGGGATTGAAGCTGTTCGTTGACTTTAACGCCCTTGCCTACTTTTTCGCTGATTTGGATATCCGTGATCATCGTGTAATTGACGTCTTTCATTAACGAGTCCGCAGCCAACCCGATAACACCACCAGCAAGACCGCCTGCGATCATCCCAGTGCCTGTGTGAGTGAAACTTCCCACAGCTGTTCCAGCAACAGCGCCAGCAATGGCTGAACCATAACCTCCACCTAATGCCGATTGACTTGCTGCAACACTCATTTTACCTACCTTTAGCACATTGGCTTGCAACAGGTAGTGCGCTGAATTTGGGTTATTAACCACCTTATAGCCATGCGAACCTAAGGTTGTTTTTAATTGCGGAGCAATGTCCACCTCTTCATCAGAAGTGTTTTTTACTGAAACATACACGGTTTTCTGAGCACTTGGGACTGGATCTAAAAAGATAGTTTCGCTTTGTTTGGTGCTGACTTGTAACGATCTGTGTTCTAGGGCAGTTTGAGTTGCAGCACAGCCAGTTAAAACCGCCACAGCACTGGCTAGAAAAGCTTTTGATAGTAATCTGTTTTTTGAGTTCATTTCCTTTTCTGTCCTTTTTTAAGTTAAAGAAATCCCGCACACCTTAAAAATGTTTTTTGTTTTTCAATTAGTTCATATTAAATTTGTTGGATGTTATCTATTAGATGATTGGCATATATTCAAATATCCTTGCGACGATGCATAAAAATTCACGCTTTAATAAGCCATTGGCTTTGGTCAGATCAAATTTTTCTGTACTGATAACCAAGCGTGTTTGGAAAGTTTTAAATTTACTTATTTGCCTAATGGAGTCTATTTTTTCTTCATTTACTATCCCAATCCATTCATTGATCTGAATATCTGAAATAAGGAAAGAAAATGAATTTTTGTCAGTTAAATCACCCAGTAATTTATAGCTATTTGTAATCAGTGGCGAACCATAACCATTCAATAATGCTTTTTGTAATTCTTCATGGGACATCACGCCCATCGTTTTTAACTGCACATTTAAAGTGTATTGTGCTTTATTAGGATTTTTAACAATGGTACATCCTTTATTTTTTAAGTTTCTTTTTAACTGTCGCTCAAACCTTATATGGTGATCAGATTCGTCTTTAATCATGACATAAAGACTCTTTGTGCTATCTTTTTTCAGATTCAAGAACAAATTATCAGAAAATTGATAGTGGATTTGAGAAACATTACTTTTTACAAATGGGAGGGGATAACTAGATGAACTTGAAAAATCCCTTATTTTTGTCGTTGTTGCTATCATTATTCCCTCCACAACATGTTACTCACTAGATATGTCTTCTGTAGGAATTACAAAATCAATCTCAGAAATAGAACGAAATCTTTTTAGATGATCATCTAACCGTAATTTAGCTTCTTGAACTTTTTTTCGATTAGAACGTTTTGCTGCTTCTGTTAATAGCTCATTTGATTCAGCTGATAACTGAAACGAGATATATACTTTTTTAAAATGATTATTAAATTCCAATTTTCATCCCCGTTAAGGTTCTTTCTCCATCAACAAAGAAATTAAACTATAAATCCCAACCAATATCAACCATATATGAAATATTCTAATTATTATTTCATATATGGTTGATATTGTGAGCCTTACTGTATTCGGAAAGGGTATAAAGATTTTTAAAATATCGTATAATGAAGAAGATAATGTTATCTCTTAATTTAATTGACCAACATTTAAACTAATTATGCTAATATAGAAAATGGGAACATCTAGTACTGATAATAAACATGAGCTCAAAGATATTCTCTCTTCATTAATGGAGGAATGTGATATTGATGATGCGCAATTGGCTAGAGAAACGGGCGTTCCAGCCTCTACTATTTCACGAATGAGATTAAACTCTAATGCAAATCCCACGGCATCTACCCTTAGACCTATATCAAAATTTTTTTCTATTTCAATAAGCCAATTATTGGGCGATGAACCTTTGCCTAAGGATAGATTGCCAGGCACTCATAATCCAACATATTATACATCAGCTAGAATGCCCGTTATTGAATGGGATTGGATTATGAATTGGGTTGATACACATGGCGAAAACATTAAAGAAAAATTACAAACATGGATTTCTACGGAAAAAGAAGTTGGCCCAAACTCGTTTGCACTTATAATACCAACAGATTCGTTTGGTCTTGCTTTTCGAAAAGGCTCAACCATTATCGTTGATCCTTCTCAATCACCTATAGATGGTGACCTGATCTTAGTAAAAAATGAAAACGATAAAATGATTTTATTAAAGCAATTTTTAATGGATGGACATGAAGCATATATGCGATCAGTGAACCCCGAAATAAAAAGTGTTGTGCCTCTGACAGAAAGTCATCAAATAATTGGTATTGTTATTGAAACACGTTTTTCTTTACAAGCAGTTGGGAAACCAGTATCGCAAAAAGAAGCAAAGTTACAATTTTCCTTTGCAAGATCAGCTCATCTTAAACCGACCTAGAGTGAAGCAATATGCCTATTAATGATTATTCCATTATTTCAAATCAGTACGCCTCATTAGATAATAGCGGAACTGCTTTTTTAGCTTTTAAGCAAATTCCTGACTTATTAAAGCGACATGCTATTGGAAATAAAACACTTGATTACGGGTGTGGTTCGGGCAGCTCTACATTATTCCTTAACGAAATTGGATTGGATGTTGAAGGCGTAGACATCAGTCAAGATATGTTGCAAGAAGCTAACCAATTAAATATCAAAATTCCCTTCAACTTAATTGAAAGCGCCAAACTCCCTCATGCGGATAATACATTTGATATTGTATTCTCGAGTTTTGTTTTATTCGAAATATCAAGTAAGCCTGAGTTGAGTCGCATTATTAATGAAATTTATCGAGTTTTAAAAAAAGGCGGTTTATTTATAGGCGTTACAGGTAGTGAAGAATTATACAACCATAAATGGTTATCATTAAATGTGGACTTTGAACAAAACAAGAACCTAAGTAGTGGTGACATCGCTAAGGTTTTATTAAAAGACGCAGAAATAATTGTATATGATTATTATTGGACAAATGAGGACTATCAAGAAATTATTAATACATCAAAGTTTTCATTACTAGAAACTTTGCTCCCACTTGGTGAAGAAACTGATGGCTATTATTGGGAAGATGAAAAACACTTCCCGCCATATGTAATCTATGTTCTATCAAAATGATCATTATTACCTGTATAATCAACATCCAATGAAAATGGTGTGAAGTTTGTATTAATATCAAAGACATCAACATGCTCGATGGATTTTAGTTTTTTGGCCATAAAGGTAATAAAGGGTATAGATAACCACTCAAAAATCAATCCGAGCAAATAACTCCTACTTGAAAATTGGACCATTTCATAGAAAGGTAAAACATGCCAATATGATACTGACAAAAATAAGAAATTATCAACCGTCATAGCAACAATTGATGCGCATATAATTCTAAGCCACAATTTATTACCATCATGAAATATCTTCAGTTTAGCGATTACATATGAATTCAGAAATTCTCCACTAAAATAGCTAATCATTGATGCCGTAATAATTCTAGGAATAGATCCAAGTATAAAAGCATACTCTTTCTGATGGCTCCAAAAGGGAGATGCGGGAGCTTTTATTGCTAATGTTATAAATAAAACAGCAATTAGATTGCATGCAATTGCCCCCCAAATTAGTTGCCTGGTTCTTTTGTATCCATAAACCTCTGTAATAATATTGTAACCCTCCCGTAAAATAGCACCATTTAAAACTAGAGTTTCTCCGGCATAATAGGCAAGAGGAGGAGAAACGATGAAACGCAGCCGATTTACAGAGCATCAGATATTAAATATTTTA
>NZ_RZGS01000066.1 GCF_003989745.1 Legionella septentrionalis
GTAGGTGAACGCGGGGACTGGAAGGTGGTTGAGCGTTATGTAAAAAATCAGGGTAAGGAGTCGGAAACGAAGCAGTTACGCCTCCTCTGATACCCCGTGGCTTGCCACGGGGAGGTTCATTTTGCTCAGTGGAAGGATTAGAGGATAGAAAGAACATTTCACCTCCTTCATTAATTAAAGCAATTGAAATATAGTCTATTTCCATCTGCCCCAAAACATCTGAAAATATACGTCTCAAGATTGCAAAGTTCTCAAAAAGAAACTCTCTGGCTTTGGGGTGTAGCTTAATTTTTCTGTGTGCATCCATAATTACAACTCATACAGCGTGGTCGTATTTCTTACCTTTTTCTTCATACAAAGAAATCGAGCTAATTGCCAGGTCAATGATTTTCAATAAATTATTTTCTGAGGTATCTATGGAACGAACTTCTTTGAATAATCCCAATACAAAATCAGCATAGTCGCCATTACCGCCTTGTGAAACGGGATACAAGCGATGACTATGCTTTAAAATGTAATGTAATACATTTTCTTCTTGTTCATTGTTTTTTGGCGAGTTGAATCCCTCGTCACCGAATAATAACCAGCCAGGGCTGATTTCAAGATGCTTGCTGAGTTGCGTAATTTTTTCATAATCAGGAAGTGCGTCACCTCTAATGTAGCGACGACAAATTTGTTCTGAAGCACCCACTAATCCGGCTAGGCTTTTAATACAGATGCCATTAGGAGATCTAGATGCTGTGTAGCCTTTGACTTTTAGAGTTTTAATCAAACGATCAGCAAATGACTGATAAGGTCCATTGCTCATAAAAAATCCTTGCTATGCTATGTCGAAAAAAAAAATACCATATAAATCGGCATCATTCAATATCATATCGTATCTTAATTAAAATTTCTTAAAAAGGCATATTGATATTAAAACCAATAACGTTTTAATATTGCTTTCGCAAAATGATGCCAATGTTAATTTTGGTTTTATTGGATAAATATTATAAGGTTTTACAGGAGTATGTTGTATGTTTCATGAGAAAAAAATAATCATCTATAAGGAAATAATTCAGTATCTACTGGACTCTACAGAATATTCGCTGCAACGAATCGCAAATTTATCTAACTCTCCAGTCTCTCATTTACAAATGATCTTTCAATACAACCGATTACCTAAGGAAAGTAAAGTTGAATTGAATCTATTAAAACTTTTTCTAATTGTTATTGATATGGAGTTGAAGGGCGAATGGAAAACTCGCCTGCAACTTAAGTGACCAATGGATTGGAGAATCAATAATGCATTCTGTTAATAATCTTACTCAACAAATTTTATTTATAAATGATATAGAAACCATAATCGGAAAAGATCGATTAACTCTTCGTCGTTGGTGGACGGATGGTAAGTTCCCTAAACCAGTAAAATTGCATGGAAGAACCCTCGCGTGGCGTAAAGATGTAATCGATGAGTGGATTAATCATAACATGGGCTTCAGTCGGTAACATTCAGGATGAAAAAATGAGTAGATTTAATATATTACCACGACTAATTCGTCTTAGAGATGCCCCAGAATATTTAGGGATGGATAGACATCGTTTTAACGCGGAAGTGAGACCTAATTTAATTGAAATTCCTATTGGTAATCAGGGAGTAGCATTTGATAGGCTTGATTTGGATGCCTGGGTGGACGATTATATACATTGTAGTGGTCGTCCTGCGATAGCCAGACAAAGGAGTTTGGAAGCATGGGACGAAAAAAATCGCCAGGTATCTTCAAAAGAGGTGACTATTGGCACATCGATAAAGCGGTCTTTGGATGCAGAATTCGAGAAAGCACTGGTACGGGCAACCTCGAAGAAGCAGAAAAATACTTTGCAAAACGTATCGAAGAAGTAAGGCAAGCAAGTGTGTTTGGTGTAAGACCTAAACGCACGTTTATGGAAGCAGCCATTAAATTTTTAGATGAAAACCAACATAAGCGAAGCATTGATTCTGATGCAGGCCGTTTGCGTGTTCTAGTGCAGTATATTGGAAAAATGCCATTAGATTCAATTCATATGGGTATTTTGCAGCCGTTTATAGATGGACGACGTAAAGATCAGGTTAAAACAAGAACAATTAACCATGGTTTAAAAATTGTTCGTCGAATAAGTGGACCTCATTAAGTATCTATAATAAAGTAGCATACGCATCATAATTGAAATTAATTGTTGAAACAGTCCTACCCTCATGAAAATGCCATATTAACTTTCGTATTCGTTGGATCAGATCTTCCATTTTTGTAAATGATTTGCAGCCATAAACGTTCTGCTTTAACCAAAGCCAGAAACGCTCAATAGGATTATACTCTGGCGAATATGGTGGTAGAAAAAACAACTCCACCCATCCTTGTTTCTTAACAAAAGCCTGTACTTTTCTACTTTTATGTATGGAACCATTGTCTAAAATGATGATTAGTTTTTTGTCTGGGCTTGCTTGATGGAGTTGACGCAAAAACCAAATAAATTGCTCGCTGTTTCCCCGATCCGCTTGTTTCCAGTAGAAACGATTTGTATGCATGTTTAATGCGCCAAAAATAGTTTTACTCAGCCTGCTTTTAACTGTATGAACTACTTTTTTTCACCACATTTAAACCAGCCACGGCTAACATATGGTTGATTAGAAAAATGAGACTCATCAACAAACAGTATTTCAATGTCCTGTGTGGAGTATTTCCCAATCTCATCTACGATTGCATTGATACGTATTTTTTTCTCATCAGCCGATGGTGCATTTGCAGGCAATGTTTTTGAAAAGCGCTTGTACACAAATCCTAATTTATTCAATGCCTTTGCCAAGGTATTGTCACAAGCAGACAAACCTTGTTTTTCAAACCAGTGACGTAAAATGCTTATCTGCCATCCAGACTCTTGATAGCCGTAGTCTTGAGGAGAGTTATTTAGTAATTCTTCAAGTTGTGATTCAATAATAACGGCTTTCTTGGCGGGGCGTCCTGATTTTTGATGAGTTTCCAAGCCACAGATGCCTTCGGTTTTATAGCGATTTAGCCATAATCTAATTGTATGCTCGTTACGGCTTAGTTGGGTTGCGATTTCTTTAACAGATTTACCAGCGCTGGATAGCAATACATAATGCGCACGTTCACCAACGTTTGAATTCTTCGTTAGTCTTAAGCGATTCAACGCCGATTGTTCCTCAGCGCTTAATGACATCCTTATCATCTAATTCCTACCATTTTTTAAATGACATAGGATAAACGCTATCACATAATCTTTCTAGATACTTAATGAGGTCCGCTTAACAAACCTGGCTGCAACAGAATGGATTGATGAATATGGACTTACTTGGCTGCTCAATGCACCAAAAATCAAGTTATTGCCCGAGGACGATTTACGTAAACCCTATCCGTTGAGTTGGGATGAACAACGTAGGCTCTTTGCTGAGTTGCCTCCACATTTGGAAAAAATGGCGTTATTTGCTGTTAATACTGGATGTAGGGAGAGCGAAGTGTGTCACCTTCAATGGGACTGGGAAATTAAGATCCCTGAGTTGCCACACCTAATGGTGTTTATCATTCCTCCAGAAATGGTTAAAAATGGTGAAGAGCGCTTGGTAGTCTGTAATCAGACAGCAAAATCGGTAATTGATAGCGAAAGAGGGCGGCATGAGCAGTTTGTGTTTACCTATAAAGCCAATCCGATTACCCGCATGAATAATACAGGCTGGAAAGAGGCTCGCAAGAAAGCTGGCTTAGAGTTTGTACGAGTTCACGATTTGAAACATACCTTTGGTAGACGGTTAAGATCTGTTGGAGTAAGTTTTGAAGACAGGCAAGATCTGCTAGGACATCGTTCAGGTCGTATTACGGCTCTACCCCAAATACAGGGGCACTTTAATCGGATTATAGTAATCTAACTCTTTGATTTTGCAGTCAAAAGAGGATTAAAGTGCCGAAGAAAGATATTATCCTAAATTTACCTGGTTATT
>NZ_RZGS01000067.1 GCF_003989745.1 Legionella septentrionalis
TAGAATCGTAATTATTTGGCTTTCGTTATATCTCGATTTCTTCATCAAATTCTCCTCGGTAGTTATTATACCCAGAGAACTCTAATTTTGACTGGAACAATTATAAGGGGGGATTACAATGGAAGCTCAAAGATTTTAAAGAGTGGACAAAAAATGCTTTAAGAGTCATTCGTGAATTAAGGAAGGACTTTTTAGAACCAGGTGATATTGAGTGGAAAGAAAAGGCAGCAAAAGTGCTTAAACATGAAAAATTAGATATGATGAGTCTTGTTGAATATTTTAAAAAACATGTTGCCTCAGAGATACTAGCATAACAATCTGGATAGTTTGTATTTACAATTTATTACATAGTTTCTAAGAATAACACATTATATTTCCTAATTATTTTGTTAATTGTTTTTTGTCAAACTGACTCCAAAAATCATTCAGCGATAAATTAATTAGGGAAATATGAAGACGGGGTGCTAGAGTCAATTAGTCAGGATCTTAAGTTACTTTCTAGTAGGAGAGATATATTTTCCAAGACAGTTAATTTTACTTACTATTGCGTTCATATCATTATGAAGGGGATTAATTACTAAGTTTCTCTCTTCTGGCACCATAACTGAAGGAACTGAAATAGCGAGATATTTAGTTTGGTTAAATAAATGCTTTTCAGCAAAATCCCGGGTGACATTTATCGCGGGCTCGCTGTCCCATCCTTTAGGTAAATTACTCACCGAAAATTCTTTGATTAGCTGATCAGGGATATCAATTTTGAATTTATAGTATGAGTAGCCCGAAACAGATAACCCATTATGGGCTAACCACTCTAGCGTACAAAGAGCTATAGAATCAGAGCAATAAACTGCTTTACGACCTTTATTATTCCACCTACCGGAAACATAAAGCCCACCCTCGCCGGAAAAAACGGTTTTTATCATTGCATCGTTATGCGCTCTATACCAAGTCGTCATTAACTGTAAACACCGTATTTGATTTGCTGCAAGGCCTGCTCAACAAGCCTATGGCCAACTTCGGTATCAAGCAAATCAATAGGTTTTCGATTACCTAATGAAGGGATTTCCCTGTAGAGCCAATCTTTAGTGTCAGACTCACCAATAATTTCACCTGCCACCTTAGTTACAGATACAAGTCGCATAAGCTTTTCAGAAGAGGCTGAGTCAAGCACTTGTCCTTTGCCTTTTTTCGATTTGTATGTGGACGCTGGAATATCAAGTCGCTGAAGCACATCTTTCATCACATACTCGTGGGATGATAAGTAGCCCTCTATATCCTGAGGAAGTACACCTTCCCTGATGGCTTCAATTTCTTTGATGGGGTCACCAAATAATTTTTTGATAGTTGTATTAGCCATATAATCTCTCCTATATAGATTGACTATATAGTATATATTGATACTTTGTCAAGTTCAAAAATATACTTTTATTCAAGCATGCCCTACCAACATTATCTGCTCCTTAATTCATAAACTCATTTTAATCATGATTAAAATGAACTTTGATTAATGTATAGAGTTTTTGAACTGGCTTTCGTGTTGAAATACAAATTTTTGAACATCGATTTTAATCGTCCATAAACCCATCGTTTTACGGACTTCAATAGCAAAGTTATTTATGAAATGTAGATGTCTCAATAGTACGAAAAGTTAAGTTGATTCGTGGCTCTTGTATTTTTTTTGTTGGGGGTAAACGATGTAGCCAATGAGCTTGTGTGCTCCCTTTCATCATCAATAAACTACCCGAAGACAATACAATTGAAACAACTTCTTTAGTTTTCTTATTTTTAAAAGAAAATTTCCGCTCTGCCCCAAGACTCAATGACGCTATCGCGCCGTTTTTCTTTAAATCTTTCTCCCCATCACTGTGCCAGGCCATTCCCTCACTTCCATCGTGGTATAGATTTAACAAACAAGAGTTGTATGTTTCTCCACTTTCCTTTTCGACTAACGATTTCAATATTAATAACTCGTCTGACCAGGTAAGAGCCAGTCGAGTAATTCTTGAATAAGTGTACGAAAAAGGCTTATCGGCATACCAAGCTATTTTCCGTTTGGTGATAATATGCTTACCAAAAATTTTGGCCTCATCTGGCTTCCAAACAATTTTTGTAAATAATTGGTTGAAAAAATAATCAGCCTCATTTTTAGTTAAAATGATGCCATGGTGGTAAACCTCTCCTTCATACGGAAGAATATTGGCAAATAATTTTATTCGTAAATCATCATCCTGCATCAATGTCTCAACTCTTTTACATTTTAAATAGACTATCCAGTAGTTGAGGCTCGTTAACCAGCCTATCTTTGTCAAGGTGGGATAACTTTTTAATATGTCGCTCAACTTGCATTGCCTTTAGTTTGCTCTCTTTAATTTTCCAGCATTGAGCAATTTTTAATGGCTTAAAACTACGCGTGTATTTACATTTTCCCGTACCATCAATATGAGACTGATAGCGCTTTTCAAGGTTATTTGTGTAACCCGTATAATAAGTGTTGTTTTCGCAAAGTAAGATATATACCCAATAAGAAGTAGTACTCATCTCTTACCCCTTTATGAAAATAGGTTCTCAATTGTGTCTTGCATTTCATCCTGGCTCGGCTTGGCATAACGGAAAATTTCTTTAATGGAGACATTCCCACTGAGTTCTTGTGCAAAATGTACCCCATGCTTATCAGTTACTTTCTTCAAAAAAGTATGCCTTAATTGATGAGGGGTGAACGCAAATTTTTCATATTCGGGTAAAAATGCCACGGCTTGCTTTAAAACTCGTTGGCAAATTCTGTACACATCAAGAGTTTGTAAGCGTGTCCCATATCGTGTGATAAATAATGGTTCATGTTCTGTAGCATTTCTTTTTTCTAAATAACAATCTAAATATTCCCTGCTCTCTTGTGGCAATGGAATTTTTTGGCTAACTCGCTTCGATTTATGGCGCATCACTTCATATAGTCCTTTTTGCCTATATTGTCCGACATTTAAAGAAACCACCTCGGATTCACGAAGTCCCGTCCCTAGTAATAAATAAAACAAAGCGGTTTCCATAGCAGGATTTTGATTTTTCCGCGTACAGCTTTTAATGCGCTGCTCACAGGCAGATTTAAGACGCATAAGCTGTCGTGAGGTTAAACCGTTCCAATCCGGCGCATCGGTTTGCAGATCTTTAACCTGAGCTAAGGGGTCACCAGCTAACAAAAGGCGTTGCTGATAAAGCCAACGCCCAACATGACGAATTGTTGCCATTATTCGGTTAATAGATGTCGCTTTATAAGGTTTACCTGTTTTCTCAGAAATCGTCTTGCTTAAATTTTTTTGAAACTGTTTGCTGACCGCTGGCGTCCAACTATCCACTAAATCATGCCCCACTTCCGTTTGGAAAAAATGAATGAATTTCGCCAAATCTTTTCTTTTGGCTTGCTGGGTTTTTTCAGGAGCGCCTTTCACATGTACTGAATAATAATAGGATATCCAAGCTGAAAGAGAATTGGTATCAAAATGAACATCCAAGGGATGGGAAATCTTATCTATCACAAATTTTTGATTTTTGTCATTTTGGATATTGAGGAAATTCAAGGGTCACTCCCTGAGCTTTTCCTCAATTATATCCTGTTTGTGATGGATAAGGTACGTTATCTATCTCAAACATAAGTCATCAAAAGGGAAGAAACTCATAACTATAACCACTTTTATGTTTTCCCACATTATTGTATTCCCACAAAGGTGGTGGGCTATTTGAAAC
>NZ_RZGS01000068.1 GCF_003989745.1 Legionella septentrionalis
AAGAATATAACGAGGAACGACCGCATCAAGCTTTAAACAGCATGACGCCTGTTCAATACCGATTAAACAGAAACCCGGAAACCTCTAGTTTAGCTTGGCACTAAAAAAGGAGGGTTTACAAGTTAATAAAACGAGGGTTTTCTTTACCATAGCTTTTGCGCTTTTCTATCAATAGGAGATCAGTACTAAATTAGTTAATAAATGTGGTTAAATTATCTATGTTAAGTTAATATTGGTTTTTACAAGATAATTAACCATTAAGGGCGAAAATGTTAATTGGGTATGCCAGAGTTTCTACAGATGATCAAAATTTAAACCTACAACACGATGAACTCAAAAATATAGGGTGTGAAAAATTTTTTGAGGATAAAATAACTGGAAGTAAGATTGACCGCCCTGGTCTTGTTGCTGCAATCGAATTTGCACGCAAAGGAGATGTAATTGTTGTTTGGCGACTAGACCGACTTAGTCGATCTCTAAAAGACTTGATCCAAGTTGTAAGCGATCTCGAATTAAGGGGGATTGGACTTAAAAGCATTCATGAATCCATCGACACAACTTCCAGCTCTGGAAAACTAATCTTTCACATATTTGGCGCCTTAGCTGAGTTCGAAAGAAACCTCATTCGTGAGCGAACCCATGCTGGATTAAAGGCAGCCCGGGCGAGAGGGAAAATGGGTGGGCGTCCTAAAAAGCTTAGCCACGAAAAAGCAAAGCTTGCTCAAGACCTGTATAATGAAAAAACAAGGACGGTAAAACAAATTTGTGAATTGGTTGGTGTATCAAAACCTACTCTTTACAAATACCTGTCAAATTTTTAGGAAGAAAATATGGCTTTCAAAAAACTATCACCAAAAACAATTATCCCAGATAGTCCTGATATTCTATTCAGAGAATTACCTCGAAGAAAATTTCCGGATGTTTTACCTCATCAAAAAGAGATGATGCTTACCTATACAAAAGAATTTACTGAAAATAGTGATGTTGCGCTACAACTCCCCACAGGAAGTGGGAAAACTCTAGTTGGTTTATTAATTGGTGAATGGCGACGTAGAAAATTTAAAGAAAAAATTGTTTATTTATGCCCTACCAAACAGCTGGTACACCAAGCTGTCGCTCAAGCAGAAACCAAATATGGCTTATCAGTCATTGGTTTTACAGGACCAAAGAAAAATTATACAGCTGCAAATAAAGCAAAATATAAACAAGCCGATGCTATAGCAATAACGACTTATTCAAGTTTATTTAATTCCAATCCATATTTTAATGACGCGGATGTAATTATCATCGATGATGCCCATGCTTCAGAAAATTATGTGTCAGAAATGTGGACTTTGACTATTAATCAATTTGAACAATCACACAAACAACTATATGATTTATTGCTTCCAATACTCGGTCGACACCTTGACCCTTTGAGTTTTTCAAAAATCTCGGGTGGTATAAAAACACCATATGATCTAGCATTTGTAGAGAAGTTACCAACACCTGAGCTAATCAAAGTTTATAAAGAAATAACAGAGGTGCTCGATCTACACGCTACAGATATTGATTTAAAATATCCTTGGTCAGTCATTAGGGATCAACTTATTTCATGTCATATATATTTAACTTTTTCTGAAATAGTAATTCGTCCAATGATCGTGCCTACATGGACACTAGCTGCTTTTAATAATGCTAAACAGCGAATATATATGTCAGCCACCTTAGGAGAGGGAGGCGACCTAGAAAGATTAATGGGTAAAAAGAGTATAGCTCGTTTATCTATCCCTTCTGGGTGGGATATGCAAGGAGTTGGTAGACGATTTTTTATGTTTCCAAGCTTATCATTGGAACCAGAACAACAAGTACACTTACGACGAGAACTACTCAAAAAATCACCACGTAGCTTGATACTGGTTCCTAGCCAAGAAATAGAAAATGAACTTTCACAAGATATTGTAGATTTTACAGGATTGACAGTATTTTCAGCTAAAGATATTGAAGAATCAAAGAATGAATTTATAAATTCTAATGGTGCTGTAGCAGTTGTAGCAAATAGATATGACGGAATAGACTTCCCCGGAGATGAATGTCGACTACTCTTTATTGAGGGAATGCCAAAAGGTATCAATGCCCAAGAACGTTTTTTTATGAATAGATTAGGTGCTCATATTCTGTTTAATGAACGTATTCAAACTAGAGTCTTGCAAGCAATAGGCCGGTGCACTAGATCCTTAGAAGATTATTCAGCCGTAGTAATTTCAGGGGAAGAATTAACTGACTATTTATCAAATATAACAAAGCGATCACCTTTCCATCCTGAATTACAAGCAGAGATCTGGTTTGGATTTGAACAGTCCAAAGATGCTAAACAATCAACATACTTGGAAAATTTCAATATTTTTATTAAAAATGACGACGAATGGGAAGCAGTTAATCAAGATATTGTTGAACATAGAAATACATTATCTCAAGCATCATTTCCAGCAATAAACCAATTATCAAAGTCCGTACAATATGAAATTGAATATCAACAAGCCATGTGGAATAAGGATTATTTAGAAGCTCTTTCAAAAGCCGAATCGGTGCTTAGTTGCCTAGATGATCCTACTCTCCGTGGATATCGTGCACTTTGGGAATATTTGGCTGGCTCTGCTGCTTCATTAGCAGTTTCAATAGGCCGCCAAGAGCTGCAAATTAAAGAGGCAGATCATTTTAAACGAGCTAAAAATGCAGTTAATACTACTGTTCCGTGGTTGGTTAGGCTTTCTGACAATGGTTTCAATTCAACACAAGATCATGAAAATAACAAAGATCAAGACGAATTAGTAATCCAACAAGTAGAGAACCTAGAGAACTATATAAATAGTTTAGGAACTAGCCATGACAGAAAATTTTCTCAAAATGAAAAATTTATTTTAGATGGTATAACCACTAGCACAGATTTTGAATTAGCTCACAAACTGCTAGGTGAACATTTAGGATTCAGTGCTGGAAAAATTGAATCGGAGGGTTCTCCTGATCCATGGTGGCAAATAGGCTACATATGTTTGGTTTTTGAGGATCACGCAAACGCAAACCCTACATCTAGACTTGATACAACAAAAGCTCGCCAAGTCGCCAGTCACCCCAAATGGATGAGATCAAATGTAGATTCTTGCAAACAAAGTGAAGTTCAAATTATACCTATATTGGTAACCCCTGTATCAAAGGCATTAGATGGGGCAAAACCACAACTAAAAGACGTATACTTATGGTGTAAACCCTCCTTTTTTAGTGCCAAGCTAAACTAGAGGTTTCCGGGTTTCTGTTTAATCGGTATTGAACAGGCGTCATGCTGTTTAAAGCTTGATGCGGTCGTTCCTCGTTATATTCTTT
>NZ_RZGS01000069.1 GCF_003989745.1 Legionella septentrionalis
AATAACCAGGTAAATTTAGGATAATATCTTTCTTCGGCACTTTAATCCTCTTTTGACTGCAAAATCAAAGAGTTAGATTACTATAATCCGATTAAAGTGCCCCTGTATTTGGGGTAGAGCCTAATATCTTTCTTCGGCACTTTAATCCTCTTTTGATTGCGGAATCAAAGAGTTAGATTACTATAATCCGATTAAAGTGCCCCTGTATTTGGGGTAGAGCCTAAATTTCGTCATGAAATCAGTCGCGCTCAAGACCCGCAGTTGCATACCCATGCGATTGTTTTAAATATGACTAAGCGCCAAGACGGTGCATGGCGCGCCTTAAAAAATGATGAAATCATCCAATCCACTCGATTTTTAGGGGCAATCTACAACTCAGAGTTGGCTGAAGGTCTGCAAAAATCAGGATACAGCCTCAAATTTGGTCGAGAAGGTAATTTTGAACTGGCGCATATCACGCGCGAGCAAATTGAAGCTTTTAGTCAACGTTCACAAGAAGTAGAAGCGCATTTAAAGGCACAGGGGCTAGATCGTGAAACAGCTACCAGTTTACAAAAGCAGCGAGCAACGTTATTAAGCCGCCAGAAAAAAACATCTCTTGATAGAGAAACGTTGCACAAGGCATGGCAGCAGCAAGCCAAAGCGCTGGGTATTTCATTCAAGAAATTACCGTATCAATTTCAAACGGCTCAATCGAATGCTCATATTCCAGCAGAGGAAGCAGCAAAACAATCGTTAGAATTTGCCATTCAGCATTTAACTGAACGGCAATCCATTATTTTTGAACGGGATTTGATGGACTTAGCGTTGCAGCATGCTGTTGGCCGTGCAAAGCTTTCTCATCTTGAAAAGGAAATGGTAATAAAAATTGAAAAAGGTGAGTTAATTCAAGAGCAGCCATTGTATTATCCTTCTGAAGAAATGGATGCTCAATCAACCCAGCCCTTGAGCCGCACTCAATGGATTGAATATGTGGTTAAAACAGGCGTATCTTTGCAACAGGCAAAAACAGAAATCCATGATGCCATTGTGCAAGGGAAATTGGTTCAAAGTGAGGCGCGTTATACCACCCCTGACGCAGTGTTGCGCGAAAAAAGCATCCTGCAATTGGAGCATGAAGGACGTAATCGCTTGCAACCTATTCTAACCAAAGAACGGGCACATCATTTATTGCAAGATTCTGATTTAAACAAAGGCCAACAGGCAGCGGCCAGCCTTATTCTAGCAACAAGCAACCGTATTGTCGGCGTACAAGGCTATGCGGGCACAGGAAAATCCCACATGCTGGATAAAACCAAACAATTGATTGAAGCGGCAGGGTTTAACGTGCGCGCACTTGCACCCTACGGAAACCAGGTCAAAGCATTACAAGATCTCAACGTAAAAGCCAATACGCTGGCCTCTTTTATCCGAGGCAGAGACAAGGATATCAATGAAAAAACGGTTCTCGTCATTGATGAGGCGGGTGTCGTGCCAACTCGATTAATGGAAAAAGTGCTGAGCTTCGCAGAAAAAGCAGGAAGCCGCGTTGTATTATTGGGGGATACTGCACAAACCAAAGCCATTGAAGCTGGCAGACCATTCGATCAATTACAGGCTGCTGGCATGCAAACGGCACTCATGGGCTCCATTCAACGCCAGAAAAATACAGAGCTAAAAAAGGCGGTTGAATTGGCAGCTACGGGTAAATCCGCACACGCCCTAAAACACGTGCATAATGTTGTTGAAATTAAAGATCATCAAACGCGCCAGCACACAATTGCCAAAGAATACCTGAGGTTACCCGAAGATGAACGCACCAGAACAATTATTGTCACCGGAACCAATGAAGCACGCCGAGAAATCAATAATCAGGTGCGGGTTGGATTAAATCTGCAAGGCACAGGTATTACTTGTGACACGCTAATTCGCAGAGATACAACAAGAGCCGAGAGAATGTATGCCAAGCATTACCGTATAGGCGATTTTATCCAGCCAGAAAAAAATTATCCACGTTGTGGACTAAAACGTGGGGAACTTTACCGTGTGGAAGATACAGCCATAGGCAATCGCCTGATTATCCGCTCTATGGAAAATCAGCAAACCCTTGAATTTAACCCTATGACTTATCGAAAATTATCTGTTTATGAGCCCGATCGAAAAGAGCTTTCATCAGGCGATTTTGTAAGGATTACCCGCAATGATAAAGACTTGGATATTGCTAATGGAGATCGATTTAAAATCACTTCCGTGTCTCCAGATCAGATCACCATTGCGAATGAACACCGTACGGTTTCCATAGATCCACACAAACCTTTGCATCTCGATTATGCATATGCCACAACGGTGCATAGCAGCCAAGGCTTAACCGCCGATCGGGTTTTGATTGATGTACATGCGCAGAGCCGGACAACGGCAAAGGATGTTTTTTATGTAGCCCTTTCTCGCGCACGTTTTGATGCAAAGATTTATACCGATGATTGCGCTAATCTGCCTCTTGCAATTGGAAAACAGAGCATTAAATTTGCATCGTTGGATTTAGTCCGGGGTAAAGTATCTGAAAAAGAGGTTATGTCCAAATAAGATCTTCTTTCCAATTGGAAGTAAAGCCCATTTGCATGCCTGGAAATTCCTCATATTTTTCAAACAAACCAAATAGCTGTTTTTTCCAATTATCTTGAATAGATAATTTTTCTAAGAGCCGAATTATAATAAAAGCGATCAGTTGGAAACGAAAATTCCCATCAGGATCTGGTTTTATGTGGTTTTTTAAAGGGTCAAATTTGGGTATTACTGGTGGAATGACAAACCACCTGTTCCATAATCTTGAATGATGGGCACACAGATTTCTGGTATAAGTTAAGGTTCTCATCCACGATTCAATAACTGTTGTATGTTGTCCAAATACAGAAGCAATTTCATTGCGTATTTCGATTGATTGAATGTTATCAAACATTTTCGAGACTGCTCCAAAGGATAATGCTTCAATCATCATCCAAATTGGGGGAAATTCTGGTTCGCTATAGTTTTGATAATAGTGCTGAAGGAATACCTCTTGTTTGCTTTGACAAATATTTTGCACGGTTTTAAAAAAATCATCAAAAAAGTCTTTTTTTCTGGTCAGGCCATGGTGAGTTGTTCGCACTTTATGTTTTTTAAAATGCTCACGCTCCGTATACCAGAATGGATGAAGTCGCACACTGGTAGTATTAGGCAACGTCCCTAAAGTTTTTTAGCCAAGATTTCATCTTAAATTGAGCACAAATTTTTCTATTTCACTTCGATCTACCCCCTCTCCCACGATAGGAGCTTTGATAGTATGATGATGCCC
>NZ_RZGS01000007.1 GCF_003989745.1 Legionella septentrionalis
GGGCATCATCATACTATCAAAGCTCCTATCGCGGGAGAGGGGGTAGATCGAAGTGAAATAGAAAAATTTGTGCTCAATTTAAGATGAAATCTTGTCTAAAAAACTTTAGGGACGTTGCCTAGAATTGCGTTATAAATATTTAACCGGTGGAGATGAACCTTAAGCAAGCCCCCACCTCCACCAAAGCGTCTCTAGTGATTTTCCGGTTTAAACAGCAACCTGTTGGTAAAGGCAATGGTTAACGCAGAAACCAGTAAGGTTAGATGAATGACTACTTGCCACAAAACGGCTTCCGTGCTTTGTTTACTCGGATCGATAAACGTGCGCAAAAGATGAATGGATGAGATTCCAATTAAAGCCAATGCTAATTTTATTTTCATGGCCCCTGCATCCAAATGATCCAACCATTCAGGTTGATCTGGGTGTGCTTCCAAATTTAAGCGGGAAACGAACGTTTCATAACCGCCCAAAATCACCATAATAAGCAAGTTGGCAATCATAACCACATCAATTAAATCTAAAACTCCCAACATGATCTGCGTATTATCCGAAGAATTAACATGTTGCATGAGGTGCCAAAGCTCCATCAGGAAACGGTAGACATAAGCGGCCAAAATAAACAATAAACCTATGTATAAAGGCGCCTGCAGCCAACGGCCTGTAAAAATAACCCGGCTTATAATTTGCATGATGGCGTTTAATCTGGGATTTCTTTGGAAGTTAGCAGGCTCAAGTGGTTTGTTCATAATTATCCGTACTCATCAATCATATACTCTGGTGTAAGTAATATGGGCAAAATAGCAAAATTCAAGTCGTGCAAACAGCTCCACAGCAAAGGTTTTCTATTCTTATGTACAGATATCTTTTGATGTTTTACTTATCCGATTATCAATAAGGACTCTCTGCCTTTTTACTTTCCTTTTATTTTAGCAGTGCTCATTGTTGCAAGTTAACGTCTTAAAAGTTAAAGCTTTCTTCAATTCAGCAAAAACGCCTATAAAAACAAAAAGTAGATTAAGCATTAGAATTTGGAATATACCCAGTGGAACATACCCACCAAAAAAAGCCAAACTGCTAATAAAATCGCCGCCATGACAATACTATCCCAGGGCAAAAAACAGATTGCTGCTGCATTTAATGCAATTGCCAAACAAGGAATAAAAAAAGGTACACGGAAAACAGGAGTCCGGTGTTGTTGTTTTTTCTCCTTGAACTTGGTTTTTATTAACGCCGCGCTGCTGAAAGAAAAAACCGTGAGGACAATGGCACTGGTAGAACCGGCTAATCCTTTCAGTGTGCCGGTTAATCCCAAGCCGAATACAATGGGAAAAATGAATAAAATGGCAACGTACGGAGTATGATAACGCGGGTGCACCGTTTGCAAAAATGCAGGCAACAAACGGGCTTCGGCCATCCCGTAGAGTAGCCGTGAAGCCGTGATGTAATTTAATAACGTCGTATTGGTAACCGCAAAAATAGCGATCACTGAAAATATGAAAACAGGCATGGCAGGATAGGATTTGCTGACTACATCCACCAAGGGCGAATCGGACTGGCTCAGCTCAGCGCCAGGAACAATTGCAGTAGCCACGAAGCTTACTCCCAAATATAAAATGCCCGCGCTTCCAAGTGAATAAAGCATGGCACGCGGCAAATTTTTCTTAGGATCCTTTACTTCTTCTGCGATATTTGCCAAGTCTTCAAAGCCTGTGAATGCAAAGAAAGCTAAAGCAGCCCCCTGCAGCAATTCTTTTATTGAAGGGAAGCTGTCAACGACTACACGCTTATCCGGTTGGGAAGTCAGATACCAAAACCCGCAAATTAACACAATAAGTAAGCCACTGATTTCAATGAAGGTGCTGATCATATTCGCTATAGAAGATTGCTGAATGCCGCGGATATTAATAAGAAATAAAATAGTTAAAAAAATAAAAATCCCAAGCCAAACAGGGATTGAAAAGCCAATTGCCCGAACATATCCCACGAATGCCTGCGATAAGGTGGACATGGATAAAATGGTTGCAGTAAACAACAATAACCCGACCAACAGGGACAACCACTTATGCGCAAAAGCTTCCTGCACATAAACGGAAACCCCGCCGCTTCTCGGAAAACGACTGACGAGTTCACCATAACTCAGGGCGGTGAATAGGACAATAGCCATCGCTACAGCAAAAGAAAGCCAAGTTAGTGCCCCGGCATGCCCGGCAACTTTTCCTACCAAAGCATAAATGCCAGCGCCAAGGATATCCCCCACTCCGTAAATAACCACTGCACCCAAGCCCAGTGCACGTATAAGTTTACCTTTCGCTTTTGTACTTGGAGTTATGTCCAATATTAAGTTGTTTGTTTGGGAAGAAAAAACCAGTTTAACACAAGTGAATGATAAGAATAGCTAGCCCACAACAAGCCGGACTGCTTCACAAAGAAGCCGTCTGATTTTCGGGCACTCCAGGCATAAATTTCATACTATGTATAAAATTTGTCATTAAAGTCGCGGCCAACTATAATTCCTTTACCTCAATGGTCTTAAATTATCATGGCTCAAAAAACAGGTTTGGCTAATTTACCCTTGCATTATGGCCGAGTGCCTTCATGGCTTGCCGAACGCATGACCAAATTGGGGACGATCATAAGCCGAGCCATAATCTATCATTACGGACGCGACGAATTTCTTCGGCGTTTAGCCAACCCTTTTTGGTTTCAATCCTTCGGTGCAGTAATGGGTATGGACTGGCATTCATCGGGCATCACCACCAGTGTTATCGGCGCCCTTAAACGCGGCTTGACCCCGCTATCGCGAGAACTTGGCATTCACGTGTGTGGGGGCAGAGGGAAATATTCGCGCCAAACCCCGCAGGAACTCGTCGCAATAGGATGCAAAACTGGCTTTGACGGCGCGCAACTTGCACAATACAGTCGCCTTGTGGCTAAAGTTGATAGCGCGGCTGTGCAGGACGGATTTGCTCTTTACTTGCACGGCTTTATTGTTACCGATGAGGGAAAATGGACCGTCATCCAGCAAGGCATGAATGCTGCCAACCAACAAGCACGGCGATATCATTGGTTATCCGAGGGGCTGCAAAGTTTCGTTGATGCACCACATGCTGCCATCGAAGGACATCATCAAGGCAATATTATCAACCTTACGGATCAACGCGCCCAACTGTCAAGAACCGCGCAAATTGAGCTGTTGAAAACCTTTTCTCCCGAACGCATTCTTGCAGAAATAGCGCAAGGTGGACAACCTCACTCCAAGCCAATAACCGTAACAACAGAACAGCTATCCTTCCCTTGCCTTGCTATGCCAAAGCATCATGAGGTCAGAGCTGAGGATATTTCCTTGCGGCGTTTGCATGGCAACATCGCCGCTGCTATTGATCGTGGCCCGCAAGATTTCTCAGAATTGCTTTTAACGCCTAAAGTAGGTGCGAGGACTGTTCTCGCCCTAGCCATGGTGGCTGAAATCATGCATGGTGCCCCATACAGATTTTCCGATCCTGCTCGCTTTTCAATAGCCCATGGCGGCAAAGACCGCCACCCTTTCCCGGTGCCTACCAAAGTCTATGATGAAACCATCCGCGTCTTAAAGGCAGCGCTTGAAACAGCAAAGCTTGGTCAAAGCGAAAAATTAGATGCCATTAAGCGGCTGGATAAACAAGCACGCGCGCTAGAACGTCACATTATTAGCGGCCCCAGCGTGGATGAAATTCTTGCTCATGAAAAAGACGTTTCATCTCAATACGGCGGCAGGAGCATCTTTGGGTTTGAATAATAAAAGTAAATTATGGAGTGTCACAAAATTTGCAGCTCAGTACCCTAGGGATTGGGGGGGCCATCAAAATTATAAATTAACCCAAATCCCACTTGGGCCGTATTCGGGGAAATTTTAGTGGTTTTTGCGACCATGCCAAATGGTTCAAATACGCTGCTTTTAAGACTTGTGTAATTAATTTGACTGTAATCAAGCATGAATGCCAGTTTTGCCGTCAATGCATGCCGAAGGCCCAGTCCATATCTAAACCCATTACGGTTTTTAGCCTGGCTATGTATTGTAGGATCCGCTTCCACAATTTTTATCCGCCCATTGGCATACCCTAAACGTCCATACAGCACGGTATTGGATGCGAGCATGTATCCAGGAAGTATGCTGACGCTTTCGCTACTTTTAACCTTAAAATAGGTTTTAGAAACAGTTTGATGAATGTATTCCTTATTGATTAAATCATATTGAACCGAGCTAAGATTAGCATTCACCTCCCCTGCCACATAGAAATGATTAATAATTAAGCTGTATCCACCAAACACTGAAGCAAACATACCTGTTCCAGCGAAATGATTTGTGTCGATTACGTCAAAGGTGCCAAGCCTGGTGACATGGGAGCGTTGTTTAAAGCTAGCTCCTTCGGGCCCCATGCTCGCCCCTGCATAGAAACCGGCAAAACAGGGCGTGGTGCTCAGAAAAAAAATGGCAGCGGGGCTTATTTTCCCTAACATGGCATATCCTTAAAACCAGGTTTTTGATTAGAACCCAAAATAAATCCGTGCACGAGCTCCTGAGTGGCCATCATCGTTGCAAGTATGGTTCGTAAGCCAATCACGCAGCACTATCAGGCAAAGGCTGGGGCTTCCACTGCTTGCAGACAAGACAAGACCAATTGCAACTTCGTGCGTCCCCCGTATTCGTTAATATCCAGCTTATAAGCCGCATGGATTTTTCGCGCACGATGATTTGGCCAGGTATTTAAATCTACATTGAAGGCAATGGCATCCAGTGGCTCATTGCCTTGTTCGTGCACCAGCGTTAATTTTAAATGATGCTGCCCGACTAAACGTTGTTCCAAGATTTCAAACACATTATCAAACACAGGTTCTGGAAATTGCTGTCCCCACGGCCCTGCTTCTTGTAACATGCAAGCCAGTTTGAGGCTTAAATCCTGCACCTCCAATGGGCCATCGCTTAATATTTCCCCATAGCAATGGGATAAATCAATATGCTTGCTGACTTCTTTAAGTACTGCTTGCTCAAATTTGGAAAAATTATTTGGATTTATGCTTAAACCCGCAGCCATGGCATGGCCGCCAAATTTAATAATAAGATCCGGGTAATCTTTATCCACAGCGGCTAATACGTCGCGTATATTCAAGCCGGGGATAGAGCGCGCGGAGCCTTTCATTTCTTGTTCACTAACGGCTGCAAAAGCAATAGCCGGCCTGTGGTAGCGTTCTTTCAAGCGGCCGGCTAAGATACCTATAACGCCCTGGTGCCAGGTTGGGTCAAACAAACATAAAGCAACGGGGAGTTGCCTTTCATTTCCCGTTACTTGTCCTGACAATTTATCCAAAGCAGCCAGGGCTTGATCTTTCATTTCAGCTTCAATTTTCCGACGCTCGACATTCAATTCGTCAAGATGCAAAGCCAACATGCGAGCTTTTTCAAAATCTTCACATAACAGGCATTCTATTCCCAACGACATGTCATCCAATCTGCCAGCCGCATTCAAGCGGGGAGCAATGGCAAAACCCAAGTCATTTTCACGCAACTGCCGGCACTTTCTTCCAGAAATTTCAATTAACGCTTGCATACCAGGACGGCATAATCCCTGCCGGATGCGCATGAGCCCTTGATTTACCATGATCCGGTTATTTTGATCAAGCGCGACCACATCGGCTACAGTCCCTAAGGCGACCAAATCTAAGAATTGCGCCATATTGGGCTCAGGCAATCCCATGGAGCCAAACCAATTGCTATTACTCAATTGACGCCGAAGTGCTAGCATTACATAAAAAATTACACCAACTCCTGCAATGGTTTTGCTGGGGAATCGATCACCGGCCTGATTAG
This sequence comes from Legionella septentrionalis, assembly GCF_003989745.1. Lineage (GTDB taxonomy): Bacteria > Pseudomonadota > Gammaproteobacteria > Legionellales > Legionellaceae > Legionella_A > Legionella_A septentrionalis. The sequence goes on from NZ_RZGS01000007.1 coordinate 5,846, forward strand.
GATTTACAATAGCGCATGCTTCTGGAAGCGACTCAGCCGGCAAATGATGATCGGTGATGAGCACATTTATACCAGCTGCATTCGCTGCTGCGACGCCATCGATGCTGGCAATACCATTATCTACTGTGATAATTAAGTCTGGGTGCCATTTTTTAGCTACCTCAACAATGGCAGCTGTTAAACCATAGCCAAATTCAAAACGATTGGGAACCAAAAAGTCGACATGTTGCGCCCCCATGGAACGTAGTGCGGATACTGCTAGTGCACTTGAAGTTGCGCCATCAGCATCAAAATCTCCTATAATTAATATCCGCTGCTGCTGGCGCAAAGCTTGCTCTAAACGTGTCGCAGCCTTATCGATGTCTGTTAAAGTATGGAATGGCAACAATGCGTTTAAACGTTTATCCAAATGCTCCTCATTCATAATGCCGCGGGCAGCATAAACCCGTTGCAAAACAGGATGGATGTTAACCAAAGATGAAGCATAAGAAGGCAATACGCGGCGCTTAATAAGCATGATTAACTCCACAAACGCGACCACCAGGATTTCGCTTGGGTGGTGTATGCAAGATTATTCCAATACCAATGGACAGTATCCTTTCTTAATTGCGATTGCAATTGTAAAAGTAGATTAGAATCAATGGCATCCAGTAATAGCAAATCATTTTTTCCAAACAGTTGAGAAGATTGATAAGGGGTTGCCTGCGTTGATAAATGCTTGGCTAAATTGCAAGTGAATTCACTGTTGTAATGAATAAAACGAGTTTGGGGGGCATCGAGCATGCCCCCGCCCCAAATCCATAATCCATTTACAGCTGGTCCAGGGTTTTTCTGGTGCAAAGGATGAGCACTGAAAAACATTTGGCTTTCCGTAATAAAACGTTGCCAAAAAAAACTTGCATCCAGATTGCGTAATTGCGGCATTAACGATTGATGCAATAACTGCTGCACGGGCTTAGCCTGTATCGAAGGCTTTCCTGGGGCTTGCAGCAGCCACGTAAATCGATCGCAGTAATAAACCGTCATGCCTTCTGGCGCAACAAAATCGCCTAAAACTGCAAACCATTGCTGTGATTCTGCCTCGGAAAGCTGCATCTCACGGCCGCTTGCCAGAATCATGGCGTCATTGTGGCTAGCTTGCCAATGCACCGGAGAAACCATAAGCCATTCTCCCGCAAGGCCATAAAGTCTTCTTAAAAGATCAGCAATGGGTGGAGAACTTTCTGGATAGCCCAGGCAAGTCAGCACGTGATGATAGAAATTTCCCCGACAGACAAGTTCTAAGCTTTCTCTTGGGATATCTTGAATTTCTGCATTGATCACGACATCCATGTTAAACAGCCTTTAAAAAGCCATCCTGTCTAAATAATAACTTTAAGCTTCGCAGTGCCTGCCGTATCCGTTGGGTATTTTCAATGAGGCCAAAGCGTACGAATTCATCCCCCATTTGGCCAAACCCAATTCCTGGAGAAACTGCTACGCAGGCTTCCTGCAAAAGATACTTGCTGAATTCAAGCGAGCCCATATGCCGATAAAATGGCGGGATTTTTGCCCAGACAAACATGGTGGCTCTGGGGCGCTCGACTTGCCAGCCGATATCTTCCAAGCCATCGCATAACACATTGCGCCGATTCTCATACATGCGCCTAATTTCATGCACGCACTCATCGCTTCCTTCAAGAGCAGTAATGGCCGCAACCTGAATTGGAGTAAATGTTCCATAATCCAAATAAGACTTAATTCTAGCCAAAGCGGATACCAACTCTTCATTCCCGCAGACAAACCCTACGCGCCATCCGGGCATATTATATGTTTTGGATAAAGAGTAAGTTTCCACGGCTACATCAAACGCGCCAGGAACTTGCAAAATGGAAGGTGCTTTATACCCGTCAAAAACGATATCAGCGTAGGCTAAATCATGAATTACCCAAATATGGTGCCGTTTGGCCAAAGCCACCACTTGCTCAAAAAACTCATAGTCGACGCAGTGAGCGCTTGGGTTGGAAGGGAAATTAATGACCAAAACTTTAGGCTTTGGCCAGGTTTGCGCAATGGTTTCCTCGACCGCTTGTAAAAACTGCGCCTCATTAAGCAAAGGGATTTGCTTGACGTTAGCTCCGGCAATGACAAATCCATACGTATGGATTGGATAAGCTGGATCGGGCACTATCACCGTATCACCCGGACCGGAAATAGCCAATGCCAAATGGGCCAACCCTTCTTTTGAACCAATGGTAGTCAGCACTTGCTTTTCACTATCCAGGGCAACGCCATAATTTCTTTGATACCAACCTGCCATTGCGCGGCGCAAACGCGGAATACCCTTGGACATGGAATAACGGTGGGTGTCTGGCCGTTTTGCAGTTTCGATTAATTTATCTACTATGTGCTGTGGTGTAGGTTGGTCAGGATTGCCCATGCCAAAATCAATAATGTCTTCACCCCGCGCCCGCGCCTCGGATTTAAGCTGTGTTAAGGTATTAAACACATAAGGAGGTAAGCGCTTAATTCGGGGGAATTGACTCATGATGATTGACCTCTGTGATATAATGTATACAGTGTTAACGCGGAAGCAGTATAAATTATTGAACGATTAAAAACCATGCAAATTACACGTGAACAAAGAGACAAGCACAGTATTCAAGGCTATTCGGAAACAGAAATTAAAATTAATTCTGTGGTTTATACACAAAACCTTTGGGTAAGTCGGGAAACAATAAATGCTGATTGGCGGCCGCAAACCATTCGTGAACTAAATGTTGCCATTCTAGAGCCTTTACTAGTACTCCAGCCCGAAGTCATTGTAATTGGTCACAACACAGGCGGTGCTCAACCGCCTGTCGAAGTTTTGCAACATTTATCCAAATTAAAAATCGGCCTGGAATGCATGAATATTGGAGCAGCAAGCCGTACCTTTAATATTTTATTAAGTGAAGGACGAGCTGTTGCCTTGGGGATTATTTTTTAAACAAGATTTTTGACTGGGAAAAATAATCCTCAACCTCGATTTCCAGATTTTGGAGTCCTTTGAAAAACTTTCTGTATTTTTCCAGCGGCAGAGAACCTAAAATTTCTGTAAATTTTTCTTGAATCAACGATTGTTCGCAATCGTCTGCTTCGAAATTGTCCTGAAAATAATCTGGGTAGAATTTTAACAAAACTAAAACTTTCTCGATTTCATGATTTGCCAGTGCGCGAGTCACTAAATCATGGTTGTCTTTATCAACATATTGAAACCAAGTCGTAGCTCCTGTTCTTTTGGCACAAGCGTTTAAAATAAATTCCAAATCCTTGGCTTCCAGGCTTTGTACTGCTCTATGGAAAAATGTTTCTTCATTTTTATCGTAAATGGCTAGATTCGCTTCTTTGCTAATTAACAAATTTAAAATTTTAAGATAATTATCTTTTTGCTTTGCAGTTTTATAGCCTTCTAAAGTAAAAAACAACGGATAATAACCTGAATGATTTTGCTGGGCATTCATATTGGCACCGTGCTCCAGCAACCAATTTACATTGTCTACCTGACCCAGGAAACTGGCCAACATCAGGGGATTTACCATATCTATTTCCCTGGCATCGATGATTTCATGGTTTTGATTTAAAGCAAGGTATGGGAAATTGACTTCATCTTTTGCCAAATTGGATTGAGCAGACAACAGTTTCTGTTGGGAAACGCATTGTCCAATGCGGGTTTCATACACATTTTGTTGTTTTTTAAGGGGCGTGCAGTGATAAGGGAACACACTGAGCGTATAACTTTTTATATGCTTTTGCAGAAATTCAGCAGTCGATAGATGGCCATCTTGCGGGTTAAGAAATTTATGATGCTGGGCAGCCTGTTCGTTATATACATTGTAAGCAACTAAAAGCTGCTCCCCTTTTTTAATGCCTTGACTAGTATAGATAAGCACCCGCTCATCCTTAAAATTTCTAAATTCAACGTTTGGTTGACATTCAGAACAATTGATATAACGGCCAAAGCCCCCGCTAACTTGTGCATCGATAATTTTCTTTCCAATTTCCATGGCATAATTGCTGTCCATTTTTTCGTTTTTATCAAGAAATTGCTGGAATTCTTCTGGAGTAAAAATCTTCCCGGTGTATTCCGCAATGCATTTTTCTGGGGAAAGATCTTCAACCGCAAAAAGTCCAAAGCTATCGATGACGTCCACGCGCTTTACTTTAAACAAATCTGGTTTATCGTAGGGCGAATGGATGTAGTCTTTGGCATCCATGTTGGTTATATCAAGCTGCTTCATCACTTTGTGTTCCGCCGAGATGGCAATCCTTTTTCTTTGCTTTTTAATACCCTCAGGTTGGGTTTCCTTGGCTTTGTCTGCAAACAATGATTGTTGAGCCAATCCTCTTACAGCTGCGGTTACTTTTAGTTCTATAGACTTGGTTTGTTCCTGTTCTGCTATTTTCTTTCCAGTTCTTCTCTGTTTTTTTAAGGTTTCTTGATATTCCTTATATTTCTCTGGAACTTTTTTGTTGCGCTTCGCTGGAAGGGTTTCTTGGCTGGTTTCAATCTTTTGTTTGCTGTGCATAATCAATTCATTAAGACAATAATTTAGATCGGCATCTTAACAAATGATTATATTTTGATCAAATGATTTTTTTATGAAGCAAAATGACCTAAGAGTTTGAATTAAGAATAAAAATGACTCAGACTTGGCGGCGTGCCTCCAAAACATTTGGAACTTGCTCAAGCCGGGTTAATAATCGAGATAAACTGTTTAAACCATCAATTTCTACCGTGAGCGTAATAAATGAAGTATTTTCTTGTTTGTTAATTTGTGTCTGCAAAGAATATACATGTGCTTTTTCATTCGCCAGTAAAGAAGTGATATCCCGCAGTAAACCGGTTCGATCAAACGCTCGTATTAAGATATCAACGACATAATGCTCGCGTGTGGTACTTCCCCAGTTCACTTGTAAAAAACGTTGCCGTTGCCTTTCGCCCGCATGGATGATGTTGGGGCAATCCTGTCTATGTACAGACACGCCTCTGCCCAAAGTAATGTAGCCAATTACCGCATCCCCTGGCACCGGTTGACAGCATCTTGCCATATGAGTTAATAAATTCCCCACGCCTTCTATACGTAAATCACTGCCGGATACCTCGGGTTTGAGCTGGGGTTTTACAATATTTTGGATGGCAACCTCTTGCGGCTCAGCGGGAGTAATGCGGTTTAATATTTGCCCAAGCCTTAGATCGCCACGTCCTAGGGCTGCGTATAAATCATCGAGGCTCTTAAAATTTAAGGAGACTACAACGTCTTGTAAACGCTCTGTTTTGATCCCTAATGCTTTTAATTCCTGATCTAAAATTTCGCGCCCTTCATCGCGGTTGCGATCATAATCCTGCATTTTAAACCAGTGCAACACTTTCGCTTTCGCGCGCGGAGTTTTCAGATAATTTAAATGTGGGTTGATCCAATCTCTGGATGGGCGTGCCTCTTTCCCCGTTAAAATTTCAACCCGGTCTCCTGTTTTCAATTTATAAGTCAAAGGGACAATATGCCCATTTACCTTGGCCCCGCGGCAACGGTGCCCTAACTCACTGTGCACGTGGTAAGCAAAATCAAGCGGGGTGACACCATGCGGTAAATCCAAAACATCGCCATCTGGTGTAAACACATACACCCTATCTTCAAGAAATTCGGTTTCAACGGCCGGTGAAATACCTTGGTTCGTTGCCATTTCCTGATGCCATGCCAAAACGTCGCGCAGCCATTCAATTTTACGTTCATGGCTTTCCTTACGTGCTACACCACCTTCCTTATATTTCCAATGAGCAGCAACTCCCATTTCAGCCTGTTCATGCATTTTAAAGGTACGGATTTGTACTTCGAACACCCGCCCTTCTTTACCCGTTACCGCAGTATGCAGGGATTGATAACCATTTGGCTTAGGATGAATAATATAATCATCAAATTCAGCAACCACCTGTGGCCATTTTGCATGCACCAAACCCAAAACTTCATAACATTGAGCTTCTGTTTCAACTAAGATACGCACGGCTGTTGCATCATAAATTTCTTCAAGCGATACATTTTTCCGTTGCATTTTGCGGTAAATACTGTGAATGTGTTTGGAGCGGCCATATACGGCAAAATGCTGAAAACCTAAATTTTTTATGTGTTGATTTAATTCTTCAATAATTTCATTAACAAAATGGTCGCGTTCCAAGCGCTTGGATTTGAGACCTTTGGCAATGGCCTTATAGTCTTCGGGATGGAGGTGGCGAAATGCCAAATCCTCCATTTCCCATTTAATTGCACCAATCCCCAAACGATTGGCCAGCGGGGCATAAATTTCCATAGCCTCAGTCGCCATTTGTATTCGTATGGCTTCCGACATGGGGGCAAGAGATCGCAAGACACAGAGACGCTCGGCAAGTTTAATCAAAACGACGCGGACATCGTCTACCATGGCCAACAGCATTTTTCGTATGTTATCGATTTGATGTTTGCTCTGCGGATACTTACCCAGCACACGAAGATTGGAAATGGCATTCATTTTTTCAATGCCTTTCACCAATTTTGCGATGTTGCTGCCAAGTTGCTCTTCTACCACATCCATCGACAGTTCGGCGTAATGAACCGTTTCATAAATGATAGCGGCTATTAACGTTTCGTGGTCGACTTCCAAATCAGCCAATACATCTGCCATCGCCAACCCTTGCTGAAAACAAGGCTCCCCCGTCTCCGTCGGGTGATCTTGGCCTGCCAGCTGGCTCAATGTACATGCGGTACGCAATCGTTCCAGATCTTGAAAATATCCTTTGCTGCCTAAATGATGCAGCCATTGCTCCACATCAATGCTGCCATCAGCTAACAAAAGGGTATTTTCTTTCACACGTACCATACGCCATTATCCTTTTTCAAATAATGCAATCGACTCCACATGAGCAGTATGCGGGAACATATCCATCACTCCGGCTGCTGTCATTTGATATCCTTGTTGCTTAACCAAAATACCTGCATCACGAGCCAAAGTTGCTGGATTACAGGATATGTAAACTATACGCTGAGGCGCAATTTTATTGATATTTTGCACAATGGTTAGGGCACCCGTGCGCGGTGGGTCTAACAATACTTTATTAAACTGGTAGGGCCGCAGCAAAGCCAGTGCTTCTTCGTCTTCCAGATTGGCACAAAAAAACTCAGTATTATCAATCGCGTTGCACTTTGCATTCATAGAAGCCCGCTGCACCATAGTCTGGCTTCCCTCCACACCCACAACTCGATGGCATAGTTTAGCCATAGGCAGGGAAAAATTTCCTAAACCACAAAAAAGGTCCAACACTTTGTCATCGCAGCATAAATCCAATAAGGTTAATGCCTGTTTAACCATTATTTGGTTTAACGAACTATTCACTTGGGTAAAATCAGTGGGGTGAAACTTAAAACGAATACCTTGCTCAGGTAACGCATACGTTAAAAATTCCCCCGCTTCTTTTGGATAAAACAAAAATACGCTCTCTGGTCCTCCAGGCTGCAAGAAAATCTTAAATCCTGTGTCCTTGGCAAATTGTTGCAATTTTACTTCATCATCTATGCTTAAAGGGGATAGGTTGCGGAAAATTAAAGCAACATCTTCGTCCCCGGCAGCCACCTCCACTTGAGCAATGGAGTGCGGATCAGAAAAGGCAGCCAATAATGTGCGCAAAACGCTGATATTGGCATCCACCTTGGCATTTAAAACCGGACAATGATGAATTTCTGTAATGAAGCGCGGATTGTTTCTTTCACGAAACCCCACCAGCGTGGCTTGTTTTTTTTCTACGAAGCGCACACTCAAGCGGGCTTTATTACGATAATTCCATGCTTGCGCAGTTAATGGTAGCAGCCAATACTTAGGCTCAACATGCCCCATACGACTCAACAAGTCAGCAAGCTGCATTTGTTTTTCAACAATTTGCTTTTCTTCATGCAAGTGCTGCAAAGAACAGCCGCCACATAAATCGTAGTGCGAGCAAGCAGGTTCGCTGCGATCTTGGGAGCGCTCCATAATGGAGAGTAATTTGCCTTCATCAAAATCTTTTTTTTGCCGCAAATATTCAAAAGTAACTGTTTCTCCTGAAAGCGCACCTTGTACAAAAGTAGTCTTACCTTCAATGCGGGCAATGCCTCTCCCATCGTGACTTAATTTTTCAATAACAGCCTGTACGGGGATTTTGGTTACTTGATTCCGTCTTTTACTCATTTTAAATCTCAAACTGCTTACTACGGCGACAAACTTTATAAGCTTGCCAGAAACGAATCCACCTCACGCGGGGACAATTCGGTAAACTGTCCCCGTGCAAGTGAACGAGGCATGTACAATTTTCCATAGCGTATGCGAATTAAACGGCTCACTTCAACACCTTGCGATTCCCATAGCCGCCTCACTTCACGATTCCTTCCTTCACTTAATACAACATGATACCAAGTGTTGGAACCTTCTCCGCCGCGGAATTCAATTTTTTTGAATTTGGCAAACCCATCCTCCAATTGTACGCCTTTTTGTAAATTCCTAATCGCTTCGGCGCTGACTTCTCCACGGACCCTGACCGCATATTCCCGCTCCAGCTCGTATTTAGGATGCATTAAGCGATTGGCCAATTCACCGTTATTCGTAAAAATTAATAAACCGGATGTATTAATGTCCAAGCGCCCCACTTGCACCCAACGTCCTTGCTTTAACACGGGCAAATTATCAAATACGGTTTTGCTATGTTTCGGATCATGCCTGCTTGAAATTTCACCAACAGGCTTGTGATAAAGCAATATGCGTGTTTTCTGTGCCAATTTCAAGGGATTTGCAATCAAGCGGCCGCGTACGCTGATTTTATCTTCGGCCGAAGCCACATCGCCCAGTTTGGCTGGTACGCCATTAACTTCAATCAACCCTTGTTCAATCCAGCGTTCCATTTCACGTCTGGAACCCAAACCGGCCTGGCTTAAAATTTTTTGTAATCGTTCATTACTCATGATGGATCATTTGCTCTAAAGTTGGTAAGTCATTAAGACTTTGTAAATTAAAATAATCAAGAAATCCCTTGGTTGTTACATAAACAGCCGGCTTGCCAGGAACGTCGCGATGACCTGCTATGCGAATCCACTCCCTCTCCAATAGCGTTTTTAAAATTGAAGTACTTACTGCAACCCCGCGCACATCTTCGATATCCGCACGCGTAACCGGCTGCCGATAAGCAATAATGGCTAAGGTTTCCAATAAAGCACGCGAATATTTAGCCGGCCTTTCCACAAGCAATCTTGCTATCCACGGACTGAAACGCATCCGGGTTTGCAGGCAATACCCCCCTGGCAGATGCTTTAATTCTATGGCCCTGTGTTTATAATCTTCACTAAGCGCATGAATGGCCGCTTGGATTTGCTCAACATTCGGTTTATTTTCCTCTTCAAAAGCTTCTAACATTTTATTCAGTGTAAGCGGGCCATTGCTCATCAATAAAGCTTCGATAATTAATTTTAGTTCAGCTTTATCCATGGTGTGGTGCCTTGAGATAAATAGGCGCAAATGCATCGGCTTGCATGATAATCACCAAGGATTGCCTGGATAATTCCAAGGTAGCCAGTAAAGTAACCACTAAACCGGCACGCCCTTCATCATGGCTTAGGAAAGTGCAAATTTCTACTAAAGCTCTATCCTGCAAACCTGCTAAAATTTTATTCATGCGATCGCGTACTGATAAAGGCTCTTTAATTATTTGATGTTGTAACAAATGCGATTGCTGCTCTAAAAGCTGTGTCATCACTGCAGCCAACTGAGCCAGTTCAATGCTTGGGTAAGCTGTTATCGCTTCGACTTCAGCAGCAAGATGCACCTGAAAGACATCGCGCTCATAACGAGGCAAGGCATCAATATAAGCTGCTGCTTTTTTAAACTGCTCATAAGCTTGCAAACGCCTGACTAACGTCATGCGTGGATCTTCATCGGCTTCTTCATCTTGTGTACCCACAACCGGCGGCAATAGCATCCTTGATTTTATTTCTGCCAACAAGGCGGCCATTACCAAATAATCCGCTGCCAATTCCAGGCGTCTTTCCTTCATGAGCTGTATGTATTGCATGTACTGTTGCGTAATGAGCGTGATGGGAATATTCAATATATCGATGTTTTGCCGCCTGATTAGATACAATAAGAGATCCAAAGGCCCACTGAAAGAATCCAGTAATACTTCCAAAGCATCCGGAGGAATAAACAAATCACCGGGGAGTTCAGTGAGCGGTTTACCCTCCACGATGGCAACAACATGAGTAGAGCTTTCCCTGCATTCACTCATCAGTAATCCAAACCCATCGCTTCCCGAATGTCTTCCATGGTTTTATTCGCTTCATCCCGAGCTTGCTCACTGCCTTCAGCAATAATTCGTTTTACTGAACCCAAATCAGATTCATATTCGCCGATTGCTGCCTGAATAGGTGCAAGCTCCCGATTAATGGCATCGATCACAGGGCGTTTACAATCGATGCAACCAATGCCGGCCGTACGACACCCCGTCTGTGCCCAGTCTTTTACCTCTTCATTTGAATAAACTTTATGAAATTGCCATAAAGGACAGCGTTCCGGCTCGCCTGGATCCGTGCGTTTCACCCGTGCTGGATCAGTAGGCATGGTAAGAATTTTCTTTTCAACCTGTTCGGGCGTATCGCGCAAGGTAATCGTATTGTTATACGATTTTGACATTTTGTTGCCGTCAAGACCTGGCATTTTCGCATGCTCGGTAAGCAGCAGTTGCGGTTCGGGTAAAATAATTTTTCCTGAGCCATCCAGATAACCCAATAAGCGTTCCTTGTCTCCCAAAGATAAATTCAGTTGGTTGGCAAGCAAAGCTTGTGCCGTATTTAATGATTCATGGCAACCTTCTTGCTGGAATTTTTTACGCAATTCAATATAAAGATTACCATTCTTTTTACCCATTTTTTTTATGGCATCATTGACTAAAGCTTCAAAATTGGGCTCACGACCATAAATATAGTTAAAGCGCCTTGCTACTTCTCGAATAAGCTCCACATGCGGCGCTTGATCTTCACCTACGGGTACAAAATTAGCCTTGTACAACAAAACATCCGCGCTTTGCAGCAAAGGATACCCCAAAAACCCATAGGTGGATAAATCCTTATCACGTAATTTTTCCTGTTGTTCCTTATAGCTGGGAACCCGCTCTAACCAACCTAGCGGCGTTATCATGGAAAGCAGTAAATGCAATTCGGCATGTTCTGGGACCCATGACTGGATAAATACGCGAGACAAGCTTGGATTAATGCCGCAAGCTAGCCAGTCCACAATCATATCCCAGATGTATTTCTCCATGCGCCCCGGTTCATCATAATGAGTGGTCAATCCGTGCCAATCGGCGACAAAAAAGAAGCAATCGTATTGGTGCTGTAGTTTTAACCAATTTTCCAGCACACCGTGATAATGACCCAAGTGCAAGGGGCCGCTGGCCCGCATCCCGGAAACAACTCGTTTATTGGCACTGAATAAAGCTGACATCAAAATCCTCGAAATAAAAGCAAAATAAACTTATACACGCCGCAGGCAATATGACGATTTTTAGTAACATGCGCGGCTAGTTTACCACGTCTTCGCAGCAATTATTTAAATGGGGTCGGATCTCCCCTGCCTTCGCGAAGGATTGCCGGGAAATCACCGGTCAAATCGACTACCGTAGTCGGTTGCTGGTCGCAATTTCCCCCATCAATGATTAAATCAATTTGGTTACCCAAGACATCCCGAATAGACTCAGGCTCGCTTAATGGAGCTTTGGCGCCGGGCAATATCAATGTAGTGCTCATCAAAGGCGCATCCAAACTTTCCAGTAACGCTAGGGTAATCGTATTTTCCGGTATGCGCAGGCCCAACGTTTTACGTTTTGGATGCAACATACGTCGCGGCACTTCTCGAGTTGCATTTAAAATAAAGGTATAAGGGCCCGGGGTGAACGCTTTCAACAATCGGAAAATGGGATTGCTTACCCGCGCATAAGTACCAATCTGCGATAAATCCCGGCAAACCAAAGTCATGTTGTGGTTCTTATCCAATTGCCGCAAATCCCGAATGCGATCGAGCGCTGATTTATTACCCAATGCGCAGCCGAGTGCATAGCCTGAATCTGTGGGGTAAACAATCAAGCCCCCCTCTTCAATAACCCCTACTGCTTGGCGGATTAACCTTGATTGTGGATTATCAGGATGTATTGCAAAAAACTGACTCATAATATCCCCTGTTAACCTTAAAGAAACATTAGAAATGAATTCGGTGAAAAGCTTAACAGAAGCTTAAAACATCGGAAATTATCTCTACTGTTTACAAAAAAGTTGTATTCCATTTATGCCAGATAGGCGTACAGTTTAACGGTAATTGTTGCTGTTGGCCAAGATTTGTGTTCGATATGGCATCTCCATGGTAATCCGACCCGGTGGAAGCGTATAATTTAAATCGCTCGCATAATGAAGCCAACTCATTAATTTGCACTGAAGTCATCCCGCCGGATATTACTTCCATCCCCTCACCGCCTGCACTTTTAAAAACACTGATCAAGTCATGCAACTTGGAGCGGGTTAATTTATATTTCAGCGGATGGGCAATCACTGCTTGTCCGCCTGCATGGGTGATCGCTGCTACTGCCGTTTCAACGCTGCACCAAGGCGTGGGCACATAAGCCCCCTTTCCGCGCCCTAAAAATCGCTTAAAGGCAGTTTGGATGTCTTTAACAATTCCCTCATTTACTAAAACCTGCGCAAAATGCGGCCTGCCCACTGCACCATGTCCTGCTATGTCGCAGGCTTTCTGGTAAGCATTTTGTATCCCTAAATGCGACAAACACTCAGAAATCTGCAGAGCACGAACTTGCCGGCTGTCGTGCTGCTTCGCAATTAATGCAGTCAAGACTGTGTCTTTCGGATTAATATTTAACCCCAGGATATGGATGTCATGTTTCTTCCAACGCACACTAAGCTCAATGCCATTGACGATTTGAATATCCTTAGCAAAAGCAGCTTCATTTAATAAATTAAGTCCTGCCACGCTGTCATGGTCAGTAAGAGCCAATAGCCTTACCTTCGCGTGAATTGCTTTCGCAAGCAAGTCTGCAGGGCTTAACAATCCATCGGAAAAACAACTGTGGCAATGCAGGTCAATCATAATTAGTACACATTAGAAAAAAAGAGTATAGCTTTATAATTAACGATTATACTTGATGAAAATAAAAATATCAGATTATTCCTTAAATCAGCAATTCACTTGCGAAACAGCAAATCCATGCACTATCCTATAAGTAGATTCATTAACTTTTAAATAAACATTGAGTAGTACACTTTTTAAGGATTTACTGGAAACACCTGCCTTCAATGCATTGGAACTCGCCAACCTATGCGGTTCATTGCATCAGAATATAACAACACTTGAGCGGATTTTTAAAATCATCATCAAGCCTAAGGGCAATGCGATTGAATTGAGAGGCGACTCGGAAGCAAATATACAATCCGCGAAGAGAACTTTGATCAGGTTGCATGCATTGGCAAAACATCCAATCACCACATCAATCATTATGTCTCAATTGGACCATGAGGAATACAGCACCAAAATGACCAACCAAATTTACTTGAATCGTAAAAGTATTTTGCCACGCAATGCCAAACAAGCTGAGTATCTGGGAGGCATTGATCACTATGATCTGACATTTGCCGTAGGCCCTGCCGGCACAGGCAAAACTTACTTGGCTGTGGCGAAGGCTATTCAAAGCTTTGAAAAAGGCGAAGTTCAACGTTTAGTATTTGTACGGCCAGCCGTTGAGGCTGGCGAAAAATTGGGATTTTTGCCTGGGGATTTGGTTGAAAAAGTTTTACCTTATCTTCGCCCAATTTATGATGCGCTTTATGAAATGCTGGGCTTTAAGGAAGCACAAAAATTAATACAAAGCGATGTAATCGAAGTACTGCCGCTTGCGTTCATGCGCGGCCGCACATTAAATGAAGCGTTCATCATTCTGGATGAGGCACAAAATACAACCATTATGCAAATGAAAATGTTCTTAACCCGTATCGGTTTCGGTTCCAAAGCTGTAGTAACCGGCGATACCACGCAAGTGGATTTGCCAAAAGGTACTGATTCTGGCCTTCCACACGCCATTCAATTGCTGAAAGCAATTGAAGGAATAGGTATCTATCAATTTTCCAGCCGCGAAGTGGTCAGGCATCCTTTGGTTGCAAAAATTATCGACAGTTACGAGGAAGGGAGCAAGGATACTAAGAAATGAATTACCATGTTGATATTCAAGATGCGTGCGCCACTCCTCTTCCTGTTCCCGAACACGTATTATTGCAGTGGGTTGAGTTGGCGCTCTCGGAAAAAACGACTGCGGAATTGACGTTAAGATTCGTGGATATTGATGAAATGACTCATCTTAACCACACTTACCGCAGTAAAAATGCCCCAACCAATGTTCTTGCTTTCCCGGCCACTCTGCCGCAAACTATTGAACTGGAGCTGCCTTTACTTGGCGACGTCATTATTTGTCCTGCTGTTCTTGCACAAGAAAGCCAAACATTAAATAAACCATTAATTGCACATTGGGCACATATTGTAATTCATGGCACATTGCATTTGCTTGGGTATGATCATATACAGGAAGAAGATGCTTGTCTCATGCAGGCTATTGAAACTAAATTACTGGCCCAGCTTGGTTTTGAAGATCCCTATCATGCAGAGGAAAATAAAAATTGAATAAGGATGATGAGACGAGTTGGTTCATGCGCTTAAAACAATTTTTACAGCTTGAGCCTCAAAACAAAGAAGAATTAATAAGCTTGTTGCGCGATGCGCAAATTCGCTCTTTGATCGATGCCGAAACGCTTGCGATGATAGAAGGCGTTATTTTATTTTCCCAAATGAAAGTCCGGGACATTATGCTTCCTAAAAAGCAAATGACTTGCGTACCGCAAGATGCTGAATTAAACGAGGTGATTGATATTGTCACGCAATCAGGACATTCACGCTTTCCGGTAACCGGAGATAGCAAGGATGATGTAGTCGGCATTTTGCATGCTAAAGATTTACTGCGCTTTCATGGGCAAAGTGAAACTTTCGATGTTTTAGATATTGCCCGGCAGGTAACCTTTGTTCCGGAAAGCAAGCGGCTGGATTTATTGCTGGGTGAATTTAAAAATAACCGCAATCATATGGCCATTGTCGTGGATGAATATGGTGCCGTAGCCGGGTTTGTTACACTGGAAGACATCATCGAACAAATCATCGGCGACATCGAAGATGAATTTGACATCGATGAAGAAGCCTATATCAAATCCCATGGCGATGCACACTATATTATTAAAGCCCATACGCCCATTGAGGAATTTAATGAGCAATTGGGTACAAATTTCAGCGATGAATCCTATGACACAATTGGCGGTATCGTCATGGCTAATTTTGGTTATCTGCCCAAACGAGGCGAAATTGTCGCCATTGATGACTTTGAATTTAAAATCCTCAATGCCGATGCCAGACGAATCAAACTGTTGGAATGTCATGATCGTCGCGAAAAAACCGCAGCATCCTCTTTTATTGCTAATAATGAATCTTAATTGTCCATAGGCTAAGAGATAGGAAAAACGCAATGAACAGCAAAATCCTAATAGTCGATGATGATACAGAGTTAACTACGCTATTAACACACTACCTTGAGCCGGAAGGATTCATCACGACCTGTGTGCATGATGGTGAATCCGGCATTAAAAAAGCACTGAATCAGCCTTACGATGCCATTATTTTAGATGTCATGTTGCCTAAACTGAATGGTTTTGAAGTCTTGCGGACGATTCGCGAACATATAGAAACGCCGGTATTAATGCTGACCGCGCGCGGAGATGATATTGACCGTATCGTTGGGCTTGAAATAGGCGCAGATGATTATTTGTCAAAGCCTTGTAACCCGCGTGAGTTAATAGCAAGGTTGCGTGCTATTTTACGAAGGACCCAAAAAGCTCCGGCCAACAGGCCTATTATTGAGCATGGAAATATCATGGTGGATTGTGCGAAAAGGCAGGTTACCATTGGCGGTAATTTACTGGAATTAACCAACGCTGAATTTAATATTTTGGAAATGCTTATAAAATCCCCAGGGCAAGCTTATTCCAAGGAAGAGTTAACGGAGTATGCCTTAGGGCGAAAATACACCGCCTATGACCGCAGTATTGATGTACATATCAGTAATTTGCGAAATAAACTCGGTCATAATCCGCAAGGGGAAGACTGGGTAAAAACCGTGCGTGGATTCGGTTATTTGTTTAACACCTGACATAATTCCTTTCCCCCAAGAATTGCTCAAATTATTTTCAAATTAATCAATTGCTTGATTTGGCATTTGAATTTACTAAAATCAAGCAAAAAATCCTTCAGGGGGCATCATTTGGAGAAACAGGTAGCATTACTGGATAAATTAAGCGGTTTCTTTTTTCTAAGCGGCCTTCTTATTTCCAAATTGGGTTTCATGACATCCAGATTTAAAACCGCACCCTTCGTCATCTTGAGTTTGGTTCTTAATTTAATTTCATTGACGGCTTATTTAATTGGTTATATAGCCTGGTTTTTAGCAGCCCTTTTTTATCCCGACCATCCCAAAAAACAGGATTCTTGGTATGGTTTTGCTCAATTTAAAGAACAATACCAAGGCGCAGCTTTTCTCGGTGCTGTAGCCACGGTAATTTGTATAGCTTTCCCCACCATCCTGATATTGGCATCTTGGCTTTACACTGCCAGCAATGTGATGTGGCTTATCACTGAATATCATAAATATCAAAATCCGGTTCATGAAAAAAATTCCAGTTATTCAAGCGAAAAACAAGCAACTTATTTGCGTTATGCTGTGTTAACGACTTGTAGCAGCGTCATCACCACCCTGATTGCTACTATAGGATTTTTGTTTCCACAAATTACTTTTTTAACGCTCCTTATCTCGGTCTTTTTAGGCAATTTACTTACTTTACCGGCACTCTATTTTTGGGGGCAATATTCTTTCTTGGACTTTAAGCCTGATGAGGGAATCAACCAAAGTTACACAACCTTATGCGAAAACTTGTTATTAAAAGAAGTACAACATACAGCTCGCCTTCCTGTCATTTCTGAGGAGGAAATCACTTGCCCGCTTAATCTGACGCCAGAATCTTCCCATGCGGAAGTTTTAGATGAAGAGGCTTCTTTAATCAGCCCTCGTACTTGTTTGTAAAAGACAATGTTAGTATAGTTTCCTCCCTCACAAGGAATCCTTATGAATGACATCATTAAAGCCATGATCAAAGCTGCATCACATGCATTGCAACATGCCTATGCGCCATACTCTAAATTTGCAGTGGGCAGCAGTTTGCAAAGCGAAGACGGCAGTATTTTCACCGGGGTAAATGTGGAAAACGGTTCTTATGGGCTCACGGTATGCGCTGAGACATCTGCCATATGTCAAATGATTGCGGCCGGGCAGAGAAAAATCAAGAATATGGTCATTCTGGCTAAGAATAATAAATTATGTCCACCGTGCGGAGCTTGCCGCCAGCGAATTTATGAATTCTGCGAACCTGAAACCCGTGTTTATTTATGTGATCAACAAACGGTCTTGAAAGCTCTGACCGTAAATGAATTATTACCTTTGGCATTTAGCTTAAATCCTCCTGATCGGAAAAAATTATGACGAGCAAAAATGTAACTCACGCCCATTTAGCGGCAGAACAAATTAGAAAGCTTGCCCCCGAATTCAAGCCAACTATTGGCATCGTACTGGGTTCAGGCCTTGGCAGCTTAGTTGAACAATTAGAAAACCCGGTTTATATAAGTTATGAACAACTTCCAGGCTTTCCTAAGGTAACCGTACAAGGACATGGAGGAAATTTGGTATTGGGTTATCTAGGAGGTATAGGGGTCGTTTGCCTGCAAGGAAGAGCCCATACCTATGAAGGCACAGGTTATGAGGCTGTAAAAACTTATGTGCGCACATTAAAATTGCTGGGATGTACTTATTTTCTCGCCACCAATGCCTCTGGCTCCCTGCGTGAAGACGTGGGACCTGGCGAATTAATGTTAATTACCGATCACATCAATTTGCAACCCAGTAACCCTTTGGTAGGCCCCAATGAGGATGAATTTGGCCCCCGCTTTTACCCGTTGGACAATGCTTACGATGCTGATTTTCGGGAAAAGCTGTTGCGGTTGGCGCATAAAGAAAATATTTCGTTACATCAAGGCATATATCTTTCGGTATTAGGACCCAATTATGAAACTGCTGCGGAAATACGTGCTTTTCGTATTTTAGGAGCAGATGCAGTGGGCATGTCAACAGTCCCGGAAGTATTGGTGGCGAATCACTGCGGGATGAAAGTAGCTGTCATTGCTACCATCACCAATTACGCCACAGGCCTTGCCAATACCAGCCACAGCCATGAAGCAGTAGTCTTAATGGCTTCGCAAGCTGCGGAAAAATTAAATATATTGCTCAAGCGTTTAATTAAAGATTTGGCATGAAGCTGGAACAAGAATTAACCCAGTATTTAGAGAAAATACTTAAAAATCCGATGCGCTCCATATCGGCGCGCGAGATCATTTCTGTGCTTGATCTCACTCTGCTCGAAGAAAAAGCACAACCGCACGCCATAGAAAATCTGGCGCAAATTGCAGTAACACATGAGGTTGCTGCAATTTGTGTTTTACCGCAACACTTGCACCATATCCCCGCGACAACGGGAATTACACGTGCAACAGTAGCTAATTTCCCTGCAGGCGATGAAGTGCAAGAAGATGTGTTAAAGACCATTATACAAAGCATTAAGCTTCATGCCGATGAAATTGATTATGTCTTCCCTTACCAAAATTATTTGCATGGTAATCAAAAGCTTGCGCTACAAGCCGTCAAAGAAAATTATGAATTGTGTAAGCGCCATCAAGTCATTTTCAAGGTCATTCTGGAAACCGGAGCTTTTCCGTCCATGGCCCTGATTTATGAAGCTTGTTTAGATATCCTCGCCCAAGGTTGCGATTTTTTAAAAACGTCTACTGGAAAAACCGCACAAGGCGCTACTTTGTCGGCAGCATTTACCATTCTTTCTGCAATTAAGGAAAGTGGAAAACCATGCGGCATCAAGCTTTCCGGTGGGGTAAAAACCAAAGAACAAGCGCTGCAGTATGCAGCTTTGGCAGAATTCATGATCGGTTTGCCTGTAAATAAAACGTGGTTTCGTCTAGGGGCAAGCCGGCTACTGGATGAATTGCTTGCTGCACCTACAAGCAGCTAGCAGCCCGATTATTGCCGTTATCTCGCACTAAATAATTCCTGCCTAAATAATGGCCGCCCACATTCACTGGACAAATAGAGTGTTCTGCATTCTTCATGCGGATTTTAGCCAATATTCTGCCTTGTTGATTTAAGCCCACAAGGCAGAATAAAGGGTAATTACTCTACACGAAAGTTAAACTACATCCCCGCTGTTGGGTTTGCCTGGGATTGCGGTCTGCTTGGAGATTGAGTCGGAGTTGCAAAAAAACTGTATGGGGACAGAGGAACAGGGCTAAAGATAGGCTGAGCACTTGGCTCTACAAAATCCGATGCGCTGCTGCTCGATGCATTGGCTGAGCTACTTAAGGCAAATTGTTCTTTATTTTGCAAACCCATAGGCACTTGCCGAGCTTTATCCTCATTCATCAATCCGGAATTGGAAGAACTGCTGGCTTGAGCTGGAACATGCTCCTCTCTAAGAGCCGAAACACTTGCTCTAGGCTGCCAATTAATAAATTTAATCGGCCCTTTTCTAGTCTTTAACGAACTAAGCTTATACGCATCGACCTGCGATGTTCCCCAACCTTTCTCCTGCATTTCCTCATTTGAAAGCGGCTCTATTTCTTTCTCTGCAACCTTTTTTCCCAGTGTCCTTGCTTCATGCAACAAACGTTGCTCCGCAGATGAATAAAACCGATAGGCTTTTTCATAAGCATCAGCGTACACCTGACCTCCTCTTTGCAAGAGTTGCTCACGGTTACGCATCGGCTTGTATGGTGGATTTAATGCGGCATAGCGTCCGGCATCATGACCTCTTTTACGCTTGCGCCCCTCATCGCTATCATTTCTTTTTTTCCTCTGCACAGGTTCTATTCTGGCAGATTCGAAAGAATGTTCTGTTACATCACTTCCTCCCCCTGCACTTTGCACTGCAAGTGGTGGATTCCTGTCCTGTTGATCCCGTTCCATATTCTTAAGAATTTCATCACATAAACTGGGAGGTAGCCAAGCTTTTCTTTTTTTCCCAACCTTGCCACTCCTCTTTGCAGATGCATTTTCTACCTCATCATCGGAAATTTCAATTACCTCTGCTTCATCATCGGAAATTTCTATGCTTTCATTGGTAACAGTAGTGGTTGCAAGTATTGGCAAACTTACTGGTGCGGCTTGCGGCATGGACAAGGCAGGTGTTGAACAAGTAAATATCCGTTGCTGAGAGGGCATCGGTGCAGGCTGTGCTAAAAACGGAGTGTAATAAAAATTCTGAACAGGTTCCTGGTAAAATGGCCCTAATATTTCTTTTGCATCCGGTTTGGGTACAGGCTTCTCCCATTCCGCCAGAACCAGGGAAGAGATTCCTTGTGGAAAGTAATTACTCAATGGTGTTATTGATTGCGGGTCAAATTGCCCTTCATATCCTGAATTGGTTCTTCGTCTTTTAGAGTTATTATACATACGAATTGGCTAAATAATTAATTGAGTGAGCGATTATACTCCATTTGCAACAAAATAATACAGCAAAATATGAGCTTGGTGGCTTTTTTTTGATCTCATGCAGTTAAGTGATTGTATTTTTTGTATTTTCAAAATTTTAACTGAATAAATGGTTGTTGTTGCCGCAAAGATATGACCCAACTTGCAAACACTCCCTGTACTTCGCTTCAAATTCAAGCTTTACCTTGTATAGGATTACAAGGTAAAGCCAGACAACAACACCTCATTATTCTAGGCAAATATTAGAATTTAACCCTGCTGCATCATCATCCAGCGATATCAGGCTACTTTCAAACTGGGCGGGCAACCTTACAAAAAAACTGTATGGGGACACAGAACCAGGTCTAAAGTCAGGCTGGGGACTTTGCTTTACAAAATCAGATGTCGTACTGTCTGATCTACCTGGAGCAGAACCCTGTAAATTCTTTGATAGTGGGTCAATTTCTTGCAGCGTTCGTTTTGCCAACAACGGAGGTTTTTCGCTGATGGGACGTATCCCTAAATAACCCGCATAGGCATCTGCGTATGCTTTTCCTTGTTCTTGCAAAAGTACTTCATAGTTAACTGGCGTTGAATTCTTTAGCCTATCGGCACGTGCGCGTTTTTTACCTCTTTGAGCCTGTACTTGATCATAGCCCGCCTGATATGCATCTGCATATTCCTGGCCTTTTTGCATTAGCATAGCTCTGGGAAGTGGGGGGATCTTTTTTACCGCATAATGTATTCCGGCTTTTCTTGCTTCATCGGAATCGATTTGCATGAAATTTTGATTTTTTGCAGCTTGCGCTAATGAATAGGCTTGTTCATAGGCATCAGCATACCCTTGGCCTTTGCCCATTAATTGGGCTCTGGGAAGTTTGGGAAGTTCTTTTATGGCATGAAGCGTTCCATCATTCTCCCCTTCTACTCTTAGTGATTGAGTATGTTTTTCTTGATTAATTTGCGAGATATTTTTCAAAGCTCTCTCAGCAATACTGTTGGCTCTCCACACTCTGTTTAGCCAATTATGGTTTGCCTTTGTGGTGGCATTTTTTATCTCATCGGCAATTGCAATATCGTATTCTTCATTGTCAAAGACGTTTATGCCCCCATTCAAAATGAATGCAGGTTCCGGCAAGGAAGCTGCTGCAGAAGCTTCCGAGAATGGGGTGGACGGTGAATAATCCAACGCCCCACCTGTTATCAGCGGTTGCTGCACTGATGATGTAGCAGCAGGGTAAAAAGGCGCCTGGTATAAAGGTCCCAATATCTCTGCAGCATTTAATTCAGCAGCAGGTTTCTGCCATTCAGATGCTAAAACAGATAAAAACCCAGCCGAAAAATATGAATCTAGTGGTGGTGTAGAAAAACTGCCTTGATACCCTGCATCAATTCTTCGTTTCTTATTAGGATTATACATAGGATTATTGGTGAAATAATTGCTTGAGTGGGCAATTCTACAGCAGATGACAGAAAAAAACACAGCAACAAATGATCTTTTTGGATATAGTTTACGCGAATGGTATGATGATTATCATATAACCTTTTGATTAATTATTATTTTCTAATTAAAATATACTTTTTAATAATAGAATTAATTTTCGAGATTAGCATAGAAAGAAACAGTTAGCCTGTACCCTTTAAATATGAGCAGCAATCCCTCTGGAAGTACATTAATATAGTTGTCAGCGTATTTGATTACTGCTCGTCAATGGGCGATTATTCCTAGCCACATGATGAGACCATACCAATTGTTACAAGAAAATGCTTTGAAACAGGCTTTTTCAATACGGCTGTTTACCAGTTGCTGCTGGTAAAGTAAAACCAGTGCAGCCAATCCCCACCCTGCATAAAACAATGAAGAAAGATGCATGAAATAAGCCAGAACAAGCCATGAGGAATGAAATGAAATCTGTAAAAATAAGATGGCCATGCGATCATAATCTGCAAAAAAAATTGCCGTGGATTTAACCCCAATACGCAAATCATCCGCTCTGTCAACCATGGCATACATGGTGTCATACGCTATTATCCAGGCAAAATTAATTGCTAAAAGAAGGACGAACCGGTAATCGAACAAGGCATGCGAAGCAGAGAAAGCCATGGGGATCCCCATGGAAAAGGCAAGCCCTAAGACCAATTGCGGCGCTTGTAAAAAACGCTTGCAAAATGGGTATAACACCGTGATGACCACAGCAAACAAAGCATAATAAAAGCAGGCAGCCGGCAACTGCATGACAATAAGCAAAGCTGCAAAAAGCAGAATTAATAACAAAATTAAAGCTTCTGCTAGATTAACTTCACCGCAAGTCAAAGGTCTTTCTTTAGTCCGTTTCACGTGCTTGTCGATATTCCTATCGGCGATGTCATTAACCACACATCCTGCCGCCCTCATAAACACCGTACCTAACAGGAAATAGGCAATGAGTTGTACGGGTGGATTATTGTTATTGGCAATCCATAAAGCCCATGCTGTCGGAAACCAAAGCAATAAAATACCCACGGGTTTATGAAAACGCATTAATCTGAAATAACTACCTAAGCGCATGTTTTTACTCAAGATATTGATTTAAGCCTGGCAATAAAATTTCCAGCAGATAAAAAGGAAAATGATCGCATACTATAAATTCCGCAAGCCTTCCCCACAAAGCCGGCGCGCCGTGATGCAAGGCTGCGTCCAGCCAATGATACTCAATGACTTTGGGGGTGATTGGATAATAAACTAAAGAAATCCGCTCAATGTTATTTGCCCCAAAAATCAATTGCCCTAATGATTCATTTTGCAAACGCTTGAATAAGGCCGCGTTATGTTGATAAGTCTTTTCGGGGAGGATGGTGCGACCGTACCAGCAAGCTTCCTCCCCAACTTTCATTACAATCTCGCGGTGTAAAACCCGGCCGCTATTTAAATGCAGTATGTAATTATCCCACCAACCACGCCAACCCCATTGCTGCATTAAAACTTGCAGGCGGACCCCTGAAGTTATGGCTTTTAATTTTTCCGTTAAGGATTGCCGGTGCGTAAGCCAAGGTAAAAGTTTTGCAGGCGGTTCAACAGCTGAGGATGGAAATCCGAAAGGCGTGATTAACATGCGTTATTCGTGAAACAAAGTTTGCCTAGATGATAACTAATTACAAGCAGCAGTAGCAACACTTAAACGCCCACTCGTCGCGATACTGATAACACGTGCATTATTCCCTGTGCATCCGCTTGCCCTAAGCGTTAACGACGTGGATCCCGTGGTTAAAAATCCAGTACTATCAAAACTGATGATGCGGGCAGATGTAGAAATTTGCGTGCCACCTGGCAAGGCTTCGGCAACTTTTACTAAATCATTACTGGATTCAATGGCATTATTATTATCTGCATCTATGAAAACAATCCATCCCTGTGACCATTGAGCATTGCTACCGCAAGCACTAAATGCCGCATTGGCAGCAGGACATACCGACACCCGCACACCCCTTTTGACTGCTTCCATGCGGGCCAAGCCAAGACTTGCTGATAATTTATTGGCTACACTAACTACTTTATTGTTTTGAATTAGACCATAGTAACCAGGAACGGCGAGCGCTATGAAAATGGCAGCCATGGCCAAAACAGTAAGAAACTCAACCAAAGTAAATGCTTTTTGCGGAATATTACTTAAACCCGCTTGGCCAAGTTCTATCATAACGTAAGACTCTTGCATCTCATCTTTAAAGTATAGAGTATTAGGAAATTAACGTTCTACGGACACGGCCCAAACGGTTAACAATTAACTTGTACTGCTGTGTTTTATTTTTTATTAAAAAATAGCCATTCATTGCGCTTTCACAAAGGTTATCTGCAAAAATCAGGTAATGTTTTGCATAAAAACCATGCCAGGTTATTTGTAGATCAGAAGCACGCCAGCGCCATTCATGAAAAATTTTGCTATCAGGTTGGTAAGTATGCTTGGCATTGTCAGTGAATAAAATCATGCCTTTTGCCCAATCATTTGCAGCAGGCAGAGGAGTTAAAGCCAGAGGTTGATTTTGTATTAAAGATTGACTTCGGGCAAAGCGCAGGATGGTTTCAATTTCCCCAAGCCTTGTTTCCATATGGTTTCTCTCATAACTTGCCTGCAGGGAAGGTAAGGCAAGCAAAAATCCTGTTGCCATAATGACAAGTGCCATCAGCAATTCTATCCAGGTAAAGCCACCATAAATTATTGGCTTGCGATTAGATGGTTGCGCTAACTCCATGTATGTCCTTACAAAACAATTTTCTTCCTTAATGAAGGTTTATAGCATTATTGCTCTAATAATTGTTTGATCCGCAATAAATCCTGGTAAGCTTTTCCTTTGTCTATTGGTCTTCGCAACAAATATGCAGGGTGGTAACTGACAATAAACGGTTTGCCTTCATATGAATGAAGCGTGTTGCGCATCTTATTTAGGGGCCGGGCTTCATTTAGTAAGAATTGACCGGCAAAACGTCCTACAGCCATGATAAGTTTAGGGTTTACCAATTGGATTTGTTGCGTTAAATGACTAGAACAGGCGGCAATTTCTTCAATTTTCGGATCGCGGTTATCCGGCGGGCGGCATTTAAGCACGTTGGCAATATAAACATCATTTTCTGTTAAACCAATGCTGTTTAGCATCTTGTTTAATAAAATACCGGCTTTACCTACAAAGGGCAGCCCCTGTTTATCCTCAAAGAAACCAGGTGCCTCTCCGACAATCATTAATTGAGCTTGTGGATTGCCGCGGGCAAAAACTGTTTGAGTACGTGTTTGATGTAATACACAACGTTTGCACGCAGAAACTTCTTTTGCAAGCGAAGACAGCGAGCAAGATGAAGTCATAGGGAGTTGTTGGCGCGATTCCCAAACTTCAATGCCCATGGCTTGCAGATAATAGGGATGCAGAGGCTTATCCATGACTATACGTACAAGTTAGCAGCAGCTCATCGATTACCTTCCGAGGGTTCGGTGCACGCGTAACGGGGCGGCCTATTACTAAATAATCACTGCCCAATTGCCAAGCATTTTCCGGTGTGACAATTCGAGTTTGATCATCTTTTGCATGGGATGGTAAGCGGATCCCTGGTGTGACCGTTAAAAATTTATGGCCGCAATTTTTTTTGATTGTCGGAACTTCAAGGGCCGAAGAAACTACCCCATCCAGACCTGCTTTTTGAGCCAGCAATGCAAGCTTTTGCACATGCTCCTGAAGAGGTGCAGTCAAACCGGTCTGCGCGGCCTCATTTTCGCTCATGCTGGTCAGCAAGGTAACTGCTATGAGTAATGGCCGACTATCATATGCATGCAAAGCCTCCCGCGCTGCCTGCAACATAGCCAAACCGCCTGCAGCGTGAACATTTGTCATCCAAACGCCTAATTCAGCTGCAGCCTTGCACGCATGCGCCACTGTGTTTGGAATATCGTGAAATTTTAAATCAAGAAAGACTTTAAATTTCTTGGCAACCAAAGCCTTAATCAACTCAGGTCCAAATAAAGTAAACATTTCATTGCCTACTTTAAGAGCACATTCATTGGGGTTTAATTGGTCAACAAGTTTAAAGGCCTCGTGCAGATTATCAAAATCAAGAGCAATGATGAGTTTTACCGACATTTTCTACCACAATTGATTACTTTTCGGACGTGGAAGTACTAATCACCTTCCAAACCATGAATAGGTTTCATTCTACCCCATTGCTTGCAACTGGGACAATGCCAGTGCAACAGCTTGCCTGAGAAACCACACTGGCCGCAACGATAAACCGGTTTATTATCTAAAAATTTACTGGTGATATCGTATAGCATTTGCAATTTTTCGCGTACTTTGCCATTTGCAGATTCCAAATGCCAGCAAATCAGGCGGTTTAATCCACGAATGGAGGGATGTCGGCTTAATTGTGAAGAGACAAAATCGATGGCAAAATCTATATTTTTCTCCTGCCGTAAATATTCGCCAATTACAAAAATTACGGAAGCACGGGGATGTTCAGATAAAGTTTGCTCGAAGTAATCAATGCATTCTTCCATAACATCCAATTCTTTATGAGCATGCACCAAGGGCTCAATAATTTCCGTAAGAAATTCAGGATCTTGTTCCGGAACCCGTTTTAATGCACGAATGGCTTGTCTATAACGGTTATTTTTGATTTCCAAATCAGCTTGCATGAGGCTGGCACGCACAGATTGTTTATCGATGGCAAGCGCTTGTTTAATTGCATAATAAGCTTTATCGTACGTTTTTTCCTTGATGGCTTGATTGGCCATTTCACAATAATAATGCGCCGCCTGCGCATGCATGCTGGTACCCGTTGAATCCTCAATCTTGCGGGTGATTTCCAAAGCTTTTTCCCAAGCTTTTTCTTGCTGATAAATTGCCAGTAAACCGTGCAAGCTGCTAACTTCACGATTTCCACCCAGATCAACGACTTCAGTAAAAATACGCTCGGCTCGATCAAACACACCCGCACTCATATAATCTTGGCCAAGAGCCATGAGCGCTTCTTTACGCTGTAACATGCTTAACTGGGGTCTTGCGATTAAATTTTGGTGAATGCGGATGGCACGATCTACTTCACCGCGCCTGCGGAATAAACTGCCCAATGCAAGATGAGTTTCCACTGTATCGCTATCAACTTCTAACAATTTTATGAATACATCCACCGCTTTATCAGGTTGTTCATTTAATAAATAATTCAATCCCACAACGTATTCATGAGATAAATGATTATCAGTTCGTCTTCCTCTGGTAGTGTAATTGCGTTTAGCAACCCACCAACCTGACCATGCAGCGGCAGGTAATAATAGTGGCCATAAATTAATCATCAAAGATCCCCCATGAAACTTTAACAGCACATCCATTACAAAAGAACATGCGAGATTTAAGTCTAAAACCCTGTATCTTCAATTCGTAATCTATTAGGACAACATTTACGAAACTAGTGTTGATCTTGCAAAGGTATGGCGCGTAAATTTTTAATTTCCCTTTCCGTGAGCTTTAATTGACTTTTAATTTTATGGTTCTCAATCTTGAGCCGCCAATATTTATATAGAAACAAACCATATCCAAAAATCACACCTACCCCAAGCACCAAGATAATGAGCACTGAAATGGGCATGGTTAAGGTATTAAAATAAAAATTGACCTGGACTGAAGCAGCATTCAGAACCGCAAAGCTCACGCCGGCTAAAATCAGTAATAAATAAAAAATTATGATCACTATCCGCATCAAATCATCCTTATTTTAGTTGCAGTTTAGTTTCCACAAGTACTGACAACAAACAAAGAAACCAATTGCGATATTTTAAACTTCAACAAAGCTTAGAGATAGGCGCTGCAATAAAAAAATTATAAAAAAAAAGCGTAGATATCTACGCTTTTTTTAAATTGAAGCAGTTACTCACCTTCTTTCGAAGCCATTTTTTCTTTTAATAAATCACCCAACGTGGTAGTAGCTTCCCCAGTGCGTGAATATTTTTTGATGGCTTCTGCCTGATCCTGAGCATCTTTTGCTTTCACAGAAAGCGTAATTGAGCGATTTTTCCGATCAATATTGGTAATTTTCGCTTCAAGCTCATCACCTTCTTTTACAAGAGTAGAAGCATCATCTACCTTATCATCTGAAAGCTCATTGGCGCGAATGGTGCCAAACACGTCTTCAGCCAATTCGACTACAACTGCTTTGGCATCGACCGAAGTCACTTTGCCTTTGACAATAGTGCCTTTGCTGTGTTCTTCAACATAGCTGGTGAAATTGTCGCTTTCCAGTTGCTTTAAGCCTAAGGAAATCCGCTCACGTTCTGCATCAATGGCCAGAATTACAGCTTCCAGTTCTTGACCTTTCTTATATTGCTTCACCGCTTCTTCTCCTGGGATGTCCCAAGAAATATCAGACAAGTGAACCAAACCGTCGATTTCACCTTCCAGACCGATGAATATGCCAAAATCAGTAATAGAACGGATCTTACCGCGGACTTTTTCGCCTTTGTTATGGGTTTGAGCAAATTTTTGCCATGGGTTACCCACGCATTGCTTCATACCTAATGAAATGCGACGGCGATCTTCATCAATTTCAAGAACCATGACTTCTACTAGATCACCCAAAGAAACGACTTTGCTTGGATGAATATTTTTGTTGGTCCAATCCATTTCAGACATATGCACCAAACCTTCCACACCTTCTTCGATTTCAACGAAGCAGCCATAGTCAGTGATGTTAGTGACTTTACCTTGCATGCGTCTGCCTATCGGGTAACGCTCGACCAAGTCAACCCAAGGATCATTGCCCAATTGCTTCATGCCTAGGGATACGCGGTTGCGTTCGCTGTCAAAACTTAAAACTTTAACTTTAACGTCTTGGCCTACAGTCAGTACTTCGCTTGGATGCTTGACGCGTTTCCAGGAAATGTCAGTGATGTGCAGCAAGCCGTCTATGCCGCCCAAATCAATAAATGCACCATAATCGGTAAGATTTTTAACGATTCCCTGCAGCACTTGTCCTTCATGCAATGAATCCAATAAGGCTTGTCGATCGGCACTGCTTTCTTCTTCCACCACAGCACGGCGAGAAACAACGATGTTATTGCGCTTGAGATCCATTTTAATCACTTTAAACTCAAGCTCTTTGCCTTCCAGGTAGGAAGGATCGCGTACAGGTCTTACATCAACCAAAGAACCCGGCAAAAATGCACGGATTGAACCGATTTCAACAGTGAAACCGCCTTTGACTTTGCCTGAGATCAATCCAGTTACTGTTTCATTGTTCTCATACGATTTAGATAGCTTACGCCAAGCTTCCTGGCGTTTGGCTTTTTCCCTGGACAGGATAGTTTCGCCGTGGCCATCTTCTACGGAGTCTAAAGCTACTTCGACCGTATCGCCGACATTAACTTCTAAATCGCCATTTTTATCTTGAAATTCTTCAATGGCAACAATGCCTTCTGATTTTAATCCCGCATTTAATGTGACGTAATCGTCGTCAATATTAATTACTTTGGCAGAAATAATTGCACCGGGATAAAATTGGGCGCCAGCAATACTTTTCTCGAATAACTCTTTAAAACTTTCGGACATGTTAATAAACTCTTTAGTATAAAAATAGAAGTGAAGATCCTCTCAACTTCCCCCAAAAACAAAAGAATACTGCTCCTGAACCTTCCTGCTTTTATGCAAGAACAGAAAGTTTAGAATAAGTGTTCCAAATTACAACTTTTTAGCGACTGTTAATCGCTCATTAACCAATTGTAATACACAATCAAATACTTGTACAATTGTTAACCTGGTTGTATCTATCTGCACAGCATCAGGTGCTGGCTTTAATGGCGAATGCGTGCGTGCGGTATCCCTTGCATCACGTTTAGCCAATTCATCTACAACCTGCGCGAGGCTAACATCATTTTGCTTTTCTTTCAACTGTAAATATCGCCTGCGTGCCCTTTCTTCCGCTGTCGCGTATAAATAAAATTTTAAATCAGCATGCGGAAAAACCACGGTACCCATGTCCCGGCCATCAGTAACCAAACCTGGAGGTTGTGCGAAAGAACGCTGCCGGGCTAGCAAAGCCTCTCGTATTTCAGGGGCTGCTGCAATTTGAGAAGCGCTTTGACCACATTGTTCGGTTCTGATGTCTCGACTCACATCTGCACCATCCAAAACGACACGGCAATCGTTTTTTTCATGCACCTTAAAGCAAAAATCAAGCTCATGCGCCAACTTGACTAAAACAGCAATATCCGTTAAATCAATATTTTTTTTCATGGCAGCGTAGGCAAGTACCCGGTAAAGTGCACCGCTGTCTAAAAAGTGCCAACCCAAATGTTTGGCCAGCATCAAACTGATTGTGCCCTTTCCGGTGCCGCTTGGGCCATCCAGTGTAATAACAGGCACATGGCTCACTGACATATAAATCCCCTATATAGTCGTTTCTTCTATTTGCATGTTTGTTTTATTGGCAATCGATACGAAAGTTGGGAAAGAAGTAGCTACATTTGCACAATTTAAAATCTTAACCGGGGCATTGGCTATTGCGCCAGCAATGGCAAATGCCATGGCAATACGATGATCATGGCAGCTGTCGACTTCGCCACCTTGCAAATGACCACCTTTAATAAATATGCCATCCTCCAGAGGTTGCGCTTCAATTCCTAGCTGTTGCAAACCATTGGCCATTGCAGCAATGCGATCGCTTTCCTTGCACCGCAACTCACGGGCACCGTGCAACAAAGTCTGCCCTTTTGCACAAGCCGCGGCTATGAAAATAACTGGGAATTCATCAATTGCTATGGGAACCATGGCGGCAGGAATATCAATTCCTTCCAAAGGCGCGTGCCTTACATAAAGATCTGCGACCAATTCTTCACCGCATAAACGTTTATTACTGAGGCTGATGTCAGCGCCCATTAATTGTAAGATTTGCATAATACCTGTCCTGGTCGGGTTAATGCCCACATTGCGGATGAATAATTCAGCCCCAGGAATAAGCGTGGCAGCAACAATGAAAAAAGCAGCCGATGAAATATCTCCAGGCACCATGACGTCAGTGCCCTGGCATTCACTGGCTGAATTAATGATGATTGCATTATCTTGTTTTTGAATAGGATAAGAAAAAGCCGTCAGCATACGCTCCGTATGATCACGGGTTAACCCAGGTTCTATCACTTGCGTTTCGCCCTGTGCATACATTCCTGCTAATAGTAGGCATGATTTAACTTGCGCACTTGCCTCAGGCATTTCATAGTTGATACCTTGCAGGGTTTGTCCCCCCTGAATTGAGATGGGCGGGCGACCACTCGTAGTATTGATGACAGCCCCCATTTTAATCAATGGGCGGGCAATTCGCTCCATCGGGCGTTTTAGTAAACTTTCATCGCCGGTTAATTCGCTGTCAAATGGCTGTGCGGCGAGTATTCCTGCTAAAAGCCGCATCGTCGTCCCTGAATTTCCGCAATCGATCACGGCTGCCGGTTTGCGCAAGCCATACTTTCCTACACCATGGATCACCACGCGTTGGGATACTGGGCCTTCTATCCTCACGCCCATCGCTTGAAACGCGCGGAGCGTTGCCAGGCAATCTCCACTTTCCAGAAAACCACTTATGGTAGTAATGCCTTTGGCAATAGCGCCCAACATGATGGCGCGATGGGAAATGGATTTATCCCCCGGAATCGTGATATCACCTTTCAGGGATGAGACCGGATGACTAATAAAATGATACCCATTCATGAATGATATTCCTCTGCGAAATCTTGCATAAAACCAATCAGCGCCTCCACCCCATCCATCGGCATTGCATTATACAAACTAGCGCGTAAGCCGCCGACCGCCCGATGTCCCCGCAGTGCAAGCAAACCTTGCTCGGCCGCACGCATAATGAATTTTTCTTCCAATTCCTGTGTGGGCAATGAAAAGCAAACATTCATCAGCGAACGGGCTTCCTTGGCCACTGGACAATTATAAAATTCAGAGTGATCGATGTAAGTGTATAGTTTTGCAGCTTTTTGGCAATTTTGTTGATAAAGCGTACTAACCCCACCTTGCTTTTTAACCCACGCAAACATTTTTGCTGCAATATAACAATTAAACACAGGCGGGGTAGCATATAAGGATTTATACTGTGCATGTGTGCGATAATCCAACATGGTGGGAATGGACGCATGACTTATTAAATTCAATAAATCATGGCGCACTATCACTACCGTTAATCCTGCAATGGAGATATTTTTCTGCGCCCCTGCAAAAATTAAGCCAAAATCAGTTACATTAATCGGTTCGCTTAATAAGCAGGAAGTCATATCCGCAATTAGCGGCACCGACACTTGCGGCACTTGCGGATAACGCACACCATTGATGGTTTCATTGGGTGTGTAATATATATAGCGGGTATTGGCATCTACCGGGTAATCCACTGCATTCGGCACCGTTTTATATTCCTGGTCTTTGGAGCTCGCAAGGCAGTAAACATCCGCCAGTTTTTGCGCTTCTTTAAATGCCAATTCAGACCAAATACCGGAAACCAGGTAACCCGCGCGCTCCCCTTTTGCCAAAAAATTCATAGGAATCATGGCAAATTGGGTACGGGCAGCCCCGCTTAAAAATAAAACATGATAATGTTTCGGTATTGCCAGCAACAAGCGCAAGTCCGCTTCCGCCTGCTCCAGCAGTGAGATAAATTCAGGTGTCCGGTGTCCAATCTCCAGAATGGACAAACCCAAATCTTGCCAATTTAAAAGCTCAGCCTGAGCCTCGGCAAGAATGGATTCCGGGAGTGTGGCAGGACCTGCCCCAAAATTATAGGCTCTCGTTTTCATGTCCTTCATCTAGAGCCTCGTCAATTTCTTCTATTTCTTCTATGCGCTGCATGCCTACGACGCGCTCACCTGCGGAGAGATTAATTAAGCGAACGCCCTGAGTATTACGACCGATAATAGAAAGCTCATTCACTTTAAATCGTACCAAAGTACCTTTATCGGTGATTAACATGGCTTCATCATTTTCAGCAACTTGTAAGGCACGCACGACCTTGCCATTTCGCTCATTCACTTGAATGGAAATAACTCCTTGTCCACCGCGGCCGGTTATCCGATATTCCGCTATTTCGGTACGTTTACCGTAACCGAATTCCGTTGCCGTTAGAATGGTGCCACCCTCAGGATTTACTACGACCAGGGAAATTAAAGATTGCTCCTCTCCCATGCGGATACCGCGAACGCCGCGTGCTGTTCTCCCCATTGGCCGTACCAGATTTTCATCAAAACGGATGACCTTACCTGCATCGCTAAACAACATGATTTCTTTATGACCATCGGTAATATCAACGCCTATCAAACGGTCGTCTTCATCCAAATCAACTGCAATGATTCCATTGGTACGCGGACGGCTAAATGCGTTTAACGGCACTTTTTTCACCGTTCCATTTTTAGTCGCCATGAATACATAATATTCTTCTTTATATTCACGTACTGGCAGAATGGCATTAATGGCTTCATTTTCAGCCAAAGGCAAAATGTTAATAATAGGTTTGCCACGCGAAATACGGCTGGCTAAAGGTAGTTCATAAGCTTTTAACCAATACAATTTCCCATGATTGGAAAAACATAATAAGGTGTCATGCGTATTGGCAATGACTAAACGTTCAACAAAATCTTCTTCTTTCACGTTGGTAGCTGATTTGCCTTTGCCGCCGCGCCGTTGCGCTTGATATGCGGAAAGAGGCTGATATTTGACGTATCCCTGGTGAGAAAGAGTCACGACTACATCTTCTTCCGTAATCAAATCTTCTATGGTGATATCTTCCTGAGAAGCAATAATTTCCGTACGCCTTGCATCACCAAATTGAGCTTTCATTTCGAGTAATTCATCGCGAATGACCTGCATCAAGCGTTCCGGCGAAGAAAGGATTTCCAGCAATTCTCTAATGACTTCTAATAATTCTTCAAATTCCTTTAGAATTTTGTCTTGTTCAAGAGCAGTCAGGCGATGTAACCTAAGTTCCAAAATAGCTTGTGCTTGTTGTGGTGATAGGTAATATCCCTCTTGCGTAAGGCCAAAATGCGCCGGTAAATCGTCAGGACGCGAACCAAAGGTTCCTGTTTTTTCAAGCATCGCGGTTACCATGCCAGGCTGCCATGCTCTGCCCAACAAGGCTTCTTTGGCATCTTGCGGGGTGGGTGATTTTTTAATTAAATCAATCATCTCGTCAATATTCGCTAAAGCAATCCCCAATCCTTCCAATAAATGCGCCCGGTTGCGTGCTTTCTTTAATTCAAATAATGAACGGCGCGTGACTACTTCACGGCGATGTTTGATAAAATACTCAAGGATTTGTTTAAGATTAAGCGTCTTAGGTTGTCCATCAACCAGTGCCACCATGTTAATGCCATACACATTCTGCATTTGAGTATGCGCATATAAATTGTTGATCATGACTTCTGCAATTTCGCCGCGCTTGAGCTCAATCACTACCCGCATGCCTTGCTTATCAGACTCATCACGCAGACCTGAAATGCCTTCCAATCGTTTTTCCCGTACCAGTTCGGCAATACGCTCAACCAGCCGTGCCTTATTCACTTGATAAGGCAATTCCGTGATGATGATGGCTTGCCGTCCCGTCTGCGCATCCGTTTCAATTTCGGTACGAGCGCGGATTAAGATGCGGCCCCGCCCTGTACGATAAGCTTGCACAATGCCTGCCCGGCCATTGATGATGGCAGCCGTTGGGAAATCCGGCCCTGGGACGATTGTCATTAATTCATCGATGTCGGTTTCAGGTCTATCCACCAAGGCCACACACGCATCCAAAATTTCAGTGAGGTTATGGGGGGGGATATTGGTCGCCATTCCTACCGCAATCCCGGATGAACCATTTACCAATAAATTAGGGATACGGGCCGGCAATACTACCGGCGCAAATTCAGTTTCGTCATAGTTGGGACTAAAATCAACGGTTTCTTTATCAAGATCAGCCAAAAGAGCATGAGCCAGCTTAGACATCCTGACTTCGGTATATCGCATGGCTGCTGGTGCATCACCATCCACCGAGCCGAAGTTACCCTGACCATCCACTAACATGTAGCGCATGGAAAAAGGCTGCGCCATACGCACGATGGTGTCGTAGACTGCTGTGTCGCCATGCGGGTGGTATTTACCGATCACATCCCCTACTACCCTTGCGGATTTTTTGTAAGGCTTATTCCAATCATTCCCCAATTCGCTCATGGCAAAGAGCACACGCCGATGTACCGGCTTTAACCCATCACGCACATCAGGCAGAGCACGCCCAACAATAACACTCATTGCATAATCAAGATAAGATTGCTTTAATTCATCTTCAATATTGACCGGTGTGACTTCTTTGGCGGAAACCATAATTAAGACTTATCCTCATACAATCAATTTAATTGATATAGCGGAATAGAATATCACGATAGTATACGAGAGGACAGTGAATTGCCTAAAGATGACCCTCACCGGCTACTCCCAAAGTCTTCTTTCTCCTAGTTAACAGTCTTCTTAATTATTTCTTAATATTTCTGCAATATAATAAACAAATGATCAAGATGTCCTTTTTATTGTCATGACAAAGCTATTTATTCCAGTAAATCCTATCGAACAGCATGGCCACACGTGCAAGCCCACAGCCATTGCCACAGTGGACAAATATTATGGCGATTTATTCGGCTATACGCCTGTGCCTGTATTTGGGATAAAAAAATACAACCATTCTGTACGAAAGCTTGCAAAAACTGTGGGCTCAGTACAAGGCGAATTACTGGAAATCAAGCAACTGCAGAAAATTTGTGGCCATTATTTGGGATATGATGCCGAAGTAATTAATTTTAAAAATAATATTAATTTATTCAAGCAACGCATCGCTGCAAACTTAAGCAGCGGCAATCTTGTCATTGCGTTTTTTGACGTGAATCGGTACACCAGTAAACCGGGTCAATTTGGCGGAGAATATGAACATGCAGCGGTGATTAATGGAATTAATCTTGATAAGCAAGAACTTTACTTTATTCACTGGGGAAAACAGCACACTTGCAAGATAGAAGAATTTTATGCCTCCACCATGCAATTGCTACCGGAAAGAGAGCCTGAATACTATGTTTCGGTTAAAAAAAACCCGCAGCTAAAGCAGATAAAATATGAAAAAATTTACACAAATCCCCAAAATGCTTCGGGCCAAATTAAAAAATCCCTGCATCCAGAAGCTGGCAGTGGCTTTCAAGGAAAACTTCTGGTTGTGAAAAAACCATCCCTGGTTCAACAGCAAAATCGAAGGCCCAGAGACATTGAAAAAGAATTCAATGAGTTGTTTTTGCAGTTAAATGAGTATAAAAATCTTTTAATTCAGGATGGGAACCAACATGGTGCGCAAATCGTAGAGAATTTTACGAAGCAGCTATCTACGGCAGCTGATGATTTTTTTAAAAAACGCACTATATCGGTTGTTGAATTCGTGAACCAATGTAAACTAACCGCCCGATCATTTAAAGAAAAGCATAGCGGTTGGTTTGCACTGAATCCAATCCTAAGAGGCATTCTTGGAATTTTAGCGGCCATCCTTGTTCTTCCTGCCATTGTAATCGAGGTAGGCAGCCAACGTGGATTTACTGGTACCTTCTTCAGTACGCCCAAGCTTAAGCTCAATGACTTTAAACAAGACCTTGCGCCTAAAGTGGCTGAATTAGCTCAGCCGCAGTTGGCAAACAACTCCCTCAAAGGCTCCTCTACCAATGGTTAAATTTATAGTACCTCTTGCCGGACGCCTAAAACTTCATTGCGAGATAGACCTTCGAAATGGCTCAAAGCCTTTTCAATAAATTCTTCTACGGTTGCTTTAATGTCACTCGCAAATACACCGGTCACACGATTGGCAATAATTACACTGATGGATAAACAATGATGTCCCAGCAAACGTCCCAAACCTAAAATTCCAGCCGTTTCCATCTCAAAATTAAGTACTTGATAATTAGAATAAGCAAATGCTGCGAGCTTATCTAAAAAAGCCGGGTAAAATAAGGGAATACGCAGCCTTCGCCCTTGTGGCCCATAAAATCCGCCGCAGGTCGCTGTAATGCCTACACTTCCCATATTCTTAAAATGGTGTAGCAAAGACGTGTCTGCTTCAACCAAATAAAAAGGCCCGCTTTCTCCCTCCATATGAAGCTTCAACGCTTTTTCAATTTTGGAATGTTCGCTCAATTCGCCCTGATAATAATTAAGCAACGTATCAAAGCCGATGGCAAACCGGCTTAAAATTACATCACCAGGCTTGCAGGTTTCTTGCAAGCCCCCAGTAGTACCCAAGCGGATGATGGTTAATGATTTTGCTTCCGCGCATGGCATGCGATTTGTTAAATCCACATTGACAAGCGCATCGAGCTCATTCATGACAATGTCGATGTTAGGAATGCCGATTCCTGTAGAAATAACACTCAACCGCTGCGGGCCGATGGTGCCCGTATGCGTGACAAATTCTCGATGAGCGCGCTTCACCTCCACGCGGTCAAAATGGCGGCTGATTTCTTCTACCCGAGCAGGGTCGCCTACAGTAATGATCAAGTCGCCAATTTCTTCCGGCAACAAATCCAAATGGTAAACAGCGCCGCGCTTGTTTAACGGTAATTCAGCAGCTTTAATCATAAAATCCCTATCTATCCGGCAAGAAATGTAAAGGTTGTAGTTTTTTTGAAACCTTAAATTTGACTGAGGCTTGTCATTTTTATATAGTTCTGCGCACAAACGCAAGAGACCGTATACGCTATTATAAAAATGTATTCTTGCCAAGGTGATTTCAAAGCATGCATGCTCATGCTGAACGCTCCGAACTTGCCGTAGAACACATTGAGCCTATAGCACTTGTTAACTACTTTTTGCGTACAGTGGCTACACTTGTTAACAAGCTCTTAACCAACAGGAGTCCATATGACAAAAAAAACTGCCCAATTAACGTTACCAGGGCAAGAACCAATCGAGTTGCCCATTTACAGCCCTACATTAGGCAACGATGTGATTGACATTAACACGCTTGGCTCCCACGGTGTTTTTACTTATGACCAGGGCTTTATGTCCACGGCATCTTGTGAATCAAAAATTACCTACATCGATGGTGACAAGGGTGTTCTTTTATACCGTGGTTATCCGATTGAACAATTAGCCGAGAAAAAAGATTTTCTGGATGTTTGTTATTTATTGTTAAATGGTGAGCTTCCTGGCGCTGAAGAAAAAACAAAATTTAATAATCTGGTGAATAATCACACCATGGTGCATCAGCAAATGTATCAATTTTTAAACGGCTTCCGCCGCGATGCCCACCCCATGGCAATCATGGTAGGCATGGTTGGCGCTTTGTCTGCTTTTTACCATGAATCAATGGATTTGAATAATCAAAACGATCGCTATATCGCCGCTGTACGTTTAATCGCAAAAGTTCCTACGATGGCCGCCATGAGTTACAAATACTCAATTGGCCAGCCTTATATGTACCCGCAGAACAAGATGTCTTATGCAGAGAATTTTTTACATATGATGTTCGGTGTCCCCAGCGAGGAAATTATCCCCAATCCTGTCCTGGTTAAAGCGATGGACACCATTTTCACTTTACATGCTGACCATGAACAAAATGCGTCCACGTCTACCGTGCGCTTGGCCGGCTCTACCGGTGCCAACCCATTTGCCTGTATCTCTGCTGGCATTGGGGCATTGTGGGGGCCTGCGCATGGCGGAGCCAATGAAGCTTGCCTTAACATGCTAAAGGAAATTGGTGATGTAAAACGCATTAATGAATACATTAAGCGCGCCAAAGACAAAGATGATCCATTCCGCTTGATGGGCTTTGGACATCGCGTGTACAAGAGTTATGATCCGCGCGCTAAGGTAATGCGTGAAACCTGCCATAAAGTGTTGGAAGCAGTAGACGCGCATAATGAACCATTATTCAAGCTGGCTATGGAATTGGAACGCATCGCTCTTGAAGACGATTATTTTATCGAGAAAAAACTCTACCCCAATGTGGATTTTTATTCAGGCATTACCTTAAGTGCCATCGGCATCCCCACCAATATGTTCACGGTAATTTTTGCATTAGCCCGTACCGTGGGCTGGATGTCTCATTGGATGGAAATGGCTGCAAATAAATCTAAAATTGGCAGACCTCGTCAGCTTTATACCGGGCAGAAAAAACGAGACGTGGCTGAATAAATCTAACGTTTAGAGAGGCACTCACGAATGTGAGCGCCTCTTCCATCAACTACAAATTAGCTCCTGCCGAAATGTCTGCTTTTTAATTTAGTACTGATTAGAGACGTGACCTAAATTGCTACTAAACCCCACATCTTTTGGCTGTTGTTTTTGAGAAAAAAACCCCATGCTGGAGACATTTGCAGCAGCAAATAAATCATCTTCATTCGAAATGTTTTCTTCGTCCGACTCTTCAGGCGCAAAATTTGTAGTTTCGAGGGCTTCTGGCTGATCGTCATTCTCAAAAAATTCATCCGTTTCAAAAATATCAATTATTCCATCTTCCAAGTTTAAGGAAGCAACGCTACTCTCCTCTATTTCCAAAAAGATAGCGCTGTCATTATTCGCGGCTTCGACATTATCCTCCATCAAGGCAGCAATGGGCTCTTTTATTATTTGTCTGTAATATGCCATATCTTCTGCGGGTAAATCTGCTAACTGTTCCAAAGAGATAAATCCTAATTCCTCTTCAAGCACTTGATAATTGTCGATGACAAGCAAAGCCCCTCGCACCCGCATTTGCAACTCATCAGCTTCTTCCTTGAGAATGGTTTTTTCATAAAGTTTTTTTAAATTTTTATGGAGAAATTCTGCCTTTTTGCAGGCAAGTTTTTTTTCCTCACTGTCTTGCTCTAATTGAGAACTATAAAACGAAACGACTACACAATCTTCCACCCGGTAATAAGTAAGAGTTTTATGATCGACAACCCCAAAACGTTTTATTGCCTCATCATAACTTTCTAAATAATGCTTTTGATAATCGGCATCTTTCTTTTGGGCTTTAAAATGAGCTTCATTCGGGCGTTTAAATCCTGCTAATGCGGCGCGTACGCCATTATATTTTGCCAAATTAACAGATTGCTGTCCGGCAAAATTTTGCTCACCCAATTTATATCCCTCTTTGTATCCTTCGCCATACTTAGCATCTCGTTTGGCCAATCGCTTTTCAGAAATTCCACACCCCAGACGGCTTGCAATATAACCTGATTTAAAGCCTCGGTTATATTCCCTGCTTTCACTAGATAAGGGCAACTTTGCCGCATAGCTGGCACGAAAACCATCAAAAAAATCCCGGCCATATTTATCAACCAAATTTTTTTCCGAAAACGCCCATTCATAATTGGCTGCCAAAGCCCCTGCTCTTTTGCCCCGGTTGTAGTGGGCCTCTTTAGAAGTCGTCTTGCTACTCGTTTCTTTATAACCTTCAAGATAGCCTTTTAACCAGTACTCCTTATGCTTTTCCAGCAACTTTTCTCTATCAAATTTAGTGTGGACCAAGCCAGCACCTCTACCAGCTTTCTTCCCTCGCCTGTAGTCAGCATCTTTCTTTGCCAATTTTATGCTGTTCCAACCGTCAATATATCCTAAAACCCAGTCCTCACCTTTTGTCTTTTTTAATGTTTCTAACTGTGCTGCAGTCTTCTCCTTTACCCCCCTGTTTTTTCCATCTCTTCCTGAACGATAACCCTTTTGACGAAGGGCACTATTTTTATTAACTTTTTGGGGCACGTCTGCAAAGCTTCCAGTGTGATTAGAAATTAGCTTGCGATAGGAAGCTTCCCACTCTTTTGCAAATAAAGGACTGGTAAGTTGCTTTGTAAAAGCTTCAATTTCTTGTTCAGTGAAAAAATTCCCTTTCCTTCTTCGAAAGATAAGTCTGGCGGAGTGTTTAGCCCTCTTTTTTTCAGCTTCTATTGCCAAAGTCTCATCCATCCGTTGTGGAGGGTGAGGTGTAGTATTGGCAACTAACTGAGGTGGTGTAGAACATGCTGCAGGATAAGTTGCATGTTCCATCTCTAAATCCGTGTCAACAAACAAATCTCTTTCAGCGCGCCCTCTTTTATGGCCACGAGGCTCATGCTCAGAACCAGGAGTTGCGTTTGATGCAGGAACGGATTCGGAATCAAAAATAAAATCTGGTACTTGTGGCGAAGCCCATATCTCTTGTGGAGATACTTGGATTTGAGGCGCCTCTCTGCGTTGTTTTTTTGCAGGCGGCATATGCATAATAAAGACTCACAATTATAATTTTTTAACCTGCATTATAATTGATCGATTGACTATTTAAAGTCTTTTGTGATCTTTATATGATCTTTTTGATCATTTAAATTTTATACCTTGCAAGTATTTAGCTGCTTTTTTATTCAATTTTTCTTTTTTTTAAAAAAATACAAAATAATTCAGTGGCTTAAATATGAGCATAAAATTTTTAAGTTAACAGCAACCGGCTGCTGCAATTTTGTCCGCATTCTTCACAAAAACAGCAAGAAAAAATTGGTCTATGCTAAAAAAGAAGTTAATTTTATTGACTCGCTTATGGAAAAAAATAACCATGCCATCGCCGCTTTGCTTTATGAGCAAGCAGAAAAATTGCGAGCTTATGGTGACAATCCCTACCGCGCTCGTGCCTTTTCCCGTGCGGCGCGTGTAATTGAGAATCTAGATAGGAATATTTATTTGTTACTTGAGGAAAATTTTGATTTAACCACCCTTCCTTCTATTGGCAAAAGTATTGCTGCAGCCATCGAAGAAATTGTAAAAACCAATAAACTTCCTGCTTGGATGCAAACTCCCCAAAGGAAAATCAATGAATTAGCAAACATCCAGGGACTAGGCACGAACAAAATAAAGCTGCTCACCGAAAAATATGGCATTCATACTAGAAAAACATTATTGGAAGCTCTCAAGTCTCATGTCATTACTGAATTTACACCGGCTTTCACAGAACAAATTAAAGAAGCCATTTTGGCATGCAAACCTAAGGGTAAGTTCATTCGCTTATATCATGCACTGCCAATTGTTAAAGAACTCATTAACAAACTGCAACAGGCGGATGGCATACAACGCGTAGAATGCAGCGGAGAATTTCGCCGAAAACGTGAATTAATTGAGCATTTAATTGTTTTGGTACAAACAGAAAACGAAGCTCTGGCAAGCACACTCTGTCATGAATTACCCATGCTTAATTCTGTATTTTCCATGGACGAAAACCATGTGCGGGCAAGCTTGTGGAATGGCGTCCCGGTTGATATTTATTTTATCCATCACTCATGCTTTGCTGCTTCCCTTCTCTGGCATACCGGCACTGAAAAACATCTAAAGCAATTACAAAAAATTGCCTGTGAAAAAAATGAGGAAATTAAGGAGGCGGGATTATATCGGAATGAGGAATTTATCCCCCTATCATCCGAACATGAACTGTATGCCAGGCTCGGGTTGGCATTCATTGAACCAGAGTTACGTGAAGACAGGGGCGAGATTAAAGCGGCGCAACAAAACCGCTTGCCTGAATTAATTGAATTACAGGATATTAAAGGCGATTTACATTCCCATACCACTGAAACAGACGGTCGGAATACCTTGGAAACCATGGTAAATGCCGCTTTAGCGCAGGGATATGAATACCTGGCTATCACTGATCACTCCAAACGATTAGCCATTACCAATGGCATGGATGAAAAACGTTTGCTAGAACAAATAAAGCAAATTGATAAATTAAACGCAAAATTAAATGGTTTTTTGGTTTTAAAATCCATTGAGGTGGATATTCTGGAAGATGGCACCCTGGACTTATCCAATGATATTTTAAAAGAATTGGATATCATTGTCTGTTCCATTCATTCTAAATTCAGAATTGATGAAAAAAAACAAACTGAGCGCATTTTACGAGCTATGGAAAATCCTTATTTTAATATTTTGGGGCATGCAACGGGAAGGCTAATCCGCTCACGCCCGCCTTATGCCATAGATATGGATCGCATATTACAGGCAGCCCTTGATAACCATTGTTTTATCGAGTTAAATGCACAGCCTTTTCGTTTGGATATTCATGATGAATATTGTAAAAAAGCAAAAGAAAAAGGAGTGAAACTAGCTATTTCCAGTGATGCGCACAGTACGCGGGAACTTAATTTTATGCAGCTTGGAATTGATCAAGCACGGCGAGGCTGGTTAGAAAAGGAAAATGTACTCAACACCCGCTCCTGGCCGGAACTCAAGAAACTGTTGAAACAACATCGCTAGGCCATCTAAAGCCCAATGTCTTTAATGCATGCATTCGTCCTGTTTAAATAAAACGAAAATAGGCAAACGCTATGGCAATCATGCAGTAACCGCTGTGCAACTACATCGTATTTATTTGAGAGCAAAATAAAGAAACAAAATGATCTAAAATTAAATAATAGGATTATTTTGTGAGATGATAATGTTTTC
Source organism: Legionella septentrionalis (assembly GCF_003989745.1). Lineage (GTDB taxonomy): Bacteria > Pseudomonadota > Gammaproteobacteria > Legionellales > Legionellaceae > Legionella_A > Legionella_A septentrionalis. The sequence continues at coordinate 49,521 of NZ_RZGS01000007.1, forward strand.
ATTGCATGACATACAATTAAGATATGCTCAAAAACAACAAGAAATAAAATTAATCAGAAATGAAATCAAAAGCGCAGTAAATGCCATATTAGAGCTGGAGGGGAAAAGTCATTTTCCAGAAACGCTAAATCCGTTAATGAGTCAGGCAGAAAAAGTTTCGCATCATAAAGCGGAAAATGATGACGACATCAGTCAGCTTATGGCAGCCGCAGGGGAAGCACTGGCAATTATCCCCGAAGAAATAGAGAAAATTAACAACGCTATTCCTGAAAATGAAAACAATAAACGTCAGCTAGAACTTAAAAAAAATAAAAAACAACAATCGTTCACGGCAATTGAGAAAGAAATATCATTAGTAAAGAGCGAACTAAAGAACCTGGTGTCTCCTGCTGTACCCACTTCTTTTGAAAAATTTATAGCCGATAAAAATCCAGGTTTTCTAAAGTCGCTTGTACTTTTCTTTATTCCGCAAAAATTTATTACTGCCGCACAGGCAAAATGTGTTGCTGAGGAAGTCTATGAGTCAACCAAAATTTCCTTTGAACACTCGATAAAATCACTGCAGGAAAAATTGGTAACCCAAAAAAAACAATTCGACCATCTTTCGCAGGCAATGGGCACTGCTGAAAAGCAGATAAAAGCAGCTCCAGTACAAATCAAAAAATTAAAGCGTCTAGAGGAACAAATAAAGGCCCTTAAAACCGCTTGCGAGAAGCTGCCTCTTCCTGAAAGGAGTTTGGATAATGCGGCAGAAAAAGATAATGAGCTATTTTCAAATTTCCAACCTTTTTAGGGCTGAGTTTTATGCACCTCCTGCCCCTTGGAATTTCCCTGAGCACTGCAACAAATAGATAAACTTACTTTGATTCGCGTAAGTGCCATTGACTGGCACAAATTTGCAATAAATGGAAAGAACTCCAAATAAATCAGGGCGACAGTATTAAACACCTGCGCTACCCTGTGAATTAGAAGCCCTTAGGGATCAATTGGCTGTAGGTAGAAGATTTTTCTTCATCCAAGGAAATTTTGCCTTTTTTTCGATAGCCAAAGAAAAACTTGATATCCGTGTATGAAGAACTTTGTTCAACACCTGCTAATTGGTTTAATTTCTGTTGTTTATCATAAACATATTGCTGAATCATAGTTTCTTTTAAGTCATGAAGTTGTTGGCTCGTAAAGTCTGCAATTTTTCCACGGCATTCAATGGAAAATGGATTGTTTTCCAATTTAATGAAGCAGGCTTGTGGTGAATTCTCAGTTAAAATCAAGGATAGATCCGCCACACAAAAGATAGCAGCCACCGAATTACATATGAGTTTAGGTGAGAGGAATTCTTTCGTTGCACTATTATCAATCTGATGCAAACCATTGTATCCCCAGCCAAAAAGTTCTCCATGACGAGTTAAAGCCAATACATGATAGTCACCGGTCACAATCGCTTTGATATTGTCTAAACCCGCAACCGGCATAAATTTACCCGGTTCTCCTGGGCGTCCTAATTGCCCGGAACTATTATCACCACAGGTATAAACGTTACCTGCGTTGGTGAGTATGACGCTAAAGGAAAGTCCGGCAGCCATGGAAACAATTTCTTCGCCAGCAAAATTTTCTGCTGATATTTTTTTAGGAGTGGTAATTGTTTGTTCATTCCCCAATCCTAATTGGCCACGACTATTGTTGCCCCAAACATATAATTCATTATGAATGGTTAAAGCAAGATTGTGGAAAACTCCTGCTGCAATCAATTTGACGCCTGGATTTTTGCCTGCTAAAAATTTTATTTCCTTAAAAATACCAGTTTTATCAATTCCAGCTATCCCAAGCTGATGAAAATGATTGCTTCCTGCAGCGTATAATTTACCCTTGCAGGATAAAATAATCGTGTGGTGAGCGCCTAGGGCAACATTGCATATTGCAGCAGTTGTTTTGATTTCTTGCAGTCCATTTATCCTACCTTGACTACCTGCTCCCAATTGTCCAAATAAGTTATATCCTGATGCGAAAATTTCTCCCCGAGAAGTTATATGAAACTCAGAATGCTTTTCCTTTCTTATAATCCTGTAAAAAGGTAAAGGCGCTAGTGGAAGGCCCATCGAGGCATCAGGATTTATCTCATCTTTTGTTATTGATTTCATGTAATTTCTAATATGTAAAGCGGCAATAATGCCATAAAATACATAGCCTTAATATTTAGCTTATCTATTAAATTATCATGGATTGGAAAAGCGAAACTTCGCCTGATGATTTTTGATGTCATCGTCTTCCAGTTGATGTTTGTTAAAAAAAAGTGATTTGCATTTTGCAAATTCTTTTTTTCCTGAAGAACCAAAGATACCGGCATCATCCGTGCCAGGAATAATGGGAGCGCTGATGTCATTATAAATCTCGGTTACCGGATGCACTGATTTTTCAAGATGCCAATTTAATTTGCTGTGGCACGTTGGGCAAACCTCTATTGGTGCTTGCAATTCCCTGATTTTCTCTTTCTGTTCTTTTGAAAGAAAAATGCAGTGACCTAAGCGCACTTTGCCATGCAAGGGATTACCTTGTTTAAAGCGCGCTTCGCTTATGGCAAATTGCTCAATGGCAGCCAAAACAATGTCTGTATCCTGACGTTCAATACCGCTATCACACTCCCCCATATGGATTGCAATGGGAAGTTGATTGGCAAAAGCCAATTGAATCACTTTTTCCAAGTCTTTACCGCTTAACGTACGCTTGGCAATTGGGTTACCGGAAATATCGAGGCCGACCAGGACGCCATGCGGGCTTTTCTTTATATAATGAATGTAGCGCCTGGCATCTTCCACCGTGTGTATCGTTCTATCCAAACTTAATAAACCCACGGCTTTTTTATTTTTATGGACTTGGTTCGCCTCAATTAACCCTTGTTCAAATGATTCAATGTACTGCTCAATGGTTCCATTGCCCATTTCCTTAGGAGTCGTGCGAATTTCCAGATACTTAACTGAATGCGAAACCACATCGACGACGCCGTTTTTTATGTCTTCCAAATCCCGCACAATTTTGTGAACCAGGGCAAATTGTTTCCAAATTAAATTAATGGAGTCGAGAGAAAAACCCTCTTGCGGCTGTTGCTTGGTAAGTTGAAAATATTTTTCCTTCACTTCCATTAACTCCGCAAATACTTGCAAACATCCGTTTTTAACCGCTGTTTTCTCTAAGAATTCATCGCTAAAACTTCCATTCAAATGACAATGGAGATCACTTTTATGTTCCTGTTGCATATTTTTCCCTAAATTCATTTGTCGTCAGAGCGCCTGCAGATGCTAACATATCTTTTAAAACAGAAAATAGCTGCCCATTGCTGCATTAGAGCAGCGCTGGTTTTTGCCTGGAAATATGAGTATTCTATGGCGACGTGTAGCTTAAAGGAGATAAGCCTTGACAACAATTGTTGCCCGCTTTGAAATACCCTATACGCAAATTCTCGATGCCAAAGGAGAAATTTGCGGCACCCTGCCCTCTTTTGCGCAAGATAAATCAACCTTGCTTGCTCTCTATCGTCATATGGTTTTAACGCGTACTTTTGATAGGAAAGCCATTGCTTTGCAACGTACCGGCAAGATGGGTACTTATGCCCCGATCAATGGGCAAGAAGCCATTTCCACAGCTATTGGCAACGCCATGCAACCAGAAGATGTATTAGTTCCTTATTATCGTGATTATGCCGCGCAATTTCAGCGTGGCGTAAAAATGTCCGAAATTTTAGCCTATTGGGGAGGAGACGAGCGCGGCAGCCAATTTTCGTGCAATTCTGAAGACTTGCCTATCTGTGTCCCCATCGCATCACAATGCTTGCATGCCTGTGGAATCGCTTTCGCATTTAAATACCGTAAGCAGCCTCGGGTTGCTGTCGTTTGCATTGGCGAGGGCGGGACTTCTGAAGGGGATTTTTACGAAGCCATTAACGTAGCCGGGGTATGGAACTTACCGGTGGTATTTGTAGTCAATAACAATCGTTGGGCCATTTCTGTTCCTATTGAAAAACAAACTCATACGCAGACCATTGCCCAAAAAGCTATTGCCGGAGGATTTGCAGGAAAACAAGTGGATGGCAACGATGTGCTCGCCGTGCGCACTGCCGTGGGCGATGCCATTGAACAAGCACGCCGCGGCGGGGGACCAACCTTAATTGAAGCCATCACGTATCGCCTTTGCGATCACACCACAGCTGATGATGCAACCCGCTATCAACCACAGACCCAGGTCAAAGAAGCTGAGTTGAATGAGCCAATACGCCGCTTTAAACAATTTTTGCTGGCGCAAAATTTATGGGATGAAAAGCAGGAAGAAGAATTATTAAACCAATGCGCTCAAGATGTGCAACAGGCGGTTGAAGAGTATTTGCATCGCCCCCCTCAACCTATAACCAGTATTTTTGATTATCATTATGCCGAATTGCCTGATTATTTGATTGAGCAAAGAGCAATTGCAATGGAGGAATTCGCTCATGGCTGATATTACCTTGGTCGAAGCTGTCACTCAGGCTTTAGCCTATGAACTGGCACATGATGAAAATGTTGTGGTATTTGGTGAAGATGTTGGCAAAAACGGTGGTGTTTTTAGAGCAACCGTTGGTTTGCAAGAACGCTTTGGCGAGAAACGCGTGTTTGACTCCCCTCTGGCAGAATCCATGATTGCGGGTTTGGCAGTTGGCATGTCTGTGCAAGGCTTAAAACCCGTAGCTGAATTTCAATTCATGGGTTTTATTTATCCTGCCATGAATCAAATTATTTCTCATGCGGCGCGGATGCGCAACCGCACGCGCGGCCGCTTGCATTGTCCTATTGTATTCCGTGCACCTTTTGGCGGCGGAATTCGTGCGCCTGAACATCACTCAGAAAGCACAGAAGCTTTGTTTGCCCATATTCCTGGCTTGCAAGTAGTCATCCCTTCCTCGCCCAAGCGCGCTTATGGTTTGCTGCTTGCAGCAATCCGCAATCCTGATCCCGTCATTTTTCTTGAGCCTAAACGTATTTACCGCCTGGTAAAACAACCCGTAGCTGATGATGGGCAAGCTTTACCCTTGGGTAAATGTTTTACTTTACAGGAAGGGGAAGATGTCACTCTCATCAGTTGGGGTGCCAGCATGCATGAAACATTGCAAGCCGCCAAGCAATTGGGCGAAGAAGGGATCTCTTGTGAAGTGATTGATGTGGCTTCTCTCAAACCTTTGGATATTGAAACCATTTTACTTTCCGTAGAAAAAACCGGTCGTTGCGTTATTGTGCATGAAGGGGCAAAAACAGGTGGCGTAGGTGCAGAAATTTCTGCGCAGATTATGGAAAATTGCCTGGCTGATTTACTGGTACCGGTGCAACGGGTTACCGGGTATGATGTCGTCATGCCCTACTTTCAATTGGAAAAACACTATATTCCAAGCGTCAACCGCATCAAGGATAGTGTTTTAAGCATAATGGAGTCATCATGAAAATTTTTAACTTGCCTGATTTGGGTGAAGGTTTACCGGATGCTGAAATTCATGAGTGGTTTGTAAAAGAAGGCGATACTGTAAAAGCTGATCAACCCTTGGTTTCAATGGAAACCGCTAAAGCGGTGGTTGATGTGCCCTGCCCCCAGGATGGAACCATTGTCAAATTTTTTGGTAAACCGGGTGATGTCATTAAAACAGGTGAACCGTTAGTCGCTTTCGCTTCTGCGGAAGATCATGTCGTTAAAGATAAAGGTACTGTCGTCGGTAATCTTGAAGAGAGCCATGAAATCAGTGAAGATCACTTCACCATAGGCACTTCCCAGACTGCCAGGCAACGCATCAAAACCACGCCAGCTGTACGCATGCTGGCCAAGAAACTTGGCATTGATTTAAGCACTTTAACGGCAACGGGTGAACATGGGGTGATCACCAGGGAAGATGTACAACGCGCTGCCGAGCAAAAATCCAAACCCAAGGATGGCTATGAACCATTGCGCGGCGTACGGCGTGCCATGCTCAATAGCATGGTGCAATCCCATCAGGAAGTGGTGCCGGTCAGTATTTTTGATGAAGCTGACATCGAGTGCTGGAAAACGCAAACCGACATTACGGCGCGCTTGATTAAGGCTATTGTCGATGCAAGCGAACAAGAGCCTGCTTTAAATGCCTGGTTTGACAAAGAACAGGGTGCGCGCCGTTGTTTTAAAGAAGTGCATTTGGGCTTGGCTATGGATACAGAAGATGGGCTTTTTGTACCCGTTATTCATGACGCCGGTAAACATTCTGCAGAAGAATTACGTCAAATCATTAATGATTTCAAAACATCCGTACGTGAACGCAGTGTACCCGCAGATAAATTAAAAGGTGCAACCATCACCTTGTCAAATTTCGGCAAATTTGCCGGACGTTTTGCAAGCCCCATCATTGTACCGCCGATGGTAGCTATCCTTGCCGTGGGACGGTTATATGAGGGCGCTGTATGCGTGGATGGAAAAATTGCAGCCCACCGCCTGCTGCCGCTGTCGTTAAGCTTTGATCACCGTGCTGTAACGGGTGGTGAAGCTACGCGCTTTTTAGGCGCTGTCATTGCCTCGTTACAAACAACCTGACTAATGCAATTTAAAATTGCGCTGTATAAACCCTGATGATGCAACGCATTCATCAGGGTTTATAGCTTCATCCTGAAATTAAGCGGAATGAGCCATAGATAATCCAGTGCAGATGATCAAGAATTTAAGTTACCTTCACGCTACCTGATGCAGTCAACATGGATACAGTGGTTATTGGAGCTGGAATAAGTGGCTTATACACGTCCATATTATTAGCCCGGCAAGGAATTTCAGTGCTTGTCTTTGATCCCCGCGCCGGAATTTATACACGGCCAGGGCTCATTGATCGTAGAATTTTAACCCTCATAAAAGAACGTTTAAATTTGGAAGTTTTACCTAATGCTGAAAAAAATGTTCATTTGAAAGATGTGGAACGGGCATTATATGCTTATGCACTCAAGCTTAATATTCGTTTCGAAAATAAAGAATTTGTGGATTTTGCAACCGGAAATAACAAAGGAATTTGTGTTGTAAACGAGGAAAAAACCCAAGAATTTTTACCTTGTAGCCATGTCTTTGATTGTACAGGCTATAAAAGAATTCTGGCCCATAAAATTAATAGTCTGGTGCACCCCTCCCCTTTCCAAATCACTATCATTACCGATGTAACCATCAAACAACATTTCCTTGCCTATGTAAGAATGAGTGAAGAAGATGCTTTGCGAATCAAGGAATTTGATCCCATGGCAATTGCACCGAAAAAATACGTGCTGGCTATGCAACGCTTGCAGCAGGAAGGCTGGAGAGAATTTATTTACCCGCAACTACGCGTCCATACTTTTGGTAAAAATAAATTTGCAATGTATGTGGAGTGCCCAAATGATTTATTCAGAGAAAAAGCACAAAAATGGCTACAAACTGTTCTTTTCTGCATAGGAGATAAGGATATTTTTTATGAGGAACTACCGCCGCCCCAAAAATATCTAAAAAAACCACGCTTATGCTTATTCAAAGTCGAGCCTGATGAGTTAAACAAATTTGTTTTTCAAGATATGAATTTCCCCACTGTATTGATTGCCGGTACTGGGCAAATGGGAGCGGATTATCGCCATGGCAATGCATTAAAACTGGCATTTAAATCGATTGATTTAATGATCCATAACCTGGAAAAACGACATGGGGAAATTATCAATTTCTATGAAAAAACGTATCTACTGCAGCTTAATCCGTTTCTGGAATCACACCGCTCTTCCCTGATTAATTTTTATAAAAAATTAAATGAACAAGCTTTTCACGGACAATTATATGCAAAAGCAATTTATCAAAAACTATTTGAGCAAGGAAATGACGAGATGGCATGGCAAAGCATGATGCACAAGCTAGACGCTTTAATCACTTATAATCAAACCTTGCGAAAATATAATACGGTTATTGTAAACGGGTGTATTCAGCTAAGCTCCTACAAACCAAAGGGATTGATAGCAGAACTCATAGAAATACAACAAGCTTTTACAATGGCTTACTTGCATCTTTCTGAAGATTTTAAAAAAGAGCGGCAAGACATTAAAATAAAAACTTTTACCCTAGCTGTTGCCTTGAATCGGATTGGTGATTTATTGCAGCAAAACAATAAATTTTACATTGCACACAGAGCGTACATGGGTTCATTATCTTCATACACTTCCTTTCCTATTGCATCGCATTACCCTAAAGATGAAACCGAGCTTTATCTTAAAATCATCATGAGCTGCCGAAAAACCGCACAACAAGATAAAATTTTTTCATTGGCCGATGAGATTCTGGCAAAATATCCGCAGCAAGCAGCACTGCATGAGCTCCTGAAAAAAATTCTGTTTCATACCATTCGAGGTGGTATTGAATATCTAGAAAAAAATACAGTGATTGATAAAGTTTCCTTGGCAAAAAAAATCCGGGGTTATTGCAGTAACTACGCTGCTATTTATGATGACATTAGAAGAAATCTCACCTGTAAGATAGCGACCATTGATGCTATTTTGCAAGATTCTGAACAACAGGAAAACAATTTTGTGATATAGCAATTTAGTCGACTAGCTTCATCACTTTGTCTAAAAAAACTGGCCCCGGATCTTTCTTATCGGTATGGTAATCCGGATCAAGCTCCAGCCAGAAAGGAGTATCCTTAAATTTCAAATAATCCCTATGGCCAATAATGTAGTTGATTCTTGGGTATTTCTTTTTTAAATAACATACCAAAAATGCGTTCGCTCTCACCTGCGCGTCCGTTAAATCATCCTGGTCATTCATCCCCCCTACATTCTCAATACCGATAGCAAAATAATTAAGACCAATGACGTGCCTCGCCATCCAGTTATCCGGCATTAATTGATAGATGGTACCGTCTTGATCCACCAAAAAATGGCTGGATACATTTAAACTGCCAGGAAGTTCTTTAATACGAGGGGAATTTTTCGGAAAGGTAGGTGAATTAAACACGCGAAACGTAGCTGCAGCCGTGGGGATCCCTGTCCAATGCAATACAATGATCCTGGGTTCAATTTCAATGGATTTGGAATCAATCCCATAATGAGTTAATTGATATTGGCGGGTCAATTCAATCCGCTCTTGATCAAATTGTATGGGCTTTTGCTGAATGATCTGCGCATCGTGGCATGAGAATGCATGTATGCAGGAACTGAAAAACCATAGGAGATGGATTAAAATTTTCATGTTATTGTTTCAATATCATAAAATAAGCCGCAACATAATTAGGCAAATGCTGGGTAGCACGATAAAAAGCTTCTTTCCCGGCATAACTGCCTGCCAAAAAATCTACTTGGTATTGATTATTTTGGAAAGCGCCTCCGGTATCCGCCAATACACCAATCCTGGTTATCACTTCCCCAGCTTTGTCTGCATATTGCACCATGAGGAGCTTGCCCAAACCAAATTGCTCAAGATCGGCTGCAAACGTTACTTCGCTGTTGACGGTAATTTTCTCTTTGGCATCTTTACCATAACCTTTAATACCATCTACTTTTTTAAAATACCAGTAACGCTCCTGTGCGAATGGATTTTTAGCGTTATCATAAGCAATATTATTGCTGCGGTTAACATTGAAAATTTTTTCCTGCGCTTTTGTCCCGACAAAATCTGCAACTATAGTGCCTTGCATTAATGCAGCTTCGAGATCATCCCGTTTTAAATAGGCAAGCACGGGAACAGGTTTGTTGCGTAAAGCCCCTTTTAATATAGCTTGTTTACCATATTGAAAACGGAGCAATTCTTTCCTTGCATTGGCTTCATCGATTGTCAACAAGGCTTCATCCTCTGGAAGGGCATACAAAGGGAAAGGATACTGCGGCGTTCGTTTATCAGATGCTTTGGCACGGTGAATATAATACTTGGTCATTAAAATTTTATCGCTTGGTAAATTAGCTACCAGCGTTTTTTTAGATTGCAATGGTTTGCATTGCTCCATATCTGGATACCAACGGATAAATTCAAAATGCTTTTCAATAAAAGCTGGATCATGCAGCTTATTTTGATGCCGGCAAATAAACATTAGCGTTTCTTTTACGCGCTGCAATGGTAATCGCAACACTTTGCCTGCATGGATGACCTTTGGATCATAAGCTTCTCCCCGATTTAAATAGGCTAATGTTTCTTTTGCCGTCGCACATAAATCAGCAGCATTGCTTGCATAATGAGTTTTGAACGAAGGCTTGGCGGGCATGAAATGAGGTGCTGCCACTGCAGAAAAACTGAATAATAAACTGAGGAAAAAAAACTTAATTTTCATTAGCGAAAAAGAATATAAAAAATGTGATGATATCACATTAATCAGCCAGGGTAGTAAATAGGCAAGAATAAAAGGCTTGATATTCACCTGCAGACTTAATCAAATTATCGTTATTAAGCCCTTTTGGTTTTATAGCGCTTTGTTTTACGGCTGACTATTGTTTGCTGGCTCAAGTCTTCATCAATTTGATTCAACACGGCTGCTAACCTGCAACCTGCTAAAGCAAGTCTTTGCCGGGTTATTTTTTGCGTTGTCTGTTGATACTCGCTGGAAGGAACTTGCTGATCCATAATGACATAAGCATAATGCGTGGCATCATGGTAGGATTCCTTTGCCCAGTGCTTGGGATTTTTATCGATCGCATCCAAACGGCATGGCCATTCTTTTTCTAATGCTGCTGCCAGTTTCTTTACTTCTGCTTGCGTATAGCGAGGTTTGATTAAAAATCCGCCGCCTTTATCCCAATAAGCGTGGAGATTATCGGCAACTGGATTTTTCCCTAAAAGTGCCAAATTTCCGCCCCGATCGCCTTTGGGAAAACGAGTATTAACGCGCGTGGCTACATGTAAAGGTTGGTGTATATCACCCACTACGTGCAATAAAATACGTAAACTAAGCCCTTTATCAATAGGTCTAGCCTTGGAACTCAATAAAGTACGTTTTGCCTGCCGCACGGCCCATAATGCATTAATCCCTTGATTTCTAAGCGGTTTATTTACTCTTTCTTCGGAGAAAAACCAATTAAGATAATGCAATTTATCATACCAGTGGACTTCATAAAAACGCATCTTATCGAGCCATACCGAAGCTTCAATCAAATCACGTTGAGGATAAATTTTGTTTAGCGCAAGATTATAAGCATTGAACGTTTCTTTAGCGTGCGAAGTGAGGTGTTGATACGCCATTTCAGTGATTAAACGGTGCCCTAAAGCATTCCAGCTATAACTCTGGAACGGGAAAAATATTAAAAGAAAAACTGTTTTATACAACCACTTTCTTGTCATTTCTAAAGCCAAAAGCATTATTTTACTATAGGTTATGGGCAGTAGATATTATCAATCAGGAAAATGTGGAAATTTGTCTGTGTTAGAGAGTTTTAAGCCAGGGTGCCATCTATGCTGTGCCTTTATTTATTTCCAACAGCCAAATTCCTTGCATGGTCAGTTGACTTAAGATAACGCTTGCAAAAGGCAGCAATTGCTGCCTTTAAAAATTATCTCGCCAAAGCATCCGTAGCAGCGACATATTCATATCCTAAATCGCGCGCAACAGCTTCATAGGTAACCATGCCTTGGTGCACATTTAAACCGTTTAACAAATGGCCATCACTTAATAATGCGAGTTTTATGCCTTTGGTAACTAAACTTAAGACAAAAGGTAATGTCGCATTATTAAGGGCAAACGTGGACGTTTTAGGGACAGCACCTGGCATATTCGCCACACAGTAATGCACCACCCCTTCTTCCATATAAGTAGGTTCATGATGAGTAGTCGGACGGCTTGTTTCAAAACATCCGCCCTGATCGATGGCAACATCCACCACGACTGAACCTGGTTTCATGGCGCGCAGCATCGAACGCGTTACCAACTTCGGCGCAGCAGCGCCAGGAACCAGTACCGCGCCAACCACCAAATCCGCTGCCGTTACATATTGTTCCAAGGATTCCGCGGTCGCATAAATGGTATTTAATTTTGAGCCAAACTGGAAATCCAATTCCCGCAAGCGTGATAAAGACTTATCCAGAACAGTTACGTGCGCTTCCATACCCATAGCCATGCGTACCGCATTCGTGCCAACAACTCCGCCTCCAATTACTACGACATTAGCTGGGGATACACCAGGAACGCCCCCCAACAGCACGCCGCTGCCGCCTTGCGCCATTTCCAAACAATGCGCCCCAGCCTGGATGGACATACGCCCGGCAACCTGGGACATAGGCGTTAGCAAAGGCAAACCACCATCATTTTGAGTCACGGTTTCATAGGCAATAGCCGTGACGCCTGATTCTTTAAGCAAGCGTGTTTGTTGTGGGTCAGGAGCCAAGTGCAGATAAGTAAAAATAGCCTGTCCTTCCCGCAAACGTTTACATTCAATGGGTTGCGGTTCTTTTACTTTTACAATCAGTTCGGCACGAGCAAATACTTCATCGGCAGTTGCAACAATTTCTGCCCCTGCTGCGCGATAATGTTCATCGCTGATACCAATCCCAAGCCCTGCGTTTGTTTCTACTAAAACTTCTCCGCCGGCGCGCACTACTTCGCGCACACTTGCCGGAACAAGGCCGACCCGATTTTCTTGTGATTTAATTTCTTTAGGTACACCCACTAACATGCGTTATTACTCCATTCTTCTTTGTTTTATTGCATCAATAAGCTGTGGTATCAATTCAAACAGATCGCCCACCAAGCCATAATTGGCAATTTGGAATATGGGGGCGTCGGCATCTTTATTGATGGCCACAATTATTTTTGAATCCTTCATCCCTGCCAAGTGTTGCACCGCACCTGAAATCCCAACTGCGATATACAAAGTGGGGGCAACCACCTTGCCTGTCTGGCCAACTTGATAATCATTGGAAACAAAGCCTGCATCTACAGCAGCGCGTGAAGCCCCAACTGCAGCACCCAAAGCATCAGCCAATTCTTCAACCAACTTAAACTTTTCTGCACTCTGTAATCCTCTGCCTCCGGAAACTACAATTTTAGCACTTGCCAAATCAGGGCGGGTCGATTGGCTGAGTTCGCGGCTGATAAACTTTGTATTTTCTTGCGGAAATATTTTTTCAATATGTTCAATACAACATGGAGATTGGGTTGTAACCACTGCATCAAAAGCGGTAGGACGTATGGTTAATACTTTTTTGCTATCCATGACGCGGACTGTTTCGATCGCATTCCCTGCATAAATGGGGTGTTCAAATGTATTTTGATCCAAAATTTTCGTCACGTCCGATACTTGCGCCACATCGAGCAAAGCAGCCACCCGTGGCAATATATTTTTACCAAATGAAGTTGAAGCCGCCAAAATGAAATTAAATGAGGCAGCCACATCAGCAAGCAAAAGACTGACATTTTCAGCCAGTTGGTGTTCGTAATCAGCATGATCCACATACCAAACGGCATGAACGCCCGCCAAGGCTGCTGCCTGTGCGGCTACCGCACTTGCATGATATCCTGCAACAAGCAGTATTGGTTTATCGTCTAGCTGTAATGCGGCCGTTAATACATTACGTATTGAAGGATGAAGATTGGCATTATCATGTTCAACAAGGATTAAAGCGCTCACTGTTTCTCCCTATCAAAGCACTTTGGCTTCGTGTTGTAATTTATCCATCAACTCTTGTACAGAATCCACTTTTATTCCCGCATTGCGTGTCTGAGGCGCTTTTACACTCAATACTTCGATGTGTTTGTTAAGCGTTAAGCTTAAACTGTCAAGCTCGATCACTTCCAACGGTTTCTGCTTGGCTTTCATAATATTGGGCAAACTGGCATAACGCGGTTCATTCAAGCGAAGATCAGTGCTAACTAATGCCGGCAATCCCAATTCCAAAGTTTCCAGACCGCCATCAATTTCGCGCGTGACATGAAGGCAGCCGTCATTTAAATCAATTTTTGACGCATAGGTAGCTTGCGGCCAATTTAACAAAGCAGACAGCATTTGCGGGGTTTGATTGTTATCGCCATCTATTGATTGCTTGCCCATGATAATCAGGGCAGGTTGGATTTTATCAGCTATTTTTTGCAGAATTTTTGCTGTATTCAAGCTGCAAAACGTTTGGTTTGTACGCACTAATATAGCCTTATCCGCTCCCAATGCTAAACCATGCCTTAAAGTTTCCTGACAAGCATCGCTGCCTAGGCTGACTATAATAACTTCCGCAGCTTGATTTTTTTCCCGTAATCGAATTGCTTCTTCCACAGCGATTTCGTCAAAAGGGTTCATGGACATTTTAACGTTTAACGTTTCCACACCACTCTGGTCTGCCTTAACCCGAATTTTTACATAAGGATCAATCACGCGCTTCACTGCAACCAAAACTTTCATAGTCCCTCACTGGAGTAATCAAATCAGTTGGATCTTGCCAGAGATCGACCGGTACGCCAAGTACAAATTACCATAAGATCAATCGGATAAAGCACATGCATGCTCCCTATTAAATTCTTGCAAATAAGCAGCAAAGGCGTCTCCAATCTCTGCATGGCGTAAACCAAATTCTACAGTAGCTTGTAAATAGCCTAATTTTGAACCACAGTCATAACGTTTGCCACGGAAAAGGTAAGCATGTACTTTTTCCTGAAGCAATAATCGTTGTATGCCGTCTGTTAGTTGAATTTCGCCGCGGTGATCAACTTGCGTTTGCTTTAAACATGAAAAAATTGCAGGAGTGAAAATATAACGCCCAACCGCCGCTAAATTAGAAGGAGCCTGGGCTTTGCTCGGTTTCTCAATAATCGATTGGATGGCAGAGTAATGGATTGAATGATCGCATAGGCTGACTACCCCATATTGATGAATGTCTTCCCAGGGCACCGGTTGCACCGCGATAACAGAATCACCATCCTGCATAAAATATTCGCCCATAGCAGCAAGGCATGGCGATTGCAAATCATCAATCAAGTCGTCTGCCAGTAAAACAGCAAATGGTTCGTTGCCGACAACATGCTCGGCACAAAGGATAGCATGGCCTAACCCTAAAGGCTGGTTTTGCCTGACGTAGGTAAACTGGATCCCGGGGGGGGAGATATTCTTAACCAAAGCCAGTAATTGTTCCTTGCCTTGCTCTTCTAAACGAGTCTCCAATTCAAAATGATTGTCAAAATGATCTTCGATGGAACGTTTGCTGGAGCTGGTAATAAAAATCATATGCGTCATGCCAGCGCGTACTGCTTCTTCAACAGCATACTGGATAAGAGGCTTATCCACGATGGGAAGCATTTCTTTCGGATTGGCTTTGGTTGCCGGCAGAAAGCGCGAACCTAAACCTGCGACAGGAAAAACAGCTTTTTTAACTTGCATTGTTGATATCCTTGCCTAATAGGTGGGGTCTACCCACAGAATAATAAGAAGATATTCCGGCCATTTGCACTTTTATCGGCTCAAAACAATTACGCCCATCAAACAATGGTGCAGTCTTTAACAATCGAGCAAGAACCGATAAGGGAAATTCCCTGAAAACCGGCCATTCAGTCGCAATCACCAAGGCATCGACACCACCTTCAAGTACATGCTCGGCAGAATTGCACCAAGCCACTGACGGAGAGTATTCAGCTTGTTTTTGCAATGATCGCATCGCGGCTGGATCATATAAGCGTAATTTAGCACCCGCTGCCAATAAAGATTCAATAATTACCAAACTGCTGGCTTCACGTAAATCATCCGTTCCAGGCTTGAACGCCAGGCCCCAAATACCGATTGTAAGGTTTTGCAATTCATCATGAAAATGGGCTTTCAATTGCTGAACCACCCAGCCTTTCTGTAATTGGTTGATTTCTTCTATGGCTGCCAGCAAACTTCGATTCATCCCAAGCTGGCGGGCGGTTTGGATAAGCGCGCGCGTATCTTTCGGAAAACATGAGCCGCCATACCCTATACCGGCTTGCAAAAAATGAGGGCCAATCCGGTGATCAAGGCTGATACCCTCGCGAATTTCATCAATATCAGCACCTACTGCAGCTGCAATATTGCTTATTTGATTCATAAAACTAATCCGACAGGCGAGCATGGTATTGGCAGTATATTTTGTCAGTTCTGCGGAAACCCGACTCATCTGCACCAGGGGAATCCCTTGGGAAGTGAGCGGTTGATACAATTTTTGTAATTTTTTCAGTGCAGCTTCATTACCACCGACTACGATGCGATCGGCATTTAAAAAATCGTATACGGCACTTCCTTCACGCAAAAACTCAGGATTTGATGCTACATCAATGCGATGTAGTTTTCCGCGGCGAGCCAATTCTTCTTGCACCAGCTTTTCAATGGCAGTGCCAGTACCTACTGGTACTGTAGATTTAGTAACCAGTAAAGCATCCGCTTCCGTTTCACGGGCAACCTGTACTGCCACAGCGAACACTTGCGATAAATCGGCGCTGCCGTCTGGCAAGCTTGGGGTGCCGGTGGCGATAATATGGACATTGGCTTTGGAAATTGCCAGCGCGGGCTCAGAAGTAAAATGTAAGCGCCGGGAAGACAATTGCTCTTTTAATAATTCCGGTAATTGCTCTTCATAGATAGGACACTCACCTGCATTTAATTGCTTGATCCGGTCGCTATTGATATCCGCGCAAATCACTTGATGCCCAAGTTTGGCAAAGCAAACAGCAGACACCAAACCAACATAACCTGCCCCATAAACTGCAATCATCATATTTTATCTCAGTACAAATGCTTGCATTATCGATAAAATGAATAGAAATGACAAATTCCTCCCAGAAATTGATGCTGACTCTGCAAAAAAAGGCTTGGCTGCAAGCATGTTAACCGTGAGCAAATGGCTCAGTTTTCACTGCATAAAATGAGTATCTCATTCTGCCTGCGAGTATTAACCCGGCATCCATTAGTGTGCTAAGATTCATCTTATACCGTTGGCAAAAACTACTCTGTTGAGTTAATTCATGAACATCAGCTTATTTGATTTATTTTCCATTGGCATTGGGCCATCCAGCTCACACACCGTAGGCCCGATGTTGGCGGCTAATGAATTTTTAAAGCTGCTAGAAAAAAATTCCCTTTTTGACCAAACCAATCGCGTGCGCATTGAATTATATGGTTCTTTAGCATTAACCGGTAAAGGGCATGGCACCGACAAAGCCATCTTAAATGGATTGGAAGCCAAATTACCTGAAACGGTAGTTCCCGATAGCATGATTCCTCGCATGCAAGAAATTTTAGCAACGCAGACCCTTTATCTCGGTGGCAAGAAGCATATTTTCTTCCGTGAACAGGAAGATTTTATTTTCCTGCAGAAAGAAGTTTTACCAAAACACAGCAATGGCATGTGTTTTTTTGCATTGGATGCTGATGGCAAAGTTTTGTTAAGGCAAGTTTATTATTCCATTGGCGGCGGTTTTATAACCACCGAAGAAGATTTTGAGCAAACCAGTACAGCAAGCGTTCGCATACCCTATCCTTTCGATACTGCAGCACAATTACTCTCATTATGTAAGCAACATCAATTATCCATTGCGGAGCTCATGCTGGCTAATGAATTAAGCTGGCGTAATTTAAATGCAATTCAAACGGGCATTCTTGCTATCGCCAAGGTCATGGATAATTGCATCGAAAGCGGCTGCCATCACCCAGGGACACTGCCGGGCGGCTTAAATTTGAAAAGACGCGCCCCTGATTTATATAAAAAATTAAATGAAAAAAAAGGCGTAACCAGTATTTACGAACAATCCGACATCATGAACCGCCTGAATTTATACGCAATGGCTGTTAATGAAGAAAATGCTGCTGGTGGCCGCATCGTTACCGCACCTACAAATGGCGCTGCCGGCATTATTCCTGCGGTCTTAAAATACTGTCAAGAAGCCCATGAGAAAATGAGTAAGGAAGATATTATGATTTATTTCTTGACGGCCGCAGCCATTGGCATTCTTTACAAAAAAGGCGCTTCGATTTCCGGGGCTGAGGTAGGATGCCAGGGAGAAGTTGGTGTTGCCTCCTCCATGGCCGCAGCAGGATTGACTGCTGTTTTGGGTGGCACTGTAGAGCAAATTGAAAATGCTGCCGAGATCGCTATGGAACACCATTTGGGCATGACTTGCGATCCTGTCTTAGGATTAGTGCAAATCCCCTGCATTGAACGAAACGCCATGGGATCAGTCAAAGCGGTTAATGCATCGCGTATGGCTTTAATCGGAGATGGACAGCATCAAATTTCTCTGGATAAAGTCATAAAAACAATGAAACAAACCGGCATGGACATGCAAAGCATTTATAAAGAAACGTCTATGGGCGGTTTAGCCGTCAATTTACCTGAATGTTGATTAAGCCTGCATTATTACTACGCAGAGTTTTTGGGTTTCTAGTCGCGGCGTATTTTTTTTTCTTTGCGGCAAATGATGCTTATCCAATGCCTTACCTCGTTCTGGACAATGATGGCGCACAAGCATTTCCCAAGCGCTTTCGCATATTAAAGAATAATGGATTACGAGCTATTGGCAGCGGCCAGTTTACGCATGCACAACTTTTGCGCATCAAAAATCAAATTAACGCGCCTATTATTGTGGTGGATTTACGAAAAGAATCGCATGGATTTGTGGCTGGCATGCCGATAAGCTGGTTTGGTTTTAGGAATTGGGCTAATAAAAACAAACTCCCAGATGCAGTAGAGGAAGTACAGCGAAAGCTGCTCCTCGATATAAAAAATAAAGCAACCATTAGAGTGCACACAAAACTTCACAAAGAATTCTCAGGTGCAATCAAACCGCTGGAAACCGTATGGCTGCAACCTCGTGAAGTGGCTTCTGAAGAAGAATTGGTGCGTGCATTGGGACTTCGGTATAAGCGATTTTATGTAACGGATCACATGGCACCTGACAAATTACAAGTCCAGGCGTTTGAAGACTTCATAAAAACTGTGCCAGCTGATACCTGGCTTTATTTCCACTGCCGCGGCGGCTCTGGCCGTACCAGCACGTTTATGGTGTTATATGAAATTCTGAGAAATGGGCGCAAGAAAACGCTTGAGCAAATACTAAAGCACCAGATGCAACGGGGCGGTAAAGACTTAAGTCAATTTCCTGCAGCCAATCATTACAAATACGTACCAGCAATAGAGCGTTTTAAGCTAATTAAAGAATTTTATCTGCATCACAGCTAATGCAAAGATTCAAGCTTTGAATCTTTGCATTGACGTCTTGTTAATTATGCCCTGCATAAAACCAATTGTTCGCCTGCTCAATTTCCAAGGCCAAACGTTGGCTGCGAGTTTCTGCAAAAAAACAAGCCTTGTTCAATGAAAAATCGGTTTTATTAAGATGACTCGTAACCGCGTGGGTAATTATTTTGGCAAGGAGTGCTACAAAGCCAATACCAGTTAGTGCAATCAAGACGTTATTAACAATGGGCTTCCATGCTTCTCTATGTTCCCCCATTTCTTTATCTTTGCTTTTTAAACATTGAATAAAATTTGCTTTAAAAAGCTGCTCTTCTTCACAACTCGGTACTGTGTCATTTTTATAATAGGTAAGAATAAATGCATTCAACATGGATTCAAGCTCTTGAGCATGCACTTGCACCATCTCCCCCTTCCTGGAACCAATTGTTTTTCCATGCTGCGACAGCTTATCTATTTGCGCGTATAAATTGTCAAGTTTTTTGTTGGTTTCTCTAAATTCGCTAATTATTTTTTTACGACAATCCTGCAAGCCATCTGCTTCTTCTCCCGTTTCCTCTTCATATTTTTCATAAAGGGAAAGAGCCTCTCTGTAATTCCTGGCGCCTCCCAAACCTTCCTGATGCATAAAAGCGCGTCTAAGTATGGCAGGAACATCCCCATGTTCGATAGCGGCTTCATAAAGACGGATAGCTTCAGCATAATTTATCTCATCACCCAATCCATTCTGGTGCATGTGGGCACGATTACACATGGCAGAAGCATGCCCAAGCTTGATGGCTGCATCAAAATGCTGGATTGCAGCTTTATAATCCCGTACTCCCCCCTTGGCCAATGCATGCATTAAGGCACGGTTATTCATGGCAGCCGCATTGCCGAGCTCGATGGCCATTTCATAAAGACGGATCGCTTCAGCATAGTTTACATCACCACCCAGTCCATTCTCATGCATATTGGCACGGTTATTCATCGCATCAGCATTTCCGCGTTCAATAGCTCTATCATAAAGGCGGATCGCTTCAGCATAGTTTACATCGCCACCCATCCCTTCCTGGTTCATGTAGGCGCGACGAACCATGGCAGCCGTATTATCAAATTCAATGGCTGCCGCATAAAGGGAAATTGTTTCGCTATAATCCTCATCTTCTAGCAAGCCATTTTCGCACCATAAGCCTTTTAAAAATAAGGCATAGCTTTTTTTGGAATCCGTCGCTGCAACTGCCGCAAATGCTTTAAGCGCCTGGCTTATTTCTTCTTCTGTGAAATCATGAGCGATGGTGTGTGTATTCCATTGATTTAAAGCTTCCTCTTTACCGTTTAAGGCATCATTCAATAAACATTGAAAGTTTAAAATAGTCATAGTCATCTTTTAAAAAACAAAATAGGCAATAATTATACAACAAAACTCGCATTTAATCCATAAAAAACAAGATCTTCGGCTTAAAGTAGGAAATTTTTAAGGATAAAGAGGTAAAGACTTAAGTCGCTTTCCTGCAACGGAGATACAAATACAGCAATAGAGCGTTTAAATTAATTCAAGAATTTTATTTACATCATTTCCTAATCAAGGGTTCAAAGCTTTCGGCCATTTCATTGACGTATTATTTATTTATGCCTTACATAAAGTCCAATTATTCGCCTGCTCGATTTCCAGAGCCAAGCATTGGGTGCGAGTTTCTGCGAAAAAACAAGCCTTGTTTAGTGAAAAATCCGTCTTATTGATATGACTTGTAAGCGCATGGGCAATTATTTTGGCAAGAAGCGCCACAAAACCAATGCCAGTTAATGCGATCAGGATATTGGCAATAATGGGTTTCCACACGGCTCTATGCTCTCCCATGTCTTTGTCTTTGCTATGCAGATATTGAGTAAATTCAGCCTTAAACGCTTGTTCTTTCTCACCGGTTAGACTGTTGCCTTCATAATGCTTAAGGAGAAACGCATCCAGCTTGGCTTCAAGATTTTTGGCATGTGCTTTTACCCTCTCTCCTTTTGCAGAACCAATCGCCTCTCCATGCTGAAACATCTGGTCTATTTGGGCATATAAATTGCCAAGCTCATGGTTTCCCTTTAATTCAGTAATTATTTTTTTGTGAAGATCACTTATATCAAGCTTTACATGGGTTTTGCTTTCGTATTCTCTATAAAGTGCAAGGGCTTCTCTATAATTTTTGTCACCGCCCAAACCATGCGCATGCATATAGGCACGATTATAAATTGCCATGGCATTGCCTAATTCGATAGCCGCTTCATAAAGCCGGCATGCCTCAGCAGAATTTATCTCGCCCCCCTCGCCCCGTACATGCATAGCGGCGCGATTATTCATAGCTGTGCTATGACCTAATTTGATAGACGCTTCATAATAAAGGATTGTTTTGCTATGGCCGGAATCGTCTAGCAAACCATAGTGGTACCATACTGCTTCTAGAAAAAGAGCATTGCTTTTTCTGAAAAGACAGGACCCGTCGCACGCTCGGAACACACCCAAAGCTTGTTTTATTTGTTCCGTGGTGAAAAGATGAGCCTCTGCATGTTCTTCCCATTTATTTAAAGCTTCAACCTTCCCATTTAAAGCATCATCTAATAAAATTTTAAAAGCTAATTCTAATATAGGCATAGGAACCACAGATTAAATTACACAATGTAAAATGTATCAATTATACAAAAAATATAATATTTGAGCAAATTTAAACCAATAATTAATGTAACAATACGTATTAAAATTTTGCTCTTCATCAAACATATCTAAACAAATTAAACATGTTTGCATCGAATTAAATTGCAACTGCAAGTTCCATCCTGTTTAACAGGTCCAAAGCTTTTGCAAATTGCTGCAAGTCTTTCGTTCTTTGAATGTTTATCATCATTTCTTTCCAAAATTTAGCACCCGGCAAACCATGAGCAAGATTCAATGCCGGTTTAATTAACATGCTTAAGGGAGCTTCTTTTGCAAAAGCCTCGTATAAATAATCCATGTATTTTTCAAAAATAACGACACGGCTTGGCACTACCACTTGTGGGAAAAGGGTCTGATGAATACTGGAAATTGCATAAGGATGCTGACACGCCAACCGTCCGATCATAACTCCATCGACCTGGTTCAAGTGTGCATGAACGGCCGCTATATCATTAATATGGCCATTAATAACAATTGGAATATCTGGCAATTCTTGTTTAATTCGATACACATAATCGTAATGCAGCGGCGGGATGGTGCGGTTTTGCTTTGGATTTAAACCATGCAACCAAGCTTTACGCGCATGTACAATTAATTTATCACATCCTGCCTGAACTAACCTACGTGCAAAAGTCGCAAAAAACTCATAACTGTCTTGATGATCAATGCCTATGCGGGTTTTAGCAGTCACCGGAATATGAACTGCTTTTTTCATTGCCGCAAGACATTCAGCAACTTGCTCTGGTTCGTTCATAAGACAAGCGCCAAAACGTCCCGCTTGCACCCTATCACTGGGGCATCCCAAATTTAGGTTAACTTCATCGAACCCCTGCTCTTCGGCTATTTGTGCGCATTTCACCAAAGAGTTTTTGTCTGAACCACCTAACTGCAAAGCAATGGGTTTTTCTATTGGGCTAAACCTTAAAGCCCGTGCAGGATTATTAAAGATGGCCCCAGGAGTTTGCATTTCCGTATAAACCAGCGCTTGCGGCGCTAGTAGCCGCATGAGCACGCGAAAATGAGTGTAACTCCAATCAATCATTGGAGCGATTGCAAGCTTGGATAGTAAAGCAGGAAGCGAAGAAGAATGCACCGAACTCTCGACTACAAGAAATATCAAAACTGATTTGTATTATACCATTTTATAGGCGAGAAAAGAGAAAAAGATAACGCAAAAAATGTAAATCCATTCGTTAAAATGCACAAAATTTGGTATATTATTCACACCAAAAATCACCGGTAATATCATCATGAACAGTACAATATCCGCACTCCCTGCTAATGCTATTGATATGGTTGAAGCTTACTTATTGGAACTGCAAAATAATATTTGCTCTGCCCTGGAAACCTTGGATGATAAGCGGTTTACCGAAGACAAGTGGGTGCGTGAGCAAGGTGGAGGCGGTATTACCCGTACTCTTAAAGGTTCAACTTTTGAAAAAGCAGGGGTTAATTTTTCGCACGTAAAAGGTGGTGAACTTCCCGCCGCAGCGAGTGCCCTGCGACCTGAGCTTGCTGGTTGCCGTTTTACCGCATTGGGCGTATCGTTAGTCATTCATCCGGAAAACCCCTATGTCCCCACTTCGCATGCAAACGTGCGTCTTTTTGTAGCGGAACGCGATGATGCTGCTCCTGTGTGGTGGTTTGGCGGCGGTTTCGATTTAACGCCATATTATGGCTTTGAAGAAGATTGCCAGCATTGGCATGACACTGCGAAACAAGCTTGCCAACCATTTGGTGAAGCCATTTATCCGCGTTTTAAGAGCTGGTGTGATCGTTATTTTTATTTAAAACACCGCCAGGAAGCCCGCGGTATTGGCGGCCTTTTCTTTGACGATTATAATGAACACGGTTTTGAACACAGCTTTGGCTTAATGAAAAGCATTGGTGATCATTACATCAAAGCTTATGCACCGATTGTTGCCCGCCGAAAATCTTTACCTTTTGGCCCACGGGAAAAAAACTTTCAATTGTATCGACGCGGTCGCTATGCGGAATTTAATTTAATTTATGATCGCGGCACCCTATTTGGCCTGCAGTCAGGGGGGCGTACGGAATCCATATTGATGTCCCTCCCTCCCGCTGTACACTGGGAATATAACTGGCAGCCCGCAGCAAATAGTGCAGAGGCTAAGCTGTATACCGATTTCCTCCCGGCACGTGATTGGGTATAAATAAAATAAAGCTGAGGCTATGCCTTGGCTTTATCTCTTGTTTAAGAAATGAAACAAAATTGCAGCCACAATATTCAATATCCCTATAATTAGAAAAACTTCGGGAATAACAATGTGAAAATAAAGCAGCACCATCACTAAAATGGTCCCTAATACCATGAATAAGGCATTAAAAATGTTGTTCGCTGCAATGGTTCGCGCCCGGAAGGGCCCATCGCAGGCAACTTGTAAATAAGTATACAAGGGCACCACAAATAAACCTCCGGCAAAAGCTAACAAAAATAAATCTACTGTAATTCGCAAATTTGCAATTTGGCTAAAAAATTCACATACGGATTGCAAATGCAAATGCGTGGGTATAGGAGGCGTTGCCCAATATAAATCGCAAGTAAAGACGGAAAGCAATAACATGGCATGCGCCACATAGCGCAACGTTATCTCTCCAGCTAAAAGCCTGTTAATAACTAAAGAACCTATCGCAATACCAATTGAAAACAAGGCAAGAAAAACGGCAAATACAGAAGTTTGAGCCCGCAGTATGTAATTTGTATAATCAGGTAACTTGGTCAAAATTACGGCTCCAATCAACCAAAACCAGGAAATGGCAAAAACAGCCGGTAAAATGCGTTTATTAAGAATTACGCCACGAAGCATGCGATAAGTTACCCGCCAAAGACACCAGTCTACTTTTATTTTTTCAGTGCCGACGGGGGGAGCTGCAGGGATAAAAAAACAGGCAGTTAATCCGCATAGGGCAGCCATAATCGTTAAGAAAATGGCATAATAAGCCCCCATTCGGGCACCCCCGACACTCAATGCGCCGAGTGTGGTACCTAAAAGAATGGCTAAAAATGTACTTCCCTCAATGAGTGCTGTAGCTCCTAATAATTCTTTTTCTGGCAAATGATCCGGTAAAATAGCGTATTTAACCGGACCAAAAAAAGTTGAATGGATACCCATTCCGGTAAGGGTAGTGAGCATTAAAAAAATGTGACCATAGAAAAGGCCAAAGGCGCCGATTATCATGAGGACGAGTTCAAACAATTTGATAAGGCGGGTAATACGCGCTTTGTCAAACTTGTCTGCTATTTGGCCCGCAGTGGCTGAAAAAAGAAAAAATGGAGCAATAAATAATGTACCGGCAATAGCTTGATATTTTTCTGACTGCATTTGTGAAGTGCTTAGAAAATAACTAATAACCGTCAAAGTAGCCAGCTTAAAGGCATTATCATTGAAAGCACCAAAAAACTGGGTCAGGAACAATGGCAGGAAAGTTTTCTTCCTCAATAAATAAAATGCTCCCGAACCCATGAAATACTCCGCAGGAAAAAACCGGCTCAGAGTAATGCAAAAATATAGAAGTTTGCAACAAAAATCATCTTTGTTCAGGAAAATACATAAGTAATTAATTTTAAATAAAAGAAATCAGTAAAAGCCTTAAAAACTCTACCTTGCCTTTGCTTAACACTCATTTTCTACCATGCTTATAGAAACCAATTTGCCAATGCCGTCATGCCAAAATTATACACTATCGGACACTCAACTCATCCGCTTGAAGATTTCATAGAAATATTGCACATCTATCGCATCACGCACTTGGTGGATGTGCGTACTGTCCCTAAATCGCGTCATGTTCCCTGGTTTAACCAATCCGCTTTAACCCGCTCCCTTTGCCAAGAACGGATTGCCTATTCACATATTATTAAACTCGGGGGATTACGCAAAAGCAAACCTGATTCGATTAATACAGGGTGGCGTAACAAGAGCTTCCGCGGTTATGCGGACTACATGCAAACACGCCAATTTTATGAAGGCTTAAAAGAACTTCATAGCATCATAAAACATAGCGAACAAGCAGCCATTATGTGCGCCGAAGCCGTACCTTGGCGCTGTCATCGTTCTCTTATCGGCGATGCAGAAAGCATAAGGCATGTAGAAGTAATCGACATCCTGGGTAAAAATTCAATCCGTAAGCATGAATTAACATCATTCGCGGTCGTGGATAAAAGCACGCGGCCGTATCAAATCCATTATCCTAAATGAATTTAGAGATTAACCCTCATACCGCGAAAAGCATCATTACACTGCTCAAATTCCTGGTGCGGGAAAAAGGAAGCTCGAAGTAACCTGAAAAATCCTGCTTCGATTCAGCCTGGGAAAACTATAAAAAACTTTGAGGACGTTGCCTAACATTTATTTTTTTGTGCACGCTTGCTAAGCGCCACCATAACTTTCTCAAGACTATGCGGATACGGATCTGTTTGTTGTATCACCGCTTGCGCACATTGCTCATAATCATTTTTAATTTCTTTATCAGGTAAGATATAAAAGGTTTTATTTTTAATTTCGCGTAAAATGTGCCGCGCTACATCTTCAGCAGGCCGACTGCGCTCGATAAGAGCCGACATCATTTGATGAAGCGTATTATGTGCAGCTGGGGCTGAATTAGCAAGCAATTGCGTACTGACAAACGAGGGGCAAACTACAGAAACGTCCACATTTTTTTCAAGGCGGCATAAATCAAAATGCAAAGATTCAGTTAATGCTACGACAGCATGTTTCGACATGGAATAAGCAGCCATTTGCGAACCGCTGCATAATCCATAAAAACTGGCCATATTGACTACATGCGAACGATGGTTCTGTTTGAACAGGAGCGGTAAAAAAACTTGCAAGCCATGAATTATGCCGTATAAGTTTACGTCCAAAACACGCTGTATTTGGTGATCACTTAATTCCCAAACAGGAGCAAACTCACCGCATATTCCTGCGTTATTAATTAATAAATCAATACGCGCAAAGTCTGACAAAATTTGCTCGGACAATCGCAAAACATCTTTCGATTGCGTTACGTCGCAAACGACGGCAATAAATTCATTGGCTTCTTGCTCATACAATTTTCTGCAAGCGCAAGCCAGGGCTTTTTCATCGTGATCAGCGAGAACCACTCTCATACCCTCACGCAGGCAATTTTGCGCCAGCGCAAACCCAATACCGCTTGCAGCACCAGTTATTACAGCAACTTGTTTAGCTTTCGTCATGTATATAAAAAGAGAACCTGATCCTAATAACGAGCATTATAGAAGGTTTTAGGATAAACGGAACTCTTGAGGGTAGAAGAATAAGCTTAGGGTTGTTCGCTTATCACAATTACATCCTGTGCTTTTAAACCCTTAGGCCCTTTATCGAGTAAGAAACTCACGGTATCATTTTCATGCAGCGTTTTAAACCCAGCTCCTTGAATGTCTTTATAATGCACAAAAATATCATCGCCTTGTTGGTTAACAATAAAACCAAATCCTTTTTTTTCATTAAACCACTTAACCTGCCCTGTTTCTCTCTGCGACATTTCGCTGTCCCCTTTTTTAGACTATTAGTTCCATTTAAGTTATCCATAACCAACAGGTTGCCATGATTGCAGCACGTCATTGTGCAAATTCTGCCATTACAGATTATTTGATTATTAAGGTTTTTTTTAAAAAGTCAATAATAGACAAAATTAGTATAGAATATTATCGCATTTTCACCCCATAGGAGTTCAAATGAGTGAGCACATGAAAGAATGCTTTATCAAATTGGCAATTGAATGTCAGGTGTTACGCTTCGGGGAATTTACTTTAAAATCGGGTCGCATTAGTCCGTATTTTTTTAATGCGGGTCTTTTTTATGAGGGTAAAGCATTGCAGCAAATCGGGCAATTTTATGCCGATACCTTGATAAATAGCCAACTTAAATTTAAACATCTTTTTGGACCGGCTTATAAAGGGTTGCCGCTTGCTACTACCACAGCAGTGGCTTTGGCAGCAAAAAACATAGACGTAACCGTGACTTTCAATCGGAAGGAAGTCAAGAACCATGGCGAAGGCGGTGCACTTATCGGTGCTCCTTTACAAGGACAAACCATTATCATTGATGATGTCATTACCGCCGGTACCGCCTTTCGCGAAGCACAACAATTAATTACTCAAAACGGTGGGCAATTAGCAGGGGTGATTATCGCGTTGGATCGTTGCGAGCGTGGTATTTCAGATCAATCTGCATTGCAAGAGATAGTCAATCAAGGTATCCCCATTTTCTCCCTAATCACTTTTTTTGATTTATTGAATTACCTGAAAAGACAAGGCCAAACCGAACAAGTTGAGCGACTCCTGGCTTATCATGAGCAATTTGGCTGCAAACCTGCAGAAACCTGATATGAGGTGTGGCAGTTAATGCCCGCCACACCTCATTGTTAATATGCGGCAATGTCGATGGTTTTCATTTTTAAGTTCATTTGCTTGCCGTTGCGTAAAATAGTCACCGTTACTGGCTCACCAATTTGCACCTCGGTAAGCAAATTATATAACACATCATAATTTTCCACGGGATGGCCATTTAAGGAAATAATAATATCTCCCAAGCTGATACGCCCCCAATGATCTCGATAGGTCCCGCGCAACCCGGCTCGTGCCGCAGGAGTATGCGGAAGCACATCGGCGATTAAAATACCTTTTTTCACTCCTAGACGTTGCGCAATATTGGGTTCTACCCGCTGGATGCCAATACCCGCCAAAACGACGCGGCCGTGTTTGATGATTTGTGTGACAATCCGCGAAATTTCATCGGCAGGAACCGCAAAACCAACGCCTGCTGAGTTGCCAGATTGCGAATAAATGGCAGTATTTAAGCCAATCAAACGGCCTGCACTATCCAGAAGAGGCCCTCCCGAATTACCAGGATTAATGGAGGCATCGGTTTGAATCATATCGCGTATTGCTACCCCACCCGCTCCAGGCACTTGCCGTCCAAGCGCCGAGATCACCCCAACGGTTAAGCTATGATCCAAACCGAAAGGATTCCCGATAGCCAATGCTTTTTGCCCTACCAACAATTCATTGGTATGGGCGATTTCAAATGGAGTGAATGTTTTCAGCAATTCCAGGGCCTTGGGGGATGTGATAGCCAAAACGGCAATATCTTTCCTGGGTTCTGCACCAATAATTTTTGCAGGAAAAGTCAGCTTTCCAATGCTCACCGCTAAATTATCAGCGCCATTTATGACATGAAAATTGGTAACAATATGCCCTTGTTTGTCCCAAATAATGCCCGATCCGGCCCCTGACGGCACATGTAAACGCTCATACGAATCATTAATAACCGTCGTTAAGCGATGTACATAAATGACTTTGGGGGAAGCTTTTTGAAAGACTTCAATCGTATTTCTTTCATTGGGTAAAAGCTCGTCCAGTTTGGCTGCAAAACCAGAAGCTGAAACCCAACAGGTTAATAAAAAGCAAAAAACACGTAACCCATTGTTTCTCATTTGATTATCTCCAAGTTTATTTTATCCAGCGAGCAGAGGTTGGACTTTTGCTAAAAAAATTATAATTATGCCCTAATAATATCCAGGATGACAATAAAATTTGAATTAAAAATATACAGCATTGCTTATGCATGCATAACACAGCATGAAAATGTGATGCAAACATACCATCTGCTGCAAACTGTTAATATTATTTTCCAGGGTGTTATGAATGCCTTGCTCAAGAAGTTACTGCATATATGGCATATAGGGACGGCTAACGTAATTTCAAGGTAACAAATTGATGGTTGTAGACTGCCAACCCTAAAGGCCGGCAGTCTTTGTTTTTCATTGCTATACCAGCTCAGGCATTCTAAAGTTTCCTTCTGCCCGATGTTCATAATCTATCTCGTTAATCTCTCGCTCAACCTCAGATACTTTCTTTCTGGCTGCAATTTCTTCTTGTGCTTGCTCAGAAAAAATACCATCCGATAATTTGAATAACTTAAGTAAAAAATGAAACGGGGCTAACAGAATTTTTAATGCTTCGGTACCGGCATCGATGCTTTTCTTAGTTACAGCTTCCAAATGCTCGTCATGACGAAGATAGACTTTCTCCAGAACACCTGAATGGTGCGTATAAAGCCCATCCAATCTTTCATTACGTGCCTTCTCTTGTGCCAGCAAGCTTGTCTGCAATTCATTATGTGCATCCCACAGACTGGCGCGACGTTTTTGTAATTGCTGTAACTCACTTTCATAGTACTTAATTTCTTCATCGATTTCAGCTCTCAGCAAATCACAGGTAGCCTTTCGCTCCGCTAAGGACGATCCTTCCAAAACCGCCTTGCCTGCAACGATTGCCTCAGATTCTTTTAACGTCATTTGCGCATAACGCTGCACCAGAATTAATTTTTTATTAAGTATTTCTTCTATCTTCTGATCCAGATAGCGGATTGCATCTTTATTGGCACCTAATACTTGATAGTGAGAATCAAATCGTCTACTCGTTTCCATTTGCACGCGTATTTTTTCAAGCTCTTTTGTTTCTTGCGCTAAAGCTCTTTGTTGTGCCTCTTCGTTTAACTGCTTGTCACGGCTTAATAAAAGCTCACGGACAAACACAGCAAAAGCCGAAGCAACGCCAAATACAACTGCGCCAATGATAGCTACAGTAATAGGGTCCATAGCCATGCCTCCTAATGCAAATGGATCAATTGAGTGTGGATTTCAACCGAGAAATAACGACTGAATGCTTCAAATGAATCCACATAAGGCCATTGTTCAGCACGGTCGCACATACGTAACATTTCCGCCTTGAAAATTGGGCGGTAATAATGCTTAATAAAAGGCTTTACCTCGGCTAAATCTTTAAAATTCTTCACAATAACCGTAGCATTTTCTGCTAAATGTGAAAGATTTACTTTCTCCAAAACCATCGTCAAATCGCTTTGATCCTCAGCAGAAGACTTCATCCATTTCAGCAGCACAGAGCGCGGTTTAACACAAAGCAATTGCTGCCCTGCATGGATTGAGGGTTCCATCAAAACGATTTGCGAATGGAGTTCAAATTTAAAGCAACAAAGAAAATCTAAAAAACTCCCCTCAATTTCATTGCGCGCATCCTTCCCTAACCAGCGACATATTTCATGGCGAAACATGGTCGTAAAATGACGCTCAATTTCATCAAGGGTATCTTCTTCGTTATCATGCCGCGGTATTGTATAAGCCGTGGTATCAGTTTGTAACAAATTTAAATCAGGTAAATCTACCTCTGGAAGCTGTGAAGCCAGAAACGAAAGAAATACAGACGTGGGTTTTAATATAACTATTTCCCATTGACTTTGGTGCATGATTCTCTCCTTAGTTATAAAACTCATCCTGAGTACAACTAAAAGCTTTAAATCAATGTTACTTCTTACATCAAAACTTTAAATCCGGTACCTCTCTTTTTTGTAGGGAAGGCTATCAGATTAACATTAGAAAAATATAAATTGCAATATCATCCGCAAATTGATTTATAAGATTTAGATCGATATGCTAGGAACGTTTATTTATGCATATAACCGGTTGTTTACTTTCTGCGAACTGCACTCACCACTTAATCAATAGCTGTGAAAATGAAACTTATAAAAAAAACCCTTATTTCATTGTTTTTCCTGACTACCATAACCGCTTGCGCCTTATGGGCCTTAACGTACACCATCACCCCTGAGGAATTTAAAGACTTATTAAACCAGAAACTTGCTGAATTCACAGAACAGCCTAGCCACATAGAAGGTAATATAAGTTGGCAATTATTTCCTCGCCCTGGCCTTAAAATCAGCACGGTTAAAATTGGCGGCAAGCAGATAGAAAACAATTATTCACTAGCCATCGATAACATGCTTTTTAATTTGCAAATTACACCCTTATTGCGGGGGAAGTTGGTTTTTAATGAACTGCTCATGGATGGTGTAACGCTTAACATCAATCCAGAAACCAGACACACCCGCGTGCTTAATCGCGCGGCTACAAGCAAGGCGCCAAATAAAACACTTCCCGCTAGCTTCTCCATTGAAAACTTCTTGCTGACCCGCGGCCAAGTGGTTGTCTCGCACCCGCAAAACAATCTGGCCGTAACGGATCTTCAAATTGGTGCGAATCAATTGAATTTCCAAAACAAGCAATTTCCTGTGCAGCTTAAAGGCAATCTTTTACTTCTCTCAAACACCAAGGAATCTCTTAAAGCAAATATTAATTTCAAGGGCAGAACGCAACTCACCCCAGCCTTTTTTATCGAGCCTTTAAACACAATACAAAATACGGCAACCCATGGCCAAATACTTATTCAAGATGCGCAATATAAGCGGTTGAAAATTGCCAAAATTAATGCCAATGCCATTTTAAAAACCGGAACATTACGGCTAAATCCGCTAAATCTCACGCTATACAATGGCGAATCAGTGGGCGATTTAAGTTTTCACATAGCCTCTAAAAAATTTGCCGTTAACCAAACAGCGACTGGCATTAAATCCACCCCGCTGTCTAAAGCCCTTTGGGGAGAGCAGTTAATAAAAGGAACGATGGACTTCTCCATCCATGCCACAGGCACGTTGCCAGTGCAAAATATTTTGGATCATGTACAAGCCAGTGGCCATATTATGATTCGAGATGGCGCATTATGCTTTGTCGATATCCATCAAATGGTTAAAGATATTCCTAATACAATCCATTCAATGCTGACCGCACCCAAATCGAATGAAACTCTCCAAAAAACTTATGAAGGACGCACGAAGTTTAAATTACTCAGTATGCATTACGACGTGAAAAATAATCCCCTGTTTAATGATTCTTTTCTGTTGCAGACTGAGGAAATGCAAATCAATGGCAAAGGCAGGATGAACCTTAAAGACCGCTCCATTGATAATGAGTTATCGGCAAAATTAATCCAGCCAGAGCCAATGATGGATAAAATTCAGCAAATTTTAAATGGCAACTTGCCGCTAAAACTTACAGGCCCAATCATGCAACCATTAATTGTGCCGAATATGCAAAAAATTAGTCCATTATTAACACAATTTTTTTTAAAGCAATCCATCGACAAACCATTGAAGCAATTAAAGGCAGAAATTATGAGCCTGTTTACATAATTAATATCCATTTGCCTGGATTATGCAGTGAATTCATCAAATAAAAAGTACTCTATTTTTTTAGTGGTTGTCTCTACTTTAATAATTGGTATTGCTTCAGGCTTGTGCGGAGCTTTTTTAGCTCTATTACTACGTTTTATACAACATACATCCTATGGTTATGCTCCATGGCAGTTACTAAGCAATGAAAGTTTCTTGCAAGGCGTACGTTCCTCCTCACCATTACGGCGTATCGCAGTACTTTGCCTATGCGGGGTTATTGCAGGAATAGGGTGGTGGCTTTTATACCGTTATGGCCGCCCTTTATATAGCATCAAGGAAAGATTACAAAAAAGCATCCATTTCCCTGCTCTTGAAACCATTATCCATGCATTGTTACAAATTATTACCGTTGCCCTGGGTTCCCCACTCGGACGAGAAACAGCGCCGAGAGAACTGGCTGCTGTGTTTGCCGATTGGTATACCAGCAAAACAAAGCTCACTGCAGAAGAAACAAAAATCATGATAGCATGCAGCGCGGGAGCCGGGTTAGCAGCTGTTTACAATGTTCCTTTGGGAGGAGCTTTATTCGTCCTGGAAGCTTTATTATTCACCTTCCGCTGGCCTGTTTTGCTACCTGCTTTTGCAAGCTCAGGAATCGCAGTACTCATTTCACGCTTAATCATTGGGGATCAGCCGCAATACAATCTTGCTAATTATGAAGTCAATACGGCATTAATTGCCTGGTCAATTTTTATTGGTCCCATCATCGGGGCCGCCGCTTATTGGTTTATGCGCATGACGCGCAAAGCTCAACAACAGGCAAAACGTAACTGGCAGCTTCCTGTTTTGTGTTTTTTTAATTTTTTAATCATAGGGATCTTGGCGGGATACTTTCCTGCCATTTTAGGAAATGGCAAAAGTCCGGCACAGCTGGAATTCGGCAATCAGATCGGTATCGGCATAAGCCTTGTGCTATTAATTTTGCGAGTCGCTATCATATGGTCCAGTTTGCGAGCCGGAGCCCGCGGGGGAATGCTAACGCCGGCTCTGGCCAATGGCGCTTTATTAGGAGTAATGCTCGGGGGGATTTGGAATTTATTTCTACCGGATGTCCCTTCCTTAAATGCTTACGCTGTTGTTGGCGCCGCCGCTTTTCTCGCTGCAGCTCAAAAAATGCCTTTAACAGCCATTATACTGATTTTTGAATTTACTAATTTTAAATTTAGTTTTCTTATTCCGATTTTATTTGCCATCACCGGTGCATTAAGCTTATGGAGTTTCTGTGAAACGAGATTTACCAAATCATGAATGCTGATATCGATTGCATTCAGCAACAATTTACCTGGCCTCTTTTACAATGGTATGAGGTTTACGGCAGGAAAAATTTACCCTGGCAAATACCGCGGGAAGCATACAGAGTATGGATCTCTGAAATCATGCTGCAACAAACACAGGTAAAAACTGTGATACCCTTTTTCTTACGGTTTATGGACAGCTTTCCAAATATTGAAACCCTGGCTCAAGCCGCAGAAGATGAAGTGCTGGCGCATTGGTCTGGTCTTGGCTACTATAGCCGCGCCCGCAATTTGCATAAAACAGCGCAAATTATTTGCCAAGAATTGCAGGGAAAATTCCCGCAAACCCTGGAGGAACTCATCAAATTACCAGGGATTGGCGCCTCCACCGCTGCAGCCATCGCCTCATTGGCTTTTAACCATCCTACGGCAATTTTGGATGGAAATGTAAAACGAGTCCTTAGTCGCTATTTCTTGGTGGAAGGAGCAGCGGAGCAAGCTGCGGTAAAAAACAAGCTATGGCAACTTGCGAACCTTTGCATGCCATCCCGACATTGTGCTAAGTACACGCAAGCCATTATGGATTTGGGAGCAACCTGTTGTACCGTAAAAAATCCTGATTGCAGCCACTGTCCTTTAGCTGCCACCTGTGCAGCATATGCACATGATGTGGTAGCGGATTACCCCACGAAAAAAGTAAAAAAAATAAAGCCTGTTAAACATCAACAATTCTTGCTGCTGCATACAAAAACCGGCTTAATTTATTTGGAAAAGTTACCGCCTGTAGGGATTTGGGGTGGATTATGGAGTACGCTTGGCATCGATACCACTCATTGCCCAATGGATTATGTGCGCAAAAACTACCCGTGGGAACTTAAAAATGTACAGGAAATTACGCAGATTAAACATTCGTTTAGCCATTTCCATTTACATATTAGTGCGCTAGCCGTACAGGTAGAATTGCATAATAAAACTATTCTTGCCGAAACCTCCGGCGCATGGTTTACCGCCGCTCAACTTACGCAAATAGGACTGCCAAAACCGGTGAGCAAAATTATCGAGCAATTTTTTCTCTTGCCTGAATCATTTAAGTAGCCAGTTATCCTTAGTATTAACTGGCTACTGCAAAGCTTCCGACACAACTATTGGTTTTGGCAAAAAACCATTGCGTTAATCTCAAGGCCAATGGCCACTACACACCAGTGATTATTGGATCGTGTATCGCTTCAAGCCAGCAATTCCTCAGTACTCATCATTGCTATTAAATACCGCCGGGAAGCCTGTGACGTAAAGCAGAATGAATAAATCAGAAATTGATGTTGTAGATGGTTATTTTTGCCACCCGTGTCCTTTCTGCCACTATAAATCTGCGTGGTCTTTGCAATCACACCAGTGATTTTTAATGTTTTGCTTAATCTAGTGGGGAAATCTCTTGGGCAAAATCATGCCATTAAAGGCGGGCTATTTCAATTCTTTCACTGAAATCATCCCTTAATACAGCAGCAGTAAATATCATAAGTTTTAAAACTTAAAAACTCTATTGAGAAATTAAATACATAGTGATATTTTTCGCTCATATTTTATGGACAATAAGGATTTTTTCTATGCCCTTACCCCTTCTCCTAGCGCCTGTCGCAGTGATCGGTGCAAAAGCCACCGTGTCTGTGGGCACTCTAATCGCGAGTGTCGTGGTAAGCGGACTTGCCGGTGGCAGTATTGTTGGAATAAGTGGACTGGCTCTCTGGTATTTAAAGCTGGATTCAAAAACGCTAACAAGCCTTGAGCACATGAAAGCCCTCGATGAGCAACACCAAATCACCCAAACCCGCATCCGTACAGCGTCTGAAGGTATTCAAAAAATTGATGCCGAGCTTACTTCTCTAAGCGATGAAATTGACGAAGTAATTGACATCATATCATTGGAACAGCTGCAATTATTATCTGAAAAAATCGCTGAAACCAGCAATTACCTGCAATCCACAGTAACGCTTACGCAAAAAACCGGCGAAGAGTTAAATAAATCATTATTGGGATTAAAAGAGATCGGAGCCCAAATCAAGGAAGCAGGTATCAAATCAACCCGAAGAATTTCCATGCTGAATCAATTGCTCGATGAGAAAGAAGAAAAACTCACCCAAGCAACCAAAGAAATTGCAGCCTTAAATAAAACCGCCACCGAGCAAACCTCGACTCTTGAAGAACTCCAAAACGTCATAAAAAAGCTTACTGATGAAAATCTTCAAAAAACGGTAAAAATTGAAATATTAGAGAATGATTGCAACGAATTGCAAGCCACTTGTAAACGTATGGACAATTACTTAAGTTTCTTTGCGTCCAAAATTGAACAGTCTGAACAGCCAAACACGTCAACAATTAGCAATGCACTCAAATAATTCTCAAGGAGCCAAGGTAATGCAAGTACTCATCTGGATTGGAAACCAACTTAAAAATCTAATCGACTGGTTTTCCCCAATTAACAAAGAATATCCCGCCAATGAAACAGGCGAGCTCATAAAGCGTAAACTCGAAAGTAAAAGCTGGTTTGATGCTCTAACTTCTTGGTGGATTCAAAGGCACCTTTTGTTAAAATTAAGCACTTTCACAGGTATAAGCGTTGTGGCAGGGGTGGCAGGCTTACTGATTGGCGTGCCTGTTTTGTTGTCGCTTGCAGCTCTCTGTTTTTCTATACTCATTCATTCCTTATTTGTTTTTCATGAGCGAGCTCGCCATGCTGCCGCCGAAATTATTGCCACAGAACAAAAAGCTTTGGATGAAGATTTAAAAATCAACGTGGATTTTTTTGAAACTGCCGCGGCAAAACTCAACACCGGAATTGAAAAATTGCGCGCTCGACACTACGACCTAGAAAAACATAGCAAATTAATGGATGCGGGAGCCCAGTCACTCGAGCAAAATAATGGCAAACTGTCTGCTGTGGCACATGAGATGGAAAGAGAAGCAACCCGGCTTATCGAACCACAAAAAGAAATTAAAAAAGAATTCGATGCATTAACAACAAATGTGAAAGAACATGAAGATGCGATTGTTGCCTCAACTCTTAAAGTAAGAGCCATTGATACTGCAGCAGCCGAGTTTTCGACCGCAGTTCACAGTTTTGAGCAAAATCAAAAAATATTTTCAGAAGCAACCAGTCGTTTTTGTCACTTCGTCGCAGGACAAACTCTTGCCAAGAAAATCGATCCCAATAATCAAGAAGATAAGGAAAGCATCGCGCGTCATCAATTTATAGCTTCCATGAATCAAAAAATGAATCACTATGAACGATTAATCCAAGGGTTCAGTCGTACTCCTTCTTGCGGTATGTAATTGTTATCGTGTGTGGCAATTTACTCAGAAGGCCAAATTTACGACTATTAGTTTAGGCGGTAGACATCTCATCGCAAATAGAGATGATTATCGCCAAATAATACTTTAAAAATAAGCCAATAGTTATCTTACTGATTAAGATTACTTATTTCATCACCCAAGCATCGTAAAGGTGCTAGGCTTGTCATCATAGGAATAAGGATAAGCGGACAGCCGCGCTTTAACCACTCAATCCGATTTTGAGAATTTGCCTGCCAGATAGGATTAGTGCCTATACAAAGAGAAGTAAGCGGATAAAGAACAATTACCCCAGAAACTTTATTCCAATTCACGCACCCGCAACAAGTTGAAGCTGAGACATTATAACAGGATTGAGCCAAATCTCCCTTACTGCAATCCCACAAATCAGTATAAGTTAACTCTCCCTGTACTGGAGTGGTGCATGGAAACTCGTTTGTATTATTTTCAAGATCAGCACAAATCGCATTCGCTGTGCAAAATACCAGTGCTTTTCCGCAATGCATGGTAATTTTTTCACCCGGGGATGTCGAGGAATTATAACTCATTCCACAAAACTCGAAGGTTTTACATTCGTTATTGTCTGTACATTTTTCTGCATCCTTAGCAATTGTACCCAAATATAACTGTTCAATGGAGCTTCAAATTTCCAAGAACATCCTCCTAAAAGATGATCTGGCCTTTTGCTAACCAGGAATTCTACAAAAATAAGGATTAGAGGATTGCCATGACGCGTTGGTTGCTTGCATGCTTAATAGGGCATGTGATACCCCATTAAATATATTTTTTTAATTTTAACTTCGTAGGGTGGATCAAAAGTAGCGATTTATTCGTTTGAATAAGCAATGATGAGCTTGTTGACACATTATTAAAATCCGGATAAAATGATTAAATTTTGCACAAATATATAATATATGACCACATATTTTGAATTTTTTTCACCTTTTTCACATTTAATAGAAAGTAAACAATATCCATTTTCTAGGGCGTGTTTTTAAAGTTTCAGCCACAGCAAAATACCTATTACAATTAATGCACCTAAAAACATGGCGGCAGTTTTATCATACCGCGTAGCAATTCTTCTGAAACCTTTTATTCTGTT
>NZ_RZGS01000070.1 GCF_003989745.1 Legionella septentrionalis
TTTAGAATCGTAATTATTTGGCTTTCGTTATATCTCGATTTCTTCATCAAATTCTCCTCGGTAGTTATTATACCCAGAGAACTCTAATTTTGACTGGAACAATTATAAGGGGGGATTACAAACTAATATTGCAACTAAATATAGTTGCAATATTTATCAAGCCATTTTATAATTATTAAAAATAGTTGGTAATAATAATGACAAAAAAAGATAAGCTAAGAGAGCGCATTTTGAGTAGTCCCTCGGACTTTACGTGGGCCGAACTAACAAGCTTATTAAATTCATTGGGATATAAAGAAAGTAATGCCGGAAAAACCAGTGGTTCTCGTGTGAGATTTATTTCTGATAAATATTCACCGATAACGCTCCACAAACCACACCCAAAACCAATTTTAAAAAAATATATGGTAAAACAAGTAATACAACAACTTCAAAAGGAAGGACTACTATGAAAGATATGCTGAAATACAAGGGCTATTTAGGGTCAATCCACTTTGCTGAGGACGATCTTATTTTTTATGGAAAGGTTGAATTCATAAAGGCCTTGATTAGTTATGAGGGTGAAAGTGCTGCTGATATTAAAAAAGCTTTCGAAGAAGCGATTGATGATTATTTAGCGATGTGCGAACAAGAAAATATAAATCCTGAAAAACCATTTAAAGGAACTTTCAATGTTAGAGTGGGGGAATCATTGCATGAAAGAGCGACCTTTGCAGCAGTTGGAAGAGGGATAAAATTAAATGAATTTGTAAAACTGGCCATTGAACATGAATTAAAGGCATCATAGAACTATGGCATATAAACAGGAAAGTGTCATTTGAAAAAATTAAAATCTTTCTAAAGTATGATTACATTTAGATTCCCAGACTTAAGCATGTTGTTTCCTTACTCAAAGGCATTTAAAACTCAATAAGTTCGGCTATATGGTTGGTCTTGTTTGAATGGATCTTAAAATCGATTAGGAACTCAACTTATCTGTAAAAAATTATATGTTGATTCAATAGCCTGTTTTTTTCTTTTCTATGTTGCTTCCACTCCTTGTCTTTAGAGAAGATCACCAAAAATGATTCTTCAAAAAAATGGCTAATATCATCAATGGCAACCCAAGAGCAATGTTCTTTAATTTCAGAATAGATTTCTTTGTTTATTTAAATTTTAATTTTTTCATTTTCAGGTGTTTGTCTTGCATTGATTAAAGCCATAATAATTCCTTAATATCTAATATAAAAAATACATTATTAATAGCGATTGTTGAATGGATCATAACTGTTGCTATTGTATGTTGAATGATGATAATCGTTATTCCAGTAATTGTCTCTATCAGATGAGCTCGTTCCAATAGAATTTCCCATGCTATCTAAAGCACCAATCATTGGTAAACCTGTTGCAGGATTATATTGCGTTTCGTTTGAGTTAATATCGAAATTTATAATATTATTTGCATTCCTTGCGTTGGTGATAATAATTGCTGCAAAAAATACAATAATCATTACAACAATAAGTATAAAAATCATTTTAAACTCCATTTTAAATTTATTAAGTAGGATGTTAGAGAACAACATCAATCGAGTCAATCACATACGCGCAATTGATTTGCGCTGCATAAAAACCACAAGACAACTATAAGAATAACCCTCATCGAATAATGCACAAAATAAGAATTTCTAAAAACAAGCACACCTTTCGCAACGTGTTAGTTTGCGTAACTTGCTGATATTTATAATATTTTTATGGTTGAGATAACCATTTCCCCAAAGCTATAGAAAAATGTTCTATATATAGGCAATTTAGCGTATGCACATTTGCATATTTTTAGTATATAACGGATTTAATGAAGTATGCAAATATGCATATAAATTTATTTGACCCATTATAAATAAAAGATTATTTGAAGTTGGTTTTATTAGATAACATAATATCATATAATAAAAAGTATGCACTTTTGCATATCATATGATTTTACCAGTTACAGGATAATATATGGCTCGAATTACGATTACTATGCCGGATTCTTTGCATACACAGGTACTCAAGTTTTCTAAAAAAGAACAGTCCAGTGTTTCTTATACGGTTTCAAAATTAGTGGAATTAGGTTTGCTTGTGGCCAACAATAAAAATCAAAATAAAGACGATCAGCCATCAAAAATTGAAGAGCACTGTAATAAGTTGATTATTCAAATCAATGGGATTCTAAAAGAGTTGGTTACGGGTAAATTTGAATTAAGCCAAGAAAAAATAGCTAAAATTACACAAGAGACTTTAGATAAATACAATGAACTTACTTCTTGAGAAGGTTCATTTTTCACTGGTGTTTTCGCGATTTCCTTGACGGAAATTATTTATCTCTTGTTTGGAAAGTTTCACATATTTTATCAAATCATCTAAATGTTCTGGGTGAAGTGTTAATGGAGAATTTACACAGTTTAAAGAAAGATTTTGCTTAGCTGTTTTTCTGTTTTTTGATAAAAAACAAGGGTTTTGCCATATGAAATCTTTCCTCGCAGATGTTTTTTATCTTGCAGAATTTCCTCAATAAAACCACCTTGAATATATACACTTTTAGTATCGTAAATCGAAGAATTCTCAATGGTTAGTAGCTGTTCTTTTATCAGTTCATCTTCTTTGGAAGAGTATTTGCTGTTAAGGGATTTGCAATATTTCCGTATATCCCAGATTGCAAAATCAAAATTCCCTAAATAATAATCAATCTCTACATAAGAATAAGTTAAATATCGGTTACATCCAAAAGTATCAAAGTGTTGAATTATTTCATTGGTAATATTTTCAAGTTTAATGAAAGAAATATTTTGTAGTAACTCTAAACCTTTTGAAAGATCGTGACCCATTTTAATAGAGGGTACTCTGTTGAATAGTAATATTGCCTTAATGTATTTTTCTATCGCTTGAAGACCGCTCCAATGATACTGACCGAAAAACCCTTTTCTATAGGCACATCTTGCCATTATATAATCCATATCGGCTTGATTTCGGAAGCTTCTGCTTGCGAAATTGTAACCATCCCATTTTTAGTGGCAGCCTAAATTAGAGTCTTTCGCCTGTTTTTTAGCCAAATATTCCCATGGCGTTAAATCACCCAGTGAATCGTGTGGTCTTTCTTCATTGTATTCCCTCATCCA
>NZ_RZGS01000071.1 GCF_003989745.1 Legionella septentrionalis
GTATGTTTTTAGTGGTATGTGTTATTTCTTTAGATAATAATGTTAAACCCTATCTTATTAAGCTGCTAGTAGATACTGCTTCTGGATATAGCAAATTTAATTTTTGGAGCTTAGTTTATACATATGCCGGATTTCAAATTCTTACAACGTTAGCTTGGACCTTTAGCGATTGGCTGCACGCTAATTTTGTACCATCGTATAGAGCGCGTATAGCATCAATATTGGCTGATAAAGTGAGTTATTATTCGTATGCTTTTTTTCAGAACAATTTAAGTGGAAGTATCTTGGCCAAAATTAGTGATGCTTTTAGTCTTACTCCTACTCTCATTACTACTATCGGTCATCAGTTTATTCAATTTGGAGTTACATTTTTTCTAACCTTATTATTGCTAGCTAAGATTCATGTCTTATTTGCAGTAGGGCTATTTGTATGGATGTTATTTTTTTCTTTAATGACTTTTATAGGATTACAAAAAGTCGTCCCCGTTTCAAAGAGTTATGCCGAAGCGCGATCTAAACTTTGGGGGTATTTAACAGATTATTTAGTAAATATATTGAATGTGAAGTTGTTTACAAATGTACCGATGGAAAAGAGCAAACTTCGCGCTATAGCAGAACATTTTAGAAAAGAGGGACGTGTTCAAGGTTATTTTTTGATGCGGTTTTATATGATACAAGGAGGTACGCTTTCTATTTACACCCTGTCATTTTTAATAGGACTTATTTATTTACAGCATAAAAATCTAATTTCTCCTGGAGATTTTGTTTTAATTTTTATGCTTAACTTCAAGATCTCAGATACGATGTTTGAACTTTCTAATCATCTTCGTGATTTTACAACAAACTGGAGTACTGTTGATCAAGCATTAAAAACATTAAACACAACCCCTGAAATCTTAGATAAAGCCGATGCTATAAATTTTTCTGTGGGCAAGGGTGAAATTTTATTTGATAAAGTGAGTTTTCAGTATCACGAATTATCACCTCTTTTCCAAAATAAAACAATCACTATTAAAGCAGGAGAAAAAATAGGTTTGGTGGGTCATTCTGGGGGAGGAAAATCGACATTTGTTAATTTAATTCTTCGATTATATGACGTTAATGAGGGAAGTATTTTTATCGATGGGCATGATATTCGGAATGTGGCTCAAACATCATTACACTCTGCTATTAGTGTTATTCCGCAAGAACCCTCATTATTTCATCGTACAATAATGGATAATGTACGTTATGGAAAAATTAATGCAAGTGATGACGAGGTTATTGATGCATGTAAACAAGCACAAATTCATGAGTTTATTTCTTCGCTTCCTTTAGGATATAACACAATAGTGGGTGAGAGAGGATTGAAACTGTCTGGCGGACAACGGCAGCGCATAGCCATTGCCAGATGTATTCTTAAAAATGCCTCAATTCTTATACTAGACGAGGCAACCTCACAATTAGACTCTGTTACTGAAAAAAACATACACGATTCGTTATGGAGCTTTATGCAAGGAAAAACAGCTCTTGTTATTGCTCATCGTCTATCTACATTGTTAGAAATGGATCGTATTATTGTGTTTGATAGAGGAAAAATTATTAGTGATGGTTCGCATGAAGATTTATTAATTAAATCAAAAGAATATCAATCTTTGTGGAATGTGCAAGTAGGTGGTTTTTTGCCTGAACAAACCTACTAATAATTTATTGCTAGAGAAATAATAACATGGAGTAATAAGTGCAAAGTTTTCTAAGAAATATTGTAATTGCTTTTCTAACTTATATTGTTTTTCATGGTGCATTATATGCAGAAATTAAAGAAGCTGTATTACCATTAAAATTTAACACGGGTAATGAAATACATGGCTTACCTTCATGCGATATAGAAATACAGGGAAAAAAGATACCCGTTATCTTAGATACAGGAGCATCAAAATATGAGCTCGCATTGAGTCGTTATGCTTTAAAAAATATTAATGTAGTTTATCACCCTAAAAAAGAATGCAGCAAAACTATTTCAGCTGAATTTTGTGCTGAAACCTTTATTATCCCTGAATTAAAAATTGGCCCGTTCTTCTTGCATAATATTAAGGGTATAGTAATGTCTAAATTGTGGGGGGGGAATGATGCTAATTTTAAGCATACTGAAGCATCAAAAAATGGGGTACTAGGTCTACGATTACTTTCGCGTTATGGCTTATTGCTTGATTATGCTAACTCTCAAGCAATTTTAACCCAAGCAAACATACCTCCTAAAGACTATGATATAATGTCTTGGATAAAGATTCCATTTATTTTCCAAGGTGGAATCTTGACAACGGCAAAAATAAATGGAGAGATAAAAAAATTAATTTGGGACACAGGCGCGAATCCTTCAATTATCCGTGCCACAAATTTGATTAGTAAAGCCAGTAGGCTCTGTCCACGAGACGCTTACTACAATGAGTCAGGATGTTCTCTTATCAAAACACAACTATTTTCTATAAATAAAGAAATTATTCCCAATAATTGGTTTATGCTCAGCTCGTTAGATAAATCAATACCCTTTGATGGCTTTGTGGGATCTAATTATTATGAAAAAAATGTATTATTCTTTGATTTTAATAATAAATTTATATATATCCAGAAGAATGAATAGTTATTTCCTTACCCTAATCTTCGAGCGTAATTCATAAA
>NZ_RZGS01000072.1 GCF_003989745.1 Legionella septentrionalis
ATGGGTGGACCATCATCCAAGGCTAAATACTACTTACTGACC
The DNA here is from genome assembly GCF_003989745.1 of Legionella septentrionalis. Lineage (GTDB taxonomy): Bacteria > Pseudomonadota > Gammaproteobacteria > Legionellales > Legionellaceae > Legionella_A > Legionella_A septentrionalis. The sequence goes on from NZ_RZGS01000072.1 coordinate 43, forward strand.
GATAGTGAACCAGTACCGTGAGGGAAAGGCGAAAAGAACCCCGGAGAGGGGAGTGAAATAGAACCTGAAACCGTTTGCGTACAAGCAGTGGGAGCTAGGCTTAGGCTTAGTGACTGCGTACCTTTTGTATAATGGGTCAGCGAGTTACTTTCAGTGGCGAGGTTAACTTTATAGGGGAGCCGTAGAGAAATCGAGTCTGAATAGGGCGTTAGTCGCTGGGAGTAGACCCGAAACCGGGCGATCTAGCCATGTCCAGGATGAAGGTTGGGTAACACCAACTGGAGGTCCGAACCGGGTAATGTTGAAAAATTATCGGATGAGGTGTGGCTAGGAGTGAAAGGCTAATCAAGCTCGGAGATAGCTGGTTCTCCCCGAAAGCTATTTAGGTAGCGCCTTGTGGATGATTGCCAGGGGTAGAGCACTGTTTCGGCTAGGGGGCTGTCATGGCTTACCAAACCGATGCAAACTCCGAATACTGGCTAATTGGACCACGGGAGACACACGGCGGGTGCTAACGTCCGTCGTGGAGAGGGCAACAACCCAGACCGTCGGCTAAGGTCCCTAAGTTATGGTTAAGTGGGAAACGATGTGGGAAGGCATAGACAGCCAGGAGGTTGGCTTAGAAGCAGCCACCCTTTAAAGAAAGCGTAATAGCTCACTGGTCGAGTCGGCCTGCGCGGAAGATGTAACGGGGCTAAAACCATACACCGAAGCTGCGGATGTCGCGAATGCGATGTGGTAGGGGAGCGTTCTGTAGGTCTGTGAAGGTGCATTGAGAAGTGTGCTGGAGATATCAGAAGTGCGAATGCTGACATGAGTAACGATAATGAAGGTGAAAAACCTTCACGCCGGAAGTCCAAGGTTTCCTGCACGACGTTAATCGGAGCAGGGTGAGTCGGCCCCTAAGGCGAGGCGGAGACGCGTAGTCGATGGGAACCAGGTTAATATTCCTGGACTTTTTATAAGTGCGAAGGGGGGACGGAGAAGGCTAGGTGAGCCGGGCGTTGGTAGTCCTGGTGCTTGCATGTAGGGGGATAGGATAGGTAAATCCGTTCTATCATACTCTGAGGTGCGAAGCGGTTCTGACACTTAGGTGTGCGGAGAAGTCATTGAAGCCACGCTTCCAGGAAAAGCCTCTAAGCGATAGCTTATAGAGAACCGTACCGGAAACCGACACAGGTGGACAAGTAGAGCATACTGAGGCGCTTGAGAGAACTCGGGTGAAGGAACTAGGCAAAATGGTACCGTAACTTCGGGAGAAGGTACGCCTTTGCTGGTTAGTTGCTTTACGCAATGAAGCTGGTGGAGGCCGCAGAGACCAGGTGGCTGCGACTGTTTAATAAAAACACAGCACTCTGCAAATTCGTAAGAAGACGTATAGGGTGTGACGCCTGCCCGGTGCCGGAAGGTTAATTGATGGGGTTATCTGAAAGGAGAAGCTCTTGATCGAAGCCCCGGTAAACGGCGGCCGTAACTATAACGGTCCTAAGGTAGCGAAATTCCTTGTCGGGTAAGTTCCGACCTGCACGAATGGCGTAACGATGGCCACACTGTCTCCACCCGAGACTCAGTGAAATTGAAATTGCGGTGAAGATGCCGTATACCCGCGGCTAGACGGAAAGACCCCGTGAACCTTTACTACAGCTTTGCACTGGACTTTGACAATAACTGTGTAGGATAGGTGGGAGGCTATGAAGTGCGAACGCTAGTTTGCATGGAGCCGACCTTGAAATACCACCCTGTTGTTGTTGAGGTTCTAACTTGGTTCCATTATCTGGGACGAGGACAGTGTATGGTGGGTAGTTTGACTGGGGCGGTCTCCTCCCAAAGAGTAACGGAGGAGCACAAAGGTACCCTCGGTACGGTCGGACATCGTACCAAGAGTGTAAAGGCAAAAGGGTGCTTGACTGCGAGAGCGACGGCTCGAGCAGGTACGAAAGTAGGTCTTAGTGATCCGGTGGTTCTGAGTGGAAGGGCCATCGCTCAACGGATAAAAGGTACTCCGGGGATAACAGGCTGATACCGCCCAAGAGTTCATATCGACGGCGGTGTTTGGCACCTCGATGTCGGCTCATCACATCCTGGGGCTGAAGCAGGTCCCAAGGGTATGGCTGTTCGCCATTTAAAGTGGTACGCGAGCTGGGTTTAGAACGTCGTGAGACAGTTCGGTCCCTATCTGCCGTGGGCGTAGGAAAATTGAGAGGAGCTGCTCCTAGTACGAGAGGACCGGAGTGGAC
>NZ_RZGS01000073.1 GCF_003989745.1 Legionella septentrionalis
ATATAACGAAGAAAGACCGCATGAATCACTGGGAGACTTGTCACCATTTGATTACAAGTTGATTAAAAATAAGTCGGAAAACTCTAGTTTAGGTTGGCACTAATAAGGGGAGGTTTACACTAGCAATTAACTATTTTGTCTTCTAAATATTTTATAAATCGCCATTAAAACATTTTAAACCCGATACGAGAAACTGTTCAGGAAGTAATATTCTTCAGCATCATCAGATTTATAGTGTATTAACGCATGCTAAAAAATATTTGCTACTTGAATTAGAAATGCAGAAAAATGTTTTTAGTGGGTTTGCAGCAGGTACTTTATTGCAGTCTTATACAAATAAATTATTTCCTATGATAAATTACGGCATTTTTAACAGTGATAAATAGGAACTACTATGTTTAATTCGTTCCATATGAGTGGCGTAAAAGCATATGATGAAAATAATTATGCAATAGCGAAAGATTTTTTTCTTCAAGCAATTGATAAAAACCCAGAAGTAGCAGAAAGCTACTTTTATTTAGGAAAATGTTACTTTTTCTGTGATGAAAAAGAGCAAGCTGTTTCTTCATTAAAAAAATTCATTGAATTAAGACAAAATAATTTAGATGCAGTAGCTAATGTTTCTTATGCGTTTGATTTATTAGGCCAATGTTATGAAGGAAAAAATGAGGATACTGCAGCACTACAATCTTACCAAACGGCAACTAAGATTTATCCAGCTGGAGCTTCGGCCTGGCACAATATGGGATTGCTTTATATAAAATTTGCACTGCATTATCTTGAAACCGATCTGGCAAACAGCGTTAAATTTTTTAAAGGCGCGCAAAGTTTCATTAAAAAAGCATTGGAAATATGCTGTGACAACCCTGTATTTTTACAAAGTATAGCCAGTTGGTATGAACAATACATTGAAGTCCTGGCGAGAGTGGTCGAAGATGAGCGAGTTGTACAGCAAAATATAGATAGAAATTTTAATTATGCAATACAATACTATCGAAAAGCATTAGCAGCATGCAGTGAACAAAATATAGTCTTAAGAAATATTATTTTATCTAATCTTACAGAATGCTTAGGTCAATATGGGCATCATTTTTATAAAAATAAAGATTATAAAAAAGCCCAAGAAATATATTTACAGGCACTCCATCTTGCTCCGGAACACCTGGTTATCATTAATCAAATGGGAATGTCCCTTTTTCGTTTGGCATGTTTTCCTGAAGCAAGAAAGTATTTTACTTGTATCTTGGAAAAAACGGAGGATAAACAAGAGCTTGCTGATGCATGGTTAAATATTGCCTGTACTTATAAAGCAGAGAAAGATTGGAAGAGTGCTGAACATGCGCTTAGCCAAGCTAAGAAATTTGCCCCGGAAGATCCTGCTATTAGTGAAGAAGAAATAAAACTACGTGAAGCAAAAGAAGCAGCGCTTCTTATCTCTACATCTCAAACATTATTTGCAAATTTAAATTCTGCTGCAAAAGAGGTTGAAGATAAAATAGTTCCTAATTTGAATTTCCAGTGAAGCACTGATTTAACTACAGCGCTTTGTTTGTTATTTAGGGTTAAACGAAGTGTAAAATAAATTTGGAACTGTGCATAAGTTTGGCTTCATTTTCTGGTATTTTAGGGGCAAGAGAATACTGCTTTGCAAATGTTTGAAAGTTACCTCTTTATTCGTGAGAACTAACGAATTAAAAGAGGTAACGTAGTTGGTTAAAGTCTACTCTCAGTGGTGCTATTAATGACATTGTTTAAAGATTTCTTTAATCTTATCTTCACGTTTATTAATAAATTCTTTGTACTTTGATTTTTGCTCGTCATTTAAGGTCATGAAAATTTGATTTTCGGCTTTTGTCTTGGCTTTAATTGTTTGACTAATCAATTGGCCTGCTTCATCGGATAACTGTGTAAGTTTTGCATCGTCGACCTGATTGGATTGAGCTTGCTCTCTAAGCTTTTTATTTAAATCATCCAGTTGTTTCCAATTCGACATTTGATCTTTTACTAAGTTTTCCTTAATCGATTTTGTAAACCTCCCCTTATTAGTGCCAACCTAAACTAGAGTTTTCCGACTTATTTTTAATCAACTTGTAATCAAATGGTGACAAGTCTCCCAGTGATTCATGCGGTCTTTCTTCGTTATAT
>NZ_RZGS01000074.1 GCF_003989745.1 Legionella septentrionalis
CAGCTTATATAGCAAATCAATCCTTGGCAGCTCTCCAATCTCTCAAGGACACAGTCTATATGGAAAGCTTTTTGTATTGCAACATACACGGGAGTTTTTGCAGGCTTGGAAACTCTAGGCTTCCTCCGCGAGTCTATTTCCCATAGCACCCATTTGAGATGGTTAAGGTACGTTATCTTTCACAAAATAAATACGGGATATACCAATCCTTAGAGTCCATTATAAGGGTTGGTATTAAGTGTAATGATTCTTTGGAAATCCATGCCACTATGATTAGAGCTTTAAAAAGAAAAAATTTACAATAATTCATATAATCACTCGTATCTCAACAATCCATGGAGATACGAGAAATAGGCTTTATCAAAATTTCATAACATTGATTAATTTCTAATTACTATCAATCGCTTGGGCAATTTTGATAACTGAATTAGTTAAATCAGCAGAATATTTTTTATTGGCGCATTCTACTTTTCTAAAAAATGCATCATCGAACCATTCTACAGTATAAGTAAAACCAGCATTTGGAGTTCCCATAACCTCAATGGTTGTAGTTTTACCGTTTACATCACTACGAACGTCTTCTTGTGCAATAACAATTGCCCCATGGCTTAACTTCACATTGTTTTCACTAAAAGAGCAATTACCTACTGCATTATTTCTGAAGAATTGTATAGCGCCAACCCATCCCTGAGCTTGCAAATAGGTTAGATAAGGTGCTGCTCCAATATATGTATCAGCAACGGAAGAGGGAACCTGAGTTGGTGTATATGCCATTTTTAAATCGTGGATACTTCTCTTAAGATGAGTACTCTCAGGATCGCTATCATTGCCATGCCCCTTCAAATCACGCTTTGCAGTAATTGAAAGCGTTAAAAGCTGATTAGTTGAAGGGTTATCTGATTTAATATAACCGAACTTTTGAATATCTTTTTTGAATTTAAGACGCTCTTCCTTTTTTTCATCATAGCTAGACATTTGCTTTTCGGGTACTATTGTTACTCCGCCATCAGGTGTTGGTAACCCTTGTTTCTCTAAGTAAGCTTTTGACCACGCCATGCGTTTAGCGTTCAAATCATCTTCAGCTTGATCCGCAAATACTATACTGGCCCCTAAAGCAAATATTAATGACACAGCTTTCTTCATAATTTTCCTTATTACTTAATTTAATCCCACCAACCATCATAAATACTACAATCCCCTACACTGGTCATTACATCCAAACGTTCTTTGCCATTAGGGTAGTAGAAGTGGTAGCCGTTGACCCACCATTTATCACCTCGGCTGGAATAAGCTTCAGTGGCATGATAAGCAGCAGCTCTCCACGTATATTGAGTTCCTGTATTAAGAATATGAACAGGTCGCGACCAACCACTAGGATAATGATGACTTTCAACTCTCCAATAGTAAGAATGTCCTGCGTGCCAAGTAATAGACTCATTGAAGCCAGCGCAATTTGCTCGACTATGAGCGGTTGGAGCCCAGACGCCAGCATATGTTGAAAATGAAAAAGATAGCAGAGCAATCCCTGCAAAAGATTTTATATAACTCATTGTAAAACCTACTCCAATTTAGTCGGACGCTCCTTGTCGTTATTATTCCCTAATCCTTGCGGAGTAATGATAATTCTTTCCCGCAACAATATCTATAATTCGCTCTTGGAAAGGGGTGATGTCAATTTGAAAAGAAGCTCTCTTTTAGCGCATTTTTGTCTACAATTTTAAATGATAGGCAAAGGAGCGTTGCTATGAAAAAGATGATCTTCATATGCTTAATCCTGTTTTCACCATTTTCATTAGGCGAATACGGATTTGACAGGATGCGTTGCAAGGGACAATTGATTGAGCGCGGTGATTCAGTTGATTTTGTCATATCCCAATGCGGCGCTCCAATTTTAAAAGAAGGATGGGGGAATCAATATGAAACAGGTAAAACTTATATATTTTCATCTGATGGCTCAAGACGCTATATAATATATTTTAAAAACGATAAAGTAGAATCCAGCAGAATGTTTATCGATCTGTAACCATCCCGTAAAATAGGTGTATTCCTGATTAGAGTTCTCCGTCGTAAACTATGTATGAGGAGAACATCGATGAAGAAATCGCGTTTTACAGAAACACAGATTGTTAAAATACTGAA
>NZ_RZGS01000076.1 GCF_003989745.1 Legionella septentrionalis
TGGAGCTTAGCGATGTCACCGTCGATGAAGGCGGTAACATCACCTTAACCGCTAATGTCGAGAATGCACCGCAAAACACCCCACTGGTCATTACCTTATCCAATGGCGAAATCATCACCATAGCAGTAGGACAAACCAGTGGCAGTGTCACCTTCCCAGCACCCACAGATGATGCCTACATCGATGCCGGCAGCCAAACCATCAGCATCAGCAGTGCAGTGGGTGGCAATTACGAACAACTGGATACCAGTGATACGGCAACGATTACAATTCAAGACACCATCGACACCACCGCCGTCACCCTGGGCGATGTCACCGTTAACGAAGGTGGTATGGTGACTTTGACCGCCAACGTCGAGAACGCACCGAAAGATACGCCCCTCACCATTACCCTGTCCAATGGCGAAGTCATCACCATCGCGGTAGGACAAACCAGTGGCAGTGTCACCTTCCCTGCCTCAACGGATGATGCCTACATCGATGCCGGCAGCCAAACCATCAGCATCAGCAATGCAACCGGTGGCAATTACGAACAATTGGATACCAGTGATACGGCAACGATTACCGTTCAAGATACCATTGATACCACCACCGTCACCCTGGGCGATGTCACCGTCAATGAAGGCGGTATGGTGACCTTAACCGCCAATGTCGAGAATGCACCGCAAAACACCCCGCTGGTCATTACCTTATCCAATGGCGAAATCATCACCATAGCAGTAGGACAAACCAGTGGCAGCGTTACCTTCCCAGCCCCCGCAGATGATGCCTATATCGATGCCGGCACGCAAACCATCAGCATCAGCAATGCAGCCGGTGGCAATTACGAACAATTGGATACCAGCGACACCGCAACGATTACCGTTCAAGATACCATTGATACCACCACCGTTACCCTGGGCGATGTCACCGTCAATGAAGGCGGCAGCATCACTTTGACCGCCAATGTGAATAATGCACCGCAAACCGATTTAACCTTAACCTTGTCCAATGGGGAAGTGATCACCATTCTTGCTGGACAAACGAGCGGCAGCGTCACCTTCCCAGCCCCCGCAGATGATGCCTACGTCGATGCCGATAGCCAAACCATCAGCATCAGCAATGCAGCCGGTGGCAATTACGAACAATTGGATACCAGCGACACCGCAACGATCACGGTGCAAGATACCCTTGACACCACCACCGTCACCCTGGGCGATGTCACCGTCAATGAAGGCGATATGGTGACCTTAACCGCCAACGTCAACAATGCACCGCAAACCGATTTAACCTTAACCCTGTCCAATGGGGAAGTCATTACCATTCTTGCTGGACAAACGAGCGGCAGCGTCACCTTCCCAGCCCCAGCCGACGATGCCTACGTCGATGCCGGTACACAAACCATCAGCATCAGCAATGCAGCCGGTGGCAATTACGAAA
>NZ_RZGS01000077.1 GCF_003989745.1 Legionella septentrionalis
CGCAAACGGTTTCAGGTTCTATTTCACTCCCCTCTCCGGGGTTCTTTTCGCCTTTCCCTCACGGTACTGGTTCACTATCGGTCAGTAAGTAGTATTTAGCCTTGGATGATGGTCCACCCATATTCAGTCAGAATTTCACGTGTCCCGACCTACTTGCTCGTGTGCTTAGTTCTTCATAACATCTACGTGTACGGGACTATCACCCCCTACGGTCAACTTTCCCAAGTCGTTCCACTTCATGTCATGATAAATCACACCAGGCTCTTCCCCCTTCGCTCGCCGCTACTAAGAGAATCTCGTTTGATTTCTTTTCCTCCAGGTACTTAGATGTTTCAGTTCCCCAGGTTCGCTCTCATAACCTATGTATTCAGTCATAAGTGACACCATTCACATGGTGCCGGGTTCCCCCATTCGGACATCTTCGGATCATCGCTCGTTTCCAGCTCCCCAAAGCTTTTCGCAGGATTCCACGTCCTTCTTCGCCTCTTACTGCCAAGGCATCCACCGTTTGCGCTTCTCTTCTTGACCATATAACCTTAGTAACCTCAGTCATACAGCCCATTACCGCAATATACATCTACTCACGTAAACGCATACCACGACGCTTGTGTTTACCTCAATCTCTACCAAATTGTTAATGAACTTCCGGTCGCCCAGATTAAATAACTCTCTCTTAAAAATTATTACATCTGAACACCATGATACTATCTAGGAACCTTCTCTACATTGGTGGAGCCGGGGAGGATCGAACTCCCGACCCCCTGCGTGCAAGGCAGGTGCTCTCCCAGCTGAGCTACGACCCCTCTTTTTACTGCGGCTTTTTACCTTATGCTTCGTTATCGCTATTTCGCTTGTTCGGTCACATACTCATGTATGCTCCCTCACGCGCTCATATCGATGCCTTGCCTAAGGCAAAAATCCTTGTAAAAACTGTTTCAGGCTTTACATACAACTTCCAACAGAAAATTGTCCGCAAAACGCTTAGGTTCTTCTTTTTCTTAAGGCCGTCCCAATCCCCATGCAATACACATGAAAATCAGACTCACTCAAGGAAAATCGCTAGATATTCTCTATGAAAACAAACTGTGAGGGCACTTTGAAGTCGCATTTTATTTTAAGGAGGTGATCCAGCCGCAGGTTCCCCTACGGCTACCTTGTTACGACTTCACCCCAGTCATGAACCACACCGTGGTAAACGTCCCCCCTAAGGTTAGACTATCTACTTCTGGTGCAACCCACTCCCATGGTGTGACGGGCGGTGTGTACAAGGCCCGGGAACGTATTCACCGCGACATGCTGATTCGCGATTACTAGCGATTCCGACTTCATGAAGTCGAGTTGCAGACTTCAATCCG
>NZ_RZGS01000078.1 GCF_003989745.1 Legionella septentrionalis
TGACATCGCTAAGCTCCACAAGGGTGGTATCAATCGTATCTTGAACCGTAATCGTTGCGGTGTCGCTGGTATCCAGTTGTTCGTAATTGCCACCGGTTGCATTGCTGATGCTGATGGTTTGCGTACCGGCATCAAGGTAAGCATCATCGGTTGGCGCTGCGAAGGTAACGCTGCCGCTGGTTTGTCCAGCGAGGATGGTAATGATTTCTCCATTAGACAGCGTCAACGTTAAATCCGTTTCCGGTGCATTGTTGACGTTGGCGGTTAAGGTGATGGTGCCGCCTTCATTGACAGTGACATCGCCCAGGGTAACGGTGGTGGTATCAATGGTATCTTGAACCGTAATCGTTGCTGTGTCGCTGGTATCCAATTGTTCGTAATTGCCACCGGCTGCGCTGCTGATGCCGATGGTTTGGCTGCCGGCATCAATATAAGCATCATCGGTTGGCGCAGGGAAGGTGACGCTGCCGCTCGTTTGTCCCACCGCGATGGTGATGACTTCGCCATTGGACAGGGTAATGGTGAGTGGCGTATCTTTCGGTGCGTTCTCGACGTTGGCGGTCAAAGTCACCATGCCGCCTTCATTGACGGTGACATCGCCCAGGGTGACGGCGGTGGTGTCGATGGTGTCTTGAATTGTAATCGTTGCCGTATCACTGGTATCCAGTTGTTCGTAATTGCCACCGGTTGCATTGCTGATGCTAATGGTTTGGCTATCGGCATCAATATAAGCATCATCGGTTGGCGCTGGGAAGGTGACGCTGCCACTGGTTTGTCCTGCGAGGATCGTAATGATTTCTCCATTGGACAACGTCAACGTTAAATCGGTTTGCGGTGCATTGTTGACATTGGCGGTCAAAGTGATGGTGCCGCCTTCATTGACGGTGACATCGCCCAGGGTGACGGTGGTGGTGTCAATGGTATCTTGAACGGTAATCGTTGCGGTGTCGCTGGTATCCAATTGTTCGTAATTGCCACCGGCTGCGCTGCTGATGCTGATGGTTTGGCTATCGGCATCAATATAAGCATCATCGGTTGGCGCTGGGAAGGTGACGCTGCCGCTTGTTTCTCCAGCGAGGATGGTAATCACTTCGCCATTGGACAACGTCAACGTTAAATCGGTTTGCGGTGCATTGTTGACGTTGGCGGTTAAGGTCACCATATCGCCTTCATTGACGGTGACATCGCCCAGGGTGACGGCGGTGGTGTCGATGGTGTCTTGAATTGTAATCGTTGCCGTATCACTGGTATCCAGTTGTTCGTAATTGCCACCGGTTGCACTGCT
>NZ_RZGS01000079.1 GCF_003989745.1 Legionella septentrionalis
ACCATTCTTGCTGGACAAACGAGCGGCAGCGTCACCTTCCCAGCCCCAGCCGACGATGCCTACGTCGATGCCGGTACACAAACCATCAGCATCAGCAATGCAGCCGGTGGCAATTACGAAAGCTTGAACACCAGCGACACCGCGACCATCACGGTTCAAGACACCATTGACACCACCACCGTTACCCTGGGCGATGTCACCGTCGATGAAGGGGGTAACATCACCTTAACCGCCAATGTCGAGAATGCACCGAAAGATACGCCACTCACCATTACCCTGTCCAATGGCGAAGTCATCACCATCGCGGTGGGGCAAACGAGCGGCAGCGTTACCTTCCCTGCCTCAACGGATGATGCCTACATCGATGCCGGCAGCCAAACCATCAGCATCAGCAATGCAACCGGTGGCAATTACGAACAATTGGATACCAGTGATACGGCAACGATTACCGTTCAAGATACCATTGATACCACCACCGTCACCCTGGGCGATGTCACCGTCAATGAAGGCGGTATGGTGACCTTAACCGCCAATGTCGAGAATGCACCGCAAACAGACTTAACCTTAACGCTGTCCAATGGAGAAGTCATTATGATTCTCGCCGGGCAAACGAGCGGCAGCGTCACCTTCCCAGCGCCAACCGATGATGCTTATATTGATGCCGGCAGCCAAACCATCAGCATCAGCAGTGCATCTGGTGGCAATTACGAACAATTAGATACCAGCGACACCGCAACCATTACGGTGCAGGATACCATTGATACCACCACCGTCACCCTGGGCGATGTCACCGTCAATGAAGGCGGCACCATCACCTTGACCGCCAACGTCAATAATGCACCGCAAACCGATTTAACCTTAACGCTGTCCAATGGAGAAGTCATTACCATCCTCGCTGGACAAACAAGCGGCAGCGTCACCTTCCCAGCGCCAACCGATGATGCTTATATTGATGCCGGCAGCCAAACCATCAGCATCAGCAACGCAGCCGGTGGCAATTACGAACAATTAGATACCAGCGACACCGCAACCATTACGGTGCAGGATACCATTGATACCACCACCGTCACCCTGGGCGATGTCACCGTCAATGAAGGCGGCACCATCACCTTGACCGCCAACGTCAATAATGCACCGCAAACCGATTTAACCTTAACGCTGTCCAATGGAGAAGTCATTACCATCCTCGCTGGACAAACAAGCGGCAGCGTCACCTTCCCTGCGCCAACCGATGATGCTTATATTGATGCCGGCAGCCAAACCATCAGCATCAGCA
>NZ_RZGS01000008.1 GCF_003989745.1 Legionella septentrionalis
TCCCTCTCCCCAACCCTCTCCCGCGAAGGGCATCATCATACTATCAAAGCTCCTATCGTGGGAGAGGGGGTAGATCGAAGTGAAATAGAAAAATTTGTGCTCAATTTAAGATGAAATCTTGTCTAAAAAACTTTAGGGACGTTGCCTACTATGCAAGGGATTAATGCCGTTTTTCTTAATTGCTCATGTTATTAGCGGATAGCTAATTGGGTATGGATTGCTCTTCATCAAAAAAATACACTTGACCCGTTTTAATATCATGTAAGCCTGCAATAATACCTACTTGCTTGTTTTTAACCAGTTCTTTAAGTATTAAACTTTTTTCTTGCATATCTCGGACTACTTGCAGGGCATTGGCTTTAGCTATTTCATCGATCAGCTTTGTATCATCACAATTGTTTAACCCAGTCACTTCCATAACTGGCTTAACAGTAGGTGCAATTTTATTCAAAACATCGGTTAAGTGCCCCATTTTGACCTGCTGACAAGCTCCTGCTACCGCCCCACAAGAAGTATGCCCCAGAACGACAATAAGACGTACGCCTACTACCTTGGTGGCAAATTCAACACTTCCTAAAATATCATTATTAAGCACATTCCCGGCAACCCTTAGGGTAAATAAATCAGCCAATCCTTGGTCAAAAAACAATTCGGGCACACTGCGCGAATCCATACAATTAAGAACCACGGCAAAAGGATATTGTCCATAAGCTGCCTGCTTTGCCTGCGCATGATAATCACGAACTATGGTTGTATTCGTTAAAAAACGTTGATTTCCCTCTTTTAGTCGCTGCAAGGCTTGCTTGGGCGTCATTTGTTGTTGTTTGGCTTGAGTTAGAGTTTTGCCAAGAATAGGAATATCTTTGGAAGGAGTATCGGAAAAACTATTGGAAAACCAAATGAACCAGCTGAAAAATATAACTAGTTTGCAGAGTGAGGATTGCATAGTTTCTCCATTTTTTGTAAAGATTCATCTTGCATGAATTACCTTTAAAAGATTCTAGTATGCCCAGGAAATATTGCAAAAAATAAGGATTTAAAAATATTATTTGCAAATCAGAGCCATAAATCATCCATAACTGCTGATAGTGAATTAAGAGATTATGCTGTTGGTCAGATTAGAAAGTAAGCCGGCACAGTAACTATCCTGGCTTTGAAATACAGCGGATCAATGCAGAAATTTAAAGGGCGGCATAGGCCGGAGTGCCTGCTCATACATTGCTTTGCAAGGTATGCTTTTGCTAAAGTATTAACGCAGATGAAACTAATACGAATAAAGCCAAATAAAATTATAATCATCCAGAAGTTAAAACATCATGGCCATACAGCAGCACCGCGGTAGTATTTACGCTATTTTATCCGGATTTTTATATGGGTTTCTCGGTTATTTTGGCTTAAGCGTCATGCAGGCAGGAATTTCTGCCAGCACCATGTTATTTTGGCGATTTTTAATTTCAAGCGTGGTTATTTTTTTAATTTTATTGCCTTCTTTAAAACGCATTCAAGACTCATGGCGCGACATTGGGTTTGCTTTTCTAAACGGTGCTGCTTTTTATAGCTTTTCCACGGTTCTTTATTTTTGGTCTTGCACGTACATTGGCTCTGGTTTGGCCATGGTCATATTTTTTACCTATCCGGGCATAGTAATTTTATGTAATTTTTTTGCTTACGGACAGAAAATTTCGCCAGCTTATTATGTAGCAATGTTTTTGATTTTTATGGGTATGTTGCTATTTGTCGATCTTCATGAAATGAAACTTGATTTTATCGGTATCATTCTTGCCGTTATTTCGGCGGCTTTTTATGCCTTTTATATTTTTTTCAGTAAAAAAAATATAATTTCTGCAAATTTATCCGCATTGATGGTTTCCCTAGGGTGTATGCTAAGCTGCTTGTGTCTAAGCTTACTCAATCAGAGTTTCTCCATACCGGTTGCAGGCGATGTTTGGCTGAATCTTTTGGGCATTGGCATATTATCCACGGCGTTTCCCATTTTATTATTATTGTACAGTTTAAGGTATGTCAGTTCAGAAAAAGCCTCCATTCTATCGGTCCTTGAACCGGTTTTTGTCGTGCTTTGCGGTGTGGTTTTATTGGGGGAAACGTTAAAGCCTGCCCACATCCTGGGCGTGGTTATTGTGCTTGGTGGGGCTTTACTTACTCTTTTTAGTGATAAATTACGCTTATCTTTCCTAAATTCACGCAAGTTAGTCTAGTATACCGCAGGACACCCGTTGGTAGTAATTGCTCACATTGTGTATAAATATGATATTATTGAAGTTTATATTATTGCTTAAGAAAAAATTATGCGGGGACTTGGGAACCATATCTCTATTCTTTTCAGCTACATGAACAAGCAAACGCTTGAATCCAGCAAGCAGATTAATTTGTTTGCCATCGTGATGCTAATAAATTTTCCTGTATTTGGTTTGGTATGGAGAGTAGAGGCTATCCTCCTGAAAGAAGAATATATCCTCAGGGTAACTGCCACTTGCTTATGCGCTTTGCTTTTTTCTACCCGTTTTTGGCCGTCTTCCTTACTAAAATGTTTACCTCTGCTGTGGTATGTCACTTTATTATTTTGTTTGCCGTTCTTTTTCTCTTATTTAACCTTGTTACACAATTGCTCAACCATCTGGCTTATGAATTGTGTGTCTGCAATCTTTTTGCTCTTATTAGTTACCCGCGTCATGGATGCTCTTATCCTGATGTTCCTAGGTTTTGGCCTGGCTTTTACGAGTTATTTTTTAGGGGAGCACACGTTATCTTATATTCCAGGGGAAATATCTTTATTCAGTTTAAGCATGACCTTCGCTGCAGCAGTGATTATCGGCGCTCTTTTCGCCAGAGACAGGGAAATTAGCCACGCCGACAAGATTTCAGGGATGCGGCTTTTAGCTGGAAGTCTGGCGCATGATTTACGTACTTCCTTAGCCAGTATTCATTTGCAGGCTGAGTTGCAGGATATGATCATTAATAAATTAAAAAACCCTGCTATTCAAAAAGATCTTAAGCGAAGTTTGAGTAAAATAAATCGCGGAATTGAATTGGGAAATCAATTGATCAGCATGCAACTTAATAACATTCAACATGAAAAATTTGATACGACGCGTTTCACCATTCAACCCGTCAGCAATCTAATGGTTAGAACTTTGCAAGAATACCCTTTCAGAAAAGAGCAAAGAAAATTGCTGCGAGTCGATTTACAAAGTGATTTTCTCGTCTGGATAGAAGAAGTTGCATTTAAAAATCTTATCTGGAATTTATTAAAAAATAGTATGGATTATATCGATGAAACCGGAAAAGGCGACGTTGAGATTTGGCTGACTCAAGGAGATAAAAACGATGATTTCAATTACTTAAACTTTAAAGATACTGCAAAAGGTATCTATCCTAAGCAAGCTGCAAAAATATTTGACTCATTTTATTCCGATCGTAAGGGTGGGACTGGAGTTGGTTTAGCTTATTGCAAATTACTGATGAAAGCCGCAGGCGGCGATATTTATTGTCAGGGAAAATCCAATGAATTTGCACATTTTACTTTAAAGTTCCCGAAGATTGATTAAGTCTGGTTATTTTAAACGTAATTTGTGTTGCCAGGCAGAAATATGACTCATAAGCAACCGAATGTACGACCTTCTCCTGGAGCCTGAGCTTCTACAACCGTTGCGCCAATTCGGCTTATTGCCCCGATCACAGTCATAAGCGGGGACAACAAGGTTATTACAGCACAAGCTAGTGTAAGTGCCATATGGGGCGGTGCTTTTTTTAGGGAATTTAATGCCGACTCATAGCATTGTTCTGCTGCCCAGGATTGCTCAACAAGGGATAAATACCCGGATGCGATAAAACCTACAGCTGCCTTTGCCAAATAAAAAAGGGCGCCTATGCCGTTTATTAGGGCAGTTACGGCAAAAAAAGCTGGGTAAGTCACAGGGGAAATGAGCGTAAAGGCAACATCAAACACACCACGATAAGGTCGCCAGAAGGTATACTTCAATCCTTTGTCAACGATGGGGACTATAGAGTGGATGGAGTTGGTCATTTAGAAACCTCTTATATTTGCGCAAATATTATCGCATATCGTTTATTTATGTTCAATATGTAAAATAATGCGCATATATTTATAATTAACAGAGCATATTTGATAATTCCTGCCACATGTTTAATTGATGCGAATATATGAAATTGAAGCTTTTTTTAACTTTTTCTGCATCAGCAATCCAAATTTCTTTTAATATTTCGGTTGTCACATCAAAATGATTTACCCTTTCATGGACTTTGAAAAAAGTCAGAGCATCGTTAGGAATGGCCAGGGATTGAGCTAATGCAGTTAAATATGGGTAATCTGTATTATCAAGCTTTTCATAGGCGGCAAAAGTTGCAAACTGCTCTTGCAGGCTATGTTCCGTAAGCCACTGTAGATGAGTCTGGTTGAATTTTCTTGCAAAAGGCAGGTAGTTAGATTCATATGCTATTTCATGCTGTACATCAACGCCGCAAACCTCAGCAAATCGCACGTATAATTTTTCATGGGAAATTCTGTTGTCTATGCCCAATTCTTCCTGAATATTTTCAAAAATGATTTTTTTAATTCTCAGGTCATCGGCAAAATTGGCTACATACCACATAAAATTCACAAAATGTCCGCGTATATGATAAAACACAGCTGCAAAAGCTTTTTTTTGAGAATCCTCCCAAGTTGCAGTGTGTGTTATATCAAACAATGGTAATTTAACCAGCTGCTGACGGTACTGAGAATCGGTTTCTTCTAAGAAGTTATAAAATTCAGATGACACGGTAAATATCACTCCAAATATAAAATTGGCTTTATGGGTAATTAAAGTTCAAAAAGTAGTTATTTTACCATATATTTTTTATATAATCATAATCTTTAACGAATAAATGTTAAGTCGTGTTCATTTCAACTTGCACCTTGATGTCCGATGGGAAAATAGAATGTATCAAAAATTGAAATTGGGTTTAATGCTGGGGTTATTGTTTCAAGTGTTTGCCGTATGCGCCGCAAGCCACCATCCTCAGGATTTTTTGAAAGAAGTGGCTGGAGCTAAAGACGAAGGGGAGCAAATAGTGCAGCATTACTGTGCGAATTGTCATGCAAAAAAGCCACTGATTTCCCTGGGAGCCCCGCGTATGGGCCATGTTCATGACTGGCAACCGCGTATAAAGCAAGGAATTGCCTCCTTGTTAAATCATACTAATGAAGGCATTAATGCCATGCCGCCGCGTGGGGGATGTTTTGAATGCAGCGACGAACAACTCCTTTTAGCCGTCTTGGCCATGCTTCCACCGGAAGATGCCAAGTTACTGATTAAAGATAAAAAGATTATAAAAAAAACAGATAGTTAAAAAAATTATTAAAAAATGCTAAATAAATTGTCAGTCTGCCCGATAAAATAGAAAAATAGGGAGGATTGACACATGAAAAATAAATTAATAATTTTGCCTTTCTGTTTAGGAACTGTAGCTTGTGCTCCTATTGATCCATCCACCGTTGTAGTTGACGACGCGGGTAATGCGCATCACACAATGCATTACAGCATGGATAGCCGCGGCAGCAATTACTTCCCGGAGGAGCGCCAGGCTACAGGCAGAAAAGTATTTATATTCGATCCTAAGATTGCTGCTTGGGCAGTATATGATGCCCAAGGCAAACGGGTTAGAACCGGTAGCGCATCAGGAGGGAAGGATTTCTGCGAGGATGTAGGCCGGCCTTGTCGTACAGTGACTGGTACGTTTAAAGTTTATTCGAAAAAAGGGGAAGAATGCACTTCGAGTATCTATCCTATTGAAACGAATGGTGGAGCTAAAATGCCATATTGCATGCACTTTAATGGCGGTTATTCCATCCATGGTGCCTATGAAGTGCCCACTTACAATGCTAGCCACGGATGCATTCGGGTTTTGCCAAGTGCTGCCAAATGGTTAAATGAGAATTTTATGGATATCGGGACTACGGTTATTGTGAAGCCTTATCACTAATAAATACAAAAATAAAAAGCCAACTTAAGTTGGCTTTTTATTTGCTACTAAGCTTGATTAATTGGTGGAATTTTTATTTGGATTATTGAAAAGCGGTTTATGCTCCTTCAATTCCATGGATATGCGCTCAACGCCATCCATACCAGTAATATTATTATGTGTCGCCCATTTCAAAAGTTCTTCGGTTGTTTTAATAGCCACGACAGCACCTTTTTCTTCATGAATCCGGCTTAGTGCAGGAATGGCTTCCTGGCCTAAATTAGCCGAATTTTTATCAATATCGTACAAAGATAAAATTTCAGGGAATCGAGGCGCTGTACGGCCAAAAAAACCATGGGCATGAGAGGATGCATGATTGATTTGATAAGCTTTGACCATCGTCCTGATTCTTGCGATTTGTTGAGCTAATTCAGGATCTTGTTCCAAGTTTAAATGAGGATCATGATTTAAAGAGTGCAAATATTCACGGCCCAGCGCATACATGTCTGCATTTTTCCCACTTTTTTGTGCTTTCAACATCTTTGCTAAAACGACATTAGCCGAGAAGATAGTTTCAGATGGAGAGACATCTTCTGCGGCGACAATGGCTACACCGCCCCCAATTTTTTTACCTTGGGATGCAGTTACAAATTTTGCGGCTTCCCGATCAAGTACTGCCGTATTGGTGGATTTGTAAATTGGCTGGTCCCAGTCCGAAATTGTTCCCTCAACGTAGCCCGTGTTAAGGACAGGGATGGTTCGTGCATACACTTTAAATCTTGGCTCATCATCTCCCTGAGTGGGCATGTGCATGGGTGCCATTAAATTTAAAAAATTAGTAAAAAGCAGCCGCACATCTTTTTCAATATCAGGATGATTGGGTGCATTTAAAATCGTTTTGGCTTGTTGTTGCAATTGCTCTTTTTGCTCTTTCAGCGCACCAGTAAAATCCATGTGTGCAAAAGCTTTTCCCAGAAAAGCTTTACCTTCTGCAATTTCTTTAATTAAATCTGTACCGATTTCTTTCCAAAATGGGTTGATGACTTTGGGGTTCTGTTCCCCTCCAAAATTATAAAATAACTTGCTATAGCGTTCGTCTTTACATAAATTTTCAGCCGTCGTCCAACGTCCACTTTCTGGAAAATCATCGAAACTTTGACCGTTGTTTGCCCACATAAATGCATCAACATAATCCTGAACGGTCATGGTATGGTCGTTAGCCCACGCATTTAATTCCCTGGATACAAAAGGGTCAATTTCCAAAGGATCCGCTGCAATCTTTGTGATGTGTTCTTCGGCTATATAGATGTGATTGGCAATAGAATGGTGAATAATTTGTAAAAATAACTGGTTTTCCATTTCGACTGTTTTAGCACCATATCGCCCAACTGCTTTTTTATCATGTTCTGTAAAGAATAAATTTCCAGAGGCGGTGATGCTAAACTCATAATCAGACGCTTCTTTTTTAAAGAATGCCTCATACATTTTTTTATCTGAAACAATGTGGTTCTGTAGGGCAATGTCGGCATCTTTATAATTTATTTTTTGATAGATACTTTTGTTTTTTCGGGCAATTTCTTTTTCAATATCAATTAAATCAGTATAAAAAGTCCTTAAGTGTCCGGATAAAGCCTGAGCTTTGAACTTAAATTCATCATGGTTTTCCAAATCTTTAATATGCGTTTCCAAAAGCTCATTTCTTTGGCTTTGCAGCTGGTGGATTTGTGTATTGAGAGCATTTATATTGTCATGACAGTAACGTTGAATCCTCGCATCATGATGGCTTTGTGCATACACTTTCAGTAAGTGTTGCACCATTCCATAGCATTCGCTCAATTCAGCTGCACATTTTTGGTAGGCTTCCTGTACTTCTGTAGTTAAAACTTGGACTTCCTGACTCAGTGGGTGAGTTAACAAGCGGTTGATTTTTTCAGATAATTTTTGCTGATTTTCATAATAGACATCATTGGTTTCCATAAATTTATGCAGCTCTTCCGCATGTTTTTTATAGCCAATGCTCATTTGCTGCAAGAAGAGTTGTAATTCTTTTTGTAGCCGATTTTGACCACTGTTTCCTTCAAAGGGCTGGCCTTCTTTATCATCGCTCATTCTATGAATAGTAAAAATGCCGGAATTTGGCGTACCATAAGTGATTTCCCCATAATAACGCTTATCTTCGGGGCGCATTTTTTCCATAATCTTAACGCTGCTATGGCCAGTGGCATCTGCGGCTAATCTGGCAAGATTAGCTACATCATGCACCATATTAATGCCGGTATAATTGGGATCTTGAGCCTGAGCTTTGATTTCTTCAGCCAATTTGTAAAATTTTGTGTAAGCCAATTCTTTATTTAAACTGGTTGTGTCCATTCGTGTGCGCTCATGTTGCGTTTTGCAGTATTTTTCCAGATAGTCAATCAGGCAAAGTGGATCCACATGAGTACGGATATCAATAACACCTTCGGTAGTCGTCATCGTGCCCGGTGCGACATCTTTGTGGGAAGAGCCGCCAGCTCCGTAGGTTTTGATATGAATGGGACGGGGTCTGCCACGTTCATGAAATATCCCATTATCAATTAAGGAATTCATGATGATATCGCTTTCGTGTAGAACCAAATCACCGTTTAAACCCATGTTTAACTGCTGATGTACAATGCCCTTGATACTGGTGATTTCCTCATTTGCGTTTTTTGTTACCAGACCAAAACAAATCCCATGATTGTCAAATGCTTTAATTTTGGCATTACCTTGAGAAAAGAGCTTGTTTGCTACGCGATTTTCCTCTGCATTTTTAGAAAGATTGTCTACCAATTCTTGCATGGGACCGTCCTGGTTCCCACCGGACACATAATTCCAGTCATGGCCAGAAATTTGCTGGATATTGGATTCAAGTAAGACGCTGCTGTTAGCTCCTTTTTCCAGGCGAAAGACCACTAATGCCGCTTCACCAGGATTTAAATTTTCAATGTATCTTTTAAGAAGAGGGCGCGTTTCTTCATCCATGACTCCGCCAATATATTCAATGGGTTTGACTGTATCTTTTTGAAGAGATTCCTGCAGGTTTTCTTCACGGGGCATGGCTCAACTCATAAAGGCTGATTTGTAATAAGTATAGACAAATTTTATCTTTACTGTTTTTTATTTGCGCTAAAAAGCGATGAAATTTTTTAGTGTTTTACGCTGGTTTTTTGAGAAATTAATTGTTCAAAAAATAAAATAATTCATCATATTGTCTGTTTTTATATCTTATTTTGCAGTATGATCCCTTTCCAGCCTAGGCAGAGAGGTCAATATGCACTTAGCATTAAATAAATTAAGCATTGAAGAAATTATTACAACAATTCAATTAATACCCGCACAGGATGATGTACTGGATTTGAGCAGTAATGATTTGGTGACGAGACTTTCGGGAACAGAACTCAATCATACGCTGGTCAACTCCGGGGAGCAGATTAGAAAAGTTTATCTTGCCGATAATGAATTGGGTTATATGGACAATCCGGAGCTCATCACAGGATTAAAAGGGCTTAAGCCCTTGGTTCAAGAGCTTAGCTTAAACAATAATAAATTTTACCAAAAAACATCAGAAGAAATGCAAGAAGTTATGGCTGCGTTGCCGGAAGGTATTCAGCACATCGATTTAATGGATAACAAATTTGAAACGAAAGATACCCTGGAATTGGAGACAATCTTGCTTGCTGCCCCAAATTCAGTTCATACAATCCGCATTTCATTTACTAAAACAATTGATTTAATTGCGCTAAGGAATCAGCACAAAGAATGTGAGTTGGTTAAACACAGCATGTTTAATGCAAAACAGGAATCACAAGCAGCTGAAGCAGAAGAAGATAAAGCCAATGCTTATCAGTTTATCTGAAAGCGGCTTTATCAGTTGCTTTTAGATAAATAAGTTTTCAGTAAATCACTTACCTGTGCAGGATCGGCTTTGCCTTTCGTTTCTCGCATAACTAAGCCTACAAAAAAGCCTAATAATTTTTCCTTTCCTGCCCGGTAATCGCAAGCTTGCAGAGGATGATTGTCAACGATCGTTTCAATTAATTCGGCAAGCGCTGCTTGATTGGTATTCATGCCTTGGTTTTCCAAAGCAATGATTGCTTCGACGTCTTTAGCACCTGAGATTAGTTTTGAGAAAACGTTTTTTGCAATTTGGGCTGATAACAGGCCTTGCTGCAATTTATCCAGCAATAAGGCAAGTTGGGCGGCCGGTACTGGGGGATTGTCGAAAGTCAATCCAGCATCATTCAAGGCGGCTGAATAGGGGCCTTTTAACCAGTTCACAATGGATTTTATGGGGGATTTACTTTGATTTTTGACTTCAGAAAAAAAATTATAGAGTGCGGGGGAGGATAATAAAAACTCAATGTCGCCGTCGGACAATTGTTGCTCCTGCTGCATTTGCAAACGAATCTCGTGCGGCAAGGGCGGCATGTTTTTTCTGACTGTGGTCAAATCATCCTCAGTGATTTGAATGGGCAGTAAATCCGGATCTGGAAAATAACGATAATCATGCTCGCTTTCTTTTTCCCGCATTGGCTGGGTAGTATCGGTAGTAGGAGAATATAACCTGGTTTCCTGCTTTATGCACTGTCCCGTCTCCAGCAAATCCTGATGTCTCCATTGTTCATAGCGAATTGCTTTCTCAATAAATCGAAATGAATTGAGATTTTTTAATTCCGTTCTTGTCCCCAGGTTTTTTTCACCGCTCGGGCGTAATGAAATATTTACGTCACAGCGAAAAGAACCTTCCTGCATATTGCCATCGCATATTCCCAGGAAACGCACGAGTTGATGCAACGTTTTTAAATAAGCGACTGCTTCCTCAGCCGAAAAAAGACAGGGAGCCGTGACAATTTCCAATAGCGGTGTACCGGCGCGATTTAAGTCAATCCCGGTATAATGCGGGTGAATGTCATGTAAGGATTTTCCAGCATCTTCTTCCAAATGGGCACGCACAATGTGGACGTATTTAGCTAAGCCGGTGGGCGTTTTAATCCCCAGCTGGCCGTTACTGATGATAGGGCGTTGAAATTGGCTGATTTGATATCCTTTAGGCAAATCCGGATAAAAATAATTTTTGCGTTCAAAATAGGATGAATCATTAATTTCCGCTGCAATAGCCAGTCCAAACTTAATGGCCATGCGCACTGCTTCTTCATTCAATACAGGCAAGACGCCAGGCAGGCCGGCATCGATGAAACTAGCTTGTGAGTTGGGCGCAGCGCCATATTTTACCGAAGCATTGGAAAATAATTTTGACTTTGTTTTTAACTGGACATGTACTTCTAATCCTATGACGGTTTCCCAATTCATAAACTGTCCTCATCCGTAGTCGGCCTTGCCCGGTGCCAAGTGGTGCATTGCTGATAGTTATGGGCTAAATGCAATAATCGGGCTTCACTAAAATGAGGGCCGATAATTTGCATGCCGATGGGTAATCCTTGGCTGAATCCAACTGGGATGGAGAGCGCGGGAAGCCCTGCAAGATTTGCGGCAACTGTGAAGACATCCGCTAAATAACGCTGAGTGGGATCGCTTATTTTTTCACCGAGTTTAAATGCAGCAGTAGGTGTTGTCGGGCCAATAATAACATCTACGTGTTCCAGGGTTTGCAGTAATTCATCTTGAATCATGCGCCGTACTTTTTGTGCTTGCAAATAATAGGCATCAAAATATCCTGAAGAGAGCACGTAGGTTCCAGTCAGAATACGCCGTTTTACTTCAAGGCCAAAGCCCTCGTCGCGCGAACGTGTAATCAGCTCAAAGAGAGTTTCTACTTGGGTAGCTTGATGGCCAAACCGTATGCCATCATATCGGGATAGATTGGAAGATGCTTCGGCACAAGCAATGACGTAATAACAGGGCACCCATAAGGATTGCAAATGCAGGTCAAGTTCAATCACCTCGTGCCCGGCCTCAGTGAGCAAGCTGATGGCAGTTTGCAAAGCTTGCCGAACTTCTGCATCTACCTGGGACTGAAAAAAACAGGCAGGTAAGCCAATTTTTAATGGTTTAAGCGGTGTGTCGAGAAGATTAAGATAATTCGGAATGGCTTGCTTGACTGAAGTTGAATCTTGTTCATCAAAGCCTGCCATGACTTGTAAAATCAAGGCGATATCGCTGACGCTATAAGCCATGGGCCCAGCCTGATCAAGACTTGAGGCAAAAGCAACCATACCGAAACGTGAAACAAGCCCATACGTGGGTTTTAACCCTGAGATACCACAAAAAGCGGCTGGTTGTCTGATTGAGCCGCCTGTGTCAGAACCGGTGGCATACGGTACTAAACCCGCTGCAACAGCTGCTGCCGATCCGCCAGAAGATCCTCCTGCAACGCAGGTTTTATCCCAAGGGTTTTTTACTGGTCCAAAATAACTGGTTTCACTGGTGGAGCCCATGGCAAATTCATCCATATTGGTTTTGCCCAGCAGCACTGCTCCCTGTGCTTGTATACGATTAACCACAGTTGCATTGTACGGAGCATGGAAATTGGCAAGCATCCTAGAGCCGCAAGTCGTTGGCATGATTTGCGTACAAAAAATATCTTTATGCGCCATGGGGATGCCTGTTAATGCATGTGCTCTCCCTTGCTGAAGCAAGCGATCGGCTGCTGTGGCTGCTTTAAAAGCATGTTCCTCATCCAGACTGATAAAGGCGTTGAGTTCCTGCATTTTTTGCATGCGCTTTAAATAATATTCTGTTAGCTCTTTACTGGAAATGCGTCTTGTGTGTAAAGACTCGCTTAATGCACGGAGTGATGATAAAGGCATGCGTTATTTTCCTGGTTCAATGACTTTCGGCACTAGGTATAAGTTATCGGTAAATAAAGGGGCTATTTTCGCCAATTCTTGGCTTCGATCTGGCTCATTAACTTCATCTAAACGTAAACGTTGCTTTAAATTTAAAGGATGGAACAATGGGGATATACCTTCAGTATTCACCTGATGCAGTTGTTCTACAAACTTTAAGATAGCATCCACATCCTTCGCAAGTGAGGCGGCGCTTGCAGTGTTTAAGTCGATGCAAGCCAAGGCTGCAATTTTTTTTAAATCTTGAGATGAAGGCATGATGACTCCAGTGCAAGGTGCAGATACAAATAAAGAATGCAAAGATTATACCGCGCGAATAAGCCAAACGCACGACAGGAAAATTAACGTATCCTGCTGCTATTGCGGGTAAAACGCAGTAATCTTAAGTTTTTTGCAGCAATTAGGCCGGATAAACAAAAGTGCGAGGTGCTTGGGCTTTTTGTTGCAGATAAAAGGTACAATTTTAAAGTCCCAGTGTTTACAATGGGTAAACGAAAAAAGTGAGATTCCTATGTTGCTACAGGTGAAGACAGCAAGTGGTGTTCATATTGAATATGAACAGCAAAAATTAATCTATGCAAAGGCCATCGAACCCCTTTTAGAGCGTTTGGATTCACAACGCGGTGCATTATTTGCTTCAAGTTTTGAATATCCTGGCCGTTACACTTGTTGGGATATAGGGTTTTATAATCCGCCACTGGCCATTGTTTGTACGGGCCAGGTGATTCAATTCCAGGCATTAAATCAGCGCGGAGAAGTTTTGCTTTCCATGTTCACCGAGATCATGGAGAAAATGGAAAATATAAAAATCACGACGCAAGAAAAGAAGCTGCATCAGTTTGAGGTGACACCCAGTTTAAAAATTTTCAGTGAAGAAGAGCGCAGCCATAAACCTTCGGTTTTTAGTGTGCTGAGAGCATTGCTGGCATTCTTTAAAGAAGATGACGAAGAATATTTAGGTTTGTATGGGGCATTTGGTTATGACCTTATTTTCCAGTTTGAAGAAGTGCTTGTGCAGCAAACCCGCTCTGAGAAACAACGCGACATGATACTTTATTTGCCAGATGAAATTTTTGTTGTGAATCATAGGAAAGAAGAAGCTTTCGTCAGACGTTACGATTTTCAGTTTCAAGGTAAATCGACGCAAGGCTTGCCACGTGAGGGCGACTTTTTTGCTTATGAGGCAAATAGGACACCTGGTAAACCATGTGATCATGAACCCGGGGAATATGCTGCCTTAGTCAATCAGGCTAAAGAGAGATTTGCATGCGGTGATTTGTTCGAAGTCGTGCCCAGCCAGACTTTTTACATGCATTGTCCTGCCAAACCTTCTGAAATTTTTAAACGCATGCGGGTAAAAAATCCTTCACCGTATGGTTTTTTTATCAATCTTGGGCAAGCTGAATATTTAGTAGGTGCGTCGCCGGAAATGTACGTGCGTGTACAGGGCAAACGAGTAGAAACCTGTCCGATTTCCGGTACGATTAAGCGAGGTCAGGATGCAATCGAAGATGCATATAACATTCAGTTACTCCTGGATTCCGAAAAAGAAGCGTCTGAACTAACCATGTGTACGGATGTGGATCGCAATGATAAATCACGCATTTGTGAAGCAGGTAGTGTGAAAGTCATCGGGCGCAGACAAATTGAAATGTATTCGCGCCTAATCCATACGGTTGATCATATCGAGGGGAAATTGCGTGAAGGTTTTGATGCCATAGACGCTTTTTTAACCCATATGTGGGTAGTCACGGTGACGGGCGCTCCCAAATTGTGGGCAATGAATTTTATTGAACAACATGAAAAATCACCACGTAGATGGTATGGCGGAGCGGTGGGCTGGTTGAATTTCAATGGTGATATGAATACTGGTTTGGTATTACGTACCATGCGCATTGAAGAAGGTATTGCTGAAATCAGAGTTGGCGCGACTTTATTGTATGATTCTCAACCGGAGGCGGAAGAAGAGGAAACAAGGCTTAAAGCATCGGCTTTTATGGATTTGCTGGAAAATACCGCTGCGTCTAAACCGCAAGACTGGTGCTCTTCGTTGCATGCGGCCGGTAAAAAAGTTCTTTTAGTGGATCATCAAGATTCTTTCGTACACACTTTGGCCAATTACATTCGCCAAACTGGAGCTCTGGTCGTTACTGTGCGTTCTGAGCATGCGCTTAATTATCTTAACAGCAACCAATACGACTTGGTTTTATTGTCGCCTGGTCCTGGAAAGCCTCAAGATTTCAATTTACAGCAAACTATTAAGGCCGTACTTGAGCGAAATATACCCTTGTTTGGCGTGTGTTTAGGTTTGCAAGGCATTGTTGAATATTTCGGTGGTAAATTGGGAGTATTGGCTTATCCCATGCATGGTAAAGCATCCCTTATCAAAGTGCTGAACGAGGAGGGATTGTTCGCAGGGCTGGGTAAGGAATTTACAGCTGGCCGATATCATTCCCTGTATGCGCAAAAAGATCATATGCCTGATGAGTTGGAAATTACGGCAGTCAGTGAAGATGACGTGGTGATGGCGATTGCTCACCGTGAGTTGCCAATCCAGGCTGTGCAATTTCATCCGGAAACCATTTTGTCTATGCATGAGCAAGCGGGATTGCGGATTATCAATAATTTAATGCAGATGATTTGCAAAAATGCGCACTAAAATTCTTCTCCTTTATGGAGTTGCAATTCTCTTGGGAGCATTTACCGGGTTGCTTGGTTCGTGTTTGCAGCTGACTATTATAAAAGTCAATCAAATATTAGCCTTTGGGTTTTATTATGCCCATGAACAGCAGTGGCCGGCAGGGTTGATTTCCGCATTGATTTCCATGTGCATGGTGTTTGGTGCCTGGCTTTTAGTGAAATGGGTGGCGGCTGAAGCTGCTGGCAGCGGCGTGCAGGAAATTGAAGGGGCTTTGCTGCATGAGCGCGCCATTTTTTGGCGGCGTTTGCTGCCTGTAAAATTTATAGGTGGTGTCTTGGCTATTTCTGCCAAAATGGTGCTTGGACGCGAAGGGCCTATGATCCAGATGGGGGGAAATCTTGGTGAGATGTTAGGCGAATGGTTCAAGATTTCTCGCCGCAGACGCGATACCTTAATTGCTGCAGGGGCCGCTGCAGGTTTAGCCGCCGCGTTCAATGCTCCTCTGGCCGGGGTTTTATTTGTAATAGAAGAAATGCGTAATGAATTTAATTTCTCGTTTACCAATTTTAAAACAGTAGCCATCAGTTGCGTGAGCGCTACGATTGTTTTACATATGATAATCGGTGCTGCCCCTGTTATTCCCATGGACGTTTTCCAGCTCCCCAGTTTAAGTTCCTTATGGCTTTTTTTTATTTTAGGGGTTGTCGTTGGTTTCGCAGGGCTTTTTTTCAATCTAATTTTAATGAAAAGTTTGGGGCTCATCGACCGCTTAAGCATGCGCGTACGCGAAGCTTATGTTCTTCTCACCGGTTTATTGGTCGGCTATTTAGCTTATATTTATCCGGACATCGTCGGGGGAGGGTATGAAATCATTGAGCGCTCCTTAACGATGGAACCGGCATTTGGGGTGTTGCTTTTGCTCTTGGCGGTACGTTTTATTCTCACTGTCTTTTGTTATGGCACTGGAGTACCTGGCGGAATTTTCGCGCCTATGCTTGCTTTGGGGACTTTATTAGGATTAGCCGTATTTTATATTGTTCAATCGCTGATAAGCGATGTCACGGTGCATGCAGGAATGTTTGCTGTGGCTGGAATGGGAGCTTTATTTTCAGCAGCAGTACGGGCCCCTGTCACAGGCATTGTGTTGATTGTCGAACTTACCCAAAATTATCTGCTGATCTTGCCGTTAATGGTTTGTTGCCTGACTTCCACTACCATCGTGCAGTTGGCAAAGAATCCACCAATTTATATACAATTATTGAAGCGCAGTCTAAAAAGACATGTTAATTAATCAAGTTTGGGCAACTCATTTTCATCAAGTGTTTTTTTTATTTTGTTTTCTAGCATGGCAATCTGTGCCTGAAAACGTTGGGAAATAATTTGGGTAATATTGTGGAGAATTTGCGGAAATTCATTGGTAATAGTAAAGAAATGCTCTTTATCAAGCACCAGCAATAAAGCACGATCTTTTGCTATCACCGTAGAGGTGCGCTTGTTTCCTCCAAAAAAAGCCATTTCGCCAAAACATTTAAACGGCTTGAGGCTTGCAAGCAATTCATTATTTTTATAAATCAGTACCTCGCCTTGGACGAGCACATAAAGGCTGTCTCCTTCTTCACCTTCCGTGATGATGACTTGTTCGGGAGCACAGTCCAAAAGCTCACAGGATTGTCCTAGTTCAAACAATACTTCGTCGGGTAAGGACTCGAAAAAGTCTGTTTGCTGTAACGCAATAGTACGTTGTAAAGGATTCATTTCCGTCGCTACTCCAATTAAGTATTTCGACAAGCACTGCATAAGCCAGGGATCATCGATTAATATCGCTTCCCAATCCTCTGTTTTTGGTTCTTGCTTTAAATGGCTGGCATCGGTAAAAGCAGCTTCTATAAGTTTACGCAGAATTAATTTATTTTCATTGGCAATGAGGTATTCAATTGCCTTATCCTGAATATTTTTGTTGGCTCGCGTGACATAATAAGGATTTATTTTGGCAATACTTGCCGAAATGTTTACTGTGTTTTCATGATAAGAAGCATACCAGTATAAAAAACGTTGTTTGGCATAGTAAATGCGATTGTGTAATACAGGCTTAACGGATTGCAAACTATCCAAACTGAGCAATAATTTGTATTGCTGAATGAGAGACGTCTCAAAATGTAAAGCATCGAGCAAGGAGTTAACGAGTGGTTTGGAAAAAGTAACTTTCAATTTTCGCTCTAACAATTGCATGGCAATGATTGTTCTTAAATAAATATTTTTTTCTTTTAAGAATTCAATAATGAAGGGTTCGACACTTTGATGAGGTAAGGGAACAATGAATGCTTGTGCCGATTCCCTGTATTCATGGGGATTTTTATAATAAAGTGTCATTAATTGCTTCGCCAGAGGAAGCAATTTTTTCATCTCAAAACGCTGATGTAAAATTTTAATTGTATTGCGGTTTAGAAATTTCCCTAAAGCAGGCAACATATCCAATACGTCTTGTGCCGGCAAATTATGAAAAGCAGTAAGGCGTACCAATGGTTCCTTATCCGTTAATAATTTTCCCTTTAAATCATAAAGTCGTCCAGGTCCCAATGCATGCAGCAATTTAGCAGCAATCACCCGATGTTTTGTTTGCGGTGATTTAACCAAGTCTATCATTAAGTCAATTGCGAACAGATAGTCTTTGACATCGCCATTTTTTAACAACATCAGTAAGGCATTTTTTGCAGTGGGATTTTCTTTAAGCCTTGCTTTAGCATCTTTAATAAGAATATCCGAATGAACGTCACTTAAAAGTTTATATAATAATTCCCGTGCCTTTAGGTTTAGTTCAGCATGCCGGTAAAGATCGATTAATTTATTGGCATTTAAACTATCAGGTGGATATTGATCTAACACATGAATGACTACATCTTGTATCTCTTTTTTTCTATTATCACTCAAGATCTGATAGAGCAAAGAAGGGGGTGTTGCAAACAATTTAGGAGTGATTAAGGCTATTTCAAGGGGACCTACTGAAGGTTTGTTTAAGGTTGTCAATACTAAATTTTGGATGTACTCCCGCTCTTTTTCATCACGTGTGATAACTGAAAAACCGCTGGTCATGACCATTTCTTTTAATGTCATTGAGTACCGTTTAAAAAGTTCAATAGAAAGTAAAATTCCAAGGAGTGAAAATACAATAAAAAGAAGCGGAAGATAGTTTATAAAAAGGGTCGAATGCGTTGAGATTAGAGCAAAAAATGCTGCAATAATAACAGAAATAGGACCACAATAAGATTTAACAAAGATTTCGCCTTTTATGATGATAACCGGAGGAAAAACATTGACTATATTTTTAAAAATCATGGTAAGCCAACCATAGGAAAAAATAACTCCCAAGCCATTTAATACTGCAATTAGCCAAAGTGAAGGGTAAAGCCAATAAATGGTGCCCATAACTAAAATTAATGACAATATAAATTGCAGAACGTTAGAAAATTTAATCCTTGCAAATACCATTGACGCGAGTAATTGTGTGCCTAATGATATGGTATTGCATACGGATAAAAAGAGAGCAACGAACGTGCCAATTTCCTCTTTATTAAAATTAAGATCCAGTTGCGTTCTGAATAAAAACTCAGCTATTTGGAATATCGTCGTAAAGAGCACTATCAAGAGGACTAATGTCCTAAACAATGGGTAATGCAAAGGGGAGCGAGAGCTAATCTTATTTTTATCCTGCTCGCTTGCATCTGATGCAACGATTCTTACGGTAAAGTCAGAAATAAAAAAAGCCATGACTAAAAATAAAATGAACACAAGAGGCAGCAAAGAGATTGGCAAAAAAGAAGTAATGCCTGCATATAAAAGAGGCGTCATAATGGATGATAATGATGCAGTGACCGTAAAACGATTAAAAATGGCTTTAAACTGCCGGTAATAGAATAACGTTGAAATAAAGCTCCACATGATCGCGGCAAGAATACTCGCACAAGCTCTAAAGAGTAGGATGCTTGTAAATGGCGCCCAATACCAAGACGCCTGGTTTAAAAATAGGACTAAAATTAAAATGAAGCCAATGGCCAAGAAACTGGCTTGCACGTATTTTTTTAGATTTTTTGGAGTGTATAGAGAAAAAAGATTCCCAAGCAGGAAAATGGTGATGGCTTCGCCAAGCATCCAGTAAGGAATCCAGGATGTAGGATAAGTGGAGAGAAAAACCGAATAACTAAATACCGTAGCACCAAGAGAAAAAGCAGCAGGAAAAGTGCTTAATATCAAGGACAGGAAAAAATTTTTTTGTAAATCCCTGTCTCCTAAAAGAACTTTGGGAATTAACTTGCTAAACCAGGCTTTCATTTTTTTAAACCTAATTTATCAGTTTAAAATGCGGCTTCCCACGCTAAGCAGGGAGTTTCAGGACGGACGTTTGTCCTTTAGCATCTCCCATTTGCAGCGCGAGGGTTAGTGGATAAATGATAAGTTTTTTGAATTGCTATCATTATCCCACTTTGTAATACCAACCATTACGCTGAAATACTGCAACGGTACAGTTCTGGAGTTTGCTGCATGGATTTCATTATGTCCCTTTATGACTCCACTCCATCGAAATAACTGCTATCCGGATTTGGTCGATTCGACCACACCGCTCCTAATTTCATCTTGGGTGACTTCCTCTGATTTTGCAAGGTCATGCATATTCCAACCCACTGCTTAACGAATTGCTTTTGTATCCAGCGTTTCCGGCTAATGACATGCATGAATTCTTATTTACATAATATCGAGCCTGGTAAACGAAAATAGCCGGGTTGAGTTAGGTAAATACTCGGTGCGGAAGCTAAATACGATCAGACTTTGATACGCTTGTTCTATTTCGCGTGGATACTCGTTATACTCACGAGAGATTAGTAATCCTGACGTTTTAATGGCCAAATTTACTCACCATTCTAAAATTGCATTTCTATTCATTGCACCCCAGTTACTGGTCACCTTGTTATTTTTTATATGGCCAGCATTCGGCGCTATTGTGCAATCCTTGTTTTTAAGTGACCCCTTTGATTTGCATACGCAATTTGCCGGATTGGAAAATTATATTGATTTATTCCTAAATCCAGATTATGGAAAAGCGATAGGGGTTACAGCGGTTTTAGCCATCGCCATTACTGCTTTGACGATGTGCTTTGGATTAGGTCTTGCCGTGTTGGTAAATGGCAGACGCAGGAGCCAATCCCTTTATAAGTCCCTGTTGCTATGGCCATACGCGGTTGCTCCTGCCGTTGCGGCTATTTTATGGCGTTTTTTGTTTCATCCGGCTCTTGGCTGGCTGCCCGGCCTGGCGGGCTGGTGGGGTATTGATTTTAATTACATGATTCATCCATCCCAAGCTTTAATTGTAATTATTATTGCCGCTTCCTGGCAGCAATTTAGTTATAATTTTTTATTTTTTTTTGCAGCCTTAAAGCTTGTTCCGAATTCTTTGATAGAAGCTGCAATTATTGATGGCGCCTCTTCCTGGCGGCGATTCTGGCAAATTATTTTCCCTTTACTGGCACCTACGACTTTTTTCCTATTTGTCATGAACCTGGCATACGCCTTTTTTGATACTTTTGGCATGATTCAAGTCATTACGAATGGCGGTCCGCAATCCAGTACCACGACATTAATTTATAAAGTGTATGAAGATGGATTTATTGGCATGGATCCCGGCAGTTCTTCTGCCCAATCCGTAGTGCTTATGCTGATTGTTTTGGGACTTACCCTCCTGCAATTTCGCTATCTTGAAAAAAAAATTTACTATCAATGACTCAAACAACGATTATTACTCAGCAAATGAAACAATGGAAAACATCATGAATGAGATGCTAAACGTAAGCTCTGAGGCTAAGGCTGTTTTCCACGAAAAAGCTGCGTACAAAAAAGGCATCATGATTCAGCAGTTGCGCACGTGGTGTTTACGCGCCATCCCCCATGGTTTACTTTGGCTATTCATCCTATTTTTGTTTTTACCGCTTTATTTGGCTCTCATCGCCGCAAGCCATGATGCATCTGCGCTGATGCAGGCGCCACTGCCAAGTTTCCCCGGGAAAATGCTGTGGCAGAACATGAAAGTGGTCTGCATGCATGGAATAACCGCCACGGGAGGAGAGCCAATAGCCAATATGCTATGGAATAGTTTTTTTATGGCTGTATTAATTGCTGTTGGCAAAATAACACTTGCATTGTTTTCTGCTTTTGCTCTGGTTTATTTTGATTTTCCCTACAAAAAAATGTGCTTCTCTTTGATATTATTGACGATGATGTTGCCGGTTGAAGTAAGAATTGTACCCACGTTTCAAGTGGTTGCTTCAATGGGGTGGTTAAATTCGTTTGCCGGCCTTACCTTGCCGCTTATTGCATCTGCAACTGCTACCTTTCTTTTTCAACAATTCTTCAAAACAGTACCCAAAGAATTAGTGGATGCAGCAAAGATAGATGGTGCAGGGCCCGTGCGTTTTTTTATTGACGTTTTATTGCCGTTATCACGCTCTCATATCGCAGCCATGTTTATTATCATGTTTGTGTATGGATGGAACCAGTATTTATGGCCTCTTATCATTACCACAGAGCCGAAGATGGCCACCATTGTCATGGGGATTCATTATTTAGCTGGAGTTGCCGATCAAGTGCCTCAATGGCATTACATTATGACGGTAGCATTAATTGCATTATTACCTCCCTGTCTCGTTGTCATTATATTACAACGTTGGTTTGAAAAAGGATTAAGACAATAATGGCTGCAGTAAATATGATAGCGGTTAATAAATTTTGTGATGGTCACAAAATTTTAAACAATATTAATTTGAATATAGAAAAAGGTGAATTCGTAGCAGTGGTGGGCCCATCGGGTAGTGGGAAATCGACTCTGTTAAGATTAGTGGCCGGCCTTGATTCGGTAAGCCAAGGTAGTATTCTCATTGATGATCAATGTGTGAATAAAATTCCTCCGGCGCAACGAAATATGGCCATGGTTTTTCAAAATTATGCTCTTTACCCGCATATGACTGTGTTTGATAATATGGCATATGGTTTAAAAATGCGCGGCATAAAAAAGCAAGTTATCAAAGAACGCGTCGAAGAAGTCAGTAATTTGCTGCAGTTAGATGATTATCTACAGCGTAAACCTGCTTCGCTTTCGGGTGGACAGCGGCAACGTGTGGCCATGGGCCGGGCGATTGTGCGTTCACCGGCAGTGTTTTTATTTGATGAACCTTTATCAAATCTTGATGCAAAATTACGCACGGAAATGCGACATGAAATAAAAAAACTCCATAACAAACTTAACACGACTTGTTTGTATGTAACTCATGATCAAACGGAAGCAATGACGCTGGCCAACCGCATTGTGATGTTAAATAAGGGTTGCATCGAACAAGTTGGCACGCCTATGGAACTTTATCTGCGCCCGGCAACTGAATTTGTGGCAAGCTTTATCGGCCATTATCCAATGAATTTTTTGTCGGGTAGTATTGAGCTTACAAGCAATAAGATTAAGACGGTTCTTGGTATTGAGCTACCGCTGCCGAATTGTCTTAAAGCCAGATCTTCAGGGGATAAAGTGGTAGTTGGCATCAGGCCAGAACATATTTTGCCAGCGGTAGAGCCAGCTTCCAATAGCATAGAAGCCACAGTGGATTTTATTGATGATATGGGCTCTGATAAGATTCTGCATTTATTCAGTGTAACCGGGAATATAAAGTTTTTAGTTCGCGTATTTGCAGATACGCATTTAGCATATGAAAAATTAAATTTTCAACTTGATCTAGCCAAAGCAAATATTTTTTGTCAGGAGACCGGGATTCGGTTAGGAGGATGGAATGATTAAGGGAAAGGGAAAGCTGCGCGCGCTGGATGCTCCTGTTTACCGATATTGGCAAGCTGTTTATTTATCTTTTTATTCATATCGCCTGTATGTTGATGTATTTAAGCGGTGGCGTGGTTATGGGATTTTATATTTGCTATTTTTGCTTACTTTGACGACGATTCCTTTGGCATTGCGAATGATCGTTGAATTTAATACCTTTTTTAACGAGCAAGTGCTTTTTCCATTACAAGAATTGCCACCTCTTTATGTGCAAGATGGAAAAATTTCGCTGGATAAACCTACGCCATACTTCATTAAAAATAAGGGGGGTGAGGTGGTAGCCATCGTTGATACTACAGGCTCCATCACCTCGATAAAAAATAAACAGTATCCTCACTTAACGATGCTCATCACCAGCAATCAAATTCACTTCCGCCCGCCCGTGCCGCAATTATTTTTTAGCCAGCAAATTCCTGGGACATTAAAAGAAGACTCCGTATATACTCAAACATTAACCAACAATACCAATGAAATTTTCGTTGCCAAAAAATGGGTGCAAGCAAGTGGGATTTTAAACATGAAGTTATTGGCGGATGCTTTAATTTATCCAATGTTGCTGGGTTTTTTTATTTCACTTTACTTAGTCCTCATGCTCATTTTGGGTTTTTTAGGACAAGTTTTTGCCTCTACCCTATTCGGATTGAAGCTTCGCTTTAAAGATTCTACACGTTTATTTGCTGTGTCCGTGACGCCCCAGGTTATTTTTTCCACTCTGTTATTAATCGCTAAAATTAGTTTTGCTGCTTCAGGCTTGGTTAATATGATATTAGTGGCAGTTTATTACAGTTATGCAGTGGCATCCGTAAAACGTGAGCATACGAAAATGGTTCTCTCATGAAAGAACAAGTGCATTTTGCCCATGGCAACGGGTTCCCTTCGCCTTGCTACCGTCAATTTCTCCTCCACTTACAGGAGCGATTCACTTGCTTTTTTATCGACAGAATTGGCCATTCTCCAGATTTTCCTGTCACAGAAAACTGGCATTATTTGGTTGATGAAGTGGTTGCGAGCATCAAACAGCAAGCGTCCTCGCCGGTTATTGCTATCGGACATTCTTTAGGCGGCGTGCTGAGTTTTCTTGCAGCTATTGAGCAACCTGACTTATTTAAAGCTGTTATTTTACTCGATTCACCGATTATCGGGCGATTAAAATCCAATATTTTAAGATTTTCCAAAAAACTGGGCATTATTGATCATATCACCCCTGCATTTCGCACCCGCGGCAGACGGCAATATTGGCCCACTCGTGAACAAGCTTTGCATTATTTAAAAAGCCGGAAACTTTTTAAAACATTTCACGATGCATGCCTGCAGGATTATATTGATTATGGCATGCAAAAAGATGAACATGGTTATTCGCTGCGTTTTAATCGTCACATCGAATATCAAATTTATCGCACCATTCCGCATATATTGCATGAACATGAAGGAAAGTTAAAATTACCTGCAGCTTTAATTTATGGCAGTAAAAGTAATGTTATCGATAAGTTTGATTTGCGTTATATGAAAAAACATTATGGCATAATCAATTTTGAGATCTCCGGCACCCACATGTTTCCCATGGAGCATCCCAAGGAAGCTGCGGACTTAGTCTTGCGTGCAATAGATACTATAGTTAAATAAAAAGGAAGTCGTTTAAAATTTTTGTTAGTTAAAATCTGCATCGTATTAATTGGAATATTTGCAAAAGGAGAAAGACCGTGATGACTGCTCTGATGGTTCTTATTGTTTTAAGTTTGTGTTTTACCTTATTTATCCAGCAGGCTTCCATTGCGGTTTGGACAATAAGTTTTACTGTATTTGCCCTTCTACTTCTTAAGTATGCTTCTTTAGGAATTATTGCCAAGACCGGGATTTGTCTGTTATTTGCTCTCTTTTTAATCGGTTCTATAAAGCCCTTGCGTAAAAACTTATTATCCAGTTTCTTATTTCGTGCCGTAAGCCGAGTCATTCCTTCCATGTCTAAAACCGAACGGGAAGCTCTGGAAGCTGGAACAGTTGGCTGGGAGGGTGACTTATTCAGCGGCTCTCCTGATTTTGAAAAATTACGCTCTTCATTAGGAGTATCTCTTAGTGAAGAAGAGCAGGTTTTTATGAATGGGCCGGTAAACGCATTGTGCCGTATGATAGATGATTGGGATATAACGCATAACCGTGCCGATTTGCCGCCTGAAATGTGGGAATTTATTAAAAAACAAGGCTTTTTAGGGATGATTATTCCCAAACGTTATGGCGGATTGGGTTTTTCCGCCACAGCGCAAACGGCGGTATTGAGCAAGCTTTATGGGCGCTCGATCACCGTTGCTTCCACTATTGCGGTACCCAATTCATTAGGGCCTGGTGAGTTGTTGCTAAAATACGGGACAGAAGAGCAAAAAGAATATTATTTACCACGCCTTGCTGATGGTCGGGAAATTCCCTGTTTTGCATTGACCGGTCCGAATGCTGGCTCGGATGCTGCTTCCATCCCGGATAAAGGCGTGGTATGCAAGGAAACAATAAACGGTAAAGAAGTTTTGGGAATACGCTTAAATTGGGACAAGCGCTACATAACTTTATGTCCGGTTGCTACCCTGATTGGTTTAGCTTTTCGTTTGTTTGATCCCGATAACTTGTTGGGCAAAGGGTATGATGTGGGCATCAGCTGTGCTTTAATTCCCGAAAACACGCCGGGAGTTACGAAAGGCAGACGGCATTTTCCGTTGAACATCGTTTTTCAAAATGGACCTACACAAGGGAAAAATGTATTTATCCCGGTCGATTATTTAATTGGCGGTGCAAAAATGGCAGGGCAAGGCTGGCGGATGTTAATGGAATGTCTGAGTGCAGGACGTGCTATCTCCTTGCCATCAAGCGCTGCCGGCGCTACGCAAGCAGCAGCTCTGGCTTGTGGTGCTTATGCGAGAATACGCAAACAATTTAATCAACCTATTTCCAAGTTCGAGGGGATAGAAGAAGTGTTGGCGAGGATTGCCGGCAATACTTATTTGATTGATGCCGCATTGAGTATGACGGTTGCCGCCATTGATCATGGCGCAAAATCAGGGGTTGCCGGTGCTATTTTAAAATACCATACCACAGAGCGGGCTCGGCAAATTGGCTGCGATGCCATGGATATTCATGGTGGCAAGGGTATCTGCCTGGGGCCTAATAACTATTTGGGCCGTGGTTATCAGGGCGCACCGATTAGCATTACTGTTGAAGGGGCAAATATTTTAACGCGCAGTTTGATTATATTTGGTCAGGGCGCTGTACGTTGCCATCCTTATGTGTTCAAAGAAATGGAAAGCATCCGCACTAAGGATTTAAGTGCATTTGATGATGCCATTTGGGGGCATGCAGGCTTTATTTTTGCGAATTTCAGTAAATCCCTATTATTCAATTTTACCGATGGCCATTTTACACGGGCACCCACCGGTACAACAAAACGCTATTATCAATTAATCCACCGCTACAGTAGCAACCTGGCATTTTTGGCTGATTTTTCCTTATTGGTTTTGGGGGGAGCGCTCAAGCGCAAGGAAAGAGTTTCAGCGCGATTGGGAGATGTGCTCAGCTATTTGTATTTGGCATCCGGGGTTTTACAGCGTTTTTATTTGGATGGTGAGCCAAAAGAAGACTTGGTTTTAGTGGATTGGTGCTGTCAGCATTTGTTTTACGAATGCGAGCAAGCCATTAATGGGGTCATAGCAAACTTTCCCGCACGCTGGAGTCGTATCTTCTTAAAATGCATGGTGCAGCCTTTCGGTGGCAGACGTAGCAAGCCTGCTGATGCACTTGAGAAGCAGTTAGCTCATTTACTAACCACCTCTAATCCAGCTCGCACGCGGCTTACCCGCACTGTATTTTCCGAACCGATTGAAAATTGCCCTTTAGGAAGACTGGAAGAAGCATTCCACAAAATAGGTGCCGTCGCGGGCTTGGAAAAGAAAATTTCCTCAGCCATCCGCGAAGGCAAGCTCCATTCTTTAACATTGCTTGAGCAAATTGAAGAAGCAAAAGAATTGGGCATCCTTTCTCCTGATGAAGTCAAAGAATTAAAAAATGCTGAATTGGCGCGTCAACAAATCATTGCCGTGGATGATTTCGATAACAGCGAGTTGAGGCATGAACCGAAAAAGGAAGAGGTAAAGAAAAAGAAAATACGCGATAAAGATGATTTAACCTTTGAGCCGGTATAAGTTTCAGGTTACCGGTAAAACGGTAACCTGAAGCAGACGTTGAGCCTATATCCTCACTGCTAAAATCCTTTTAGTGTTTTAAGGTAGGCGTAGGAGACGATTCTCTAATTACCTGTTCATCTTTGGCGGCTGTTTTTTCCACAGGTTTATCGCCAATTTCCTGAACTTGCTCCAGCATGGCTTGGCCATGAGACTTCCAGAAAGCAAATGTACCTTTCGTGACTTTTGAATAAATTCCCAGGGTGACAATATTAAGTATCGTTTCTAAAAAGCGATCTTCAGCTGGTAAGCCGCGATGTTTTTTCAAAATATCTGCGTAAGTCTCACCACTCCCATATCGTTTAGAACGAAGCGCCAGCATATCATTGATTTTTTCCTCTGCGCCTTTGCTGGAATTTAATGCTTGCTCCATCTCCGTTACTATTCTGTATTTTCGCAGACCTTCATAAAGGGCTGGATGCTTTTCTTGCACAACGGCAGCGTTAACATCCTCTCCAGTTATGCCGTATTTTTCCGTAGTGGATGTATCAGCCCAGTATATGGAAAGGCCGTTACTGAATGGTCCCCCTAGTAATGCAGTAGTCAAAGATGGATATTTTTTTTGCTCTTTTTCTTTTTTTTCTTCATATGCTGCAAGCACGTCTTCTGGTAATTCCTTGGCAAGCTTCTCGATACTTGCTTCCAGATGCGCTTTATAATCTTGGCAAGCTAATTTTAATAATTCGACTTTACGCTCGATGGAAATGGCTTTGGACATGTGCTTCACCTCAAATTATTTCTTACTATTATAAAAAATAATTATTAAGGCAATATGATGTATATTTTTACTGAGTGTGATTTTTATGATAAAAAAGGATAAGCCGAGGTCACTAAAAAGCCCTAAAGAACAATATTAAGACAAAATGAAGATTATTCCGATAAAGCTTCATCCGGCATCGTTACATTAAGTTCCAAAACGGCGCTATCGCCCATGCGCTCCAAATTGACACTCACTTTGTCACGGCTTATTGGAATGTATTTCGCAATGACTGCGAGGATTTCCTCCTGCAGTTTGGGTAAATAATCGGGCGTATTACGCTGGGAGCGCTCATGAGAAATGATGATTTGTAATCGTTCTTTCGCAACTTTTGCCGTACTGGTGCGTTTACGTAAATAATTAAAAATACTCATGCTGGAACATCCTCCTTGTGTTTGCCAAACAAGCGCCGTAATAATCCTTTACGTTCGTTGCTGATAAAGCGCATGGGTCTTTCTTCACCAAGAAATCGGGCAATTGCATCTTTGTAAGCAAGCCCGGCATCGCTATTTTCATCCAAAATAACTGGCGTACCTGTGTTGGAAGCTTTTAATACGGCTTTGGATTCCGGGATAATACCAATTAAAGGGATAGCTAAAATTTCCTTTACGTCCTGAACCGACAACATATCGCCTTTTTCAACCCGCTCGGCGTCATAGCGGGTGAGTAAGAGATGCTCTTGGACGCCTTGCCCTTCTTTCGCCCGCTTGGTTTTGCTGGCAAGAATGCCCAAAATTCGATCGGAGTCGCGCACCGAGGAAACTTCGGGGTTGGTGACCACAATGGCGTGATCGGCATAATACATTGCCATTAATGCGCCTGTTTCAATGCCGGCCGGAGAATCGCACACAATATAATCAAAATCCTTGGCTAATTCAGTCAAAACTTTTTCCACACCTTCAAGCGTCAAGGCGTCTTTATCCCGTGTTTGTGAAGCGGGTAAAATGTAGAGTTCAGGAATGCGCTTGTCTTTTATGAGTGCTTGTTTCAAGGTGGCATCACCGTTAATGACGTTTACGAAATCATAAACCACGCGACGCTCACAACCCATGATGAGATCAAGATTGCGCAGCCCGATGTCAAAGTCAATCACGACCGTTTTATGTCCGCGCAGTGCAAGACCGGATGAAATTGCCGCAGAAGAAGTAGTTTTACCTACGCCGCCTTTGCCTGATGTAATAACGATAATTTTAGCCAACGCTGAACCCTTCCTGTTAGTTGACAAAATGGTACAAAAAATATGCCTCCAGTTTACACATACTTGTTTGTTTTATTCAACTGTTTATTGTATTAAATTATTCCAAAAGCTCATTCCTGTATTGGCTAAGGGACGATTAGCTTTTGTGACTGGATATTCTTCTTAAAATATTCCTCGGCTATGCGTGCTGTTTGCGGCAATGCAGGATGCCGTATGATCAGCGAAACTCACGAAATATAATTATCTTTTTACTCGTCTTATATTTATTGCCCGCGACAAAGATTGTATAATGTCTGGTTAATTTTAATTAACAGGAGGTGGTATGCCACTTTCCATTATTCAACAAGCGTTGACTTTTGATGACGTTTTATTAGTTCCTGCTCATTCCACCATTCTTCCTAAAGAAGTTTCTTTAAAAACACGTCTAACAAGAGAAATTGAATTAAACATGCCTTTAATCTCTGCTGCAATGGATACCGTTACAGAATCCAGGTTGGCAATTGCCATGGCGCAAGAAGGGGGGATTGGTATCATCCATAAAAACATGAATATTCACGCGCAGGCGGAAGAAGTAAGGCGTGTTAAGAAATTTGAAAGTGGCATGGTAAAAGATCCCATTTCGGTGCCGCCCTCGCTTACTGTGCAGGAATTATTGGATGTCATGGCAAAACATAATTTTTCCGGTGTACCTGTCGTTGAAGGAGAACGATTGGTCGGTATTGTCACCAGCCGGGACATTCGTTTTGAGACGAATTTATCTTTGCCGGTATCTGCGGTGATGACGCCAAAAGAGCGCCTGGTTACC
Organism: Legionella septentrionalis; assembly: GCF_003989745.1. Taxonomy (GTDB): domain Bacteria; phylum Pseudomonadota; class Gammaproteobacteria; order Legionellales; family Legionellaceae; genus Legionella_A; species Legionella_A septentrionalis. The sequence continues at coordinate 30,298 of NZ_RZGS01000008.1, forward strand.
GTAAAAGAAGGGGCAAGTCGTGAGGAAATCCGCAGCCTCTTGCACAAACATCGGCTGGAAAAGTTACTGGTGGTGAATGATGCATTTTGTCTGCGCGGTTTGATCACGGTTAAAGATATCCAGAAGGCTAAAGAAAATCCTTTCGCTTGTAAGGACAGCTCGGAGCAATTGCGAGTTGGGGCAGCAGTAGGCGTAGGCGAAGGAACAGATGAACGCGTGGCGGCATTAGTAGATGCTGGCGTAGACGTTATCGTAGTCGATACGGCACATGGCCATTCTCAAGGCGTATTGGACAGGGTGAAATGGATTAAAAAGAACTTTCCTGATGTGCAAATTATCGGTGGAAACATTGCCACGGCAACGGCAGGCATGGACTTGGTCGCTGCAGGTGCTGATGCAGTAAAAGTTGGCATTGGCCCTGGCTCTATTTGCACCACCCGCATCGTAACCGGCGTTGGGGTGCCGCAAATCACAGCCATTGCAAATGTTGCTGCGGGCCTCAAGGGGCAGGTTCCAGTCATTGCCGATGGCGGCATCCGTTTTTCCGGCGATATATGTAAAGCATTGGCAGTCGGTGCAAATACGGTCATGCTAGGGGGGATGTTTGCTGGTACGGAAGAGTCGCCTGGGGAAATTGAATTGTACCAAGGCCGCACTTATAAAGGGTATCGTGGTATGGGTTCCATCGGTGCAATGGCACAAGCGCAAGGTTCAAGCGATCGTTATTTTCAAGATGCTGCGCAAGGAGCTGAAAAATTAGTGCCGGAAGGCATAGAAGGCCGCGTGCCGTATAAAGGACCAGTGCAAACCATCATCCATCAAATGCTTGGAGGATTACGTTCCTGTATGGGATATACCGGGTGCAAAACCATTAAGGAAATGCATGAAAAAGTGGAATTTGTGCGTGTGACTAATGCTGGCATGCGCGAGTCGCATGTTCACGATGTCAGTATCACTAAGCAAGCCCCCAATTATCAGGTTGATTCCTAAGCTCACGTTAAGAGAATACACCCTTTATTTAAGAAAGTTTTAATATGAAAAATATCAAACAAAAACCCATTATTATTCTCGACTTTGGTTCGCAGTATACCCAGTTAATCGGCCGTCGCATTCGCGAAATGGGCGTTTATTGTGAAATTCACCCGTTTGACGTGGAGGAGAGCGTTTTGCAGGCATTAGCTCCCTGCGGAGTCATTTTGTCAGGCGGGCCCTCTACTGTGATTCACGACGCCAATCCGCGCGCGCCATCCTGGATCTTTGCGGCTGGTATTCCGCTTTTGGGTATTTGTTATGGCATGCAAACCATGGCTGTACAGTTGGGAGGGCAAGTTGAATCTTCCGCTATTCGAGAATTTGGTTACGCTGAGTTAAGGTTACATGGCCATAGCCGGTTGCTGAGCCATATTGAAGACAGTGCAACAGCCGAAGGCGCTGCTCTTTTGGATGTATGGATGAGCCATGGCGATAAGGTCACCGTGCTGCCTCCAGGGTTTAAAGTCATTTGCGAAACCCGAAATGCTCCCATAGCCGGCATGGCGCATGAAACGCGTCCCTGGTTTGGATTGCAGTTTCACCCGGAAGTTACGCACACGTTGCAAGGTACACGTATTTTACAACGATTTGTAATTGACATTTGCCAGGCACAAACGAACTGGACTTCGGATCATATTATTGAACAGGCAATTGCCAAAATCAGGCAGCAAGTGGGCGATGATCATGTGTTGCTCGCTTTGTCCGGTGGTGTGGATTCTTCGGTGGTTGCCGCTTTGTTGCATCGAGCGCTTGGCGAGCAATTGACTTGTGTTTTTGTGGATACGGGATTATTACGCCTCAATGAAGCCGAGCAAGTCATGACCATGTTTGGCCAACACATGGGCATTAAAATCATAGCGGTAAATGCTGAGGAAAAATTCCTAAAAGCCCTGCAGGGGGTTACTTGTCCTGAAACCAAGAGAAAAATTATCGGGCGAACGTTTATTGACGTGTTTGAGCAAGAAGCCAAGCGGCTTGATAAGATAAGCTGGCTCGCGCAGGGAACCATCTACCCCGATGTAATTGAATCCGCTGCGACGCACATAAAAGGTGGAGCCGAAGTGATTAAATCGCATCATAATGTCGGCGGGTTGCCTGAAGTGATGAATTTAAAGTTACTGGAACCCATCCGGGAGTTATTTAAGGATGAAGTGCGCAAAATAGGTTTGGAACTTGGATTGCCTTATGAAATGGTTTATCGGCATCCATTTCCTGGCCCTGGTTTGGGTGTTCGCATTTTGGGCGAAGTTAAAAAAGACTATGCGGATATTTTACGGCAGGCAGATGCTATATTTCTCGACGAATTACGGGCTGCGGGCTTATACCATGAAGTAAGCCAGGCTTTTGCCGTTTTTTTACCGGTACGCAGCGTAGGTGTCATGGGAGATGGTCGCCGTTATGATTTTGTTATTTGTTTACGTGCAGTGAAAACGATTGATTTCATGACAGCGGAATGGGCTGAATTACCCTGGAATTTTTTAGCGCATGTTTCCAATCGTATTATTAATGAAGTAGCTGGAGTTTCCAGAGTGACTTATGATATTTCCGGGAAACCGCCGGCTACCATTGAGTGGGAATAATGGTAAAAGATGATATTTTTTGGATGCGGCAAGCGTTGCAATTGGCACAAAAAGCAAAGGAGCAGGGAGAGATTCCCGTAGGCGCTGTGTTGGTCAGCAGGGATGGCGAATTGTTAGGGGAAGGTTGGAATCAAGTTCTACAAACCCAGGATCCTTGCGCTCATGCAGAGCTTATGGCCATCCGTACAGCAGCAAGCTGCCTGCAAAACTATCGTTTACTAGATTGCACTCTATACGTTACTCTGGAACCTTGTTGCATGTGTGCAGGTGCTATGGTGCATGCGCGCATTAAGCGCCTGGCATTTGCCACCCGCGATTTAAAAGCAGGAGCGGCTGGTTCTGTCTTTAATCTCCTGCATGGGTATCCATTAAACCATAGGGTGCAAATTGATGAGGGTTTTTTACAAAAAGAATGCGCTGATTTGCTGAGTAATTTTTTTGAAGCACGCCGATGATTCACATGTTGCTTATTTCCACAATAAGCTTGTGGCGAAGCGTGTTTTGTTCTTCCTGGGTTAACAGCATCCCAAGAGGATTCGTTATTGAAAACATGTCTTCCACTCGCTCCCCGGCAGTCGCAATTTTAGCGCTGTGCAAGTGAATTTTTTCCCGCAGAAACACATGGCTGATTCTTGCCAGCAAGCCAGGTTTATCCGCAGTGATTAGAAACAGGCACGTGAGGTTGTTTTCTTCATCTTCGGTAAAGGTAATTTGAGGTTTTAATTTAAAATGCGCCTGGATTCTTGAGATCCGCCGTTGGGAAATATTGGGAAGATGTTTAGCATGCAATTGCTTGGTTAGATCGTGCTGGACTTGCACTGTTTTTTGCTCATCGAGGAATGCTTGATCATTTTCATTCAAAATAATGTAGGTATCTAAATCAAATTGATTGTCGCAAGTTAAAATGGTTGCTTCCTGAATGGTGAGATGATGATTGTTAAGTACTGTAGTGGTCACGGTGAAGCGTTCATCACGATGCGGCATGTAGATGAATACTTCCGTCCCTCCCTGGCTGTGATGCGGCATGATCATGACTAATGGAAATTGTTCGCAAGTTAAGATAGCTTTTGTGTGCCTTGCAATCACTTCAGAAGATTCGTGTAAAAAATATTTGCTTTTAAAAAATTGCCATAATTGATTTACCTTTTTTTTCTGAATAGGTTCTGCCGATAAAATAGTTAATGCTTCTTTTTGGCGCGAAGCAACTAAAGCTGCTTCATCCAGTAAAGTTTTTTTCTGCTGCATGGCTTGCTTTGTATTGAAATATAATTCTTTTAGCAATGAATCCTTCCATGCGTTCCACAATCCCGGGTTTGTCCCGCAAATATCTGCCACGGTTAACAGATAAAGGTAATCAAGATAATGTTCTTCAGGAAATTGTTTGCAAAATTGTTGAATGGTTTTTGGGTCATAAATATCTTTGCGTTGGGCAGTATGTGACATTAAAAGATGGTTGCAAACCAGCCATATCAAAAGCTCTTTGTCCGCTTTACTTAATCCATGCAGTTCCGAAAACTTTTTTGCTTCTTCGGCAGCCAAGAGAGAATGATCTCCACCGCGTCCTTTTGCAATATCATGAAAAAGGGCGGCAAGATAAATTATATTGCGCATGGGCAGCTGCGACATAAGCTGATTGCATAAAGGGAATTGCCGTGCATAGTTTGATTCTAAAAACCGCCCCAGATTACGGATAACGAATAAAGTATGCTGATCCACCGTAAAAACATGGAAAAGATCATATTGCATCTGACCGGTGACCATGGCAAACGCTTCAAGATAGTAATCCAGTACACCATAGCGGCTCATAAGCTGTAGAGCATTGTAAGGATTATTTTCAGTTTGAAAGATTTCAAGAAATATTTTTTTTACAATTGTGGATGCACAAAATCGTCTATCAATTAAATAAAGATGTTGCCTAATCAGGCGCACGGTACTGGCCCGAATACCGTCAATGTCAGGAGTTTTGGCAATCCACAAGAAAATTTCTAACAGCGTGTATGGTTTTTGCGCAAACAGCTTGGCATGCTTTATTTCGATGTAATCATTGGCTAGCTGGAAGGACTCATTTAAAGGAATGAGTTTTTGCTTCTGGTGGTAAACAATGGTTTCTGCAAACCATTGCTGCAGCATTTCGTTTAATTCACGGCTACGCTTGAGTATTTTAAAATAAGCTTTCATAAATTGTTCAATGGCGAGGGATTCGGCATTATCTTGATAATTAAACAAAGCAGCCAATTTGATTTGATGATCAAATAGCAGGCGATCTTCTTTTTTTTGCGCGATTAAATGCAAAGCGAAGCGAATGCGCCACAAAAAATGCTGGCAATGCATCAGCTCTTCATATTCTTTCGAAGTAATAAACCCGTAGTGGATACCATCTGAGAAGTGTTTGACAGCAAAGTGGCGCTTGCTGATATGAGCCAAAACTTGGATGTCGCGTAATCCGCCAGGCCCGTTTTTGACATTCGGTTCAAGGTTGTAGGCGGTTTCTCCGTATTTGGCATAACGCTGCCCCTGTTCTTTTTGTTTGGCGAAAAAAAAATCTTCGCTTCGCCACATGTGCAGGGGATGAGTCTTGTATGTTAATTCTTCCATTAAAGCGCTGCGCCCAAACAGCAAGCGCATATCGAGAATGCTTGAAATAACACTCAAATCCTCGTTGGCCAATTCAGCGCAAGCAGCCACCGTTGTAATTTGGTGACTCACTTCAAGTCCTGTATCCCAACAATCCTGGATGAATAATTGGGCTCGTTGTATGAGAGCTTGATCCGTCGGCTCCTCATGCAACAATAACAAATCAATATCCGAGTAAAGTTGCAACTCACGCCGACCATAACTTCCTAAAGCTAATAAACAAATCGCATTGTTTTGCCCAAGTTCATGCTTATGGAAGAGAATTCCCAATAATTCATCAATCCCTGTAACCAGCTTTTGCGTAAGTGAAACAATGTTTGTTTTTTGCAAAAACTCTTGCCGCAACTCTTCCTTGAATTGCTTAAGGCGCTGCTTTAAGGAAAGTTTATCGTTCTTCGTTCCGTAAAGTGAGGATTTCAACTCCATGTTCAGTCACCAGTAAAGTATGTTCCCATTGTGCTGAAAGGCTGTGATCTTTCGTGACAACCGTCCAATTATCAGGCAGCAGGCGAGTTTGATATTTACCGGCATTAATCATCGGTTCGATGGTAAAAGTCATGCCTGGGCGCAATACTTCCCCGGTTCCTGGCGTACCGTAGTGCAAGACTTGCGGGTCTTCATGAAAAATACGGCCAATCCCGTGGCCACAATATTCACGTACGACAGAGCAGCGGTTTTTTTCCGCATGCTGCTGAATCGCATGCCCGATATCCCCCAAGCGAACCCCTGGCTTTACCAGGTCGATGCCAATAAAAAGACATTCATGGGCGATTTTAACCACATGCGCTGCTTTGATGGAAGGGGTGCCAACCAAGAACATTTTGCTGGTATCGCCATGATAGCCATCTTTAATGACGGTGATATCAATATTAATGATGTCACCGTTTTTTAATGCTCTTTTGCCGGGAATGCCATGGCAGACAACATGATTGATCGATGTACAAATGGATTTGGGAAAACCATTATAATTTAAAGGGGCAGGGATCGCTTTTTGTTCATTTACAATGTAATCATGGCAAATGGAATTCAATTCATCCGTAGTAATACCTTCCTGCACGTGCGGGCCAATCATCTCCAATACTTCGCCCGCCAGGCGTCCAGCCACCCGCATTTTTTCAATTTCATCCGCTGTTTTAATTGTTACTGCCATAGTTAAATCCGCAAAAACTTAAATAATAACATAATGAAAGGAACAGCAGAATCTTACTTTGCCAGCTTATTCTCATGGTTAAAGCAAGTAAAGAGCAATTCGGCGAGTCTAAGGCAATCAGTGGTTTGGCCAGTAGTGCAAGAGCGGCCCAAAGATATTTAAAATAGAGTTATGTTGTGCCCCCACGCAGGCACGTATGAAATATCTTTGTCGATTCTGCCCAAATATTTAACTATTGCACGTAAATTGCTATAATTAAGCTATTAAAAACTCTGGAAATGCTCATGAGACAGTATTATGAAAACTGGTTCCTTCGTTTTTTAAGGTGGCCGAAGGAGAAGCTTTTTGGTTTGGATTATCATTATTGGGCTTACAGAAATTCCTATGCTGTTGAAAAGCGTGAGCCAATAGACAATTTTTTTTATAAAATTCCTCTGTTTTTTTTGTATTTACTGTTTAACCCGATTGCTTTTATTGTGGAAAAGATTAATCACTTATTGTTTCCTTTCCAGGTTCTTAATCCCGAACAGCAAGCGTTGGTGGAACATAATAATGTCATAGCAGATAACCAGAATGATAAATTGGCAAAATTTCATGAGGCCGAGGAAGAATTATTCTTTGAAGTTATAAAATTACAAAGTAAATTTACTTGTGAGGAAGATTGGAAAGAACCGAAGTTGCTTAATGAATTTAATTCATTGTTTACAAAGTCAGCTCATAATTTTCTCTATTTCATCCATGTCGTTAAAGATGCAGTTAAAAAAGACGGCATGCAAGATGTGGCTATTAGTTTGTTGTATTCTACTCATCGCCAGAATCAAAATTTAGCACACGAAGGCGCTTTTTCTGCATTCGTGGAGCTTTATCATTTTGCCAGGAGTAAAGCGTGTTTTTCAAGCTTATGCACGCAAAAAAGTTTGACCACTGTTGAGCCTAGCCGGCAGTTATTCTCGACAACTGTCGACTATGATGAGTACTGGGTACTTGAAAAACACCCTGAATTTTTGCAAGAAGGAACGCTGCAAAATAGCTGGCGGTTAATGTTTAACACCTGTGTGGAATTATTTGAAAAAGAAATCAAACCTCATGGCGAAATCATAAACATGATGATTGACACACAGGGTGAAGTAGTTAAAAACCGGTTTTTTCGCTGGTTATGTAAAGATGAACCGGTAAATTCAAATCGTGAATCCCCTTTTATACCATACCCTCTTAACGGTGAAAGATATCCATGTTATAGTGATAATCCTTCCTATATTCTGGGCAACATGGAACGCGGATCTACTCCAGAATTTAAAGCCAAAGTGAAGGCATTTTATCAGAGTCCTGCATCTTTTTTTAGTTCTGGCCACACTTTCTTCTCTGTTTCTCAGGTTAAAAAGGTGGATGCCGAACCAGAAGCAAGCCACAGCATGAGCCCTAACTGATAGCTTAGGGAGAGTAGATGGATGCTGGTTTTATTCCAACGGCAACTTTGCTTGCTAAATTGATGCTGGAGAAGTGTCGCAGTGGTGTGAAATTTTGGCAATATATACTGATGGTAATCAAAAAACACGTAGAGGCAGAATCCTGCCTCTACGCTAAACAGATGGATTAATCGTCGTGAGAATCATCATCCATTTCTTGGGATTTCTCTTGTTCCCACTTGTCCATCATGGCAGCAAATTTTGCTTTTTGTTGAGCATCTAAAACATTGTAAATTTGATTTTTCATCATGATCTTAGCTTTCATTTTAGAAGCCATTAATTCTTTTTTCTGGTTAATCAATTGATCAAGCTTTGCTTCATCCATTTTTTCTGAACGAACAAGCTCTTTCATTTGTTTCTTCAGGGACATCATTTCTTCGCGCTTGGCTTGCATATTGGATTTTGCATTATCTTTAATTTCCTTGATTTTGGTTTGCTGCTCGGGCGTCAGGTTAAGCTCTTGCATCATCTTTTTCATATGCATGCACGTGCAGTGACCATCACCTTTGTTAGCAAAAGTAACCGGGCTAAATGCCAATGAAAGGGCAAGCAATGGCAATAAAATAATTTGTTTCATCATGTTTATCTTCCTTAGGTTGATTATTTATTCTTTATAAAATTATCTCTTTGCACGGCAATTACAAAGAGTAAACCGTGACGCACTTAGTATAGACATAATTCCAGATTTGCCAAGATATAAGGCTGGTACAGATAAGTGATGAAGAGGTAATAAGCCATCATTGCAAGAACTTATAGGTCATGTAAATGACTTGTCTTCAATATAAATTGCTGCCACCCGTTGATTGTGCTATGATTCCCGCGCTTTAACTACACACACGCTTCGTCACATGCGATAGGGTCCTGAGGATTTGCTTTAGCAAAGTCTTGCGGGTGTCGTATGGGAAGTGTGGAGGCCTAACCCTGGAGAATATAAATGTCTGTAAGTATGCGTGAATTATTGGAAGCAGGTGCACATTTTGGTCACCGTACCCGGTTTTGGAACCCTAAAATGTCTGAGTACATTTTTGGCTCCCGCAATAAAATCCACATCATCAATTTAGAAAAAACCATGCCCATGTTAAACGATGCGCTTAATTACATTGGTCGTTTAGCTGCTAACAAGGCAAAAATTTTATTTGTGGGCACCAAAAGAGCTGCTCAAGAAAGCATCCGCGAACAAGCTAGACGTTGTGGCATGCCTTATGTTGATCATCGTTGGCTGGGTGGCATGTTAACCAACTACAAAACAGTTCGCCAATCTATTTTCCGTTTGAAAGAATTGAAGAAAATGCGTGATGATGGTGCGTTTAATCACATGATTAAAAAAGAAGCGTTGATGTTGACTCGTGAACTGGAAAAACTTGAGCGCAGCCTTGGTGGTATAGAAGACATGGGCGGCTTACCAGATGCCTTGTTTGTAGTGGATGTCGGTTTTGAGCATATTGCTGTAGAAGAAGCCCGTCGGCTGAAAATCCCCGTTATTGGTATTGTAGATACCAACAATGATCCAGACAATGTGGATTACGTCATTCCAGGTAACGACGATTCCATGCGTGCAGTTGATATCTATGTTCGCTGCGTTGCGGATGCCATCATTAATGCGCAAAGGGGCAATACAGTAGGTAACATGTCAGCGGATGCAGAATTTGTTGAAGTTCCTACTGAAAAGGAAGGAAAAGAATAATTCTTTCCTACGGCATTAGTGAGCATAATTTGCTTATGCTCACTAATGTACATAGTCTAATTTTTATTATCCCTGTTCATTTAGACTACTAGTTTAAACTGATAACGAAATACTGTAGCCGGCAACCTTATTAGGGGTGAAGGGATACATGTAAACTTTCCCAATAACGCAATTCCGCTACAAATTTGATGATACGGAGAAGAATATGGCAACAATCAGTGCTGCATTAGTTATGAAGCTGCGTGAGCTCACCGGCGCAGGTATGATGGAATGCAAAAAATTCTTGATTGAAACAGAAGGTGATATAGAAAAAGCAATTACGGAAATGCGTAAAGCCGGTCAAGCCAAAGCAGATAAAAAGGCAGGTCGTATTGCTGCAGAAGGTGCAATCGTAATTGCACGCGCTGCCGATGGTCGCCGTGCTGTGATGATGGAAGTAAACAGCGAAACCGATTTCGTTGCACGTGACGTTAATTTCAATAATTTTGCCAACCAGGCTGCAGAAACAGCGTTAAACAGTCAAGCAAAAGATGTGGATGCCATAGCGAATGAAGGATTGGCCGGCGGTAGCAGTACAGTCGAGCAGGCACGACAAGAATTAATTGCAAAAATCGGCGAAAACATCAAACTGCGTCGTTTGCATCCGATGGAATGCGATGGCGTTATCGGCCATTATTTGCACGGCAGTAAAATTGGTGTGTTGGTTGCATTGAAAGGTGGAGATGAAAACCTGGCAAAAGACATTGCCATGCACATCGCTGCAAGCCGTCCTATTGTGGTCAGCCGTGAGCAGGTTCCCGCCGATGCGATTGAAAATGAGCGTGAAATATTCCAGGCACAGGCTCGTGAAAGCGGTAAACCGCAAGAGATCGTTGATAAAATGATTGAAGGCCGCATCAGTAAATTTATCGATGAAGTCAGTTTGCATGGCCAACCTTTTGTAAAAGATCCAAACAAGAAAGTTGGGCAATTGTTAAAAGAGAAAAATGCAGAAGTGACTTCTTTTGTGCGTTTCGAAGTTGGCGAAGGAATCGAGAAGAAGGAAGATAACTTTGTTGCGGAAGTAATGGCACAAGTTCGCGACCAAGAATAAGTTTCGTCATTAATTGATTCTTACATTTTTTAGATATTAAGCCCCCTTGCTGTAGATGGTAATTATTCTGCGGCAAATTTGGGGCTTTTTTACGAGTGAACTTTCATGAATGACAATCAACCAAAACTAAAATATAAACGCATAGTATTAAAATGCAGCGGCGAAGCCTTGATGGGCAAAGCACAATTTGGTATCGATCCTGCTATTTTGGATAGGATGGCTAAAGAAGTTGCCGAGCTTATCCAAATGGGCGTTGAGGTTGGTTTAGTTGTTGGCGGTGGGAATTTATTTCGCGGCAAGGCATTGTCGCAGGCAGGATTAGGACGGGTTACCGGCGATCACATGGGTATGCTGGCGACTGTGATGAATGCTTTGGCTTTGCGTGATGCGCTTGAGCGCATTGATTTACCTGCGCGTATTATGTCGGCTATCCCAATGCTTGGAGTTGTCGATCCATACCACCGCCGTAAAGCAATGACGCATTTGCGTAATGGACATGCAGTCATTTTTGCTGCAGGCACAGGCAATCCTTTTTTTACAACGGATTCGGCTGCTTGTTTACGGGCAATTGAAATAGGGGCGGATATCGTATTGAAAGCAACAAAAGTTGACGGCGTTTATTCAGCTGATCCTCTTAAAAATCCGGAAGCGATACGCTATGATTTCTTAACTTATCGCGACGTGTTAAGTCAAGGCTTACAAGTGATGGATTCAACCGCAATTTGCTTATGTCAGGAGCAAGGGATGCCATTACAAGTGTTTAATATGTCAGAACCCAACGCATTAAAGAAAATTGTTACCGGCGAGCGGGTTGGAACTATCATAGGAGCAAACCATGAGTGAGGATATCAAACGCGACGCTGAAAAGCGCATGAAAAAGGCCGTGGAATCGCTGCAGCATGAAATGGCTAAAATCCGTACCGGAAGAGCCAATGCAAGCCTTCTTGATCATATACAAGTTGATTATTACGGCAGTCTTACCCCGTTAAACCAGGTAGCCAATGTAACCAGCAGCGATGCACGCACATTGATGGTTACTCCTTGGGATAAAAGCATGATTGCTGCAGTTGAAAAAGCGATTTTAAATTCAGATCTCGGTTTAAATCCTGCTACTGCTGGTACAGCTATACGCGTTCCCATGCCTGCTTTGACGGAAGAGCGCCGTAAAGAAATGATTCGCATCGTCCGGGCGGAAGCAGAACAAGGACGCGTTTCCATAAGGAATATCCGTCGCGATGCAAACAACCAACTGAAAGATTTGGTTAAAGAGAAAGCCATTTCTGAAGATGATGAGCGCCGTGCCAATGAAGTAGTGCAAAAGTTGACTGACAAGTACATTGCCGAAGTGGATGCAGTCTTGGCGGAGAAAGAAAAAGATTTAATGGAAATTTAATCTGGTAATACAATAAATACATACAGACTGGTCATCCCTGCTAAGCTGGCCAGGCTGTAAATTTTGCTAATATTCATACTGGAAGCTATATCTCTGCTACATGTCCCCACCTAGGCTCCCAAAATAGTTTTTTTAATTCCCCACTTTTTCTAAGCGTTTCTAAATAAGGCGATAAGGTTGCAGTACGGCAGGCAAGGATAATTAAGTTTGCTGTGTTTTTTACCGGTAAAGCAATTAAATTACCATTAAACTGTGTATGGATGTGACGAAATATGCTCCAATGTTCATTTATATTGGCTAGATTTACGGCAAGGATGCCGTTTTTATACAGTAAATTGTAACAAGCATTGAAAAATTTAGGTGTATTGCAATGCGACGGGAAAGAGTGGGCTTCATATAAATCAAGGAGTACATGCTGGTAACGCCGCGTATGTTGCTGCACAAACAAGTTTGCATCTTCCTGCAACACGTGCAGATTCTTGATTTCACCAGCCATAAAATACTTATAAGCTATATGGATGACTTCCGGATTGTTTTCTACTGCAAGCATGCTAAGCGATGGGAATAGCGGCGCCAGCGCATGCGCAACGCCGGCACCTCCCAAGCCAAGCAGACAACAGTCGGCAGGTTGCGTGCGGACAGCAAAGGTTAAATGCTTTATATAGCTTAAACCAGGCTTTGCCGGGTTGCGGCGGTTGATCATACTTTGCAGGGAGTCGCTTCCTAAAGTTAACCACCGGTAGAATAAATTCTGATGTACTTTTGCCCCATTTGGCGTTGCAAAAATACACTGTCCTGCTAGCGTCTTCCACATATTAGCATTGGAATGGGTAAATAGAGCCTAAATCAAGTATAGATGTTAGCTCATCAAGTGCGGTAAAACATTCGGTGATTAAAGCTGGATCATCCAATTCATCGGCATGCAATTGCGGGCGGTAATGTTTGTCTATCCAAATCTCCAGGGTATCCAGTAATGCATCGGTTACAATCACACCAGAATGCATGGCCGCCAATTCTTCTTCGTTTAAAAGCACACGCAGCCGCAGGCAGGCAGGCCCTCCGCCATTGCGCATGCTTTGCTTTAAATCCATGTAATGCGCCATGGTTATTGGATTGCTGGCATCGGCTAATAAAGCGTCAATAAATGACTTGATTTGTGTATGTTGCTCGCACTCAATAGGAGAAATTAATGCCATGTGTTTTTCACGGGTATTGGCAGCAGGCAAAGTGACCAACTGGGAGTTAAATAAATAACTATTAACTGCATCCGCTATCGAAATTTGTTTTTGATTCACTTCAATAAGGCAGAGCGGAAAATCAGCCATGGTTTTCAACTGCTGCAAGATTTTCTTTTGGTGTAGCAAGGCTTCTTCATGCAAGAGCATGACAAATTCATTCGCAACGCCAATCACATCATTATGGAAAACCCCCTGATCGATGGCTTTGGGGTTTTGGCAGGCAAACAAAACGCGTTGCGGGTTAAGCAGGTGGTTGCGGGCAATGGCTTGCGACGCTTCCAGGGTTTGCCGGGCAGGGTAGCGCAAAGGTGCAGGATAAGAATTGTTAGCAGGCAATGCTTGTTTTCCATACACAAAGAAATTTATCCCTGCCACACCATGCTCGGCGCATAAACGGTTATGGTTGGCGGCCCCTTCATCACCCATGGTCACGGTGCGTGGCAAGCATTCATGATGTTGAAAATACCGTTCATCAGCAAATATCTTTTTTAATAGTTTCGCTGAAAAATCAGCTTCCTGGCAGCGATGCAGATTCGTAATTAAATTCGCTGCGGTAAAATGAACGCGTTGATCTGCTGTATCCAGACTGGAACTCACGGTGGCTGTATTCGCGGTCCACATGCTGGCCGCAGAATAACAAGCGCTTAATAAGCCTGGATCAGTCATTTTGGCCTTGCGCACTTGCTCTGCAGGAGCGCCGGTAAAACCTAATTGGCTTAGCAAATGCAAATTGGGTCTTTGCTGTGGGGGCAGCAAGGCTTGTTTTATCCCCAAATGATGCAGTAAGCGCATTTTTGTAATGCCTTGCCGTGCTGCCGCGGCTGGATTAGCAAGGGTAAACGCGTTTGCAGTAGAAGCAATATTGCCCGCTGCCAAACCGGCATAACTATAGCTTGGGCCAACCAGCCCATCCATATTAAGTTCATATACCTTCATCGTATTTCGTCGCCAGGGATGCCTGGCAGCCATTGTGCAGGGGGTTGTAATTCACTTTGCTCCAGGCTTGCTATGGGATAGGCACAATAATCGGCTGCAAAATAAGCGCTGGGTCTGTGATTACCACTATGGCCTATACCGCCAAACGGCAAATTGCTTGCAGCACCTGTTGTCGGTCTGTTTAAGCTTAATACGCCGGCGCGTATTGTGGCAAAAAAATGCTGATAATGGTGTTCATTATCGCTTAACAAACCTGCCGCCAAACCGTAACGCGTTTGATTCGCCAAAGTTAACGCTTCATCAAAATCCCGATACCGGTAAACTTGTACAAAAGGCGCGAAAATTTCTGTATCGGGCGGATTATTGACTTTGGACATGTCCATAATCCCTGGGGAAAGAAAACCAGTGTTTTCACGCAGCAAAGTCATGGGCAATAAAGAGATCCCGCCTGCTTCTTGTAGATGTTTTTGTGCAGCGAGATGGGATAAGGCATGTTCATAACGAATCACCGGCCCCATAAAGGGCTCAGGTTGTTCATTAAACTTACCTATCTTCACTTGCTGACAAAGCTTGATAAACTTAGCAAGAAATTCATCCCCTTTCTGGCTATCCGGAATTAACAGCCTGCGTGCACAAGTACAGCGTTGTCCTGCAGTAATTAGCGTTGATAAAAGGGTATAATAAAGTGCGGCTTTAATATTATTAACTTCATCAAGAATTAAGGGATTATTGCCGCCCATTTCCAAGGCCAGGATCACTTCAGGCCGCTCACTGAATTGTTGATGAATCTTTAATCCAGTCTGATAGCTTCCTGTAAAAAAAACACCCTGAATATCCTGGCTCAGTAAAGTTTTCGCGGCTTGTGCCTCCCCTTGTATGCAATTGAAAACCCCGGCCGGTAAATCGCTGTCATGCCAGCATTCAGCAATAAGCTGCGCTACGCCTGGTGTTAACTCACTGGGTTTATAAACGATGGTGTTGCCCGCTAATAGCGCCGGGACAATATGGCCATTGCTCAAGTGAGCCGGGAAATTAAATGGACCGAGAACCGCGACCACTCCATGGGGTTTATAACGAACATAACCTGTAGCATCAGCATTGCTGACTTTTTTTTCGGCAGTTCTTTCTTCATATGCTTTAATAGATAAGCTAATTTTACCGATCACGGCATTGACTTCGGTATCGGATTCCCAAAGCGGCTTACCTGTTTCCAGTGATATAAGTTGAGCAAGTTGTTTACGTTTTGCTGCAACATGCTGGGAAAAATTTTGCACACGTTTGACCCGTTCGGCGAAAGGAAAATTTGCCCAGTGTTGCAAGGCTTGCCTTGCAGCTGCAAAAGCAGCGGATACTTCTTCATGCGCTGCCAATCGGCCTTGCCAAACACTGGAGCCATTTGCCGGATTGATTGAATCAAGAGCCATGCCCGTACCTGCAACAAATGTCCCGTTGATATAATGCGATGGCTTATTTTTTAGCAGGTTGTTTATCATAACCTTCCTTGTTTGACAGGATGTTTTCATCAAGTTGCAGCGGCACGATCCGAACCGAATCACCGCTTTGGACTTCTAATATTTCAGCTGTTTCTTTGCTGAGGATGCAATGATTGTTTTCATTAAAAATAACTTGACTAATGGTAGCACGAAAATCGAGCTTCGTATTGGCGACGATAAAACGCTTGCCGCATACATCATCAATCAGATTTTTCACAATGTAAACGCGGCTTGCTGCGGTACTGCGAATTGCGGTTTTGGGTGCCTCCAAAGTTGGGCCTGCGTCAAAAATATCAACGTAGTGATTAAAACGAAATCCTTCACGCAATAAAATATTCATGGCAGCTAGACTCGTTTCATGTGGTTTACCAAGGACTGCTTGCGCAGCGCTGGGTAAAAGTTTTATATACACCGGATTTCTTGGCATTAAATCCGCTATAAATTGTTTATTGGTAGAAAGTGTTAATCGATCCGCTTCCGCAAAGCTCATATGAAAAAAATGACTGCCTACTGCATCCCAAAATGGGGAGTCGCCTTTAGCATCGGAAATTCCGCGCATTTCTGCAATTACGGTCGTGGCGAAGCGCTCGGGATATTGTGCCATGAACAGGAAACGTGCGCGGGAGAGCAACAAGCCGTTGCTGGTGTGGCGATAATCTGGACGTAAAAAGAGCGTGCAAATTTCACTGCATCCCTGGTAATCATTCACCAGGCTTAATACTTCATAATCCGTTCTTATATTCAGGGAATGGCACATACGTGTGCGTTTTGAAACCTTATAGGAATAAAAAGGTGAATCATGTCCAATATAAGCTTCAATGGCTGAAGTGCCCACCACTGTTTTTTTATCCAAATCTTCAATTACAAATAAATAATATTCATTTTCTGGATGTTCAACGGTTTTATTGAACGAATACGTAGCCCAGGAGAGACGTTTGCGCAATAATTCCTTATCTTTTGGAAGGGTTGTAATGCCTATGCCGCTTTCTTCCGCAAGATGGCAAATCGCGACGAGATCTTTCTCTTTGGCACTGCGAAATAACATCATGGTGACACCTTCAGTCGTGTAATTCTTCAAGGCCGCCTTCTGCCAGATTGGCTAATAATAAGGCACTTAACAAAGCTCGTTCCGCCAGGCTGTCTATTAATATAAATTCCTCTGGTGTATGGATATGCCCACCGCGCACGCCTAAGGTATCTATCACAGGTAAACCATGCTGTGCAAGGTTATTCCCATCACAACAACCGCCGCTATCTTGCCAATTGATGGTTAATCCCAACTGCTTTCCTATAGATTGTATGCGTTCAAATAAACGCTGCGTGGCTCGATTCACCTGTTTAACCGGACGATGGAAACTTCCTGTCCATGACAGGAAATAATCGTGGCGTCGGAATTTTTTTGTGATTTCATCAAGTTTTGCATGCACCCAATTTGCATCTTCTGCTTGGCTTATCCGTACATCTAATTTGGCAACAGCTTTATCAGGAACTATATTTAAAGCGCTACCGCCTGATATTTTGCCAACATTGATGGTAACGCCTGGCCGTGTACCATTTAATGCGTCAATGGCAAGCACGATTTCTGCCAAATAGCAAATAGCATTGCGTCCTTCGTGAAAGTTACGTCCCGCATGCGCGGCTTTGCCAATAGCTACCAAAGTGAATTTTCCACTGCCCCGGCGATTTTTTGCCAACTGACCCAATTCATCCATTGCGGGTTCATAGACGAATGCAGCTTGATAGTTATTGGCTATTTGATCTAAAAAAATGCTGGAAGAAGGAGAGCCGATTTCTTCATCGGCATTGATGACCACATCCCAGCCTAATTCATGTGCCAGAGGGGTTTGTTCAAATGCGTTTAAAGCCTGTAACATGACGATTAAGCCACCTTTCATGTCTGTAACGCCAGGCCCGTTTAAGCGGTTAGCGTCAACATGAGTCAGTTTTTGGAAGGGATGGTCAATGCCATATACGGTATCCATATGTCCGCAAAGAAGAATGCGGCGTTTTAATTCTGGGCGTTTTCTTATAAATAATGTTTCGCCACAGATAAGAGCAGTCTTTTCCCCAGTCATGTCAATGATAGTAGTTGCAATGGGAGGCAGAGTATTCATCTCCTCGGCCAAGGGAGCAAAAAGAGATTGCAGGGCACGGTTGGTCTGTTGCAAGCCTTGAAGATTGTATGAGCCTGAATTGATTTCACAAAGTTGATGCAGCTGCTCCAGCATGATTTGCTGGTTATGCTGAATGAATTTGGAGAGTTCCAATAATGATTTTAGCACCATTTGCTCCCTGTCAGGGTCTAAACATTATTTGAAATGGGTGTGCGCCCCCGGACAGGTAGCCGGAAAGCGCCTAAGAATATTATTGACTTAATGACTCCCATAAAGCAATGCGTGCACCCGTGGGGTCAATAATTACGGCAAATTGCCCAAAATCGCCGACAGGTGTATTGGGAACTTGAATTTGAGCGCCATATTGTTGCGCTTTCTTAAGGCTTTCTTCGATGCTGCGCACAAGGACATAACTCATCCAATGCGGAGGAACGTGGCCGGCTTTCTCTTTGGAAATCTCCCAAATGCCGGCAAACTCATCACCGCCTGCCTTAATCATGGTATAGGTTTGCCCATTTCCCATGTCATGATCGACAAATTGCCAATCGAATAAGTTGCCATAAAAATCTTTGGCAGCTTGTAGGTCAGATGTTGCCAGTTCGTTCCAACAAAATTCGCCGAAAGTTGGTTGTGTACTCATATTTCCCCCTTAATTATTGTCCATTAAAGGCAAAAGAGTAGTCTTGCGTATGCATGAATGCAAGCGCGCAATTGTTTATGCTATACAATAAGTTCATTTTATTACGGGGATTTGCATGATCCAATTGGCAAGATTGATTTTTATGATGGTTCTGGGTATTAATGCTGCAGCAAGCTTTGCCGCTGTAACAATTGAACAATGTGTTAATGTGAAAAAGGCTGAGGCAGCTGGCAGGGATTTGATTGCTATGTTTGAACAGGACGTGTGCCGGCAAAAAACAAAGCCCGTTCTTTTTGCTGATGTGGTCAATATCTATTTACCCCGAGTCATGAACGAAAATTTTCTTGGCGTACCTCCTCCGGCTAACTGGCAATTGTTAGCCGATGATGTCGTGACTGCTTGTACAAGCCAAAGCGATGTTTGCTTAAAAGAAGTACGCAAGGAAATTGCTTCATGCATTACAGGAAGGCTGCCGGGTATACTTCTTGTTTTTGGACCGTGGTTTGCCGAGAATTGCGAAATGCTTAATAAGCATGTGATTTTGAATTGGGACAATAAAAAAGCAATCATTCAGGGGTGGCTGCAACAGTCGCAAACAAGTAATGGCGATTAGGAGTTATCCACTTTCCTGCTCTGCGCATAAATCGATGTTCTAACGCTCGCAAAATCACTGAGAGTATATATAATGCCTTTGTTATTTCGAACTTGGAGAGCGCATGCATCCTTTGCTTAAGCAAGCTCATCCGCAGTGGCATATCATTTTGGATAAAGCACTAGGTCACGTGGATCCTGACTATTTAAAGGAATTGGAAACAATGGGAAGTTGTTTGCCCAACAAAGAATGTATATTCAGGGCTTTTAGCATACCACTTGCTGCTACCGAATATGTATTGTTGGGTGAGTCTCCTTATCCACGCCCGGAATCTGCAAATGGTTTTGCTTTCTGGGATAATGCGGTGGGCAGTTTATGGAGTAGCACAGGCTTAAGCAAAGAAGTCAACCGCGCAACTTCGCTGCGTAACTGGATCAAAATGTTATTATACGCGCGCGGTGACTTACAACAAGATTTTTCGCAAAATGCAATTGCCAAGCTTAATAAAACCTCCTATGTTCAAACAGCAAGTGAATTATTCAATGCATTCCTGAATAAAGGGTTTTTGTTATTAAATGCCACACTGGTTTATAGCAAAGGCGATGTTAATTATCATGCGCGTAAATGGAAACCTTTTATTCAACAGTTGTTTTTACAATTGGCGGAAATAAAACCATCATTGAAACTGGTGTTATTCGGAAGGATAGCCAATGAAATCCCTGGATCTGATTTATTTTCCAGTTTAATCGCAGAGCATCCTTATAATCTTAGTTTTATCACGAATCCCAATGTAGTAGCCTTCTTTAAACCTTTGGATTTACTGTCTCATGAAAAAAAGCACAATTGACTCTGCAGAAGTGGCTAAATTTTCACAATTAGCCGCACAATGGTGGAATGCAAACGGACCTCTGAAAACATTGCATGATATCAATCCTGCCCGTATTAATTTCATTGAAAAATTTATAAATGTTAAAGAACAACGCGTATTGGATGTAGGTTGTGGCGGAGGAATTTTATCGGAGGGTTTGGCGGCGTTGGGAGCAGACGTAACCGGATTAGACGTGGAGGAGGAAGCCATTCATGCTGCATGTGCCCATGCTAAAGAAAGCGGGGTGAATATAGACTACCTTTGTATGCCTATTGAAGAATATGACCAGGCACCGTTTGCTGTAATCACTTGTATGGAAATGCTTGAACACGTCACTGAGCCACAATTGGTCATAAAACATTGTGCCCGTTTATTAAAGCAAGACGGATATTTATTCCTATCCACGATTAACAGAACATTCGCAGCATACCTTGGCGCGGTAATTGCCGCTGAATACGTTTTGGAACTTTTGCCAAGACAAACGCATGACTACAAAAAATTTATTAAACCCAGCGAATTGGCGGCCATGGTGCGCGAAGCCGGCATGGAAACTGTAGGAATAGCAGGAATGAGTTATAACCCGCTTACCCGTACAGCTTCCCTGCAGGATTCAGTTTCCATTAATTACTTATTTGCTTGCCGCAAGCTTTGATTTTTGTCCAGATAGCGTTGCTGATAGCGCTGCTGGGCATATTTCGCTTGTTCTCCGGTGACCACGTCTACTTCGTTGCCAAATAAGTCGACGCGTGCTGTATTTTCCTTTTGACAATTAAGATAAGCTGGAGAGGCGCTGTAATAGTTTAATGCCTCACGTAAAGTTTTTTTGCTAAATGGCGGCGCGTCAAGGCGTTCATAAAAATCGATGATGTCGTCAAAAATACCAATTTTCAAAGGCCTTACTTGATTTGCTTTTTTAAAAAAAGCGGCTGGAAAATGTTCGATTAACCAATCGATCGTTTTCAGTTTTTCTTTTTTAGCGGTATCATGAGCTGAATTTGTTTGCATTCCTAATTTCCTACCGGGTAATTAAAATTAAACTTAGCATAAGCCCAGTATCATGCACAACGCACAACGGATGTCTTATATACCAACAAGAAATGTCTCATTTTATCCCAAGAAATTTCTCATTTTATGTATTTCTTCTTCTGTATTTCTAATTAACCCATTGATTTATAAGGGATTTTTTTTTGAAAATACTCTGGTTTTCAGAAACTAATTTGCCAAGCTGTGTTGCATATGAACATTACTGCTGCTAGATTTATTTTAGACTTTCAAGGATTGGAAGTCTGTTAAAAAAAGGATTTTTGATCAGACGGATCTGATTTTCAAGGATGATTTTTTCAAGACATGTATGTCTTGATTGGAAGACTGTGAAGCCAGGGTAAATCCCTGGCTTTTTTTATGCTACGGCAAACCCAGAGCGTGACAGGTAATTTCGGTCCGGGTAATAAGCAAAGACTACGGATCCGCCTTTGATGGTATTGATTACAGGCTTTGCTAAAGTTTGCGCAATAGATGGACAACCCCAACTTCTGCCAGCGCGTCCTGCTTTCTTGATGAAGCTTGGTTCTACATACCATGCGCCATGGATTACCACGCGCCGATTAAAGGCATTATCATTAAACCCTTTTTCAAGCCCCTGTAAATTCAAAGAGTAGCCTTTTGAACCGATGTAGGTGTTGCGGGTGACGAATGTACCCAAGCTGGTTGCTTTACTGGAGGGTTTGTTGGAAAAATGATGCGGTATATCCAAGCCTGAATTTTTACCATGCGCAACATAAGTATTGTATAAAAGACGTTCTTTACTGACGTCAAATACCCACATGCGTTGTTTGGAAGAGGGGAGTGAGTAATCAATTACGGTAAGTACTGGTTTTTTAACAGCCCCTTTTTGTTTTGCCTTTTGATAGGCTGCCAAGGCCAGTTTGAGGACCTTTTTGTTGAGTGTAGGTGCTTTGCGGCTTAACTGATTTACTTCAGCGTTAATATCCAATGCTTTTGGTTGCAAGTGTTGCCTTGCTTTTGGTTGGTGTAATGCAGGTTTAGCAAAAAGTGGTGCACTGGATGTCATATTGCTAGTTAGCATTGCTACTGAAATTAGAGTTAAGATCGTATTCATAATGCTCCATTTTCTAGTTAGTTTTTGCCTTAGGCGGTAAATCTGAATCCAAGTAGGCTTTTCGTGAAAGGTGATTTTGAACCATAACTTGATTGACAAAGCAAGGTCGTTTTTTGACTTGTCCTGACCATTGCAAACAAGTCGAATTAAAATCACAGGCCTTGTTGATTTCAGAAAAATGGCAATTATATTGACAAATTAGGCAAAAGTAAAATCAGAAGGTTTTTCATTGATCATTGGGGGGAAATAATAAACAATTCAGAGGGTTATAGTACTTAAATAACTTTTTTTGTACTTATTATTGCGGCATTTGGTATATTTTTTGATCAAATAGGTTATATTTAATTCTGTTTTTTTGCTTAAAATTGAATCTTTTAGTATTAAATTTGCACTTTTACTGCGAAATACGCTGCTCAAATATACCGGTTTATGTAATAAAATCCAGATAGAGTTTTGTTTTTCTCGACAAATTAAATTATTCTTCGCAGTCATATGAAATATTGTTTTTTTCGGAGGCACCATGCTTGATAAACGGTCTTTACAAATCCCGCAAGGTCTTAGGGCAACTATTAATGAGGCGTATCGTGCGGGAGAATTAAGCATTGTCACCGCCCTTTTGGAAAATGCAGAATTGGGTGCGAATCAAACAGCAGCAATTCGGCAGACAGCGATAAAGCTGGTGGAAAAAGTACGTAACGAGCGAAAAAATAACACAGGGATTGATTCTTTTTTGGCTGAGTATGCTTTATCGAGCAATGAGGGCATCGCCTTGATGTGCCTTGCCGAGGCATTGTTGCGCGTTCCTGATAAAGCCACTATGGATAGTTTAATAAAAGATAAGCTGGTGGCTGCCGATTGGAAGTCTCACCAGGGACAGAGCGATTCTTTTTTTGTCAATGCTACAACCTGGGCTTTGATGCTAACGGGTAAAGTTTTAGCCCCGGAAAAAGCAGAATCGATTTTGAGCAAGGCATTAATGAAAGTCATTAGCCGCGGCAGTGAAAGTATGGTGCGCGCTGCCGTGGATAAAGCTATGCGCATTATGAGCAAGCAATTTGTTATGGGGCGGACCATCCACGAAGCCATATCGCGGGCCAGGAAAAAAGAAGCACGTGGATATCGGTATTCTTATGATATGTTAGGTGAGGCAGCACTTACTTCCATTGATGCACAGCGTTATTTTAATGCTTACAAAAATGCTATTGAGGCAATCGGCAAAGAGAGATTGAACCATTCTGATATTTATCGAAGCCCTGGGATTTCAATCAAATTATCTGCATTGCATCCGCGCTACCAAGAGGCACAATACGAGCGTGTCCTGGCTGAATTGACACCTAAGCTGCTTGCTTTATCGCAGTTAGCAAAACAATATGACATTGCCTTAACCATTGATGCAGAAGAATCCGAACGTTTAGAACTTTCGCTGGATGTTATTGAGCGGGTATTTAATGATCATAGCTTGGATGGTTGGCATGGCTTTGGCATGGCTGTCCAATCCTACCAAAAGCGTGCTTTTTACCTGCTCGACTGGGTAGCAGACATGGCAAGGAAGAAAAAGCGGCGTATGATGGTGCGCTTGATAAAAGGAGCTTACTGGGATAGTGAAATTAAGAAATCTCAAGCCCAGGGGCTGCCGGATTACCCAGTCTTTACGCGAAAAGTTTTTACAGATGTTTCTTTCCAAGCTTGCGCTAAAAAACTGCTGACGATGACAGACGTAATTTATCCGCAGTTTGCGACACATAATGCTTATTCGGTTGCCTTGATACTAAATTTAGTTGGCGATTATCGAGATTTTGAATTCCAGTGCCTGCATGGCATGGGAACGGAATTATATGAGCAAGTCGTTCCTGCCAGTCACATGGGTATTCCTTGCCGTATTTATGCGCCAGTCGGTAGCCATGAAGATTTACTCCCTTATTTAGTTCGGCGCCTGCTGGAAAACGGAGCTAATTCTTCTTTTGTGAATCGAATAGTGGATGATAATGCGCCTCTTAGCGAATTAGTTGAAGATCCAGTAAGCAAAGCCAGACATTTGCTGGGCAAAATAAATCAAAACATCCCTCTTCCAGCTTCCATTTTCCTTCCCGAACGCAAAAATTCTGCCGGATTGGATTTAACAGATAGAAAAAATATTGCCTCATTGCAGCAACAGTATGCAGAAATGGATTTATCCGGTTGGCAAGCGAGTCCCGTGATTGCTGGACAAACTCGGCAATTTAAGGAGGGTGGCCAAGCCATTACTTCCCCGCAGCGACATAAGCAAAAAATTGGTACGGTAATTAATGCGACTGCAGAAGATGTTGATTTGGCGCTCTGCGAAGCGGTTGCCGCTTCTCCCGGTTGGGCAGCGACATCCGTTAATGAACGGGCGGCTTGCCTTGATCGCTTTGCAACCCTTTTAGAAAAAAATATGCCGACTTTTTTGGCACTTGCGTGTCTGGAAGCTGGGAAAACCTGGAATGATGGGGTGGCAGAAGTGCGTGAAGCAGTTGATTTCTGCCGCTATTATGCAAGACAATCCGAAAAATTGATGGGCAAACCTTTACATCTGCACGGCTATACAGGCGAATTGAACCAATTAAGTCTGCATCCGCGCGGCACTATTTTATGCATTAGTCCATGGAATTTCCCTTTGGCTATTTTCACAGGACAAGTGGTGGCTGCATTGGTTACAGGCAACTGCGTTATTGCCAAGCCTGCCGAACAAACACCGCTCATTGCTTATTTTGCTGTGCAGTTAATGCTGGAAGCTGGTATTCCGCAAGGTGTATTGCAATATTTGCCTGGGCCTGGAGAGACGATAGGTGCTGCCTTGGTAGCCGATCCGCGCGTAAAAGGCGTCATTTTTACCGGCTCTACCCAAACTGCTGCACATATTAATCGCACTTTGGCCACGCGTGGAGGGGAAATTATTCCTTTGATTGCAGAAACCGGTGGACAAAACGCCATGATTGTCGATTCATCTGCCTTGTTAGAACAGGTTGTGGTGGATGTCGTGACTTCCGCGTTTGGTTCTGCAGGGCAAAGATGCTCGGCTCTGCGCGTACTCTATATCCAGGAAGAAGTATATCCGCGCTTTGTTGAATTGCTCAAGGGAGCAATGGCGGAGTTAAAAATTGGTGATCCGCAGTGGTTGTGCACGGATATTGGACCTGTGATCGATGCAGACGCCTTGGCTGTCTTAAAAGAACACGTTGATTTAATAATTGAAAACCATGAATTGATTTATCAATGCCAGCTCGATAATACCTGTGCTGCAGGGTACTTTATGCCGCCTACAGCGATTGCTATCGGACACATCAACGCATTAAGCAAAGAAGTGTTCGGCCCTGTTTTACATGTGATTAAATACAAACGCCGTGATTTGGATGAAGTGATTGCACAAGTAAACAGCACTGGATTTGGTTTAACCTTTGGAATCCACAGCCGTATTAATCGCACAGTCGAATACATCCGCCAGCGAGTGCATGCAGGAAATTGCTATGTAAACCGCAATATGATTGGGGCAGTGGTGGGATTGCAACCATTTGGAGGCGAAAGTTTATCAGGCACAGGGCCAAAAGCAGGTGGTCCGCATTATTTACAGCGTTTGTGCCTGGAGAGAACTTATACTGTCGATACGACAGCCGCAGGTGGTAATGCAAGCTTGATGTCTTTGCCCGAAGATTAATTATCCTATTCCCGCTCTATCCAGGTTCTCAACTTGGCCTGGGTAGATGATCTTGAGATGAATAGATTATGCATGGCAGTCCATTTGATACGTGCTAAGGACCATATAAGCCAAAATTAGTACTGGTCCTGGTTTCGCGAACAGGCGCCAGTATGATGTCATTAAAGTGAAAAGCGTCAAAATAATTCATTACCATATAGCCTGCATTAATCACCACATTTCCTTGGCTCATGCAAACCATAGGGCAGCCCCACTTTGGCTTTAAGTTCGGGTACCGGCGTGGTAAAAAGAGAATAAACAGGATTGTAAGCCTACCTCCCAGCCGCTAGCCGGGCAAGGAAGGGTCATGCATATCGAGCCATATTACCTGCTGAGGCTGTAGATGCTCGGAAAAATAAGCTTGTAGTTTTTTTAATACAGTCACTATAGTTACTCTTGTAAAGAATCCTGACATTAATTTTGCCGGGAATACTCTCATGAATTTCTTAGATGTATTAAGTATTCCTTAATCTAACTGCTATAAAATAATAATAAATGTGCAAAAAACGGTGGTTTTGTGGGCTTAGTGCTACAAGATTTATTAATTTGGCGAGTGAACAGGCACTTTAGAAAGAATAACCAGGCGGAATTACAATTTGATACGGGTGGGGTTTGTAATGGATTAGCCAGCGTATTCGTCAAGTATCATATACTTGATAAAGATAAAGAGTTTGAAAACATACTCAATCGCATCGCATGGGGGCAATTTACTCCAAAAAACACTGACGGTGAGCCATGGTCTAATATCAATTACTTTGCAACCCAAGTTCTTCTCGCTTATCAACCAATTGAGTATGTGAGCGGTGTAGCACAACAACGCTCCACTGCATTGCTTAAGATCAATGGGCAGCCGCTAGATCCCTCCTTTAATTTGACATTAAGTACTGGTGATAAGAATTGGGCAGAAATTTTTAAGTCGATTAATCTGCAAAGTGAAGACCGTACGGAAAAAGAAGGAATGATTGTTTCCAGTGCAAATCACTCCATAGCCATCACGCGTGAAAAAGATGGTTCGTATAAGATTTATGACCCAAATTATTTTTTTGGTTTTAAAGTATTTAAAAATGAAGAAGCCGTTATCCGCGAACTGCATTATAATGTTTTTGAATACCGTCCTTTCGGTAACATGGGTTTGAATGTCCGCATAATAAGACATCCTGAAGCAGTACAACCCAGAGCATTTCCCGGTGCAGCTGACCTTTATGAAACCTATTATAAGCCAGACAATCGCAAAGCTTATTCAGGATTTCCTACGTATTCTTCCAAATTTGATACCATGGCCTTGGCGCTGCGTGCAGTGCATGATGAAATTGCCTTTGGTGTTTTACTGGAAAAGACAAAATCTCAGCAAAAAAATAAAGAATTCCAGCAAGAAGAATTGGAAAATTGGATAGTAGAGGCTGGCCAATATAACAATGTACCCGCCTTGAAAAAACTTTTAAAAGAGTTCACGGTGACGGATGCAGAAACTATCGCTCGAATTTTTGCACAAGTTTGTGTAGCAGGGCCGGTGGATAGCTTTAAGATGCTTTATGAGCATTACCAAGATAAATTAGAAGATTTACCTGTGTTTAAATTTGTGCAAGCCGCCATTATCAGTGAGAATCCTGAGCTGGTAAAAGAAACACTTTGTACTGCAGAATCCCACAAAGGTTGTTCCCATGATGAGTATTTAGCTTTAAGCGATAAAAGTTCTGCAGAAAAATATAAAATATTTTTTGCAACACTCGAGCGTATTCTTTTGGATGCAGTTAAGCAAGGAAGTGTCGCTTGTGTTCAACAAGTTATGGAAAAATTTAAAGAATATCAAGAAGAACTTACCGATGAAGTTAAAATTGTTTGTCTGAAAAAAGCCATAGAAAATAATCATGCAGATGTAGTTGATGAGTTAATTCATGTTTCGCCGAAAATTTCGCCATTGTTACTGCAAGGATTTATTATAACTCCCCGTGCTGCCCAGCAAATGGATGTAAGCATTCTGCGAACTTTGCAGGCAGGCGGGATGATTTTTTCAGCGGAGGTTGCTGATGTTTATAAACAAAAAAGTGGAGAAAAAACATTTCTTGGCATTGGTACTTTAATTAAACTCTTGCTTAATTTTTTACAGGAAAAATTAAGCAAGAGTCAGCAAATATCGTTTATTAATTACAAAAAAAATGCTTTACAAGAAGTGGGACAGTTGGAGGAACAATTAAACGAAATCGAAGATGCGCAGTTTAAAAAGAGTATGCTTTTGAAACTTTATGATTTTAAGGCGAACATGGATGCAGAGAGTAAGGAAAACATATGTATAAAACTTCAGGAATATAAAGAAGAAATTGGTGAAAAACTTATACCAATAGCCAGTTTAGAAGATTTTTTGGATGATATTTCAAACGATGAGACAGTCGTAGGGGAACAAGTGCTTCCCCAAGATACAGAAGAGGAAAAGAATGTTTCCCACAATGACGCAAAGGTAAATAGTAGGGATAGGTTTTTTTCTTATAAACAAGAGATGCAAAAACACAAAGATCCATCAGAGGCAGAAGATAATTTGCACACAAATTACAAACCCGGCGATTAGGAACAGTTACGGTTTAAGCATCATTTTTTTTGGCAAATAGCCACGGTAATATGACAAACAATAGTAACCCTCCTAATAGAAAGGCTTCAAATAGCCATTTGTTTTGGATAGGAATTTGCGTCGGGGGAATAAACCCAATCCCAATGGCGGTAAGGCAACATAAAAGCCCGATTCCTGCTACGAGCCACATCACGACGTTACCCCCAGGGATTCTATACGCTCCTACTTGATGCGGTTTTTTATAGCGCAATTTTATTGCGGCAGAAAACATAAATACATAAACTAGTAAAGCCATTTGCGCGCTCAAGTCACTTAATATCCAATAAGCGGCATTGATGGAATCAAGCAATATAAATACGCTGCTTAACACGGTAAAAATCAATCCTTGAATAACCAGAATATTCACTGGGGCTCCGTAGCGGTTGATACGGGCAAAAGCCGGGGGTATACAGCCATCGCGGGCTGAAACCAATAAGCCTTTAGTGGGCCCGATTATCCAGGCTGAAACGCCACTTAAACCACCAATGATAATAAATGCGGCGGTGACAGAAGTCATCCAGGGTACATGATAAGAATTAAAAAAAATGGCATATGCATCAATTAAGCCGGAAACAACGCTAAGCTTGCTGTTTGGGACGACGATCACTATCGCTAAGGAACCTAAAACCAAAGTAGAAAAGATGAGGATGGTAGAGTAAAAAAGCGCACGTGGGTAATCACGTTGCGGGTTTTTTACTTCCTCAGCATGGACGGCAGACATTTCCATGCCCAATAAGCCGAATAATACGGCCGAAAACAGGGATAAGTTTCCTAGCGAGCTAAAATCTGGGAGCCAGCTTGCTGATCCGGTTTCCATTGGCCGCCCTTGGATTATCCAAATTACTCCCAAAATGGTTATACCAATCATGGGCAGCAACGTCCCAAGTGATGCGCCTACGATGCTAATCAAGCTCGAAATTTTCATGCCGAAGCAATTGAGCAAGGTAAAAAGCCAGAACAAGCTTAAAATTGTAGCTAAAAGATACAGTTTATGATTAGCCAATTGCGGGGCAAACAGGTAGGCAAATGTGGCGGCAATAAAAGCAAGAATGGTAGGGTACCATACTACGTTATAAATCCATTGTAACCAAATAGTAATAAATCCTGCGCGGCGGCCAAAGGCCTCGCGTACCCATACATAAATTCCGCCGGTTTCTGGATAAGCCGTAGCCAATTCTGCTGCTACCAGTGCCACAGGGATAAAAAAAGCAAAAGCTGCTAATAGATAATAAGAAACCAGCGATAAGCCAAGTTTTGCAGTTAGGGGTAAGGTCCGCAAACTGTCTACTGCGATGACATTTATCATCACCAGTGAAAAAACGCTCAACACCCGTTTCGATTGACGCACGAAAAATCCTTAATATAAAAGCAGAGAGTTTAAAATAGGGCCAACGTTGAAAATTAACAGGTTAATAGTGCAAATGCAATCCTGATGCAGCAGCAAGTGCTGCCGCATCAGTTCTAAGCAGAAATTATTTCAAATTACGCAACACATACTGCAGAATACCGCCATGCCGGTAGTATTCCAGTTCATTGGCCGTATCGATACGGCAAAGCACATCCGCTACCTGCTCACTGCCATCCTCGCGGGTGATGGTAAGTTTTAGAAAAGCCCGTGGAGCTAACGTATCATGCAAAGCAATACTGATACGTTCTTTTCCGTTTAATCCCAGGGTTTTTCTGCTGACTTCCGGTGAAAATTGTAAAGGCAATACACCCATGCCAATCAGGTTTGAACGATGAATGCGTTCAAAGCTTTCAGCAATTACCGCTTTAACCCCCAATAAATTAGTGCCTTTAGCTGCCCAGTCACGGGATGAACCTGTACCATATTCCTGGCCGGCGATGATAACCAAATCTTGATGTTCCTGTTGATATAACATGGCGGCATCATAGATAGGCATGATTTTATCGGTCGGGATATGGCGAGTGACGCCTCCTTCAACACCAGGAGTCATCTCATTGCGGATGCGGATATTCGCAAATGTACCGCGCATCATCACTTCATGATTGCCGCGGCGCGAGCCGTAGGAGTTAAAATCAGCCTCATCCACACCTTTTGCTTTTAAATACAAGCCGGCAGGTGAGTTGGCTTTAATTGAACCAGCGGGTGAGATATGGTCTGTGGTGATTGAGTCGCCTAGTAAAGCCAAAATATATGCATTGCGAATTGGCTTAATTGGCTCAGGTGTTTCTTTTAAATTTTGGAAGAAAGGAGGATGCTGGATGTAGGTTGAATTTGCATCCCAATTATACGTTTTGCCTGCGCCTGTATTAATGGCTTGCCAGTGTTCGTCCCCTTTAAACACATCAGCATATTCTTTTCTAAACATGCTGCCGCTGACTTTTGCAACTTCTGCAGCTACTTCGGCATTACTTGGCCAGACGTCTTTTAAATAAACAGGATTGCCATCTCTATCCGTTCCTAACGGATCATGGCTTAAATCCAAAAGCGTGGTGCCGCTTAAAGCATAAGCTACTACCAGCGGTGGGGAAGCCAGCCAGTTTGCACGAACTTGCGGGTGTACCCGGCCTTCAAAATTACGGTTACCGGATAATACTGAACAGACGACGACATCGTTTTCATTAATGCAATCAGCAATTGGAGGCGGCAAAGGGCCAGAATTTCCAATGCACGTGGTGCAGCCATAACCGACCAGATTAAAACCTAATTCATCCAGATAAGTTTGTAATCCTGCATGCTTTAGATAATCTGTGACGACTTTGGAGCCAGGGGCTAGGGAAGATTTAACCCAGGGTTTGCGTTGCAAGCCTTTTTCTATGGCTTTTTTAGCCACTAGCCCTGCAGCCATTAAAACGCTTGGGTTTGATGTGTTCGTGCAACTGGTAATAGCAGCAATAACTACATCACCGTGACGCAGGGTAAAATCCTCCGCCTTTACTTCAAATTCTTCATTTTTTTCTATTTCCTTACCGGCTTGGCTCAAAAAATTATTGAATTCGGCAGACAAGCTTTGCAGGTTCACCTTGTCTTGCGGGCGTTTGGGACCGGCAAGCGACGGTTCAACTGTAGCCAAATCGAGATTCAGTGTGTCTGTAAATACTGGATCTTGCGCATTTTGGTCATACCATAAGCCTTGGGCTTTACAATAATTTTCGACCAAGGAAATCGTATGTTCATCCCGGCCTGTTAAGCGCAGATAACGTATTGTCTCTTGATCTACTGGGAAAAAGCCGCAGGTAGCTCCATATTCTGGCGCCATGTTTGAGATGGTGGCACGATCAGCGAGCGGCAATTCAGCAAGACCAGGGCCATAAAATTCCACAAATTTACCTACGACCCCTTTTTGGCGCAACATTTGCGTTACAGTTAACACCAAATCGGTTGCCGTGATTCCTTCCCTTAATTTTCCGGTGAGTTTAAAGCCAATCACTTCAGGTATGAGCATGGATACGGGTTGGCCCAACATGGCAGCTTCCGCTTCAATTCCACCCACTCCCCAACCGAGCACTCCCAGACCATTAATCATGGTGGTGTGTGAATCCGTACCGACTAGCGTATCCGGATAAGCATACAGCATGCCATTTACTTCACTGCTCCATACCGTTTTGCCTAAATACTCAAGGTTAACCTGATGGCAAATGCCGGTGCCTGGCGGCACCACTTGAAAATTGGCAAATGCTTTTTGCCCCCAGCGCAAAAATTCATAGCGCTCCTGGTTTCTTTGCATTTCAATAGCGGTATTTACTTCCATGGCATCTGTTGTGGCAAAACGATCCACCATGATGGAATGGTCAATAACGAGGTCTACCGGGGATAAAGGAGAAATTTTCTCAGGATTGTCACCCATTTTCTTAAGGGCGTCGCGCATTGCGGCTAAATCAACTACTGCGGGCACGCCTGTAAAATCCTGCATGAGTACGCGTGCTGGGCGATAGGCAATTTCATGCTGGGAACTCTTGGTTTTAATCCATTCTGCGATGGCTTGTATATCTTCTGTTGTAACCGTCGTGCCATCTTCGAAACGTAGTAAATTCTCAAACAACACTTTGAGAGAATAAGGAAGCTGATTAATTCCTGGAAATTTGCTTTCTGCTTTTTTAAGGCTGAAATAATGATAAGTTTTGCCATCAATTTGTAGTTCGCTTTGGGTGGAGAGACTATCTTGACCTACTTTCATAAAACCGCTCCTGAATTCAAAACTGCAATCATAGCTGAAAATCAGGAAATTTTCATGAGATCTCCTCCTTGCCGAAGGAGATCTCTTGGAAGACTGTATATGCGGATATTCGTTATTTAATAGCAGCGGCGGGAACAGCGTACAACATTACCCCAGCGGTTCACAAAACAACTTTTTTGACAACGTGGGCCAATGCGGTACCAATTTGTCCAATAACCACCGTAGCCTGGTCCATAGTGATATCGGGGGTAATTACGGTTATAGTAACGTCTTGGATGGTTAGGGCCATAATAATAACTCAAAACCATTGGAGAGGCTGTTAATCCCGTAGTATAACCTGTAGACGGGGCTGCCTTTACTGTTGGAGAAAATGATACAATCAACAGTAATAAAGAGGAAAGAAAAAGAGAAGATGAAAACATTTTATTCAAATGACACTCGTTGTCCATAATTTCATTCCTTTGATCAAATATTGTTCTTTAATTATAGATATTATTGCGCAAAAAACAACATAGGATATTGAGCTTTAGAAACGAACTGGACCAGTGTTCCTTGAGAATGAAAATAAATTAAAAAAATATTTTTTGTGTTGAACTATAATACATAGTGTACAACTCTCAAACAAGGATGATATCATGAGAAAGATTCTAATTCCCGCTTTTGTCTTTGTTGCCAGCGTTGCTCTTTCTGGTTGCGGGGTGTACGCGACTGGTTGCGGTACCACCTGTCCCACAACAAGGTATGTGACAACGTATACAACAACATCTTGTTGTGCAACTTGTGATCCCTGCTATGGCTATGGCTACAGCTGGTATTAATTAAAAGCTTAATTTTTTGTCTGGGGCAGCATTACCGCCTCAGATAGTTACCCATTCATCCCTCACACGAGCCTTAAGACTTTCTCTAGAAGCTTAATCATTTATATCTTTTATATATCTTTGAGTTGACTAGTAGGATAATTTACAATATTGCGAATCTTTTCTGCCACAAGCTCATTGAATTGGTTAGAAACTGAGGATAACGGCAATGGAGCCCATTGCTTAATGCACAGGAGGTGTATCCATGGATTCATGTTGTTCTAAAGTTCGCCTGCTTTTACTTGCCCTGCTGCTATTGGGATTTGCCAGGCTTACCCATGCTGATTCTTCGCAAACACTCACGAGTTTTAAGGCTGCAGCAGTCGCATACGATCCGGCCTGGGGTGATTTGCATGGGAATATCAAGCGCATGGTGGAGGGAGTTGCAGGCTTGGGCAAGCAAGGCGTGAAGCTCGCTGTATTACCAGAGACTGCAAACATGGGATACATCTTTGCTGATTTTGACATGGTACGCCCATATCTTGATACGGTGCCTGGAAAGGCGACCACAGCATTGGCCGAAGTAACACGCAAGTATCATATGTATGTGGCAGTTGGGCTTGGTGAATTTGATCCGGCCAGTGGGCTGGCTTACAATACGTCCGCCTTGGTTGGCCCCCAAGGTTATATTGGCAAATATCGCAAACATGGACTCAATGCGCAAGATCAACGCTGGGCTGTTACCGGAAATGGTGGATTCCCGGTATTCGATACCGAGCTTGGACGCATCTCATTGCTCATATGCTATGACGACACCTATTGGCAGTACGCACGCTTAGCATTGCTGCATCAAGTGGATATCATTGCCTGGTCAAGCGTCTCCGACCGGGTCATGCCCGGCACCCCAGCTGCAAAGGCGAAAGGAGATCATTCCACCATAGCAAGCGTGCAACACCTTTCAGCTGATACCGGTGCCTGGGTGGTGGCAGCAACCCGTAATGGAATTGAAACGAACCCAATCACCAAACAGCAGTTATATTACAATGGTGGCTCCAGTATCTGGGATCCTTTAGGCAATAAGGTTGCCCAGCTGCCTGTGCTACCGCCGCAGGTGCTTCCTTCAGGGGTTCATGGGGTTGCCGTGGCGACGATCATGCCTGCAAAATCTGCGCCGGTGCGGGCAAAACTTCTTAAGCGCCGACGCCCGGAAATGTATGGCATACTAGCTCTCCACCGCGCGCCCACCGATCCAGTAAATGGTGGTAGGCAGCCACAATCGCTGCATTTGACTATTGAAGCTGGTGATCTTGCAAACTCCGCTACGGCAGTGTGGTCACCACCCAAAAAGAATGGTCTTGCTATTTTGCCCATATTGTTTCATTACGGGCCAAATTTATCTGCTGCAGAATATAGAAAACTTGGTGAGCCGCAAGGCGGGCCATCAGAGAAGATACTCAGCAATCTTGCCAGGCAAGGGCAGGGGTACGTGGTTGGCAGTTATCCTGAGCGGACCAATGAGGCTATTTATCATACGGTTGCTCTGGCTGAGCCATCAGGAAAGATCATTGCCCGCTACCGCGCCACGCATCTAGGCTCAAGTTCCTGGGCTATGGCAGGTAACCAATTCATTGTGGTTCCGACACCAATAGGGCGTATTGCCCTCGTGCTGGGTGAAGAGCTTGCCGTGCCTGAAGTCTATGGTGTGTATTCGGCGCTGCGCGCTGATATCCTCGCAGCCCCCTCTGGTAGCTGGCAAGGAGAAACGTTATTGCAAATCGATCCTAAATTGTATACCACGCCTTATCCACCTGGAACTCCTTATGCACCTTATTCTGCTGCAAAGATGGGGCAATTCTGGGTTGCCGCGGCAGGATGGGGCACTAAATCACAGCCGTCAGCTTTCCTGCTGGGTCCTGAGCCTGTTATTGCAACGCCACCTCATGCAGTCATGGCGGGCGATGTGTTGAACATAGAAGTAACAGCACCATGGCCTGGGACATGGATCAATCAGCAACAGCTCATTGGCGGTCAGCAGCCCTGGAATACATTGCCATTAGTATTGGCAAAAAATAATCCCTGTCTGGCTACCTGGAGCCATGATGCTGGATGGAACTCAGCCTGCTGGTAAAAGCTGTTGTGGTCGGGGTTGTTGTTGCATGCCAGTAGGTGTACAAACCTATTTTAAATCTTCATGACTTTCTGCGGACATGGCTTGTCTTATACCACGGTTGCAATTAGATTGGTTAAGATTAACTTTGCATAGCCATTCCTTAGTTTTAGTTATTGTTAAAGTGATTTATTTGTAAAAAAAATAACGTGTTAATTTTTTGTTAATCTAAACGATTTAAAATTTCCCAATCTTTTATCTTTTATATATGCTCATGGGAAAGGTCATTCTTATACATGCCAATTGTCATAACTCTAAGGCTAAAGGCGATTTTGCTTTCGCTGGTAATATCGCAAAAGATTTGATTTTCGAATTTAATCGGCAAGCCATAGAAGGCATGGACGTTATTTTAGTAAGCACCATTGCTGGGATATCACGATTTGAAAGCCTGTATGGAACTGCTGTTGACGGGCGAATTATCATAGAAGGTACCAGCGTTGGCTTGTCTTCTCTTGAGAAATTCGATGCGGTTGACAATACAGTTGTCGCTTTTATTGATGCCAATCGCTGCAAATATTCGGCGGGAGAACTGGTAAAAAGAGTATTGTCTCCCGAGAGTAAATTTTTATTTGTAGGAAATGTCAATCAGGAAGCTCTTGCAAGTTTGTTTGATCAAACCTGCTACCGTATGCAAGCCCAGAAAGAACAACCCGGCGTCTATGAATCTTTTAATGAAAAAGACATGCTAATTGGCAGCGCTGGTCTTGGTCCAGACCGACTGGGTTTGCCAGCCATTGCCCAAGCGATCAATTTAAGTGCTTTATCTTCTGAAGAAAGGGAAATGTTGCCGCAAGGAAGCTATGGCTTTATGTACCTTGCTGCTGTGGATAGTTCCAAGGATTACAAGCTGATTGCTCAATATATTAAGTTAAGCGGTCATAATCAGTATGTTCTTGTCGGGGATTTTAGTAATAGGCAGTATGATATTCGTTGTGCTTATGAACAGGATACAACGTTGGATATTCCCAACAAATATCTGCCGCAAATTAAATATCATCAATCATTGCCTAATCATGTGATGCGTAAAGCAGTAGCCAATGCAGATGGCTCTTTGGTTTTATCAACTGGAGTTACTAGTACATTGGAAGCCATGCGGGATAGTAAGCTTACCTATTATCAAGATATGGATAATAATCAAGAGTTTGTGGCAGCTTATTTACTCGCAGTAA
Source organism: Legionella septentrionalis (assembly GCF_003989745.1). Taxonomy (GTDB): domain Bacteria; phylum Pseudomonadota; class Gammaproteobacteria; order Legionellales; family Legionellaceae; genus Legionella_A; species Legionella_A septentrionalis. Next base: position 66,919 of record NZ_RZGS01000008.1, read on the forward strand.
AATCCATGATTACAAGTGATGACTCCTTGTTTGGTGCCTTGCCGCAGTTAATTATAGAACTGTCCCATTTGCTTTTTGCCAGTAAACCACTGAACAAGGTGGATGCAGAGCGAACACGGGATTTATTACAAATATCTTTAGTAAACTCCAAATTAATTCGTGCAAACCAAACGATTATTGAGAAGGCTAGTGGAAAAATTGCAGCAAGGCTTCTTAGCTTTATAGGCAGTGCGCGGCAAACTAATGATCAAATTCAATTTGCTACTATTTGCGCGTCTTTACGCAAGACAGAAGAACAAAGTAACCCGGCTGAGGATCAGGCTTTAAGAAGGGCTGCAGCCTGGGATAGGTTATTTGAACTTAAAGTGCTGCTTAAACACATTCCGGTTACCAACTTGGATAAAACAGATGCTGTCCATGAGTTTACGGCGTTACATTGGGCTGTTTTGAGAAAAAATTTAGATTGCGCGCGAGCATTAATAAATGCAGGGGCTTCTTTGGATCGCCAGGATAAAGCTGGGCAAACTGTGCTACACAAAGCTGTAAAAAATGGCGATAAGCCAATGATAAAATTACTTATCGAGGCTGGAGCTTCTACGGAGATTGTGGATAAAAATCGCAAGATTCCTGCGGAGTGCAGTCCTTATCAGGATATTGTGTTCTTCATGAAAGAATGCCACTCTCAATTTCCAAGCAAATATTTATAATAAACATGCAGCCGCAACTATTTTAAGCAAGCATTAAGCAGGTTCGGCGCGCAAGGTTAAAACGTCGCAATTTGCATGGTGCACCACCGCGTGTGCCGTGCTACCTAGAAAAGAGGGTAGTTTGTTAGGCGTATGACTGCCAATGATGATTAAATCGCAGCCTAATTCATTTACCTTATTCAAGACATGCATTTTAATCGAACCTACTTCCACGAATTGCTGAGAGGCCGGAATATTAAGCGCTTCCCCTAAAACATTCATGACCATCCAGGCATCGTCTTTGACCGGTTGATCAAATTCTGCAAAACCAAGTCCTTGTGCTAATTGTAACGAGGAGGGAGGTTCAATAACGTGCATTAAATAGAGTTTTGCATGAAAGCATTTTGCGATTTCTGCTGCTTGCGCGCACATGCGAAAATGGCTTCCGCTTAAATCAGTTGGATGCAAGATATTTTTATACACAGGTTCCCTCGTACGAAAAGCAGCCACAATTCAAGTGTAGTTGATTTCTTTGAAAAATATCAACTTTTCTCCCTGATAATGTAACGTTTACATTTCTCAAGATGGGTGGAAATTAATGTGCTATTTGGCAGACTTGCTTGCGGAGTTATGCTGAGCAAGGGAATAAGAACAAAATCACGCTGCAACATACGCGGGTGCGGAATGGTTAATTGTCGGGTATGCATCTGTCTTTTGCCATAAATTAGGATGTCGACATCAAGCGTGCGCGCTCCCCATTTTTTCCTTCTAACCCGGCCATGTTGCTTTTCAATTCGCTGGCAAAAACGCAACAATTCAGCAGGCGATAACGAGGTAGAAAGCTCTACCACCAAATTGTAATAATTAGGTTGCGCGCGCGAGCCGGCTACTTGGCTGCAATAGCACTTGGATGTTTTAGTGAGAACAGACTTTGGTAGCTTGTTAAGTTTTGTTAAAGCAAGCATTAATTGGCGCTGGGGCGAACCTAAGTTACTGCCTAACCCCAGATAGCAAATCGTCATGAAGTAATTTTTGGTTTATACCGACGTCGCTTGCGTGATTTAACAGGGGGGAGTGCTGCAATCATGTCTTGCTGGCCCTGTGAATCGGCATCTTGAAACGTAGTCCACCATTGTGCCAACTCCATTGATTCATCACCAGCCAGGGCGCGCAGGGCGAGGAAGTCATAGGCTGCACGGAAGCGTGGATGCTGCAACAAATTGAAGGCACGATTTCCGCTGCGCTTTGGAAAACGATATTGCATAATCCAGATTTCGCGAATTACTTGGGTGTATCGCTTAGGAATGGTAACGTAGCGATTTTGGTCTGCAATAACTTGCGACATGGCCTTTTCCAAGGCAGGTAATGGATCCATACCTGTTTCCCTTAATTTGGCCGCTTTATCCAGCATGGGGAACCAGAGGATAACGGCAAACAAAAAAGCCGGTGTAACGGGTTTGCTATCGCGGATGCGTATATCCGTATTTTCCAAGGCGATACCCATCAGGGCATTTATTGGATAAGAGCTTGGTAAAAGTTGATGCGTTTGTGGAAAAAGATGAGCAAACAAACCATATTTCACCAATAAACGGTGCACGGTTTCAGCTTCACCGCATTGGTAAAGTTTTGACATTTCATCAAACAGGCGAGAACCGGAGACGTGGCGTATCAATTCGCTTAATTCGCTTAATGGTGCGGCGGTATCTTGCGCCAGCTCAAAATGCAATTTTGCGCTAAAACGGATGGCGCGTAACATACGAACCGGATCTTCCTGATAACGCGTTACGGGATCACCAATAATCCGGATTAAACGCTGTTCAATGTCTTTAACACCGCCTGTGAAATCCAGAATGGAAAAATCTTCAATATTGTAATAAAGAGAATTAACGGTGAAATCACGACGCCAGGCATCTTCTTCGAGCGTGCCATAGACGTTATCGCGGATAAGCATGCCGCGGTCATTGGTGAGCTGATGCGAATGCGCTGGTTCATGGCCGCGAAAGGTAGCAACCTCAATGATTTCACGATGAAAAATGATGTGAACAAGTTTAAAACGCCGACCAATGATGCGCGCATTACGGAATAATTCTTTAATTTGATTTGGTGTTGCATTGGTGGCAATGTCGAAATCTTTCGGCGCTTTTCTCAATAAAAGATCGCGAACGCTGCCGCCGACTAAATAAGCTTCAAATCCGGCACTGCTTAGACGGTTAAGAACTTTAAGAGCATTGCTGCTTATGTCGGTCTTGGAAATTTGATGTTGGTTGCGCGGAACGGCAAACGTGGATTCAACCGGAGATTTTTTTTTCCTGGTTTTACGCAACAGTTTTTTAATTAACGTGATGATTGTAGCCACCTGCACTTATATGTATCGCGTCCGTATTATACCCAAGCTAGGATAGAAAGTGAATTCTTCTCTACCATTCATCCTGCTGCATTTATTGTTTATAAAAATTAAAAGCATGCAAAAGAAATAGCAAATAGTAAAAAATGCTTGCTGACTTGCAGCAAATTAATGCTACATAGGTTTGGTATTGAGCAATTTATCAAACTCGCCTGCCACTTGCCCGACCATTTTTTGGCGCCTGGTTTCAGCAAAGAATGCGCTGCCAGTGATTAAAAGCTTGCCCACGATAACCAAAAGGCCGATGCCTGTGGCTGCGATGAGGATGTTGGCAAGGATTGGTTTCCAGCGGGCCCGGTGGGTGCTTAAATCTTGATAAGTTTGCACCAGTTGTTGTTTAAAGCTGTTTTGGATTGTTTCTATGGCTTTGTCATCTGGATTGAGGGCATTTTTCGCCGCGAAATAAAGGCAGGCAAGGTTTTCCAGTGCATCGGCGGCTGCCATGGCTTTTTCCCCTTCCAGGGTATTTTTATCGGTAGCATTTTGCATGCCTTTTTCTTGCTCTTGCTTTTTATTTTCTTTATTTTTGTTTTTAATGGTTTCGCCGTATTTTCTTAAAGCTTGCAAGCTCGTTAACAACTCCGTAGTTTTAGGGTCTTGCCGGTTGAATAATTGCACGATCTCTTCCTTTCCTGCAAGGAAGGCAAGCTCGTAGGGAGAGATGGGAATGTTTTCTTTATTGGCTTTTTGCTCCAGGAATGTCTTAATTCTTGCCTCTATTTTTGGTGGGATGGCTTCCCCAGGGGTTAAGTGGGGGGCAATCAATTTCCTTAACTGATTTTCTGAACTAAACTGATTTTCTGAACTAAGTCGCCATGCTTCATCTTTAAAATTTATATTTAACTCAAGGAGCGTTTCAACAATCGTTGGTTGATCCCGAAGAATGGCAAAAAGGTATGTGTCATTGCTTACCACTTCATGTTTAACAAGTTCCAGGAAGGTTTCTTTTGAACCATATCCCGTCGCCAAGCCAAGAGGCGTATGGCCACACTTATCTTTTTTTGTCATATTGACACCTTTAGCCGCCAATGCAGGTATGAGGTGCGCCTGGTTAGTTAGGGCGGCCATATGAGCTATGTTTTGTCCCTGGTTATCTTCTGCATTCAAATCGAACCCTTTGGCCGCGAGAAATTCAATTACTTCAAGTTGTCCGCTTTGGGCTGCGGCGTGTAGAGGTGTTAAACCATTTTTATCTTTCTTATTAAAATCAATCCCCTGAGCCATGAATTTTTCAATCAATTCTTTATGGCCTTTACCGGCAAGAATATGGGCAATGGTTCGCCCATTATCATCCTCAAGCAATAAATCCACTCCTTTTTCTTTAAAAAGGTCCAAGATAGTTTCACTGCCCACATCAGCTGCATCGTGGATGGCGTGACGACCATCATTGCTTCTTTTATTGGGATCCACATTATTATCACTTAATAATTTAACTATGACATGTACTTGGTTCCCCCATGCTGCATAATGAAGCGGGGTCATGCCGGATGCATCGGGTTCATTTAAATCCGCCCCTAATTGCTTAAGGGTATCCAGAGCTTTATCGTACCCATTGAGGGCGGCTATATGGGCAGGTGTTAATCCATCTTTATCTTTTACGTTAATAGGAACTCCTTGTTGCTGCAGTATCCTAATGGCTTCGCATTTACCATTTAAAGCAGCGGCATGCATGGGAGTCATACCATCATTATCTCGGGCCTTATGTAAAAAATCCACCTGATAGTTGGAAAGTATTTTGAGAACTTCGGTATGGCCATTCTGGGCAGCTATCCAGGCAAGATTGTGTTTATCCTTCCCATAGGTTTTATTGAAGTTCGCCCCTGCCTCACCAAGCTTTAAGAGAGTATCGGTATCTCCATCTTGGGCAGCGATATAAGCTAAATCAATTGCATCGGCTCCTGTTCGCTGAATCATCTCCGCGCTGAGGTTATGTGCTGATTTAAACGCAGCAAATTGTCCCTTAAATTGTGCGAGGTTCGCATGATCACCTGTAGTGAATAGCTTTACATTAAAAGGTGTATGGTATGAAAAATTAAAAGCAAGCCTTATATGGGTAGTCAACAAGTTTGTGTCATTTTTTACAGCTTGAGGTGGATATTGGTTAATATCCATAAACCTCCAGCCTTTTCCTTGTTGATAGGTGAGTGCGATGGCATGATTGTAATTCCCCAGCATGAAGCCGACTGTTTGTTCGGGATTTAGATTTTTATCAAGAAAAGCTGCCATTTCGTCGAAATATTTTATCATTTCAGTGCTGGAGAGTATCATCGCTTGCGAATAAACCTGCTGCAAGCCACCTTTTTTAAGGATGGAATCAGAGGCAGCAATTGGAGAAATTTGTTCTATTTCTCCCTGCACCAAACCTTCTGTAAACAATGGGTAATCACCAGGTTGATGGTATAGAGCAAGGCTTTCGTAGAAAGCCAGAATATCGAAAATTTCCTGTTCTTCCTGGTTTAAATCTTCTTCAGTGGGCGGTTTCTTTGAAGCTATGATCTTCTTTTTTAACGTGGTAATTTTTTCCGGAAATGCCTCGCCAAGTTGGTAATATTCTTTTATCTTTTCGCTTCGTGCTAAAAATTTTTTTTCATCTTCTTCACCAGCTAAGCAAGCTTCCAGCCAGCGTACGGAAAAGCCATGGCAAACCCCCTTGGCTTTTTCTTCAAAGTAGCCAAGCCTTTTTCCAACTTCGAGCACATGAGTATGCATAAACTAAAGCCCAATATGGCATTTATTTGCGCATTATAGCAAATGGATAACCATTAAACCAGTTGTTTGATAAGTAGACTTTTTAGTAGAAACGGCTAGATATATTCTAGTTCTTACCAGAAATAAAAGGTATGATTAACGGCATTTGCACTCAGTTAGAAATGAAATGGAACTTCTTGATATTATCTTAAGCTTATCTGCTTTAATCATTTTAGAAATTGTTCTGGGGATAGATAACCTGGTTTTCCTGTCCATTCTTACCGAAAAATTACCGCAAGCTCAACGTAAAAAAGCGCGTCGCTGGGGGTTAACTTTTGCCTGGGTAACGCGTTTATTATTACTGGCTTCTGCAGTTTGGTTGGTTAAATTAACTAAGCCATTCATAACCATGGGTAATTTCAGCTACTCCGTACGCGATCTGTTCCTATTAGTAGGGGGCGGGTTTCTTATTGCCAAGGCTACGCAGGAAATCCATTATGAAGTAGGAAATGGCGAAAAAGAATTTAAAAAAATCCACCAAGTATCGGCTACTTTTCGCTCGGTAGTAGTTCAGGTTGCTTTGATGGATATTATTTTCTCTTTAGACAGCGTGTTGACAGCCGTGGGACTTACCAGCCGTTTTTGGGTCATGGCTGCTGCAATAACTTGTGCTATTCTGGTTATGATTTATGCAAGTGAGCCCGTGAGCCAATTTATCGAAAAGTTCCCTACTGTAAAAATGTTGGCATTGAGTTTTTTAATTCTAATCGGTATGGTGCTGGTAGCAGATAGCTTTGCTTTTCATATACCGCGAGGTTATGTGTATTTTGCCATGGGATTCTCATTAGGAGTGGAGGCGCTTAATCTCATCAAGCGGACTCGACATAAAAAAAAGAAATAGGTTCATGATGTTAGTTGTAAAAGCATTTCATATCATTGCCGTGGTTGCCTGGTTTGCCGGTTTGTTTTATCTACCGCGCTTGTTTGTTTACCATGCTGAGGCAAAAGATAGAGTAAGCATTGAACGGTTTAAGATTATGGAACGGCGTTTATATTATGGCATTACCTGGCCTGCTGCGCTGCTGACGACTGGTTTGGGAATATTCCTGATTTTTTATAACCCATCCTATTATTTAAGGGCAGGCTGGATGCACGCAAAAATTAGTTTGGTGGTGTGTCTTTGGATCTATCATGTTGTATGTGGTCAATTTGTAAAGAATTTTGCAAATGATATTAATGGCAGGAGCTCAACTTTTTATCGTATTTTTAATGAGCTCCCCACGCTTTTGTTAATAGCAATAGTGCTTTTGGTTGTGGTTAAACCCTTTTAGTGGGTCAGATTTCCACCATTTCAAAATCTTCCTTGCCGGCGCCGCAATCAGGACAAAACCAGTTTTCAGGAACGTCTTCCCATCGGGTTCCGGCGGCGATGCCATCTTCTGGCCAGCCTTCCTCTTCATCATAAATAAAACCACAAATAACACAAATGTATTTTTTATAGGGTTGCATAATCACTGCTCAGTAAAAAAAGTGGTAATTTAGCCAGAGTCAAGACCGATGTAAAGGTTTCTCTCTGGAATCTTGGCAATTTCTTTTTTTCTATCTACGCTTAAGGAGGCTAATCGCTATTCATAACATTAAGGAGAATTTTATGCATACCAATGGATCAGTAGTGAAATCAAAAGATGTAGTGGGAACAAAGGTTAAAAACCAGCAAGGCGAAGATTTAGGCCGCGTTGAGGAAATTATTCTTGATAAAGAAGAAGGGTATGTCCATTATGTTGTTTTATCATTTGGTGGATTTTTAGGCATGGGAGATAAATTTTTTGCTATGCCTTGGGAAATTTTTACTTATGATCCAAATGAAGAATGCTTCGTCATCAATGTGGATAAACAAAAACTCGAAAATTCACCAGGATTTGACAAGAATCATTGGCCTGATATGACCAGTGCTCAATGGCATCAAAACATTCATAATTACTATGGCACCCACCCACGCCACAATGGGGCTGGCCGCATTTAAAAAATTCACCCTGAGGAAGGTATCCTCAGGGTAATTGCAACCTGGGCATTAATGATGTGCAGCTTTTTTCTTTTCTTTTTTGTGTCCGTGAAAAGAGGCATCTTGTTGTGCCGCGATTTTTCCATCGAAAGTTTTCACTTTTGCAGATGAGGTAACTTTTGGTTTTCTTTTGCGGGCTTTCCTTGTTTCTGCAGCGATTTCAAGTTCAGATTCCAATGCATGCGTTACTTCTTTTAAAATTTTAATCAAGCGCTTTTTTTGAGCTTTATCTGAAATATTCCATGCATCTTTATCAGCCCGTTGATGGGCAACCTTGAATTTTAAACCAGCCAATTCCGTCGAATAGTCATTGGCATTTAATTTTTCCACGATTTGATGTGCTAAAATATACCAATGGTATTTTGTTCCCACCGGGACACCCGAGCCTTCCGGTGCTTTGCCTTTTCTTCTTTTAGTCACCGCATAATGAATTTCCCATTCATCCGGGGTAATTTTGGTTTCCTTCCAGGCTCCTTGATCATAAATCCAGGAATGACTGCGGCCCACTTTCATACCTGTGTAGCGTCTGCCTTCAAATTCTTTAAATTTGTTGTAAGACTCTGTAAGAGCATTTTTTTCCTCTGGGTGAGGTGACTTATCCTTGGCGTTCATCGAGTGTTCCTCTCAAAATCTACTCAGATTATATTAATTTTAGCAAATTTGAGAGGTAGCCATGCGCAGATACTGATATAGATAGATTTGCCCTGGTTATCGCTTACATGCTCTAACCAGGATAAATTTACATAATAGTGTATAAAGCGGACAACCCGACGTAGTTGCCAGAAACTTGTTGATTAAAGCGGATATTAAATGCAGGCAAATTAGCATTCATTTCCTGGTAGCGGGTGTAAAAATAATCTAACCCTACGCCAAGATTGTCGTTAAAGGCATAATTTATGCCTGCCCCAATACGTCCCCCGAATTTGTTTTCATCCGCGCGAAAAGTAACCCCGCTGGTGCCGGGCGCTTGATAAATATTTAAGTTGGCATAAGTCAAGCCACCGCGTGCATACAGCAACCAATCATCATTAAAGCGGTAGCCCGGTAATATATCGGCCGTTACGTAATCGTGTACTTTCAACGTGTCGTTAAAGGTTAATGAAGTAACGCTTACTCCAGGGCGGTTATAAATGGTTGCGGAGCGGCGGGGAAAATAAGTACCTACTTCACCCCCCAGAAAAAAACCTGTATCCATGGTTCCGCCATAGCCTAGAAAAACATTGCCAAGCGCGCTGGTATTTTTTTGAACCGGGCTTTTAATCGTGAAGCCGGTCACTGTATTTTTAGTGGAGAGGTTAAATTGGTCAAAAGAAGCGCCTATACCTGCGCCAGCATAAATACCCTCACGCGTATTTGCTTGGGAAGCGGTGGCAAGAAGAATGCCCAGGCAAGCTAAACTAAGCTTTTTCCATTCTTTTTTAATCACTTTTTTATCTCCAGAATTTCTAACAAACTGCGTAGGGTATGAGAAAAAAATTTTAATGGCAAGTTTTAAATGCACATGCTGCGTAACTCCATCGCACGGGATGAAATTGCTGACATCAATTCAGGAGAATTACAGAGTTTTGGCCATTATCCTTAAATGCAGGTAAAATGCCGTGCAAAAGAAGTGGAGTTTATTATGAGCCATTCACATGAATTATTTATGCAAGCCTTATCATTACTTCCTGGCGGAGTGAATTCGCCGGTACGGGCATTCAAAGGTGTAGGCGGCGAACCTGTATTTTTCAAACAAGGAAAGGGAGCTTATATAATCGATGTGGATGATCAACAATACATTGATTATGTAGGGTCTTGGGGGCCGCTGATTTTAGGCCATTGCCATCCTGCTGTTATCGAGACAGTTAGCCAGGCATTACATTGTGGTATGAGTTTTGGCGCCCCTACCGAGCATGAAATTCTGCTGGCCCGAAAGATCATGCAATTAATGCCGGCTATTGAAAAAGTGCGCATGGTCAATTCCGGGACCGAAGCCACAATGACGGCGATACGTTTAGCGCGTGGCTATACCAATAAAAACAAAGTCATAAAATTTAACGGCTGCTATCACGGGCATAATGACAGCTTATTGGTAAAAGCCGGGTCCGGTTTATTGACTTTGGGCATACCGGCAACCCCTGGCATTCCCGCAAGCATCACTGAGCACACATTGACTGCCGATTTTAATAACCTCGAGCAAGTAGCTGCATTATTTGCAGCCTTCAAAGATGATATTGCTGCTGTAATCATCGAGCCAATTGCCGGGAATATGGGGTTTGTGCTGCCCAAAATGCAATTTTTACAAGGGTTGCGGGACTTGTGTGATCAGTATCAAACCCTATTAATATTTGATGAAGTGATGACTGGGTTTCGCGTGAGTTTAGGAGGCGCGCAAGCACTTTATGACATTACCCCTGATCTGACCACATTAGGCAAAATCATTGGCGGCGGCATGCCAGTAGGTGCAATAGGCGGGAAAGCGGAAATTATGGATTGTCTGGCACCGGTAGGCCCGGTTTATCAAGCCGGAACTTTATCCGGAAACCCTCTGGCCATGGCCGCAGGACTGGCAACTTTAACGGAAATTGAAAAACCTGGTTTTTATGAAAATCTGTCTTTTATTTCCAGCAGCTTGATTGCCGCATTAAAAGAGGCAGCTGCTTCTCTTAATATCCCTTTTTGGGGCGCCGCAGTCGGCGGTATGTTCGGTTTTTGCTTTAATGATAAAGAGGAAATTTTACATTATAAGGACGTCGCCTCTTCTGACGAGATGCTGTTTAAAGCTTTTTTCCATGGCATGTTGCAACAGGGCGTTTATTTTGCTCCTTCCATGTATGAAGCGGGATTTGTATCGGGTGCCCACCAAATTAAGGAAATCCAGTTGACGCAGCAAGCGGCAGAACGTGTTTTACTGCAAATTTTACAGCGGAAATAAGGAACCGTGAGTTCATTTTTTCAACCCATTCAAACTGCGAAACTAATTTGGCGAGAAGGGCTTCCTTACTCTGCTGTTTTTAATGATATTTATTTCTCTACAGAAAATGGCTTACAAGAAACCCAGCATGTGTTTATTGAGGGAAATCAATTATTATCCCGCTGGGCTGAACTTGCGAATTGCAAGGCGACTCATTTCATTGTTGCAGAAACCGGGTTTGGCAGTGGCTTGAATTTTTTGCTGACATGGTTTTTATGGAAAAAATACGCCCCTCCCTTAGCCCGGCTGCATTTTATTTCTTGCGAAAAATATCCTCTCACTTATGAAGACTTGGCTAAATGCCTTGCCCTATGGCCGGAGTTAAACGATGAGGCTTCTAGCTTGCTAAAAAGCTATCCTGTTTTAACGCCGGGATTTCATCTTTTATCATTTGACGAAAATCGCGTGCAATTGACTTTAATGTTGGGAGATGCTTTGGCTTGCTATCAGCAATTGCTGGTATGTGGGGATAAATCATTGGAAATGAAACTGCGCACTGCTTATGTGGATGCCTGGTTTTTAGATGGTTTTGCACCGGCTAAAAATCCTAATATGTGGGATGCTGAATTATTGAAAATCATCGCACTTTTATCCAGATCACATACCACATTGGCGACTTTTTCTGCAGCGGGTGCTGTAAAGCGTGGTTTGGAGTCCGTTGGATTTACAGTCAAGAAAAAAGGTGGCTATGGTCGAAAGCGGGAAATGGTGACAGCAGTTTTTCAAGGAAAAGCCGCGGAAAGCAGCAAGCGACACACCCCGTGGCAAGCGAGTGCGCCGTTATTTTATAAAGAAAAGCGGGCAATTATCCTGGGCGCGGGACTTGCTGGGTGTTGCATAGCTTATGCCTTACGCCGGCGGGGTTGGTCTATAACGATTCTGGATGCTTGTGGAGAAGCCGGGCAGGGTGCTTCCGGGAATCAATATGCAGTTTTATACCCTAAACTTTCTGCTTATCGCTCGCCATTAACTGAGTTTATGTTAAGCGCATTTCTCCATGCCATCCGTTTTTATCAACAATTACTGCAGACTTGTTCTTTCGGTGAATTAAACGGCATTTTACAACTTGCTTATAACGATAAAGAAATTGCCATGCAACAAAGCTTGCAGGAATGGCTTGCTCATTACCCCGCACTTGGGACATTAGTTGCCAAAAATGAAGCAGAACATTTGGCTGGCCTTGCGCTAAAGACAGGAGGGCTTTTTATTCCCAATTCCGGATGGATTCATGCTGGGGTTTTGTGCCGACATTTATTACAGCTTGCTGAAGTTCATGAGATTGAACCAATCCGGGTCAAGGAATTGCAGTTTGCAGAGGGTAAATGGCATGCGGAAGGGCACAGTGCTGAAGTATTGGTTCTTGCCAATGGTTATCAGGCGCGTCAATTTGCAGAAACTGCATACCTCCCGCTTAAAGCCATTCGCGGCCAAATGAGTACTATTTTAAGTAATGAAGAAACAGCCAAGCTAAAATTGCCATTATGTGGGAATGGTCATGTGTTGCCCGCCAACCAGGGAAAACATGGCATTGGGGCAACTTATCATTTGGACAATACGGATATAGGCAACTATGCGGTTGATGATGCCGCAAATTTAAAAAAATTAAGTCAATTAACTTTGGCAGATGTTTGGTCCAGGCGAGTGATTAAACACTGGTCCGGTATCAGGGCTGCAACCCCTGATTATTTGCCTTTGGTAGGGCCTGTTATGCAGGCAAATCTGTTTAAAGAACAATTTGCAGATTTTGCAACCAATGCAAAACGTTGGCTCCCGGCTCCAAGCCCTTCCTATCCGGGTTTATACATTTGTGCCGGTTTTGGCTCGAGAGGATTGACAACTATCCCACTGAGCGCTGAATGGTTGGCTTCCCTCATTAATCATGAACCTGAAAGTCTGCCGCGCCATCTCATCCAAGCCATTTCTCCAGCACGGTTCCTATATCGGGAATTAAGCCGCAACAGAAATAAAACATGACAACAGGCAAAATGTGTTGCATCCATCCTGAAATAAAATGATAAAGTCTTGTAAACTCTTTTATCTGTGTTATTTTTTCCGAAATTTTTATGCCGGTTTCGTGTTCGGGGTGGAGACGTTTATGTATTTTAAAGCTGGTTTATCTTTAATAGGGTTTCTGTTATTAACCGGATGTGTGACGCCTCCTCCGGCAGACGTTAATAACGTTTGCCGTATTTTTAAACAATATCCTCGCTGGTATGCTGATGCAAAAGATGTGGAGCGCCGCTGGCGGGTTCCAGTTGCTATTCAAATGGCTATTATTCATCAAGAATCTAAATTTAATGGCAGGGCTCGCCCGCCCCGCACAAAATTGTTATGGGTCATTCCATGGACGCGACCCTCTTCAGCCTACGGCTATACTCAAGCCTTGCAAAGCACTTGGGCGAATTATAAAGCTGCAAACGGAGGTTTATTATCTGCACGTGATGATTTCGGTGATGGTGTCGATTTTATCGGTTGGTATGCTAACCTTGCTTATCGCAAAGCGGGGATCCGGCGTGATGATCCTTATAATCTTTACCTGGCTTATCATGAGGGAGTGGGCGGGTATCAACGTAAAACTTACCTGAAGAAAAAATGGTTAGTGGCAGTGGCTCACAAAGTAAAGGCACGTGCACAAATCTATCAAGCCCAGCTTGCATCATGCCAGAAATCCCTGCATGGAAAATCATGGTATAAACCTTGGTGAGACTTTCTAAGTGACAACCGTAATTTGAAACGGTACGATATGATACCTCGTAAAACTGAGGCACACCTTACTATTGGAGTTGACGAATGGGATTAATGCGATTGATGTTATTGGGCGGTCCCGGTGCTGGAAAAGGTACACAGGCAGAGCGATTGATAAAACATTTTAGCATTCCGCAAATATCCACGGGGGATATGTTGCGTGCGGCAGTGGCAGCGGGAAGCGAGATAGGTTTAAGCGTTAAAAAAATCATGGATGCAGGCCAACTTGTTTCAGACGATATTATGATTCGGTTGGTGCAGGAGCGCTTGGCTTTACCCGATTGCAAAAATGGATTTTTATTAGATGGATTTCCTCGGACGATTGTGCAGGCAGAAGCGTTAAAAAAAGCTCATATCGATTTGGACCATGTGATTGAAATTGCAGTGGATGATGAAGAAATCGTAAAACGCATTTGCGGAAGACGTACACATCCTGCATCAGGCCGGGTTTATCACGTCGAATATAATCCGCCAAAACAACAGGGGCTCGATGATATAACGGCTGAACCTTTAGTGCAGCGTGATGATGATCGGGAAGAGATTATTCGCAAGCGGCTGCAAGTTTATCATGAACAGACCGAGCCGTTGATTGCTTATTACCGGGAGTGGGCTAAAACTAGTAAAGAAGCCCCTAGATTTCATCGGGTTGAAGGTACAGGAAGCGTCGATAGTATTTTTCAAAGAATTTTATCGGCTATCAAAACTAAGGAGACGTCATGGCAGGAAGCGGCTCAGTCCAATCGGTAAGCAGTGCCCAATTTGAAGCACTGATCAGTGAAAATGAAATCGTTTTTCTGGATTTCTGGGCAGAATGGTGCGGACCTTGCCGGGAATTTGCAAAAGTTTATGAACGCGTTGCATCTCAATATGAAAACCAGGTGGTCTTTGCCAAGGTAAATATTGAAGAGGAGGGCGAGTTGGCAGAAATTTTTCAAATCCGCTCCATCCCACACCTGGTCGTTTTTAAACAAGGTATTGTTATTTATTCTGAACCCGGCAGCATGCGCGATTCTATTTTAAAGGAATTGGTAGAGCAGGCCATACAAGCCAATATGGATGAAGTGCGTGCAGAACTTAACAAGGATACTAACTAAACCCGTAGTAACTTCTTGAATCATTGACATAATTTATCAGTCCTTATTGACTTCATTTGTTATCCTTATTACCATTTTCAGCGGATAATAAGGATAACAGGGAAAGTCCAAGCTAATGGAATCATTTCATAATCTCTTTCTTAATTTCTATTATCTTTATTCTTTTTAAAAGGCAAGTTACTATAAGGATATCTCATGGAAGAAAGAAAAACTCTCGCAGTAGTCGGTTGTGGTGCTTCGGCTGTCGTATTTCTACGCTCTTTTATTCAAGAATGTAAAATCAAACAAATTAATAATATCAATTTAACCATTTTCGAACCTGCCTCAATTTTAGGCACTGGCTTGGCTTATCAAATGGATTTGCATAATTTAATTTTAAACAGGCCTGCGAATACCATGTCCAGTAACATTTATAAAATTGATGAATATTACCAATGGATGAAAAAAAAGCTTAATTATGCCAAGCAGGAAAATTTAATTTTTCCAAGTGATAATTATTTTTATACATCACGCAGCTTTTTTGGAGGATATTTAGCTGAGATGCTAAAAAAACGATAGTTTGATGCACAATTTAATTGCCCAGGGTTTGGCCAAACCCAATTTATACGGGGGAGTAGAGGTGGATTTCGATTCCGCAGCGGTGATCGATAAACAAAATAAAATAAATTATCGCATAAGGTTACTCGGCCATAATACTTCCGGAGTTTATTACTACACCAGTTCTTTGGAAATGATTGCCAAAAGGGCACATCTCATTGCTGTTCATTTAACCCATTTTATTAAGGAAAATCATGAGGAAAATCGCCTGGTTGATGCCGCTGCTGATTGGATTGGTGGTTCTGCCACGCCTGTCAATTGATTTATATTTACCTTCTTTACTTAAGATGGGCAGTGAGTTTAATGCAAGTCATGACAGCATGCAGATGACTTTAACCGTATTTATGTTCGGATATGCTATTTCCATGCTGATTATGGGGCCATTATCAGATGTATTCGGCAGAAAAAAAACCATGCTATGGGGTTTGGTACTTTATGTTTTTTCTACTTTGATTTGCGCAATATCCACTTCATTAACGCTTTTTATCATCGCCCGTTTTTTCCAAGCAATAGGGGGTTGCAGTGGAACTGTTATAGCCAGATTAATGGTCAAAGAAACCTATAGCCGCGATGAACAAATACGTATAATTGCTAATTTGTCGGCTGCAATGGCTGTAGCTCCCTTGTTTTTCCCTATTTTAGGCGCTCTGCTGCAAAAGGGAGGTGGTTGGCAAATTATTTTTTATCTATTGACGCTGTTCGCGTGCTTATTGGCTGCAGTCACATATAAGCAGATACCTACTGTGGCGCCGCATGCATCGCAACCATTTAGCCTGAAAACATTACTTGGCAATTATAAAAAATTTTTAAGCCACCGTTTGTTTGTTGCTTACAGTTTAACCATTAGCATGGCTTGGTGTTGCTATTTTGTATTTACCCTTGACTCTCCCTTTTTATTTCAGGAAAAACTGGGTTTTTCTCCCATGGCATTCAGCGGATTTTATGCCCTCACCGTTTTTGGATATCTGGTTGGTACGCGATTGACAAAACGATATGCGACTCAATTTGGTTGGGATAAAACCATTTTCATGGCTATTTTTTGTTGTCTGACCGGAGCATTATTGATGTGGGCACTGACTCATCTCATGCAGTTAAATTGGATGCTCATTGTGGTTCCCATGTTATTAATTATGGTCGGTGTCGGAGTGATTATTCCTTGCACTCAAGCTTCGGTTATGCAGCCATTTGAAAAAAATACCGGTGCTGCTTCAGGATTATTCTTTTTTATTCAAATGCTCTTTGGTAGTTTTTGCGGGTTGCTTTTAAGAGCGCTGCATCCATATACAGAACATGCCATGCTTTTTATTCTTGTTTGTGCCAGCGCTTGCATGTGTCTTTGCTTTTATCTTTTGGTTTGGCGCTTTCAAGCTTCTTCTCATATAGAGTTGCAGTATTCGAAGTGATTTTGCACCAGAATATTTATGTTTATTGCCTGTGAAGAAATAGGCAACGTCCCTAAAGTTTTTTAGCCAAGATTTCATCTTAAATTGAGCACAAATTTTTCTATTTCACTTCGATCTACCCCCTCTCCCACGATAGGAGCTTTGATAGTATGATGATGCCCTTCGCGGGAGAGGGTTGGGGAGAGGGA
>NZ_RZGS01000080.1 GCF_003989745.1 Legionella septentrionalis
GGCAAATTCAATCGATCATTGCAACACCTCGCTCAATTTATCCGCCGGAGCTAGAAAGTTCAATGTTTTCCGCGGTCTTTCATTTAATTCTCTGGCAATTTTATCCAAATCAAATTGAGAGTGAACACTAAGATCTGTTTTTTTAGGCATGTATTGCCTCAGCAAACGATTGGTATTTTCATTGGTTCCCCGTTGCCATGGTGACTTAGGGTCACAAAAATACACCTTTATATCGGTATCAACTGTAAACTGTTTATGTTTAGCCAACTCCATGCCACGATCCCAGGTAAGCGATTTTTTTAATTGCTCTGGAAGTTCTGTAATTTTGTTTGTAATCGCATTTACAACACTGTTTGTATCGTTACCGGGAAGCTTAACCAGTAAAGTAAATCGGGATGTCCTTTCAACCAGGGTGGCAACATAGGATTTATTTGAGCCACAGATTAAATCGCCTTCCCAATGGCCTGGCACAGTACGGTTATCAATCTCCTTTGGTCTGTCATGAATGGATACAGCATCTATGATGCCACCACGCGCATTACCCTTTGTATTGAATTTTTTGGATTGCCTCATGACTCTTTCTGTTCGAAGATGTTTCAGCAGTTCTTTTTTCAGGTGACCACGAGATTGGATATACAGAGTTTTATAAATGGATTCATGGGAAATATTCATAGTAATATCATCTGGATAAATACGTTTAAGATAACCAGATATTTGTTCTGGTGACCATTTTTCTGAGAGCTTATCTGCAATAATATCATTCAAGGGAATGTTGATTTGAAGTTTGGATTTTTTAGGACGTTTTGCTCTTATCCATGTTTCTCTGTCCGCAGATATGGCTCGATATTTTTCCGTACCTCCATTACAGTTAATTTCCCTGGATACGGTAGATGGAGGACGATTTAAAAACTTTGCAATATTCCTGATTGATAGATTGGCCGACAAACCACGGGATATTTCTTCCCGCTCAGGTAGCGTCAAGGCTCTTTTTGAACGAATGGGTTTTACAGGTTTTATTCCACCATATCTTTGCAAAAAACAAAAAATTGACCCCGCATGTTTGCCAAGCTGTCTTCCAATTTCACTCAGCGATCTGCCTTCAGACCACAACGACCATATTGCATTTTGTTGGTGTTCTGTAAAATTCCGTTTTGACAAATTATATATCATCATTACTCCTGAAAAGTTAACTATAACAAATCAGGTGTTGCAATGATCGATTGAATTTGCCGC
>NZ_RZGS01000081.1 GCF_003989745.1 Legionella septentrionalis
ACTTGTCTTAATGGCTTATTACTTTGCTCTAGAAATTCAATTGCTTTAACTTTGAACTCTTTTGTGTAGATACTTCTGACCATTGCTACTCCTTGTTGATGAGATTATATCTCTTAAACAAAGTGTACGGCTAATCGAGGAGGGATCAGATTTACACAAACTCAATAAAAACCCTATCGAATAAAGAAGGAGATGACAATGAATCAACTTATTGAAAAACTAATCGATGCTCAAAAATATGCGATATCAATCCGTCCAAAAATTAAAGGATTTCCGGTCCTTGCTGAGGTCCTTCGACAAGCTGGTGTCGAAAAGAATCGCTGGTCGCTACCTTCTTGCCAATCAACCTACATTATGAAGGAAGGCTCAGTCATGCAGCTAGGAGCGCCGCTTGTTACAGGCACACATGAAGTTCCGAAATTCGATCGCACGGCACTCATTACAGCGATTAGGAGCGATCAGGAAGGCAGAAGCACTTTCCCTGAGTTTCTACAGTCCGCCTGGAATGCCGGAGTGGTTGGCTATGATGTAAATTTTGTTGACCGCGAAGTAGTTTATTACGGTGTCAATGGTGAGAAGTATGTGGAGGAATATCCCGCCGTTGAGGTAAAGGGAAGCATGAAGTAGTGCAAACTTCTCCGAAGTTGCCGGTTTTTCAGAAGTGCCTGTGAGGAAAGCCTGTAATTAAAATAGTGTAACTGCTTTAATAAGATAGGTTTCGCGAAGCGAAGAATAATAAGAAATAAGCAGTGGAACCTCAGTTTGAAATTGATGCCAAGTTAGTTAATGACTTGGCTAAATCAATAAAAGACGGAAAAAAGATTTGGCTGCGTTAAGTAAATACCTTTTGAAGCTTACCGTAGAACGGGCGATGAACGCTGAATTTTTTGCCTTAGAAGGATAAATAATAGGGCCATTATCTATGTGACCACTAATTACTTTACAATTACTGTCAGACCCTGTTATTTCAGATTTATGATCCAGTATTACTGCCTTATCTAAAGTTAGAGCAAATGCTGATGATGATAAAATTAGAGATGCAATAATTTTTACTACACTATTCCTTATTATTTCCTTCTGCTAATAAACTTATCTCAATGCTAACTGTGTAAACCTCCCCTTATTAGTGCCAACCTAAACTAGAGTTTTCCGACTTATTTTTAATCAACTTGTAATCAAATGGTGACAAGTCTCCCAGTGATTCATGCGGTCTTTCTTCGTTATATT
>NZ_RZGS01000082.1 GCF_003989745.1 Legionella septentrionalis
CATCCCATTTTTAGTGGCAGCCTAAATTAGAGTCTTTCGCCTGTTTTTTAGCCAAATATTCCCATGGCGTTAAATCACCCAGTGAATCGTGTGGTCTTTCTTCATTGTATTCCCTCATCCATTTTTCTGTCAGTTCTCTGACTTCGTGTAAATTTTTAAATACATACATGTCCAATATTTCTGTACGATAGGTCCTGTTGAATCGCTCAACAAATGAATTCTGTGTGGGTTTGCCGGGCTTAATAAACTCCAACTGAATCTGATGTTGTTCTGCCCAATCGGCCAAGGCGCTTGAGATAAATTCAGGACCATTATCCATGCGTAATTTGGCAGGCAATCCCCGCCAAGCAACCACTCGTTCCAATACTCGAATTACTCGCTGTGCTGGCAAGCTGAGATCGATTTCAATCGCAAGTACCTCGCGGTTAAAATCATCTACCACATTAAATGTCCTGAAGCGTCTCCCGCACATCAATGCATCACACATGAAATCCATAGACCAGCACTGATTCATGGCCATTGGCACACACAACGGGTCGGGAGAACGGTTCGGAAGCCGCTTTTTTCCTTTCCGCCGTATATTCAGTTTCAGTTCACAATACACGCGATGAACACGTTTATGGTTCCAGCTATGGCCCTGGCGACGTAACACTTTAAGCAATTTGCTAAAGCCATATGCCGGATAGCGTTCAGATGTTACTTGCAGAGCCAAAATCACATTGTCATCACGCTGCTTATCAGGTTTATATCGATAAACCGAGTCACTGATACCCACAACCCGACAAGCACGGCGTAAACTTACTGCATGGGTATTTACTGCATAATCGGCCAACTCTCGCCGCACAGCTGGCTTTACAGCTTTTTTTCGACAATATCCTTCAGGATTTTGTGGTCAAGGCTCAGTTCAGCATACATCTGTTTCAGACGACGGTTCTCTTCTTCAAGCTCTTTTAGACGTTTTACATCGGATACTTGCAGGCCACCATATTTTGCTTTCCAGTTGTAGTAGGTCGCATCAGAAATGCCGTATTCACGACAAACTTCCTTCATCAGTCGTCCTGCTTCAACTTCTTTCAGTATTTTAACAATCTGTGTTTCTGTAAAACGCGATTTCTTCATCGATGTTCTCCTCATACATAGTTTACGACGGAGAACTCTAATCAGGAATACACCTATTTTACGGGATGGTTACA
>NZ_RZGS01000083.1 GCF_003989745.1 Legionella septentrionalis
CTAGAGTTTTCCGACTTATTTTTAATCAACTTGTAATCAAATGGTGACAAGTCTCCCAGTGATTCATGCGGTCTTTCTTCGTTATATTCCTTCATCCATTTCCCGGTTATTTCCCGAACTTCGTTGAGATCTCTGAATAGATAAAAATCCAAAATTTCATTGCGATAAGTTCGGTTAAACCGTTCAATAAATGAATTTTGAGTAGGTTTTCCGGGTTGAATAAACTCAAGAGTAACTCCGTGTTTTTCAGCCCAGTCAGCCAATACCAGAGAGATAAACTCAGGCCCGTTATCAAGCCGAAGTTTTGCCGGATATCCTCGATTGGCAGCAATGCTGTCAAGCACCCGGGTAACCCGTTGGGCAGGCAGGCTCAGATCCACTTCAATGGCCAGTGCTTCCCGGTTGAAATCATCAACCACATTAAATGTCCTGAATCGTCTGCCGCAGGTCAATGCATCGCTCATAAAATCAGCAGACCAGGTATGGTTAACTGTAACGGGAATCGCAAGAGGCGCTGGATTGCGTGTAGGCAATCTCCGCTTTCCTTTACGGCGGATATTCAACTGCAATTCGCAGTAAACACGGTAAACCCTTTTGTGATTCCATGTAAACCCCGCCTGCCTCAGTTTGACAAACACTTTTCTGAAGCCATAGCGCGGATAGCGTTCGGTAACTTCCATCAGCTCTTTAATCACCGTCTCATCCTTATTTACTGCCGGCTGATAATAGTAACCTGTGCGACTCAGGCTTAAGGCGGCACAGCTCTGTCTAAGACTCATGCCGTATTCATTTACCAGATAATCAGCCATTTCCCTTTTCTCTGCCGGCTTTAAAGCTTTTTTTCTATCACATCCTTCAAGGCACGGTTTTCCAGCGACAAATCAGCGAACATCCGTTTCAGCTTTGCATTCTCTTCCTCAAGTTGCTTCATACGTTTAATATCTGAGGCCTCCATCCCACCATATTTAGCTTTCCAGTTGTAATAGGTGGCATCTGATATTCCATGCTCACGACAGACATCCTTTACCAGACGGCCATTCTCTACATGTTTTAAAATATTTAATATCTGATGCTCTGTAAATCGGCTGCGTTTCATCGTTTCTCCTCCTCTTGCCTATTATGCCGGAGAAACTCTAGTTTTAAATGGTGCTATTTTACGGGAGGGTTACA
>NZ_RZGS01000084.1 GCF_003989745.1 Legionella septentrionalis
ACACGGCGACGATTACCGTTCAAGATACCATTGATACCACCCTTGTGGAGCTTAGCGATGTCACCGTGGATGAAGGCGGTATGGTGACTTTGATGGCCAATGTGAATAATGCACCGCAAACCGATTTAACCTTAACGCTGTCCAATGGCCAAGTGATTACCATTCTTGCTGGACAAACGAGCGGCAGCGTTACCTTCCCAGCCCCAACCGATGATGCTTATATTGATGCCGATAGCCAAACCATCAGCATCAGCAGCGCAGCCGGTGGCAATTACGAACAATTGGATATCAGTGACACGGCGACGATCACCGTTCAAGACACCATTGACACCACCCTTGTGGAGCTTAGCGATGTCACCGTCGATGAAGGCGGTAACATCACCTTAACCGCTAATGTCGAGAATGCACCGCAAAACACCCCACTGGTCATTACCTTATCCAATGGCGAAATCATCACCATCGCGGTAGGACAAACCAGTGGCAGCGTTACCTTCCCTGCCCCAACCGATGATGCCTACGTCGATGCCGGTACACAAACCATCAGCATCAGCAACGCAACCGGTGGCAATTACGAACAATTGGATACCAGCGACACCGCAACGATTACTATTAATGACACCGTCGATACCACCACCGTCACCTTAGGCGATGTCACCGTCAATGAAGGCGGCACCATCACTTTAACCGCCAATGTCAATAATGCACCGCAAACGGATTTAACCTTAACGCTGTCTAACGGACAGGTGATCACCATTCTCGCTGGACAAACGAGTGGCAGCGTCACCTTCCCAGCGCCAACCGATGATGCTTATATTGATGCCGATAGCCAAACCATCAGCATCAGCAGCGCAGCCGGTGGCAATTACGAACAATTGGATATTAGCGACACAGCAACCATCACCGTTCAAGACACCATTGACACCACCCTTGTGGAGCTTAGCGATGTCACCGTCAATGAAGGCGGCACCATCACTTTGACCGCCAACGTCAACAATGCACCGCAAACCGATTTAACCTTAACCTTGTCCAATGGGGAAGTGATCACCATTCTTGCTGGACAAACGAGCGGCAGCGTCACCTTCCCAGCCCCAGCCGACGATGCCTACGTCGATGCCGGTACACAAACCATCAGCATCAGCAATGCAGCCGGTGGCAATTACGAAA
>NZ_RZGS01000085.1 GCF_003989745.1 Legionella septentrionalis
GCATCATCATACTATCAAAGCTCCTATCGTGGGAGAGGGGGTAGATCGAAGTGAAATAGAAAAATTTGTGCTCAATTTAAGATGAAATCTTGGCTAAAAAACTTTAGGGACGTTGCCTAATGTTTTGGAAAAGGAAAACTTTATTTTAAATGCATCCACCATGGATTGGTTATACACGGAATGCAGCAAAACCAAATCTGATTTTTGTGCTATCTTTTCTTCCAGTGTATCCGGATTCTCTGTAGGATAACTTCCGCCAATGGTTCGATCGCTGCCTGGATTCAATACCACCACGTCCATCCCTTGCTGTTTTAATTCCTGCGCATAACCAAGCATATCCTTATGAATAATCGGTCGCACGAAACGATTGTTGCTGCAATAGTTTTGGAATTTATTTTGCTTGCTTGCTGCTTGCCGATCACCTTGCCAGACAATCCAATCTACTTCAATTTGATGTTTTAAAGCAGCTTATGCAAAAGCTTTAAACATTATTTTTTGTGCCAATTCTTTCGAGGGAAAATTAAGTGTCTTAATGTATACTCCTACGCCAAACGCGGGCATGACCAAGCGTTGATGCCCGTGTAGTTTTGCAGTGCGGACAATAAAATCTGCTAATTTGTTGCATTCCGATTTATAGTTCGTTTCTTTTAAAGTTCAATTATCCCAGCCGCCCGTAGAAAACTCTGCCAAGTCGGCCGGGGATGTACCCATCAAATTAGGGGCGCAAGCCCGTAATCACGGAAATTTCAGTGGGCTTTTTAAACTTATTATCGAAATAAAAATCCACAGGGCCATGGATTAATCGGTAACGGCTTAAGCGTCGATTTTCAGGCTTGATTTCTTCAGCTTCCGGGGCTTTTAAGAACTTCTTATTTTTTACGGCATAATCCTGGCTCTACCCCAAATACAGGGGCACTTTAATCGGATTATAGTAATCTAACTCTTTGATTTTGCAGTCAAAAGAGGATTAAAGTGCCGAAGAAAGATATTATCCTAAATTTACCTGGTTAT
>NZ_RZGS01000009.1 GCF_003989745.1 Legionella septentrionalis
ACTTCGCTATTCAAAGCGCCCACACAGTTTGTCTTCTATCTTCTTAAGGAACTCGCCAATCTCAGGCAGTGGTGCGTATTCTACTCATCTAACGCCCTTTGTCAAACACTTTTTGAAAAAAATTCAAATTTTTTTAATCAGAGGCTTGGACGCTTAATTTTACCAAGCGGCGTTTACCTACCTGAATGATGAATGTACTTCCGATGGGTAGAATTAGCGCAGGGTCAGAAATTTTTTCCCCGTCTATTTTTACAGCACCTTGTTTAACTAAACGTATAGACTCTGATGTGCTTTTAGTCAAGTCAATTTGTTTTAAAATTTGCGCTATTGTTGTTTCGCTGTTGCATTTAATCGTTTTTGTCTCTAAATCCTCAGGAACTAATTTTTTTTGAAAGCGCTCAATAAAGTTTTGATGGGCAGTTTCAGCCTGGGCGTTATCATGAAAACGCGCCACAATTTCTTTTGCGAAATCAATTTTGACATCGCGCGGGTTTAATCCTTCCACGACTGCTCGTTTGATTTTCGCTATTTCTGCACCGGTTTTAAAACTCAGTAAATCAATGTAGCGCCACATCAATTCGTCGGAAATTGACATGAGCTTGCCAAACATCGCATCGGCCGGTTCATTAATGCCTACATAATTACCTAATGATTTAGACATCTTTTTAATGCCGTCCAAACCTTCTATCAACGGCAACATCATGACAGCCTGCGGCTCTTGATGAAAATGCTTTTGTAACTCCCGCCCCATGAGCAAGTTAAATTTTTGATCCGTACCCCCCAATTCCACATCGGCTTTTAACTCAACGGAATCATAACCTTGCAATAATGGATATAAAAATTCATGAATGGCGATGGGTTGTCCTGCAGTATAACGCTTGTGAAAATCATCCCGTTCCAACATTCTAGCAACCGTATGCGTTGCAGCCAGACGAATTAAATCAACGGCTGTCATGCGATTGAGCCACTGCGAATTAAACGCGACCGTTGTTTTTTCAAAATCGAGAATTTTAAATACCTGATGTTGGTAAGTTTGTGCATTCTCCAACACCTGCTCACGACTTAATGGCATCCTGGTGACATTTTTACCCGTAGGGTCACCAATCATTGCCGTAAAATCACCTATCAAAAAAATTACTTCATGGCCATATTCCTGGAATTGGCGCAATTTATTAAGTAATACGGTATGGCCCAGATGCAGATCGGGGGCTGTTGGATCAAAACCTGCTTTAATTTTTAAGGACTTACCTTGTTGCAGCTTTTTTTCCAACTCTTGTGCAGGCAAAATTTCTTCGCAACCGCGAAGTAATTCATTATATGCTGTTTTTTCAATTACCATGACACCAAAACCTTTTTAATGTTGACCTAACTTGTTACAGCGGGTATCTTAGCCCGGATATTTCGTTCCTGCTAGGGACTGAAAAAGCATTTATTTAAAACTTTTTCAATTTCCTGCAGTTCTGATGTGATTGCGTACTTTAGATGATAGCAGTAAAGGCACAACATGGATCTTAAACCAAAAGTCTTACCTCCCAAACCTGCCAAGCCCTCCAAGCTGCTAGTCATCATTATTTTATCTGCAATATTGCTATTGCCTTATTTTATAATTAAGGCTTTTCGACATAAATCAGTCACTTATACTAATAAAACCTTAAGCTTGCCTAAAATGGAAGAATTAGTGGATGAATCGGAAGAGGAAGAGGAATCCATTACCGAAAGCGTTAACACCGCAGTACATGAGACTCAAAATAAACAAACTACCGTTGCTGCAACAACGGAAGAGGAATGGAAGATTATCACCCTACAGCCCGGGGATTCCTTATCCAGTATTTTCAAACGCTTGGGCTTAAGTCCACAAACCCTGCAAGCTATTTTATACAATAATCCGCATGCAAAAGCGCTGGCTAATTTAAAAGCGAAACAACAATTACAAATTTTAATTCGCAATCATGCACTTGAAAAAATGATAGTCCCTCTGGATCAGATAAAATCATTAACCATTGCAAAACAAGGTAACCAGTATAAAAGCGAAATCAATTCGCGAAAAATGGATAGCCATGAGCATTACGTCACGGCAACCATCCAAGGTTCGTTATACAGCACAGCCAAACGCAAGAACATTCCCTATAAGCTGATTCAGCAAATGACTGAAATTTTTAAATGGGAAATTGATTTCAGTAAAGAAGTTCGCGCGGGCGATCAGTTTACTATCGTCTATAAAGCTTTTTTTATCGAAAATAAATTAGTAAATACCGGTGACATTGTTGCAGTAAGCTATACCAACCGCGGCAAGACCCATCAAGCCATTCGGCATACAAGAGCAAATGGGGATTATGATTACTTCTCCCCGCAAGGAACCAGTTTAAAGAAAGCATTTTCCCGCTATCCAGTGCAATTCAGCCATATCAGCTCGACATTCAGCCTATCGCGATATCATCCCATTTTAAAAAGGCGAAGACCGCACAAAGGAGTTGATTTGGCAGCCCCTATCGGCACCCCGATACGAGCCATTGGCGATGGGCGCATTGAAAGCATTGGCCGGCAAAATGGTTATGGTAATATGATAAAAATTAAACATGACCAAAATCATAGTTCAATATATGGCCATATGCTCAAATTTCAAAAAGGATTATCTCGAGGTGATCGGGTAAAACGAGGTCAGATTATTGGCTACGTAGGCCAGACGGGGTTGGCCACAGGTCCACACTGCCATTATGAGTTTCACATTAATAAGCAGCCTAAAAACCCAACTACCGTGGATTTGCCAAGAGCATCCCCGATTCCCGCACGCGAAATGGCAGCTTTTAAAGCACACGCCCTGGCCTTATTCGCACAAATGAAACTCTATGAAGAAGCACAGTTAGCGTCCAATAAAAAATCTGCCCGCACCGCTTAATATACATTGATTAATCTGCAAAGAAATAGCGACATACGCAAATTGCAGCGACAACGCCAGCAAAATCCGCCAACAAACCGGCCGGAATTGCATACCGGGTGCGGCGTATGCCTACAGCGCCAAAATACACTGCGACGACATAAAAAGTCGTTTCCGTGCTGCCCATCATGGTGGCTGCTGTTTTGGCAATAAATGAATTACCGCCGTGCTCATGTATTAATTCTGCCATAACACCTGTGGATGCACTGCCTGAAAATGGGCGTATTAAAGCCAACGGCAATAGTTCCGGAGGCATGCCGATGCGACTTAAGAGAGGGGCCAATCCTCCATGCAGTAGCTCAAAGAAACCCGAAGCCCGCAACATGCCAATTGCTACGATCATCGCCACCAGATAAGGGATGATGGTTACTACGGTTTCAAATCCTTGCTTGGCCCCAGTAATGAAAGAATCAAAAACATTAATTTTTTTAGTCACGGCATAAAGTGGGATCCCCACAATAAATAAAAGAAAGAGGGCATTTGATATTTGATTGGCTATAGCATTCATTCTGTATCCACGAGTTCAGTTTTTCGATAGCGAGGCAATTTTGCAAATTGCTTGGCGGCAACGATCGCCACCAGTGTAGAAAAAGAAGTCGCAAGCAGCGATGTAATGATGATATTGCTAGGATGCAAATTCCCGTTCGCGGCAAGAAAAGCAATCGCTGTTGCAGGGATCAATTGCACACTGGAAGTATTGATGGCCAGGAACATGCACATCGAATGAGTCGCTGTATTGATATGGGTATTTAAGCGTTGCAACTCTTTCATGGCTTGCAGTCCAAAGGGTGTAGCAGCATTGGCAAGGCCGAGCATATTTGCAGCGATATTAAGTATCATAGCCCCCATGGCAGGATGTTCGGCTGGTACGTCTGGAAAAAGCCGTTTCATAATGGGCCTTAACCAGCGCGCCAGGATGTTGATTAATCCGGATTCTGAAGCCACATTCATGATCCCAAGCCATAAAGTCATAATCCCTGCCAGGCCCAGAGCAATTTCAAACCCCAGTTTTGCAGAATCCGTGACCGCATTTACAACATTATCCAAGCGCCCCTGCAGAATACCTACAATGACCGATAAAAAAATCATTCCTAACCAAATTGCGTTCAGCATTATTCCCTCCGCGGGACAGGCACGTTATCATCACCAGCTGATTGTCATGATGCGCTCTGCGTAAATTTATAATTTTAATGGAAATCAAATGAATTTTTTATCTTTTTTAAAATGGATTATCGTTGGTATTTTTATGGTGTTATCCATAACGCTTTTTGCTGCGCCAAAAAATGAATATGAATCCGAAGCACAACAAGTGATTGCAGAACTATACCATACTCTGCATAAAACGCCGAAATTAGATATGCTAAAACGCATCGATGCAATCAGTGCTAAATTCCTAAATAAACCTTACCTGCTCGGTGCGTTGGGAGAAGGGAGCCAGGGGGATTACGACCAAAATCCGCTGTATCGTACGGACGCCTTTGATTGCCTGACTTATGTCGAGACGGTGCTTGCCATAGCATTTTCCCCTGACCTTGAAACTTTTAACCAATGTTTACGCAAACTTCGTTATCAGAATGGGAAAATTTCCTTCATTACCCGCAATCACTTTACCTCGGTAGACTGGAATTTAAACAATCAGAAGCAGGGTTTTATCAAAGACATTACAACCAAATTTAAAAACAAAAAAAATCAACCGGTAGCAAAAATAGCATATGCGCTCATTAACAAACCAGGCTGGTATCAGCATTTTACGGTAGACGACCTGCGCCTTAAGGGAGATGCAACTGAACTTAACAAACGATTAGATGCCTTGAAACACGAAGGAAACAAGCTTAGTGTGGTTAAATCCTTTGTGCCCTATATTCCCTTAACTACATTATTCGATCGCACCGGCCGAGCAAACGATTTTTTATTTAAACAAATCCCTAATGGTGCAATTATTGAAATCGTGCGCCCCAATTGGGACTTGCGCAAAGAAATTGGCACGTGTCTTAATATTTCTCACTTAGGTTTTGCATTCTGGAAAAATGGGACTTTAGTGTTTCGGCAAGCTTCTTCAAATTATGGCAAAACAGTGGAAGTTTCACTTATTGACTATCTGCACAATGCATTAGCCAGCCCAACGATTAAAGGAATAAATGTGCAAATTATTTTACCGCAGCACACTTTGGGCAGAAACTGCCGGGCATTGCAGCAGCCAAATGATGCAGGATTGTCTATCAGTCTTAAATCAAATAATACGTACCCATTGCAATAGTCCGATTAAACGGCAATTGATAAAATTCTATATTTAAATTGGCAGAATAATTGCGCACTAAAAACGCAAATAATTTTTCTTGCCAATAAAACCACAACGTTCTTTGCTTACGTGAAGCAACTACGTTTGGGATTTCTAAAAGATAAGTAGCATTATCAATATTGAGAGGGAAAGGCAGGATGCCTCGATCATGCGCTACAAATAAAGCTTGCGGTATGGAAACCGTATCCATAAAGCCATAATGCAACGTCAATTCGCAAACCGTTGGTTTTAAGCATTTAATTTCAAAACGATCTAGCGATGATACATAAGGAATATTTTCTACTGTATAATTCACGATCAAAATATATTCTGGTAAGGTGCGGTTAAGTTTTAGAAAATGTAGAAATGTCCCTCCGCTTTTATCATAAATATCAGTAATAAAGATTGCAGTAACCCCGGGAAGCCTATTGAGGCTTTTATAATCGAATTGTTTTAAAATTTTCGAGAGTTCTTCCTTTTTCATGTAATAAGCCTTGCGTAAATAACGTCTGCCGCTATACCAGGTATACATGATGAATGCGCAAGTCAGGGCAAAAACAATGGGTACCCAACCTCCCGTAGACAATTTTTGCAAATTGGCTCCCAGGAAAGCTAAATCAATGGCTCCAAAAAAGGAAAACAGCAAGGTAATTTGTAATAAATTCCATTTCCATTTTTTTATGGCTAAATAAGCAACCAGCATGCTGGTCAACAGCATATCCAAGTTAACGGCAATCCCATAGGCATGGGCCAAAGCATTTGAATTTCTAAATGTAAAAATTAAACTCAAGGTTCCTACCGCCAAAACCAGATTCACTTGCGGGATATAAATTTGCCCTTTTCGCATCCCCGAAGTCTGGATAATAGGCAGGTGCGGATACAATCCTAAAAGAACAGCCTGTTTGGTCAAAGAAAAAGTTGCTGTAATAACTGCTTGCGAAGCGATAATGGTAGCCATGGTGGCTAATATCAGCAAAGGCAAGGAGAAACCTTCCGGGGCCAGCATGTAAAAAGGATTTACAATGCCTGCAGGATGATTTAGCAAATAAGCCCCCTGGCCAAAATAATTAAGCAGCAAGCCAGGCAAGACAATGATAAACCAGCTCAAACGGATAGGTTTTTTGCCAAAATGTCCCAAATCGGCATAAAGAGCTTCGCCTCCCGTTACGACCAGAAATACGCCGCCTAACAACGTATAGGCATGCCAGCCATTGAGATGAAAAAATTCATATGCATACCAGGGATTGATTGCCTTGAGCACCACAGGGTTTTGTACGATTTGGATAACTCCTAATACTGCCAGGGTTAAAAACCAGGTGAGAAGAATGGGTCCAAAAACAATGCCAATTTTAGCAGTGCCCAAAGATTGAAACCAAAATAATAAAATTAAAATCACTACGGTTAACGGGACAACCCAATCAGACAGGGAGGGGACAATCACATGTAAGCCCTCGATGGCACTCAACACTGAAATGGCAGGCGTCAGCATGCCATCACCCAGCAATAGACCAGCACCAAAAATGCCGATTGCAAATGCCAAATTAGCCCGATTGCCTATAAATTGTTTCAGCAAGGCCAATAAAGCCAGAATACCCCCCTCACCATCATTGTCTGCACGAAATAAAATAATTAAATATTTAATGGAAATTATTGCAATCAACGACCAAAAAATAAGCGACAACACCCCTAACACGTCAGCCAGATTAATAGGTAAACCATCTAACGACTGACGCATAGCGTATAGAGGACTGGTGCCAATGTCCCCAAATACCACTCCAAGCGCTGCCACTGATAAAGAAAACATGCTTGGACTTAGTTTCGATGATTCCGACAAGATTAAACAATCCTTAATTAAGCAAATAAAAAGGATAGCAGTGAGGATTTTACAAATCAATTCTACTTAAATATCAAAATCATACTGCATTTTTAAACTAAAACACGCCATCAAACTTAAGTTATTTGCGAAAACTGCAAGGATGCTTGATAATGTAAGATTTAGTGTCGCGGCAAATTCTTGACTGAGAAATCGCACGATTAATCGTTACAGGAGTTAAAATGCCAGTTAAATCTTCTGGTTTCATAGCACTCATCAGTGTTTTTTCTCTCTTTCTAAACGGTTGTTATCATCCTCCTTATAATAACTTTCGCGAAGACAAACGTGCGCTAAGAGACATGTCGAGAGGTGCCGGTGTTGGTGCTGGATTCGGTGCTTTGGCTGGGGCATTAGCAGGAAGTACAGGAGTAGGAGCAGTGATCGGCGGCGTGGCCGGAACCATGGCAGGTTATCAAAAAGCCAGCAAACGCACCTTACTTAAAGAGTTGCAAAATCAAGACATTCAATTCGTGAAATATGGGGATACAATGACCCTTATCGTCCCCACGGATCGCTATTTCCAATTCAACAGTCCACGTTTGGACGACCGCTGTTATCCAGGGTTAGCCAACATCATTCGCTTGATTAAACTTTATGATTGCAGCCCAATTTATGTAGCGGCTTTCACTGATAATGTAGGTTCCCGACATCACAAAAAAATGTTATCACAAGCGCAGGCAGAAACCATGTTAACCTTTCTGTGGGCCAATGATATTCCGGCGCAACGCCTGCATCCTGAAGGCTATGCCGACAAGCATACCATTGGAGATAACAATTTAATTCATGGCAGCGCTTATAACCGCCGCATAGAAATACAATGGGTGACTCCAGCAAGCATTGCTCCCAAATCCAAAGTATTCAGCATATTGCGATAATTTTTCTCCACAATGTATTTTTTTTGAAAAAAATAAACTTTTAGCCTATAATAAGTTACTTCTTATTCAGAATGAACCATGCCAACCCTATCTGATCAGATCGCTCGCGAGAGCCCCTTAGGTTTTATTGACGCTTTGGATAATTCCTCCGTCCCGCGAGAATTGGAAAAAATTTTCCAGCAGCTCTACACCAAACTTGCAGAAAGGCAAAACTCCTCATCTACGCCCATATTCAGCTGCGATCAATATGATGAACAATTGACTATTTTACATGTTCACCAAGAAGATGAATTCGCAAACACCATATTAGCCAATCAAACACCACATGCAGTAATATGCCACATGCGTTTGTACTCTACCGCGCAATATGCTCATTGGCATGCCTTATTCGCGCAAATGGATGAAACCGGCGAACTTAAAAAAATTATCATCACGGATTCCAGGACTGTGAACCAAGCTGGAATTACCGCAAAGCCGGATATTGAGAATAATCTTTTTTTACAACAACATGCCGATAAAATCACTTTTATTGCGGGTGAGCAGCAGCCTTTTAAATCCCAGACCTGCTGGCTTTACTGTCTCGCCAATCTTGTTGCGCTAGCTGCTTACGGCACCGTCTATAAAAAAAATACAAAGGGCGCTCTTTCAAAAGAATTATTGCAGCTTCTTAAAGCAGAACCACCAAAGAAAAAAGAAACCAAACAAGAAACGCAACTGCCAGAAAGCCTTGAAACAACTATTGCAGTAGAGAATAAACTTTCAACCTCTACAAACGTCTTACCAGCGGATTCGGTTAAACCATCATCACCTACCGTGTCTCTTGCACAAGCACCGCAAACAAACCTAACATTTTTCGTGCAAAAATCTCCTTCTCCTTCCGCAATCAGCCCCACTCCAATTAAACAACCCTTGCCCGCGGCTCGCCCCTCTTCTTTTTCTAACAACCTGGGATTGATTTTATTATCATTAGGACCTGCCGTTATGTTAGGAGGCGCTGCCGCTATGCTGTTTTCCTTCCCGGTGGGTTTTGCCGCAGGTCTTTCTTTGCTCGGTATTGGTATTCTTCTCACTGCCATAGGCTTATGGGCATTAAAAAGCCCGGTTAACCTCAATAACAATTATGCAGATGATTCAGGATTTGCAGCAAATTTAAATCTTAAAGTTTAAATTTGTCGCTTAAATCGAGTTCTGATACCATTTCCCTTCGTTACTTTACCATTTTATCCATGCGTTCAAGATTTATTGGTGGGATTCTTCTCATTGTCGGTACCTCAATTGGCGGCGGCATGTTGGCATTACCGGTAGCAAATTCCGCGACCGGTTTTTGGCAATCGTCTCTTTTTCTTTTTCTATGCTGGGTAGTAATGACGTTAGGCGCATTTTTTATCCTCGAAGTTAATTTATATCTTCCTGCAGGTAAAAATATGGTTTCCATGGCTACCTCGACGCTGGGCAAGCCGGGATTACTCATCGCTTGGCTCAGTTACCTGTTTCTGCTATATACCCTATTGTCTGCTTATATCTCAGGCGGTGCAGATGTATTGGGCAGTTTATTGCAAATGCTGCATATCCACATTGCAGAGTGGCAATTAATTGTATTATTTACCTTGTTTTTTGGGTTCATCGTTTATGGGGGGATTCGTCAGGTCGACTTAATAAACCGCGGGTTGATGTTCGCCAAACTTGGGGTATATTTAATTTTGGTATTGCTTATCGCACCTTACGTTAAACCACAATATTTTGCCGGAGGAGATTACCGCTACATCACCGGCACCGTCATGATTTTAATCACCTCATTTGGCTTTGCTATCATCGTGCCTAATTTGCGCGAATACTTTAATGATAATGTTCGCGCACTGAAACAAGTAGTTTTTATAGGTTCTCTCATCCCATTGATTTGTTATTTAGCATGGGATGCTGTGATCATGGGCAGCTTGCCGGCTGAAGGAGCTGGGGGACTTAAAGAACTCCTGCATGATGAACACGCTACGAGTTCTCTGGCTGCTTTCTTAAGCAATACGGTAAACAATTCCATCATTTCATCGCTGTTTCATTTTTTCACGTCGATCTGCATGCTCACTGCTTTTTTGGGCGTATCCTTATGTCTTATCAGTTTTTTAGGCGATGGATTAAACCTTGCACAACGCGGCAAAGAAGGATTTGGCTTATTTTTGCTGACTTTCTTACCGCCTTTACTGGTGGTAATTTATTATCCAGGTGCATACTTGCAAGCTTTGAACTACGCCGGCTTTTTTTGCATTATTTTATTACTGTTGCTGCCTGTTCTTATGTCTTTGGCGGGTCGGAAAAAATTTAACTCGCCGTTTATAGTACCTGGCGGTAAAACCACGCAATTTTTTGTTTTAATCTGTTCAGTTGCATTATTAGTTGCAGCCTTAAGCTCTTAATGCAACCTGGTTATGCTTAATGGCAAAGCCTTATGGCACGTTGATTAAAGGATCATATTGACTTATTTAGCATTTTAAATTATCATGTTGGATTATTTTTGACCAAAAGAGACAAACTGTGGCAAACTCAAAACTCATTGGCGGCATATTATTAATCGTTGGTACCTCCATTGGGGGCGGCATGCTGGCATTACCAGTATCTACCGCAGCTGCAGGCATTACGGCTTCCATCTTTTTCTTGGTATTATGCTGGTTAATCATGACTGCAGGCGCCTTACTGATCCTTGAAGTAAATCTTCGCCTTCCTGCCGGCAGCAATATGGTTTCCATGGCAAAAGCCACTTTAGGGCTCCCAGGACAAATCATTGCTTGGGTGACTTATCTTTTCTTACTGTATACCCTGCTTGCCGCCTATATCTCCGGCGGAACAGATGTCTTTAGCGGCTTGCTGCACAAGGCCGGTATCGAACTGCCTAATTGGGGTACTTCGCTGTTATTTACTGTCTTGTTCAGCCTCATCATATATAAAGGGATCCGGGCCGTCGATTATGTGAACCGCGGGCTCATGTTTGGGAAACTCGGCGTCTACCTATTGTTGGTGTTGATTATCAGCCCGCACATCGATGTCACTATTTGGCAAGGGGGCTCAATGCCTGCAATTGCAGGCAGCTTTATGATTTTAATTACATCGTTTGGTTTTGCCTCAATTGTGCCGAGCTTACGTGAATACTTTCAGGACGATATAACTTCTTTAAGAAAAGTCATCCTCTTTGGCTCCCTGATACCGTTAGGCTGCTACATTGTCTGGGAAGCAATCATTATGGGCGTCATTCAACGTGAAGGCAGTAATGGATTAGTGGTATTAATGAATAGCGATCATGCGACCAGTGGTTTAATGAATGCCTTGAGCGAAGCCATCCATAGTAAATGGATAAGTGGCTTCTTTGGCTTTTTCACATCAATTTGCATGATCACTGCTTTTTTAGGTGTTTCCTTGGGGTTATTCGACTTCCTGGCTGATGGCTTAAAATTACAAAAAGCAGGCAAACAAGGCCATTGCATTTTGGGGTTAACCTTCCTGCCCCCGCTTCTCGTGGTATTATTTAACCCTGGCGTGTATTTGCAAGCTTTAAGTTATGCTGGAATTTGCTGCGTTATCTTGTTATTGCTCTTACCCGTAGTTATGGCATGGCGCGGCCGAAAAAGCGCGACCTTAACCAGTACAGGGGATAAGGTATTCATTCCCGGCGGGAATATCACCTTAGCTTTGATAGGATTAACAGCCGTGGTACTGCTTTATATTGCAAGCAATTTCAGCTAGTAAGCCAAATATTTCTCCTATTTGACCAGGAAGGATGTAAATCCAGAAATCCCTGGTCTTTTTTTTATGATGCAGTAATATTGCAGCAGAAACAAACACAAGGTTTCCCGCACGCTATATGACAAAAAAAATAAGACCCTTTTTAAAATGGGCCGGAAATAAATACAATTGTCTTGAGCAGATCTTAATGTCATTACCTGCCGCAAACCGGCTGATCGAACCATTTGCTGGCTCGGCAGCAATTTTTATCAATTCAAACTATCCGAATTATTTGGTTGCTGAAGAAAATAAGGATTTAATTGCTTTGTTTTCATGCTTGCAAAAAGAAGGTGAAACTTTTATTGCTTATTGCGAGCAATTTTTTTGCCCGGACAACAATTACGCCTCTCAATATTATGCACTACGACAAATATTCAATCAGGAAAATGACCCACGCTTAAGGGCAGCTATTTTTTTGTATTTAAACCGCCATGGCTACAATGGCTTATGCCGTTATAACAAACAAGGGATTTATAATGTCCCTTTCGGCCGTTACGATAAACCTTATTTTCCACGCGAGGAAATGATTTTCTTTCATCATAAAAGCCAAATGGCTCATTTCATTCATGCTGATTTTCGCAAAACCTTTGCTTTGGCGAAGCCAGGCGATGTCATTTATTGCGACCCTCCCTATGCCCCGCGCCACCAGCTCACCAATTTTTCTTCCTATATCCATAAAAAATTTGGCCAAACTGAGCAAATACTGCTGGCCAAATTAGCCATGGAAAGCGCTACAAAAGGTATTACTGTAATTATTTCCAATCATGATACGGAATTCACGCGGCATCATTACCAGCATGCAGAAATTATTTCATTTTCCGTTAAACGCTCAATTAATCGGAATGGAAAAAATCGGCTCCCGGTGAAAGAGTTGCTCGCTGTTTTTCGTTAAGAAGAAATCTTCTGCAATAAACAGAATGCGTCTACCTTAAATAATTTAAGGGTTATCCTGTGAACTCTGTTGAATTCCTAAGCCTTTGTTGAAAATTGCTTGCAATAAATGATGCGGGGATGCAGGAAACCCAACTTACGCCTGCATCCAGCAAATACTTAATTTTGAGAAAACTTGTGATCTTTTAAGAAAAAAGCAGCAATCATGACCATCAATAAAGACAACGGAAGAATGGATAAAGCGACCTGGTAATCCACAACCGTGTAAATATGCTCCCCGCCTACGACGCCACTATCTCCGAACTTATCCAATAATTTACCTACCAACGGCTGGAAAATCACTCCACCCAAAGTAACTATCATATTGGTAGCAGCAAATACTGTTCCTGATAATTTGGCGCCGCTATTTTCCTTAGCCATGACAAAAACAATAATTTCAGTCGCACTAAATACCCCATAGAGGAAAAGCAAAATATTTAACGCAACATAAGACAATCCGGGCCAGTATAAAACGAGGCTAATGCAAATCAGGGACATGAAGGCGCCTAATACTAAAGGCAATACGCGCCGGCCGCTACGATCGGAAAAATACCCGGCAATTGGCGCCCCCACAGCCCAGCCTAGAAACATGGCTGAAATCGTATGTGCTGCCTCTACTTTAGTCAGGTGGTGCGCTTGCTCCAAATAAGTTTTCCCCCAGAGTTCGCCGAATACAGAAAGCGAAGTATAAAGGCAGGCTCCCACAAATCCGATGATCCACACTTCCGGCGACGTCAGCAC
Organism: Legionella septentrionalis; assembly: GCF_003989745.1. Taxonomy (GTDB): domain Bacteria; phylum Pseudomonadota; class Gammaproteobacteria; order Legionellales; family Legionellaceae; genus Legionella_A; species Legionella_A septentrionalis. The sequence goes on from NZ_RZGS01000009.1 coordinate 13,401, forward strand.
ATGCATGACATTGCGGAAAAATTCCGGTAAAGGTTGCGTCTTGCTTTGAAATCCACCTGGCCCATCTCGCACCATGAGAAAAATCAGAACAGTCAGTACCCCGCCAAAAACAACCATCATAAACAATACATGCTGCAACCCCATGGAAACAGCCATTTCGGTTATTTTAACTTCGCCGTAAACCAATCCCAACATGCCCAACGTAGTGATTAAGCCGGCTACCAGAGAAAAATAACGCCGTGGCAGCCAATGCATAGCCAAAGACAATACGCCTACGAATGCAAACGACGAACCAAAACCTACAAGAAAACGGCCGCTACCTGCTATGGCAATTGAAGAAGAGTAGGTAAACATAAAAGAACCCACGGTACAACACAGACAGGCAAATGTCAGCAGGCGACGCGGGCCGAACCGATCCATGAGCAAGCCCACCGGTAGTTGCATGGGGGAATAAGCGAAGTAATAAAAAGCAGACAGCTGGCCAAATGTCGTGGCAGAAATATGTCCAAAAGCCGCACTTAATTCACTTTGTAATGCCCCTGGGATAATCCGCAGCACGAATTCATAGCAATAAAAAATAGCTCCTATCGCACAAACCAAGCAACCGAAATAAATTTGTTTCTTTATGGATTTATTTTCTAGCATTTGTGTCAGCGTGTGCATAAGTTTCCCTTAAGAAAAAGGTTAAAACAGCGGCTATTAAAATTCCCAAGGGAATGATAGTCATAGCGAATTGATAATCATTTGCTGTGTAGAATTGTTGCATTTTATCTAAATGCAATGCTTGTTCAGGCAGATTTGCTGCGCGCGACTGGGAACTCCACATCAATAACTGGCCCACCAGCGGTTGTAAAAACATGGCGCCAATCATAACGATCATATTGGTCATGGCAATAGCGGTACCTGCCGCTTCTTTTGGACTAAGTTCACGCCCCACGGCAAACACGATCGCTTGTACGCTATAAAGCAAGCCCAGTAAAAACATTAATGCATTCAGCCAATGCTGCGTTAGCCCCGGGGTATACAGGATTGCCATCATAATCAAGGCTGCTCCGGCAGCACCTATTAACATCGGTGGTTTACGTTTTTTAAGCGTGTCGGAAATAAAACCGGCAAGCGGCGCCCCAATTGTAAATCCTAAAAAAAGCAGTGAGTTGGCAAAATGCGCGCCCGCTTCAGTGAGGCCATGTGCATGGCGCAGATATGGAATCCCCCATAATTCTGCAAATACAGTGGTAGGCAAATAAACCAGGCATCCATACAAACCATTAATCCAAATTTGCTTGTTCCGGGCAATGATCCCTAAATCAACCATGTTGCGCCGGAAACTGTCTATGGTACCGCTCACTTGCTGGGTACGCCGTTGATCACGTATGCCGTACCACAGCACCACGATGAGTCCAATACCAAAAATTGCAGTAAAGTTTACTGTTTTTTGCCATCCCAGCCAGGACACCATATATCCCAGTAAATTGTCGCCAATCATAGCCCCTATAGTTCCCAGGGCGGTAGCTATACCAGCCACCATAGCCAATTTATTCTCAGGCAACCAAAGCGTGGCCAATTTCAATACGCCAACGAAAGCAAATGCCGAACCTAACCCCACTAAAAAGCGCCCTGCAGCAGCAATTGGAAAAGAAGTGGTCCCTGCGAACATAAACGTACCTATTACGCAAATTAGGCAGGCGATAGTCAGCAAGCGCCGTGGACCGAAACGATCCATGAGCACGCCTACAGGCAACTGCATAGGAACATAAGCGTAATAATAAAAAGCGGATAGAAAGCCAAAACCTGCGGCGGATAAATTAAAATGATTGCGCAATTCAGTTTCCATTACACTGGGGGATATGCGCAAAAAATACTCATAAGCGTAATACACCGCACCTAAACTACAGATTAACCATCCTACTAATTGATAGCGTTTATTGCTGGTAGACAAAATAAGCTCCTTAACGTAAAGGTTTACGTATGAGTTCTATGGGTAAGCTACAAAGCATTCTTTCTGCTTACGCCACTTGCAATTGCTGCATTTGCTACGGCAACCGAAACCCGCTCGCGCAACCTGGGATCAATCGGTTTGGGGATGATATATTGCGGTCCAAATTCCCAATCCGTTACACCAGGATAATTATCTTTAACTTCTTGTGGAACAGGTTCATGCACCAATTGGCGTATCGCTTCCACCGCGGCAACGTGCATGGCTTGATTGATACAGGTAGCACGCACATCCAATGCGCCGCGAAAAATGTATGGGAAACATAATACGTTATTTACCTGGTTTGGGTAATCACTTCGGCCTGTTGCAATAATTAAATCATCGCATAACTTTAAAGCCAATTCAGGTCTTATTTCAGGATTTGGGTTGGATAAAGCAAAAATAATCGGCCTGGGCGCCATCAAACTTAATAAATCGGCATTTAGTAAATCAGGCTTTGCTACGCCAATAAAGACATCGGCATCGACCAGAGCATCGGCTAACGTGCGTTTGTCGGTTGTTTGCGCGAATGCTTGTTTATAAATATTTAAATCATCCCGGCCAGTGTGGATTACACCGCGGCTGTCTAATAAAAACATATTGCGTTTATCTGCGCCTAACGCCACCAACAAGCGCATGGAAGCAATGCCAGCGGCTCCTGCACCGATACAGACAATGCGCGCTTCCGACAGTTTCTTTTGCTGCAGCTCAAGGGCATTTAGCAACCCTGCCGCGACTACAATCGCTGTACCATGCTGGTCGTCATGAAACACAGGAATATTTAATTGTTCGCTTAAGGCTTTTTCAATGTCAAAACACTCCGGAGCCTTAATATCCTCAAGGTTAATGCCACCAAAAGTTGGGGCGATATTTTTTGCTGTGGTGATGAATGCCTGCGGTTCGTTTGCATGGATTTCGATGTCAAAAACATCAATGCCGGCAAAACGTTTGAATAAAACCGCTTTTCCCTCCATAACGGGTTTACTGGCCAGCGGCCCCACATCCCCCAAGCCAAGTACGGCAGTACCATTGGTCATTACCGCAATTAAATTGCCCTTGGCAGTGTAGCGATAGGCGTCTTCCGGATTTTCGGCAATAGCCAGCACGGGCTCAGCTACTCCCGGTGTATAAGCTAATGATAAATCCTCTTGAGAATTTGTGGATTTGGTTACATACACCCCCAGTTTTCCGGGCGTGGGAAATTCGTGGTACTGCAACGCACGGCTTTTTAAATCATCTTTGTCCAAAGTGCTTACTCTCGTTTCAAGTCATCCAGAAAAAAATCATATAGAAATTCTTTAGGGATGAATAGTTTTTATTGCAAAAAAAAGGCGCATTTTAAATGCGCCAATGTATATGATCTTGTTTTTTATTGAATAATGAATTAATTGCCGCGACGATCTTTGCTGTAACGATCGCGGAATTTTTGTACTCGGCCTCCGGTATCTACCAGCTTTTGTTTTCCGGTATAGAAAGGATGGCATTGTGCACACACTTCGATGCTTAAATCATTGCATAAAGTAGAACGAGTTTCAAATGAATGACCGCAACTGCAAGTTACGTTGATGGTTGTGTACTCAGGATGAATCGAAGCTTTCATAATACTACTCTCTATGACATGATAAATGAGTATCGCCACCTGATCTGCACGGTACAATGACACAGCCCCACCTCGGTCAATACCATGCCTTTGCCAGGCACCATACTCCACAAATAACGCAAAACAATAACAGATATGGGGTTTTAAAGCAAATGTAATTGCAGTTCACTTAGTTTAGCACATACAGGCGCATGATCAGAGGGACGCTCAGCTCGGCGCGGTTCGACATCGATCCAACTTTCCAAACAATGCTGCCTTAATTTGTCACTCAGCAAAATGTGATCGATCCGCAGCCCCCTGTTACGCCGAAAGCAGGCAGTCCGATAATCCCACCACGTATACGCTTGCTCTTCCGGGTGCAGGCAGCGGAAACTATCATGCAAACCTAAAAGCGCTAAATCGGCAAACGCCTTGCGTTCCTGGGGACTAACCATTACACACCCATCCCAAACAGAGGGGTCATGCACGTCTTTATCTTCCGGAGCTATGTTGAAATCCCCAACAACAGCCAAATGCGGGTAATGTTTTAATTCTTGCTGAATAAATCCAGTCATGACTTCCAGCCAATTTAACTTATATTGGTATTTACTGGAACCGACTTCACTGCCATTTGGTACATAAAGATTAATAAGGCGCATTCCAGCAATGGTAACTGCCAGCATGCGGCGCTGTGGGTCCATAAAACCCGGAACCTCAATGGTTACTTGTTCAATCGGTTTACGGCTAATGACTGCAACGCCATTGTAAGTTTTTTGGCCTGTATAAGCTACATGATACCCTTGATTGTGAAATTCAAACGTGGGGAATTGTTCATCTATGAGCTTGGTTTCCTGCAAGGCTAAAATATCCACTTCCGAGCTTTTGAGCCAAGATAAGACTTGTTCCAGGCGAATTTTTAGTGAATTCACATTCCAGCTTGCTATTTTAAGCATACCACTCCCCATGATATTCGATCGTTAAGGGTGCATGATCGGAAAACCGCGTGGCACGATAAATATCCACTGCAGCAATACTCTCCACTAAACCGGCAGTAATGACTTGATAATCGATGCGCCACCCTACATTTTTTTCCCATGCACGTCCACGGTTAGACCACCAGGTGTATTGTTCTTCTTCTTGATTGTGCAAGCGAAAAGCATCAAAAAAACCCATGCTGCTGAATAATTCATCCATCCAAGCCCGCTCTTCCGGTAAAAACCCTGAGTTTTTCTGATTACCTCGCCAATTTTTTAAATCAATTTTTTTATGAGCAATATTATAATCGCCGCAAATAATTAACTCCTTCCCTGTTTTTTTCAATTCCTGCAAATGCCTGGCGAAACGTACCAAAAAATCAAACTTAATGCTTTGCCGCACCTCACCACTGGTTCCTGAAGGCATGTACAAGGAAATAATACTGAATTTAGGGTAATCAAATTGTATATAGCGGCCTTCTTCATCGCAGAAAGGAAATCCCAGCCCCTTAACAACCTGCTGTGGTTTTTGGCGGGCGTAAATAGCAACACCGCTGTAACCTTTTTTAACTGCGTCAAAATAGTCGCAAAAATAGTCACACGGATAGTAAAGCGGATCATCTTTTAATTGCTCTGTTTGCGCCTTGGTTTCCTGAATGCAGACAAAATCGGCTTCTTGCTTATGCAACCAATCATAAAAGCCCTTGCGTGCAGCAGAGCGAATACCATTTGCATTAAAACTAATAATTTTCATATCACTATTTTTTCATTTGTAAGGCAACGCGAGCGACTCGCTCCCCAAGCCGTTTTGCCAGCGTTATTTCATCCTGACTCAATGGATTATCATTATTTACACCAGCTACATGGGTTGCCCCATAGGGAGTACCTCCCGTATGCGTTGTATTCAAAGCAGCCTCTGTATAGGGTAGACCCACCATAATCATTCCTTGATGAATTAAAGGCAGCATCATGCTAAGCAGCGTGGATTCCTGCCCACCATGCATAGAGGCTGAAGAAGAAAAAACACAAGCGGGTTTGTCGACTAACTCACCGGATAACCATAAAGGCGTGGTGTTATCCACAAAATATTTCATAGGTGCTGCCATATTACCAAATCGTGTAGGACTTCCTAAAGCAAGGCCGGCGCAATTGCGTAAATCCTCCAGCGAAGCATAAGGAGCTCCCGCATCTGGTACAGCTTTCTCGGTAGCTTCACACGTTGCCGACACCGGGGGCACGCTCCTGATGCGCGCCTCAATACCGTCTACATGCGCTATGCCGCGGGCGACGTATTGCGCAAGTTGGGCAATGGAGCCACTGCGGGAATAGTATAAAACCAATACATACGGCTTATTCATGCATACACTCACTAATCCATATTTGTCGTTGCGGATAGTCTCATAAGAACACTGATATAGGAATAACTTCTGGCAAACCAAATAAAATGATGATCACAGTATAGCAGAGTGATCATAATCAATGCAGGCTGATTTTTGTATCCAAGCAAAACTGGATGGGCTTACCTCCCCGCCTTATCGTCATTTGCAAAAGAGGAAGCCTGGGAGATTATTCTGCTAATTGCTGATTTTTTTAGATTTTTGCAGCGGAATCCCCTTTTTTGACACATCGGTAACCGCTTGCTTGCCGCTGAAACTAATCGATATCAGCTCTTTACTGTTCAAATCAAACTGTTGCAAATCAATGACCCGGATAGATTGATCTTCATACGTTTTAAAATAATACTTGAGATTTTGCGGATCCTTAACGGTAGTCGCTAAAGTATTTTCCACCATCATTTTGCCATTTTCCTCAGCGCGGACAGCACCTACCGGAATATCAAATTGATTTAAAATATGAAAAACATTAAACACCCCCTGCTCAGCAGTCGCTATGGGTAAGGCACTTGCGGAATATAGTGCCGCGCGCACAAATCGGGAGGGAGGCGTAAAATCTCCCGGCAAGCCGCGCAAGCCATTTCCTTGCCCAAATTCTTTAAGTTGCAACCCACCGATGTTTTTAGAAGGAATATTAAAAGGAGACAAGTTCATGTAATTAGATAAATTGGTTAAGTGCCAATCAAATGTCGGCGAATTGGTGATAACGCCGATAGGATTATCCCAAACAGTTAATCGCCCGTTTAAAGGTTCAATTACAATGCTTTTACCAGTTTTATCATAAACGATGTAATGAAATGGCGGTACACCACCCCAATTTTTTTGCGCGGTGGGAGCAATAACAATGGTGTTAATACCTTGCTTAACTTCATCCACAGTTGCAAATTGCGTTAAGACCCAAGTAATGAATTCGGTCGGGGCCAAGGCTCGACTTTGATTTTCCGGGGTAACTGCCGTGTATGAAGCATATCCTGGAAAATAAAACATGCCTGCTGATAAACCTTTTTCATTGATACCGTCTAAAATTGAAGCTTCATCAAATGCACTGCCACCAATTGCCGCATATTTGGCGCGGTAACGCAAGCCAGATGCTTGTTCAGGAAGCGTTCCGGTAAATTCATAATTTCGCGATATAACCAGTCCGGAAAGGTTCATGGGAATGCCGAACTCGACGGTTCTGCCGTTTATAAACGCGCCATCCTGTGCTTTGAGCTGCAAACCTGTACATGCCAAAACATGGCTTGCTCCCAACATAAAACACGCACCCAGACAATATAAAACTCGTTTCATCCCTGACATAAGCGTCTCCAAGTGTGTTAATTAAAACTCCTAGTTTTTACCTCTTCTATCTTACAGGACAACTTCTGCCAGGCAAATGGCAACTGTAAGCCTTAATTTCCTATCTTGCTGACTTTTTGAATATATTTGTATTTTGCACTAAAAAATGTAGTAATACCTATTTACGCAAGCACGTCAGAATGGTTCATTACGCGAATTTGAAACAAAAAATCACAGAAAAATTTATAGAAGCAAAACTCTTCATTCAATTCGTAGTGAATCATTTTATTGAAGACGATTGCACCTACCGCGCCTCGGCTCTAGCCTTTACCACCTTGCTGGCTATCGTGCCGCTGATGTCAGTTGGATTTGCGGTATTATCGTCCTTTCCAGTTTTTCAAAGTTTCTCAGGCCCTTTGCAAGATTTTATTTTTGAGAATTTTGTACCAGCCACAGGGAAAGCAATTCAGAATTACTTACAATTGTTTGCAACGCAAGTGTCCAAATTATCAGCAATTGGCGTTATTTTTCTATTTATTACTGCCTTGTTGGTGATGTATACCATTGAGCGTTCCATGAATAAAATTTGGCGAGTTAGTTCGCCTCGCCAGGGCACTTCAGCTTTCCTTCTGTACTGGGGTATTTTATCTTTGGCCCCTTTTTTATTGGGATTAAGCCTGGCCGCCAGTTCTTATTTTTTTTCCATGCCTTTAATTAGAGGCTATTACGCGCCCTTTTTATTAAGCTCTATTCCTTTTTTATTATCTCTAGTGGGTTTTACCTTTCTTTATGTGGTAGTACCCAACTGCGAGGTGCGCTTCACTCATGGGTTTTACGGCGCTTTAGTGGCAACCTTATTATTTGAATCGGCTAAACATGCTTTCGGCCACTATTTAACTCAATACGGCAGCTATCAATTGCTATACGGCGCTTTTGCCATCATTCCTCTTTTTTTCCTGTGGGTTTATTGGGTTTGGGTCATCATTTTAATTGGGGCTGAAATCAGCTATGCCCTTTCTGTACATCATCAAAGACGACAGGGTATGCCTCTGGATGGTTTTGTGCACGCCTTATTATGGCTACACATTCTTTGGCGCAAACAATTGCAAGGTAGAAGCGTGACATTGGATGAATTAATCAATATCAGCAGCCAGCCTTTTTGCGTCGATATAGGAAAAATGTTGGCTATACTCTCGAATTTAAAACTCATTCAGACAACGTCAGACAGCCATTATATTTTAAGCAGGGATTTATCTTATCTAACATTTTATGACTTAATCCGTTTGTTACCTTACCGCTTCCCGCATGTAGATGCATTAATTTCAACGGATTCACCGATCGCGAAACGTTGGCATCGACATCTTAGGGAAACGGATCAGGAATTAAAGGAGAAATTAAGCATTACTTTGGATGAATTATTCCGCGAAAATAAAGATGAAGCAAAGGCAGTGCAGAAAATGCTGAAAGAGAACCATGAGGGTTAAATTTGTGCAAACGCTTGGCGCCTGCACAAACTTGGTGATTTATCACAGGATATAACGGGCTAAATCTTCATCCGCTACTAATTTGCCTAAATGCTGATTCACATAATCCTTATCGACGCATACGGTTTCACCCGCTTTATCAGTTGCTTCGAATGAAACCACTTCAAGCAAACGCTCCATAACAGTATATAAACGGCGTGCGCCAATATTTTCCGTGCGTTCATTTACTTGCCACGCCACTTCGGCAATTCTTTGAATGCCGCATTCAGTGAATGCAAGATGCAAGCCTTCTGTTGCCATAAGAGCAATGTATTGTTCCGTCAAAGACGCATTTGGTTCCGTTAAAATCCGCACAAAATCTTCTACGCTTAAAGCTGAAAGCTCGACACGAATAGGCAATCTTCCCTGCAACTCTGCAATGAGATCGGAAGGTTTTGCGACATGAAAAGCGCCTGATGCGATAAAAAGGATATGATCCGATTTAATCATGCCATATTTAGTTGAAACCGTTGTTCCTTCTATTAACGGCAATAAATCACGCTGTACTCCTTCGCGGGAAACATCACCTCCGTGCTCTGGACGCTTGGTAATTTTGTCGATTTCATCAATAAAAACGATGCCGTTTTGCTCTACATTTTCAATAGCGCGCGTTTTTATATCATCTTCATTGATAAGTTTTGCTGCTTCTTCTTCACATAACAATTTCATTGCTTTGCGGACAGGCAATTTCCTTGTTTTTGTTTTTCCTGAACCCACTTGCTGAAACATGGCTTGTAATTGATTCGTCATCTCTTCCATGCCAGGAGGTGCCATAATTTCCACCCCTACATTGGAAGCCATTAAATCGATTTCAATTTCATTGTCATCAAGCTTGCCTTCACGCAATTGTTTCCTGAAAATCTGGCGCGTGGCTGAATCTTTTTCCGCAGGGCTTAAATTGCCACGCGGCGGCGGCAGCAAGGTATCCAAAATGCGTTCTTCAGCTGCTTCTTCGGCGATATTTTGTACTTTTCTCATAGCCAATTCACGCTCTTGTTTCACCGCAATGTCGGTTAAATCGCGCAAAATGGCATCCACATCGCGGCCAACATAGCCAATTTCAGTAAATTTTGTAGCTTCCACCTTGATAAAAGGAGCTTCTGCCAGGCGTGCCAATCTTCGCGCTATTTCTGTTTTCCCGACCCCGGTCGGCCCAATCATCAAGATGTTTTTAGGCATTATTTCATTGCGTAAAATACTATCCGGGATTTGCAAACGACGCCAACGGTTGCGCAGGGCAATAGCCACGGCCCGCTTGGCCTGGTCTTGTCCTATGATGTATCGGTCCAATTCCTCGACAATCTCGCGCGGGGTCATTACAGTTTTTATGTCACTCATTAAATTACTCACTGTCTAATTCTTCAATGGTTAAATTGTGGTTGGTATAAATACAGATATCGCCGGCAATGGCTAATGCTTTTTTAACTATCTCCAGTGCAGATAAATCCGTGTTTTCAAGAAGCGCACGCGCGGCAGCTTGTGCAAAGGGACCGCCTGAACCAATTGCCATCAAACTTTCTTCTGGCTCGATTACATCACCATTACCCGTGATGATGAGAGATGACTTGCTGTTTGCAACCACCAAAAGAGCTTCCAGGCGCCTTAGAATTTTGTCAGTGCGCCAATCTTTGGCCAATTCGACTGCAGCCCGCACCAAATGGCCTTGATGCAGCTCCAGTTTACTTTCAAAGCGCTCAAACAGGGTGAATGCGTCCGCCGTTCCTCCGGCAAAACCCGCAATAACCTTATCTTTATATAAACGCCTAACTTTGCGCGCATTTCCTTTCATCACGGTGTTACCCATAGTGACTTGACCGTCACCACCTATAACGACCTGATTGCCGCGCCGTACGGATAAAATGGTTGTGCCGCGAAATTGTTCCAAAATTAATCCTCACAAAATCAAATTGCATAATTTGGGGATGACATCAGAAAAATCAATAGGGATTGGTAATTTTATTTGCAATTATGATGGGAGTTCGTAAAGTTTTTGCAATAAAATTTTGTTTTCTAATTATGATTTGCAATAAAAATGTATAAATTGGATGAAAAATAACGACAAGGGGAATATCCAGAAAGTTAAGTTACCTCCTGGCATATTCCCTTGAATACCACATTCCATGTTTGCACACTATGCATCACACCTCATATGCTGGATATTCTGCATTATTTCGCTCGCGAGCCGACTCAACAATAGTTGCCCCGGCTCGAGTCGCCATGGAGAGTAATGCCAATGGAACAGACAATAATGTTGCCAACAATAATACTGGAGTTGCTACCGCACAGATAACTGCAAGGACTGAACTTGCCATGGCAGCATTATATAAATGTTCTGGCCTAAAAAAACCATTGGACTGTGCATCCGCGCCGCGTGCTTTTAAAAAAGAACTGGCGAACAGCAAACAGGGGGATAAAACCGGTAAAGTAACCAGCAAAGAAGCGGATATGGCCGTGGCCACTCCCAAAAACAGCGGGAAACTAATCGGTGAAGCCAGCGTGAAGAGAATATCGCTCGTAGCTCCTTTTTTGAAGGGTTGGAAAAAAGTTGCATGCAAGGCCCCGACGGCTTTTTGCGGTATAGATTGATACTGGTCATTCAAAACTTCGGTAATAGTCGGCATGGCACGTCCTCTGAACAAACATTATTGCTGAATAATATAAAAACATTTTCTGTACTAAAAAAATCAATTATTTGTACAGGCATCCCTAGGGTATTGAGGCTCATTCTCTGCACCATCATAAGCAGGAGGAGAAACCAGAGTGGCAATTGCACGGGTCACAATAGCTCCTAGCCCTAAAGGCACACTTAAAATAGCACCCAACAATAAGAAAGGAGTGAGTGCGAAACATACCCCGGCAGCCTTTAATGTATACTCAGCCGCAATTTTGCTATAGAAAAGTACATCTGACCCAGAATCCGGGGCATGTTCCTGGTCCGGATTATTGTTGGTATCGCGTGCCTCAAGAAATTTATGGGTCACGTATAAAGCCGCCGAAGCAGCCAATAGCGTCGGCGCCAGCAATGCAGCAAGTGCTGTAGCTGCAGTCATAAAAAGAGGTGCTGTGATTGGCAAACACAAGGTATGCACGAAGTCTCTGGGATTATCCCGGCGCAGAGGCTGAAAAAAAGTTTGTTTTATGCCTAACCTTACCTTTTCAGTAAATTCTAGTCCTTCGGAATTTAATACATCGTTTAAAGTAGGGATAAAAGATCTGGGCATAATACATCCTCGACTGCATAATAAAATCAAATTGTACTACAATTAAACACATTATGCAAATATATTATAAAAAATATATTTTAAGAAGGAATTATCTTGTGAAAGGATGAGGCTGATAAATTTGAATGCTATGGCTGCAAATGCAGCCATAGGCAGAACTACAAAACCATTAATACACATGTTGTGGTCTAGAATTCTCTGCACCTTGTACAGCATCAGCGATGGTCGCTGCTGTACGGGTTGCAATAGACACTAAAGCCAATGGGGCTGCCAGCACCGTCAGCAGCAACAACAGAGGGGTGGCAACCAATGCCACCACGCCACCAATCAATGCAAAGCCACTGAAGGCAAGAGTTTGGCTGCGTATATCGTTACTATCATTTGTAATTTGATGCTCAGCACCGCGTGCTGTAAAAAAGCGGTTGGCAGCAAATAAAGCGATAGAAGCCAATGGCAAAGCTACTGCCACTGCTGCAGTAGCCACTGTCAGCATGCCAAAAAAAAGAGGAGCACTGACTGGCGCAGTGAAAGTGAGTGCTACATCACTGAAATTTTTTTGAAAAGGTTGAAAGAAAGTACTCCTTAATTTCGTCCCAATCGACGTTTCAACGTTAAATACATCCGTTAAGGTTGGCATCAGAAGAATCCCCAGTTTATTTAAAACTCACAATGTATCATGTTTATGCAAATTTCACAATGGAATTCCTTAAAAACTTCAGCTCATCTTTTGCGACTCAACCTTAGGCAGCCATGGTCATTATGGCATCCACAAATTGAACAAATACTATTATGTTGCATCTTCGGCAAATTACTTTCAGCTAAATGACATCCTGCTGTAGTTAACTCATGACGGTTTCAGAGGGTCCAGGATGAATTATTTATGGTGGGAAGGATGCCGCTGTAATTTGCATAAAACAAACAATAATTTAGCAATCGATTTCTATTGACAACCGTATGCATTCAATTCGTCTTCACTTTGTATCGCATCGGCAATGGTCGCTGCTGTCCGGCTTATGACAGACGCTAAGGCCAGTGGGGTTGCGAGCACCGTGAACAGCAATAATATAGGGGTCGCAGCCAGTGCAATCATGGCGCCAAGCAGTGCCAGCGCCCCCCCAACAAAAGCCTTATTTCTTATGTCATCTTCATTCCCTGGCTCATATTCATCCTCGTAACCACGTGCAGCGAAAAAGCGGTTAGCAGCAAATAAAGCTATGGCAACAAGCGGCAGCGTTACCACCATTGCTGCGGCTACTGCCGTCATCACTCCCAGAACAAGGGGGGCGGTCACCGAAGCGGTAACCGTGAGCGCCACATCACTAAAATTTTTTTGAAAAGGCTGAAAGAAGAGATACTTGGGAATAGACGTTAACTTACCTACAATTGAATCTTCATCATTTCCAGCAATTATCGCGTTTATGGCGTCAGTCAAAGTTGGCATTAGAAAATCCTCAGTTCATTAAAACCCACAAATGTATCATATTTGAGCAACCCAGCATGCAGCAATATTGAATTCTCTACTTCTCCATACGTTTTGGAACGCAATCTGAATAGCAATTACGATGGCTGCGAGAATAAAATAAAAGCCATGCGCTATACCGCACATTTATGGCAAACTCCTTTCAACTCGATGACATGCTGTTTTAGTTTAAAATCATTTTTTGCCGCTATGTTTAAAACCAACGCCTGCATCATTGCGTCATAGGTTTCAACAACTTCATGGCAACTATTGCAAACCATCAACACTTCCGAGAACAAGTTTTTTTCCGGTTCAGAGCATAACGTATAACTCTGAATCGATTCAATTTTATGGACCATGTTTTGTGTTACAAAAAATAATAAGGCGCGGTACACAGTAGGCGGCTTGGCATTGGGGTTTATTTTTAATAAAGCTTCTAAAATTTCATAGGCTTTCAGAGGCTTTTTCGCTTGCCATAAAATGTAAAGAATTTCCTTGCGCATGGAAGTGAGGCGCAAATTAAGAAGCGTGCAATATTCTAAAAAGGAAACAGGATAGCTCATGGCTGATTTAAGAAAGAAAGTCCATACTGCAGGGGCTTAACTGCGAAGTATTCTGCAAGCGTCTGCCCTATGTCTGCGAAAGTTTCCCGTCTTCCTATAAAACGACTGGCTAAATTCGGGCCAAACATTAAAACAGGAATATGCTCCCGCGTGTGATCGCTTCCAGGGAAAGTAGGATCGCAGCCATGATCGGCAGCGATGACAACCATATCATTAGGCTTTAATAAAGACTCCAATTCCGGTAAACGTGCATCAAAAGCTTCCAAAGCATGAGCATAACCCGCCACATCGCGACGATGGCCGTACGATGAATCAAAATCTACAAAATTGGTAAAGACAAGGCTTTTATCAGGCGCTGTCTTCATGCATTCCAAGGTTGCATCAAAAAGCGCTTGATTACCATCTGCTTTAATGGTTTTGCTAATCCCCTGATGCGCATAAATATCGGCCACTTTGCCAATGGCAATAACCTCCCGCCCGTCATTTTTCAAAAAATCCAATAATGTTGGCTGCGGCGGCGGTACTGCGTAGTCGCGGCGGTTGCCAGTGCGTTTAAATTTTCCTGGAATTCCAGTAAAAGGCCGCGCTATGACGCGTCCAATTTTATACTCATCAACCAGTTCACGGGCAATTTCGCAAATTTGGTACAAGCGCTCCAAGCCAAAATACTCTTCGTGTGCTGCAATTTGAAAAACGCTATCCGCAGATGTGTAAACAATGGGTTTCCCAGACAGTAAATGCGCTTCTCCCAGCTCTTCAATAATCACCGTACCCGATGCATGCTTTTCGCCTAAAACCCCAGGCAAAGCCGCGCGTTCAATGAATTTTTCTATTAATTGCGGGGGAAAACACGGAATGGCCTCAGGGAAATAGCCCCATGCAAACATAACTGGCACTCCTGCCAATTCCCAATGCCCGCTAGGGGTGTCTTTCCCAAGGCTTTGCTCCACCGCATAGCCATAATAGCCGGCAGGCTCGGCCAAAGTGGATAAATCGATAAATTTTACCCCCGCACTGGCTATTGCGGCGTGGTATAAACCCAAACGCGCCAGATTGGGGATGTGCAAATCGCCATTGCGTAATCCGGATTGGTCGGCACGCCTATCCCGGCAAGCCTGGTAAATATGCATAAAGGTATTTGCGCCTGCATCCCCATAGCTTGGGGCATCAAGACTTGCACCAATACCTAATGAATCCATTAATAGTATACAAACCCGTCCAGAATCCATACTTATCCTTGAATATGCCGACAATACGTTTCTTTCAGTTTAAACAATGCGAACAGGGCAATACCCAATCCCAGCGGCATGATCAAGGCTGCGGTTTGATACGCTGTAAAAGAATACACCGGCGTTCCCGCAACCATATGCATGTCACCATGCCATAGCAATACGGCACTGAATAAATTTTGATAAAGAATATATCCGCCTTGGGTCAGCAAGGAAATCATACTCACTGCCATGGCCGTCATTGCAGCAGGACTGCTTTCTGCTACCAAAGCGTAGCTGATTACCTGGGCGGCAGTAAAAAAACCCAGCAAAAAGAATAAAAAACCCATCATGGTCAGGGATACGGGTAAATACATAATCCCTAATAGAGTAAGCAAAGATGCCAGCACACCCAGTTTCATGGGTAATACACGCAAACCTAATTTGTCTGAAAACCAGCCAATGGCAGGACCGCCTACAATGGCACCGAGGAATAACATGGAATTAACCAATGCAGCATCTTCCTTACTCACCCCAAGCCGCTGCATTAAATATAAAGAACCTATCATTGCCCCCAGCACGGCAATAGGCATATTCATCAAGCTGGTGTAAAGAGCCGCCCGAAATGTTTGCAAATTTAGATAAGCCATTTTTGCCGTGGTTAATACATCCAGTTTTTTGGCGGTGGCTAAGGCCTCTTCTTGCGGCTTATCCTTAATCCAGTACATCATGAATAATAATAATGCGACACCCAGCCAACCTACTCGAATAAGCGAATCGCGCCAACCTAATTCAAGCACCAATTTGGTTAATGGATATTGGGCCAACATACCGCCTGTCATGGCAATAGTCACGACTACGCCGGTAACCAGCGCCATGCGGTTAGGCGGGAACCAGCGCGAAGCAATACGGATAGGTCCAAGAAAGCAAAATGCGCTACCGATGCCTGTTACAAACCGACAAAAAAGTGCAAGGTAAAACGAGTGGGCATAAGCCAAAAGAAATGTGCTCAAAATACAGAGCAGCATGGCAATTACTATGGTTTTTTTTGTTGAAAAACGATCGAGCAATATCCCTGCAATAAAAAGAAAAATTACATTGGCGAGATAATAAATACTGGACAAATAAGTCATTTTGTCGGCTTGAATATGAAAATCCCGCATTATGTTATCTGCAATCGAGGCAAACATATTGCCCTGAATAAATTCATAAAAGAGAAATAAGGATGCAGCGAAGCAAATTATCCATGGTAACAGCGTTGTTTTTACCAGGTCGAATCTTCTGTATTCTTCCACCAATGGCTGCATAAAAAAGACTCCTTAACTATAACGTTTGCAGTAGGTTTCACGGGTAAAGAAAACGGCTACTAGCGCAGCCACAATCGTAACAGGGAACATCCACATAGCGAACTGAAAATCCGCTGCTGAATACTGCGCTGCCCCGGCATGATGATGCATTAATATGCCAAACAAAACCTGCCCGAGGCCACCGCCACCCATGATAATTACTGAAGAAATCCCGGTCGCAGAGCCGGTGCTGCTGGCTGGGTTACTCTCAGCTATCAGGGGGTATGAAATCACTTGAGTACTGGTAAAAAACCCAAGCAAAAAAAATAGGGTGCATAAAACTACCGGAGGAATGGAGCTATGCAGAAACAATGGCAGAACCGTCAGCAAAGTTGCCATAGCGCCAAGGATCATCAGCGGTTTGCGCCGCCCCATATAGTCAGATAACCACCCAACAACAGGACACCCGATGATGCTCCCTACCAAAATCAAGCTAACGGCATTACTGGCTGCCATCTTGGATAAATGATGCACGGTTTCCAGATAGCTTGCACCCCACAAGGCACAAAGCACCATAATCGGCAAATTAAGGAAAGAAGTAAAACAGCCAGCCAGCCAATTTTGCGGATTAAGCAATGCCCGTGAAAAACCGGACGATGCCGCTTGATTCACAGAGCTTGTCTTTTTCTGGTTGTCAGGGCGGTCTTTGACCGTAAAAAAAATCCAGAAAAATAATAATACCCCTGCTCCGCCATCAATAAATAAAGCGTTTCGCCACCCATATTGCTCATTTAGAAATGCCAAAGGAGTATGTGCCATCATGCCGCCTATAAATGCCATCGTCACCAGGCAACCGATGACAAGCGCTTGCCGGCGCGGCGGAAACCAGCGTGAAACCAGAACAGCGCAAGATAAAAAACAAAATGCGTTCCCGATGCCGGATAGAAAGTGGAAAAAAGAAGCCCAGACGAATGAGTGGGTCAGAGCAAATCCCATCGTGCTTAACACACAGATAAACATGGCGGCTAAAATAACAAAACGGGTAGAAAACCGATCAAGAATAATTCCGGCAGGCAGCAAAAACAAGATGTCTGCCCAAAGGTAAGCACTGGACATCCAACTCAATTCTGCAGCATTGATGTGAAATTCCTGGCGCAATGGCTCATTAATCACATCAAATAGATTGAGCTGAAAAAATTCGTACAGAAAAAATAATCCGGCTGATAAACATACCAGCCAAGGCATCCAATAAGTGCGAGGAAAAATGCCCTGCGAATCAATTGCAACTGACTCAGACAACCATGACTCCTAGCCCGGGTTTAAAAGTGGCGGAAATTATAACAAAAAACCCAGGAAAATGGTATCTTTATTGAACACTTTTTTTGCAATCCTTAAATTTTAAAAAACCATACCCTATCTTAAGACTCTGAATTTACGCCTTCTTTTGCAGCTTTGAGTCTTCCTTGCTTGTTAACAACAGCATACGTGCTAATATGCAAAATGTATAAGGAATTACTGAATTGTTATTATAAGCAAAAGGATACAGGGGCAACAGATGGCAATTAAAGTATCTGCAACTGGACAAACATTACTGCGCAATCCTTTATTAAATAAAGGCACTGCGTTTACTCCCGAAGAAAAAGAATTATTTCACTTATACGGCTTGCTTCCCGCCAATACCGAAACAATTAGCGAGCAATTACAACGCTGCCGTGATGCTTATGCAGCAAAACAGAGCCCACTTGAGCAACATATTTATTTGCGCGCTTTACAAGATCGCAATGAAGTTTTGTTTTACCGGTTTGTTTTAGAAAATCTTACGGAAATGTTACCGATCATTTATACGCCTACGGTAGGTGAAGCTTGTCGATTTTTCCATCATATTTACCGGCAACCGCGAGGATTGTTTATCAGTTATCCGGAGGCACATAAAATGGATGCCATCCTGGCGTCCATTGCACAGGAACGCAGTATACGGGTCATCGTGGTGACCGATGGTGAACGCATTTTAGGATTGGGCGATCAAGGTGCAGGCGGGCTTGGTATCCCAATTGGTAAACTATCCTTATATACGGTTTGCGGTGGCATCAATCCTGGTGAAACTTTACCCATCGTTCTCGACGTGGGTACAAATAACCAGGAAAAATTAAATGATCCGCAATATTTAGGTTGGCGTCATACTCGTATAAATGGCAGTGAGTATGATCATTTTGTCGATCAATTTGTACAAGGGGTCAAGCGGCATTTCCCACAAGCATTATTGCAATTCGAAGATTTTGCCCAACAACATGCCTATCCTTTATTGCAACGCTACCGTGAGCAATTGTGTACATTTAATGATGACATCCAGGGTACAGCAGCAGTGACTGTGGCAGCCATTATGGCCGCCACACGAATTAGCAACATGCCACTTAGGGAGCATCGGATCGCTTTATTAGGGGCAGGCTCGGCAGGATGCGGCATTAGCGAACAACTAGTGCAAATGATGGTAAGCCAGGGGCTCGGCGAACAAGAGGCGCGTTCCCGTTTTTATCTCGTGGATCGCTTAGGGTTATTGCATGATGAGTTGCCTGGATTGCTGCCATTTCAAAAACCTTTTGCCCATTCCCGCAAATCATTATCAGGTTGGCAACCAGCAAGGAAACAACTCAGCCTTTTGGATGTCATCCAGCACGCACAACCGACTATTCTTCTCGGTGTATCCGGTCAAGCCAACCAATTTACGCAAACCATGGTGGAAACCATGGGTCATTATTGCCAGCGGCCCATTATTTTTCCTCTGTCAAATCCCACTTCCAGAGCGGAAGCTACTCCTAATGATTTATTAACCTGGACAAAAGGCCGAGCTTTAGTGGCGACAGGCAGCCCGTTTGCCCCAGTCTACATAAATGGGGAAGAAATAAGCATTTCGCAATGCAATAATTCCTATATTTTCCCCGGCATAGGCTTAGCCGTGGTTGCGGGTAAAATCAAGCGGGTAACGGATGGCATGATGATGGCCGCAGCATTAGCACTGAGTGAACTGGCACCCGCGACTATTACCGGCCAAGGATGCTTGTTACCCGAACTAACGTCCATACGCAAAGTCAGTCAGCACATCGCAAAAGCAGTCCTATTGGAAGCGATTAAAGAAAAACATGCAGATGCGCAGTCTGAAAAGAACATTGAGACAGCAATTCATAACACCATGTGGTTCCCCGACTATCAGCCATATATCCATGATTAGTACAACGCTCTTTAACGGCAAATATTTGAGAGAAAAGGCATGAATCAGAAAGTTTTTGTAAACCGCATCTTGAACATGAAAAAAATTAAGTTTATCGGCTTGGATATGGATCATACGCTGATCCGTTATAAAACTGAAAACTTCGAAGCTTTAGTGTATCAATTGGTCATTGATAATTTGATAAACAGTAAGAAATATCCTGAAAACATCCGCAGCTTTAAATTTAATTTTAAAGATGCAATTCGTGGGCTGGTAGTCGATAGCAAGAATGGCAATATCTTAAAATTAAGTCGATATGCAGCTATCCGCCAGAGTTATCATGGTACACAAGCCATACAATTTTCTGATCAAAAGCAGTTTTACCGCAGTATTTATGTGGATTTAGGTGATCCGAATTACATGGCTATCGATACGTCTTTCTCCATTGCATTTTGCGTTTTATATAGCCAGTTAATTGATTATAAAGATCAATACCCTCATGAACTACCCAGTTATAATGTCATTGCGTTAGACGTATTAAACAGCGTGGATGAAGTCCACGCAGAAGGCACCTTGAAGCGGCGGATCTGTGATGCACCGGAGCAGTTTGTCTATCAAGATCACACCGTAGTAGAAGGGCTTAAACGTTACATCAAGCATGGGAAAAAAATATTTATTTTGACCAATTCTGAGTATCAATATGCAAAACTTTTATTGGAATACACTATCGATCCTTTCATGGAAAAAGGCAAAAATTGGCAGGATTTGTTTGAATATGTGATTACACTCGCCAATAAACCGCGTTTTTTCTATGACGAGTCAAGATTTCTTGCCGTTCATCCGACAACCGGCACAATGACCAACGTTACAGGAAAAATTACTCCCGGTGTCTATCAGGGAGGATATGCAACAAAATTCACAGAAGATTTGCATTTAAAAGGAGATGAAATTTTATATATTGGCGATCATATTTATGGCGATATTTTACGTTTAAAGAAAGACTGTAATTGGCGCACGGCTCTCGTCGTAGAAGAACTCGGCGATGAGATAGCAGCACAGGTAAAAGCAAGGCCCGTTGAATTGCAGATTAACGCTGCCATGAAAACGAAGCGCAAACTTGAAGAAAATTATATCAAGATAAATACCAAAAGCATTGAAGAAGAAACGCATGTCTATGACAATGAAATTCAGGCTTTACAGATACAAATAAATGCGGTTGACAAACAAATCATGGAATTACTGCAGGAACAACATAAATTTTTTAATCCAAAATGGGAGCGAATTTTTCGGGCTGGGGCAGAAGAAAGTTATTTTGCCTATCAAGTGGACCGCTATGCTTGCATCTACATGGAGCGATTATCCGACTTGCTTGAACATTCGCCGCTTACGTATTTTCGCGCCAATCGACGTTTGCTGGCACATGACTTGGATAATATCTTGGCATAAAAAGGCGTCATTACAAATGAAAAAAATGCCCCATTCGCTTTGCAGTTGCACGTTCTTCCAAGCGATCGGGGCTTGACATTTTTGCCGGCGAAAGAAGAGTTTGCCGCGGATGCAAAGCCGGGATTTCACGCAATACTAAATCTGCCTGCTGCAACAAAATGCTCAATTCTTTAGTTACGCCCATGTTTTTATTAGTTTTTTCGTAAAGGGCATGGGATAAGCCCAAACCATTTTGTACTGCTTGAAAAAATTGCGATATAGGACCGCGCAGTGCCGCAATGTGATCAAGAACAGGTCCGATTGCTTCCCGCTTCACCAACTCTTTTATGTTCCGATGAATATCATCCAATGTGATAACAAAACGCTTTTGTTGTTCAGCAGCGCTCTGCAAACGCTCTTGAAACTTTAAATAACGATTGCTGGCTTTCAATGCTTGCTGGTGTGTGACTTGATCAGTGAAGCGCTCGCGGTTTCCCATCCGATTCGCAATCTTTGCCAAAGAATCAATCAATTGACTTAATGCATGCAAAATGTGGCGTAAATCATCGTGGCCCAGGGCAAAAGCAATTCTCTCCATGTTAATCCGGGAAGAATGTTGCGGCGCAATCCCTAAAACTTGCAGCAGCGTTTGTTCAATGTGTAAAAGCCGCAATAGAGCATCCTGGGTATCTAATCGATACTGTAAAATTAATTGCAGGGTTTGTACTCTACCTCCCACTGAATCAGACCCAGGCAAAGCATCCGCATGTTGAGCCAAGTCTTTAAGGACCGATAAAGAATTCGTTAGCGCGTGTTCCGCCTGCTGTATCAATTCGTTTGTGGAAGAAAGAAATGGGGTATTCATATCGCTTAAAATAACTTCCTATATTTAATTTTACTAACGATAATTAGATAACTGGCCAATAATTTCTATAATTTTATAGAAATTATATTCTCAAGTTATCGCTTCTCTACCTAAGGTACTCATGCTCTATTTAGTCGGTGTTCTATAATTATTATAAGCATATAAGGCAAAGGAATGTAGCCATGTTAAGCATCGATATTTTATCTGTAAACCCGCAAATTGTGAGTGACTTAATTGAAAAAACTAAAGAATTTCATGCGAAAGAAGAAGTTACCTTTGGTGAACAGATGCCTGAAACGGAATATGAATACGATTGGGCGCAAATTTTAGCCGATCACCAGGATGATTTAACTTATCTTGAGATAAAAAATGTTATTGACGCATTAACGGTGGAAAAAAAACTGGATTTACTGACCTTAATGTACTTAGGACGCGGTGATTTTGACGATTGGGAGAGCGCTCGACAATCTGCACAAAATAATTTACCGGATAATTTGCCTGATTATTTATTGGGCCATCCTTTTCTTGCTGAATATTTGCAACGAAGCTTAGATTTAATAGGTTATGCGCGTGAATAATGCATGAATTTTTTATTTATCCTGTTTTATAGTTACAGTACTATAGTATGACTGGTTATATTTCATTTGGGATAAAATAAAACCATGCCTAAACCACCTCTGTCTGCCTTAAAGTTAAACTCCTTGATTACCGAAATGAGTTTTTTTCTTTCTCATGATGAAATTGCAAATTTTTCCCTTACTAAAAAGGCAAATTATATTGCCAGTGTATTGATGCCGCTGTTTGCAACAATCAAAGAAAAAAAAGATGAGGCTTCCTGGAATATCTTATACCAACGGCTTTTTGCTCAATTGCTCCAGCCCATAGAAAATATTAAAAAAAAAGATATCAATTTTTATTCATCGATTACTGCCTATTTACAGCAGCAACTTAGTTATTTATTAGCACACAAACTTGATTATTCTCCTACCCTCATTAAACTGCATGCATTGCATATCGGATTTAAAATTAAATCAGGAGAATTCATCCTTCCAGCTGAGTTGGATTTTTTAAATAAACTCACTCTCTTGAAAGAGTACCGTGTAGTAGGTTTAGCCAGCTTATTACCTCTTCTTAAAGATGAAAATATCAAATTTTTGCTAGAGCAATTTAAAGAAGAGCCAACGCAATTATCGCTACCCAACACAGCAGTCGTGTGGAGTATTTTCATTACTTTTCCACACCTAATTACTGTCAAAACACTTTTAGACGTGATTAAAACAAACTCCGAAGGAGCTCTGCCTGTTCTGCTTGCCTGCCGCGTAATCGCTGAAAAACAACCGCAGTTAATTACAGAGGAAAATCTCGATACCCTGATTCAAATGCTTAATACTAAAAACAGCAACTCCCCTATGGTATTGCACGTTTTATCTTTTTTATGGAAAAAACATCCACAAAAATTTACTGAACTGCAAATCCATACTATTCGTATTTATTGCGAAAATCTCCTCAAAACAATAGAAGCCATATCCAATGCCAATACCCATGAAATAGCGCTGGAAACAATCAATTTATTAAAGGATGAATTAGCTATTTTTTTAAACAAGGAACAAATGCAATCTCTTACGGATAAGTTGGTTATGCATTTGACCCATTCTGA
Organism: Legionella septentrionalis; assembly: GCF_003989745.1. Classification (GTDB taxonomy): domain Bacteria; phylum Pseudomonadota; class Gammaproteobacteria; order Legionellales; family Legionellaceae; genus Legionella_A; species Legionella_A septentrionalis. The sequence goes on from NZ_RZGS01000009.1 coordinate 37,013, forward strand.
TGTCGACGTCCAATGCGTGGCCCAGCATGCACTTGCAACTATAATTTTGAACCATTCAGTGTTAATAACAGAAAAACATGCTACCAAAATAATTGAAAATTTAAGTCAAAACGACATTTATATGCAATTGAATTCCTTAAGCTTATTTTCTCGATTAATTCCAATCTTACCTGACAAAAATAAAAATTACGCGGACTTATTGAATGGTTTTATTATCCAAGTGCGCGATAGTGAAGATTATATTGCCACGAAAGCATTACAAGCCATAGCGTTTCTCATTACAAAAAGTGAAGTGTCTTTATCGGAAAATCAACTGAATATTATTGTCAATAAACTGGATAGTGAACAATTCGATGTACAAAATCAGCTTTATGCAACATTAAAGGATTTTCCTGCCCAGCATTTCTCACAATTATTAAATAACAACTTCCTTTGCTCTCTTGCCAATAAGCTTAAAGAAGCAAATACATTCTCACGCAGAAGTGCCCTGTTCATGTTTTCTCTTCTGGCAAAAAAATGTCCGAAAACATTAAAATTATTTTTAAATGAAGAAATAATGACCTCTGTGAGTGAAAATATAAGAGACCAACATCCGCAATTACAGATTTACGCAATACAAACACTGAAGTTTTTAGTGAGAATAGCGCCGGAAATATTGGGTTCTAAAGGCCTTTCCAGCCTCTTTGCATCGCTTGAAGCTGAAAAGAATAATATCATTCAAAAAAAACTGGTTTCGCTAATTAGCGCGATTATAAGCTTGCAAACACCGCGCGTAATTTACTTTTATGCCACACAGTATCTGGCCAAATTGGAGCGGAAAGATATAGATGAACAAATTCTTGGCCTTTGGGTCATACGCTCTTTTTTAAAATCCTGCCCCCAGGAGATGCACCTACTTATAGTAAAAAGAATGCCTTTAATCCTAAATATAGCGGCAACGCCTTCCTTTGCCCGTAAGAGTGCTGTGCTCCTGTTGGAAACACTCAGCCACTATTTTCCGAATACGTTATCTAGCTCCGCGTTAACCCAACTTGCAGGCTGCCTGAATGATGAGGATGGATTTGTAAAAAAGACAGCTTTAAAAATTCTGTGCAGAATAGCATATACTTCCCCCTCGCTTTTAAATAATGAATTACTGAAAAAAGTTATACCTGCACTAACCGTCGAAGACGCAAGCGACCTAATCGCCTTACTCTTAAAAAATAACCATCCTTATTTTCAGGAAATGACAGGTATGTTTTCCCAACCTCAATTGCTATTAGTTCTTGAAAATAATAATGATAATCTTTCTTCAAAAACCCAGTTTTCTCCCGTTTCACCCTCAGTGCCATTAGCGCTTAGGAATGGATTCTTCTCGCGTCCCCTCTCGGCAAGCAATAACAAAGAAAAAGAACCTTCATTAAGGATGGATACTTATTAATAAATATTGCAACACGGCAAGCTATTTGATGCAGGCAGCCTGAATCAGGCGGATAAATTCGCGAATAACAATAAAAAACATGCTGTACTCGATCGCCTGGCTGCTGTGTAGCATTGATAAAAGCTGCTCCCAGCGCAAAATAATAGTCTGGTTATCACTCACCCATCTATCAATGCGTCTGTTTACATCCCATTTATCCGGTGTAGATTGCATAATTGCCACAGTCATTGCTTGCTGGGCATTGTCCAGCTCATCCCTTAGGGCAAAACGCGCAAGCGTATTCCAATGCCCTTCACGAGACTCGCTAGCAATTTGATCTCTAAACCATAACAAATTCATACGCTCGCCACTGGCAAAATAAACTTTTGCAGCTTTGATTAAATCGAAACCATTGATATGGGCTACTTCTATGATATTCAGTGCGGTATAGATAGCGCGATACGTAGCGATGCGTTCGGCAATCGCTTGCGAAAGACCTGATTTCTGAAATTTCATCGTCATGGAAGCCAAATACTGTTTCGTAAAACCTCCCATAAGTTCAGGAATGATCTTTTCAAGCCGCTTTACGGATTTGTAATACTTACCGATTAATTCCTGCAAATCCAAACTTAAACGGCGGCCCTGTAAAAACCAGCGGGTGGATAAGATGAGTAAATGGCGAATATTAGTGATGATATCAAATTGCTCCGCCAGGGATATTTTAAAATCAAGTGACTCAACCATGCGTTGCAATTCATTGGTTTCAAAAATAGCTGAAGCTGCGGTGTAGGCACGTATGATTTTATCAACTGGCGTCCCCGTTTCTTTTTGGGTTTGATAAATAAACGTCATACCAATGTTGTTGACCACTTCATTAGCAAGTTGGGTTGCTATAATGTCGCGGTGCAATTGGTGCTGTTGCATGGATTTTTTATATTTTTTACCAATTTTGGCCGGGAAAGCTGTCTGAATGATTTCTTTAAGATAAGCATCTTCGGGCAGATCGGATTTTAAAATTTCTGCCTTAAGATTAATTTTTGTATAGGCTAACAAAACAGCAAGCTCAGGACGCGTTAAACCAATGGCTTCTACCTTACGTTCAATGAGTTCTTTATCATCTGGCAAAAATTCCACCTGGCGATCTAGAATTCCCTGCGCTTCCAAATGTTTTATATAATCAGTATGTTGGACTATGTCTTTTGCAGCTGAAAATCTAGAAAAGCTTAATGCCAAGGCTTGATGGTAATTATCTTTTAAAACCAATTGCGCTATCTCGGATGTTAAAGACATGAGCAAATTATTGCGTGCAGTCCGTGATAAATTTCCCTGCTGCACTTCATGATCCAAAAGAATTTTTAAATTCACTTCATGATCGGAACAATCGACCCCAGCCGAATTATCAATAAAATCAGTATTGATTAAGCCGCCATGTAAGGCAAATTCCACACGGCCGCGTTGGGTAAACCCTAAATTTCCACCTTCGCAAACTACCCGGCAACGCAAGTCCTTGCCATTTATCCGGCACCGCTCATTACTGCGATCGCCTACCTCGGCTTGGCTCTCCTGACTGGATTTAACATACGTACCGATCCCGCCATTGAATAATAAGTCCACAGGCGACTTAAGAAGTGCGCGGATCAATTCGTCTGGAGTCAGTGTATCTTCCTCGATATAAAATCTCTGCTTCATTTCCGCAGTAACCGGGATGGATTTAAGCGTGCGTTTAAAAACGCCTCCGCCTGCAGAAATTAAACTTGGGTTGTAATCTTCCCAAGATGAAACAGGAAGAGTGAACAACCGTTGGCGCTCGGCGAATGATAGTTCGGCATCCGGATTAGGATCAATAAAAATATGGCGATGGTCAAAAGCACCAACTAGCTTAAGGTTTTTGGAATATAACAATCCATTGCCAAATACATCGCCGCTCATATCGCCAATACCGACTACGGTAATCGGTTGCTCAGCGATGTTAATATCAAGCTCACGGAAATGGCGTTTGGCCGATTCCCATGCACCCCGGGCTGTAATACCCATTTTTTTATGATCATATCCCGCAGAACCTCCTGAGGCGAATGCATCACCCAGCCAAAAGTCATATGCTTTGGAAATACTATTGGCAAGATCGGAAAAAGTGGCCGTTCCTTTATCAGCGGCGACAACCAGATAAGGGTCGGGGCTGTCATGGCACACGACATCCTTCGGGGGAACAAACGCTCCATCCTTGATGTTATCGGCAAGATCTAATAAACCACTTACAAAACCTGTGTAGCAATACGTTACCTCTTTAACCATAAAATCACGTCCAGCACCAGGAGGCACTGCTTTAAGTACAAACCCGCCTTTGGCGCCGGAAGGGACAATCACTGAGTTTTTTACGACTTGAGCCTTCATTAATCCTAGAATTTCCGTACGATAATCTTCCCGCCGATCGGACCAGCGCAAACCGCCACGAGCAATTTTCGCATTACGTAAATGAATCCCTTCAAAACGTGAAGAATAAACAAAGGTCTCAAATAGGGGAGCGGGTAAGGGCATTTCAGGGATAGTACGGGAATTTAACTTAAGAGCCAAATAATGTTTAATCTCATTATTATGAGTGCGCTGGAAATAATTAGTACGCAAAGTTGCCTTAATTAAACTTAATATACGGCGAATTATGGTGTCTTCATCCAATGCGGGAATTGACTCCAGTTTCTGCAGAATTTCTACTTCTAAAGCAGCGGATTGATTTTTTTTAAATCGCCCAGGATCGTGTAGCAACTTAAAATACTCAACCAAGTCTTTCATTAAAGATGCATTATTTATTAATGCCTTTTCAATATAAGCCTGGCTATATTGGAAGCGTATTTGATGGAGATATTTGGCATACGCACGCAAAATAATGACTTCTTGCCATGATAACGAAGCTCCGAGAATTAGTTTATTAAAGCCATCATTTTCAGCTAGATTGAAATAAACTTTAGCAAATGCATCTTCAAATAGTGCCTTTACCTTTTCAAGTTCCAGCTTCCCTTCCTTATACTCCAAATGGAAATCGTTAATCCAAACCATTTTATTTTTTTCCAATTGGATTTTATAAGGATGCTCTGCCAGGGTACGCAAATTAAAATTTTCAAGCATGGGTAAAACATCGGACAGCGGCACCGGTTTCCTCCATTGATACAAACGCAGATGCAAATCGCCCTCTTCACCCGCCTTGAAATATAAGCTAATCGCCAGAGTATGGTTTTCAGAGAGAGTTTCAAGTTTGGCAATGTCAGCTTCCGCACGGATGGCATCAAAATCATCACGATATCCTGCTGGAAATTTTTGCACGTACTTTTTACTTAATGCCAAACCTTTGCTTTTTCCCAATTGCTTGAGCAATCGTTCTTCCAACTGCTGTGTCCATGCGTTCATGTTATTGTGCTCTTGGAAATTGATTTTTATAACTAAAGTATTGGATACAGTGAAAAATAAGTAAAGGAAGGAATGATTGTATTTGAATCTAATTGTTTGTTTTTTAGGAGATTAAGCCTGGTTATCACGGCACAATAATCAGGCTTAATCATGTTTATTTTCTGACAATGATGTTGTTTTCCACAGATTTTACCCCGGCAACCTTTTTGGCTACTTCACCTGCGATATCGCTTTGGCGGATGGTTTTCACATAACCGCTTAAGTGTACGACTCCGTCTTCGCTTTCGACGTGCAAATTATAAGGAGCCAATTCGCGATTACTCACCAATGCATCCATGACCGAGGTGGTGATAGTGGCATCGTTAGGTTTAAGGGTGAATAAACTTTGATTTTGATACACTTGGCAACTTGCCAAAAAAGTACAACAAACCAAAATCAATATTCGATAACACTGCATAAGTTTCTCCTCCGATTACAGTTGATCCAACCAATCGTACATGACTGCATTCGCAAAAGAAACATTACCGACCTGACAATGCGTGCTCGCACCTTCAAAATCGTTGAATTCATAACTATCCGCTCTAACTTGCCGGCAAAATTCGGCAAATTGTTTCCTAGGCTCCTCCCCTTCTGCGGTTCCTATAAGGCCAAGACAAGGACATGTAATATTGTTGATTGCCTCCCCCACCTGGAATTCTTGCAAGTATTTAAATGTGTTTTTAAAAGAGTGTCTCCCATAACGCATCAATAACTGCTCGGTTCTTGCTTTTAATTCAACGGGAAACTCGGTATCGGAAATAAAGGGAATATCTGCCAATGTAAAGTCGTGATCATCCGGAATATCCAAAGGATTCCCAGGAACAAATGATGTAAGATAAGCATAGACGTCAAGGATGGGAGAGTTGGCGACTAGAGCTTTTATGCGTGGCTCATGAGCTGCGGCACGCGTTGCGAAATAACCGCCGATGCTAATACCTACCAAAGCCAGTTTGTTCATATTCACTTCCTGCCGGAACGCAATATGATCAATGACCTTACTGACTACCTGCTCAAAATCAGGCTGAAAAAATGTAGTTGGATATTGCCGAAATACATCCATTTGCCCCGGACCCGCAAAATGAATCACATTATAATTTCGTTCAATTGCTGCCCATCCACGCATAAAAAACTCTTCTTCCATGGTTCCATCAAAACCGCTTACCATTAAAACTGTCTTGCGCTGCACCCCATCATTGGCAGGGGAGAAAAAATAAATCGGGATGGCTATATCCTGATAAGTAATGCTGTGGGTTTCGAAGTGAATATCCAAAGTACTGATTGCGGTCCTAAAGCAATCCGCTGAATTTAAACCCAATGTACGATGTTGTTCTGACGCACAAGGCGAATAATATTCAGCAGCACGGAACGAATTACATGCTTTAAACAATTGTTCGCGGCCACTGATAATGTGATTTTTAAGCAAGCGCTCTAAACCATCGTTTTTTTGCCATTCGGCCAAACGGGTGAATTCTTGCACCCAATTCTTAGGATTGCCATCAGCAATTTTAGCAGAAAGATTGAAACACTCCCCCACAGAAGCTGCCCCATAGGAGGTTGCCCCTAGTTGCCTTAGCAGCTGAAAATCCATTTCCTCATTGGCAAAACCTCGAACACGTATATTCCCGCGGCTAATATCGTTCATAAAATTATCCTTAATGTATAACGCCATGACTTTGATTATGCCTTGAACTGCAACCTATGCAAGGGTGGATTAGGATTTTGCTTCAGGATTGAGCGCCGCTGCAAATACGTCGCTGACGTCTTTTGCCAGAATGAATTCCATTTCCTGCCGGACTTCTTCAGGTAAATCCTCCAAATCCTTAGCATTGCGTTTGGGGATAATAACTTTTTTCAAGCCTGCACGATGTGCTGCAAGTACTTTTTCTTTAATTCCCCCTACAGGCAAGACTTTGCCACGTAAAGTGATTTCACCCGTCATGCCGACTTCACTGTTAATCAAACGATTGGTCATCAGGGATGCCAATGCGGTTGCCATGGTAACTCCGGCGCTGGGGCCGTCTTTTGGCGTTGCACCCGCCGGAATGTGAATGTGGATATCATTTTTTTCAAATAATTCTTCAGCGATACCCAGCTCATGAGCTTTCGAACGCACATACGACAATGCGGCTTGTGCTGATTCCTTCATAACCTCTCCCAATTGCCCTGTAATGATAAATCGTTTGGAACCAGGCATTTTAGTGGCTTCAATAAACAAGATATCGCCCCCACCGAGAGGAGTCACAGCAAGTCCTGTAGCCACTCCAGGAAGAGTGGTTCGCTCCGCGATTTCAGAATAGTATTTTGGCTTACCTAACAATTCTTCAACTTTTTCCGGGGTGACTACGATGGGTATATCCCGATTATTTTCTGCAACCACAGTCGCAACTTTGCGACAAATGGATTCAATTTCCCGCTCTAAGTTACGCACCCCTGCTTCGCGAGTGTATTCACGTACGATTTTACGTATTGCACGGTCTTTGAATTTGATTTCTTTTGCTGTAAGGCCATTTTCTGGGATTTGTCGTGGGATGAGGTATTGTTTTGCTATGTGTACTTTTTCTTCTTCGGTATAACCCGCTAACTTGATAATTTCCATGCGATCCCGTAATGCGGGTTGAATTGGCTCCAATTGGTTTGCTGTGCAAATGAATATCACTTCGGATAAATCAAAATCAACATCCAAGTAATGATCTGCAAACGTCTTATTTTGTTCAGGATCCAGAACTTCTAATAAGGCCGAAGAAGGATCACCGCGAAAATCTGAACCTATTTTGTCTATTTCATCCAACATCATCACCGGATTACGTGAACCGGCTCTTTTAATCGATTGGATGATGCGTCCAGGCATAGCCCCTATATAAGTACGGCGATGCCCTCTAATCTCACTCTCATCGTGCACCCCACCTAGTGACATCCGGATGAATTTGCGTCCCAGAGCACGGGCAATGGATTGGCCTAGGGACGTTTTTCCCACCCCAGGCGGGCCGACAAAACAAAGTATGGAACCCTTATGGTGATGCTTTTCTTCCCGGTCGCGTTCAGAACGCAATTTTCTTACAGCAAGGTATTCAAGGAGCCTCTCCTTGATTTCTTTCATATCATAATGATCTTCATCCAGAATCTTGCGCGCGCGCGTAATATCCAGATTATCCTCAGTCCGTTTCTCCCAAGGTATTTCAATCAACCAATCAAGGTAAGTTTTAATAATGTGATACTCCGCAGAAGCTGGAGTCATCGCTTGCATACGCTGCAGCTCGCGACTGGCTTCTTTCCCAGCTTCAGACGGCATATGCGCTGTGAGAATTTTTTCCTGATACTCATTAATTTCATTTGTCTCATCATCTTCCTCGCCCAACTCTTTTTTAATCTGCTTAAGCTGCTCGCGAAGAATATAAGAGCGCTGGTTTTTTTCCATTTGCGTTTGGGTTTGGCTTTGAATTTTTTTTCCTAACTCAAGTATTTCAATTTCCTTACCGAGTAATTTGTTAAGCTCCATTAATTTGTCTTCAATGGTGTTTAATTCCAAAAGTTTTTGTGCATTGTTGAGATCCATGCGTAAATTAGTAGCAATGATGTATACTAACTGACGCGGTTCATCCACATTTAAGGCAGCCATTAAGAGCTCTTCCGGTAAATGAGGAGCCAATGCAACCATTCGCCTTAATAATTCAATGGTGTTGCGCATAAGCGCTTCGGTTTCCTTATTTTGAGCCATGCTCTCTGAAACCACCTCAACCTTTGCCTTAAGATAAGGCTCTGTGCTGGTAAATTCTTTAATTCGAATTTTCTCCAGCCCTTGTACAATCAAACGTACCGTATTGTCAGGAACATGAAATAACCGTAAAACAGTAGCCGCCGTGCCCATGGTATATATATTATTGTTATCACCCTCAGTTCTATCGTCTTTAATGGCTACCAACCCCAAAACCCGCGAAGGGCTTAAAGCCACATCATGAACCAATTGAATCAAATTGGCTTGATCAATGCTAAGTGGCATAACCATGGAGGGATATACCAAATTGCCGCGTAACACCAAAATAGGGAGTTCTACTGGAATTTCAGGACGGATATCCGAACTTTTCCCCTCATCCTTTTGAGTAAGAATTTCCATGTTTACATCCTTTTCAACTGATATATGGAGGCTTCACAAAGCTTTTGGTAAGAGCACGTATAAATACCCATTTTCATAGCGTGCGCTGATATCTGCTTCTTTATATTTACCCGGAATAAGCACTCTTACCTGAAAGGCGCCATAAGGTATTTCAAGGCAGTGATAATTTAATTTAGCCTCGCTATCCTTGCGTACTCCATTAATTGTCAATAGATGATCGATAAACGTAATATTGAAATCTTTTGCCTGCATGCCTGCTAATTCTGTTTTTATAATGATGGCGGCATCGGTTTCATAGATATCAGTGGCTGGACGCCAAGCATAGGAGCGAGACTTGTGTTCTGGATGTCCTGCATCAAGTACCTGACAAACCTGACATTCAAAATAAGCATACTTGCTGTTGTCTTTTTCATTTGAATGTCCCATTACAACTCCTGAGTAATTTTCAGCAATCCTTTCAAGAATATATAGGCCACCAAATAAATTCTTGCTAGTTTATACATTGCTGTAGCGGAAGTTTTCATTATTGAAGCAGCGCGTAATTATGGTATAACTACCGCTCCTTTTTGTTGTTAAATATTTAAGCACAATAATGGAGCAACAATGGAACTTGATTTCTATAGTAAAGCCGCCTTGCAGCGTAATTTTTGGACCCCGTATTCAGGCATAAAAGATGTGTTGGTAACCTTGGCCTCCCCTATTCTGGCTCCTGTGTATTTTGGCCTTATGGCTATTAGTTATGCATGTGCGGGCTTAGCGTTAATCATTTTAGTCATTGGACAATTAATTGACGCCCTCCGGTTTACTACCTATTCAAATAGTGAGTACCACAGGGCAAATGATAAGTTACAGGAAGGAAAAGAGATATTTATAAGCGGCATGGAAAGCATCTTTATGGCCTTTGCTTTCGTGCCATTGGCGCTGCTTGGCCCTATTTTAGGTTTAATCAGCGTTGTGTCGCGAACCATTATATCGATAGCAGATGTTGTAACTCATAAGAATGATGCAAATTTTACTCTGTCTACGTATTAAATATTTTTATCATCCTTAGCAGCTAGACCTAACCTTACTATCTCATCCTGGGATAGGCTCACTATCAGGTCAAAAACACATAGAAAAAGCACTGACAATTGATCATTTATTGAAAAAAATGTATATTAATAACACCTAAAATAGGAGTGAATTTCGAGTGAGCGTACGGGAAACATTAAATTCTTTTTTTTGGACCCCTTTTCAGGATAAGAAAGATATTTGCGTAACTTTAGCATCACCTATACTTATTCCCATTTATTCTGCAGTTACAACTATTGGCCATAGCGCTGCCGCATTAGCAGCCATACCTGTGGCATTGATGATATTGGCAGAAAGCGCGCGTGTGGCAATAAGCTCTGCTTCGGATGCAGAGATACGAGCCAAAAGCTTAGTGAACGATGCCCTACAGGAATTCCAAAGTGGTGGTACTCATTTGAAAATGGCACTTACTTCCTTAATCTCCACTGTTCTGGGTTTTTTTATAGGGGTAGTTTATATTTTGACTCGCACGCTTGCTTCTGTGAATGCAAACAAAACGCAAGCAACACCAGAAGAAAACGAGTATGAATACAATGACAGTGAAAGTGACGATGGTTTAGAACTCAACACCCCATGATTTAACTAATTCAGTAAGCAAAATTGCCCAAGCAGTTGATAAAAATCAATATTTAATTTTTGATAAATCCATTCCGTATCTCAATGAACTATTGAGATACCAGTATATTTGTAATAGAAAAGATATAATTCTTAAATCTTTTTAAATTTGTTAAATAAACTTTTAAATCCCAAGGTAACTACTAGCACCAGAATCAATTGGCAGGACCAAAACCTGCTCGGATGGCAGGTAATTTCCATACTGGTAGTGTTGCAATGAATTTTTATTCTGCCTATTTTTTTTCCAATTTGTGACCGTCTAGGTGACGCTCAATGCGTTCATTTACTTGATTTTCAATATGCTTTTCTTTTTCTGTTCTTCCGAATTTAATACGATTTTCAACGGCTTTCTTTTTTTTCTCTAAACGATTTCTAGCTTTTCGCTTTTTATTTAGATTAATTATGTCTGACATCTTTGTTTCCTCTAAAAATATTTTGTTTGGCTATTATATCGATAATATCAAGGGGTGGCGCTCAATATTCAAAGAATATAGTGATTTGAGATAGATGACGTACCTTATCTATCAGAAACAGGGTACAATGAGCTCATGGAGAAATCCTTGAATTTCCTAGATCACCAAAATGAAGAAAATCGAAAGTTTGTAATAGATAAGGTTTTTCATCCCTTAGATCCTCATTTTGATACCAATTCTCTTTCTGCATGGTTGTCTTACTATTACTCAGTGCATGTGCAGGGAGCTCCTGAAAAAACTGAGCAAGCTAAAATGGCTTCATTTTTATAATAATGAGCGCACCCATCAAGGCAAAATGTGCTGTCGACGAACTCCCATGCTCACTTTGATAGATGGAAAACAAATCTGGAAGGAAAAATTTATAAACTAAATTTGACCTGACAGACACTTCTGAAAAACCGATAACTGTCAGCTCCCGAGACTGGGCTTTTACTCGTATCTCAACAGTCCATTGAGATACGAAATCAAAATTAAAATATTGATTTTAATTATTATCAATCGCTTGGGCAATTTTTATTACTACATTAGTTAAATCAGCAGAGTATTTTTTATTGGCGCATTCTACTTTTCTAAAGAATGCATCATCGAACCATTCTACAGTATAAGTAAAACCAGCATTTGGAGTTCCCATAACCTCAACGGTTGTAGTTTTACCGTTTACATCACTACGAACGTCTTCTTGTGCAATAACAATTGCCCCATGGCTTAACTTCACATTGTTTTCACTAAAAGAGCAATTACCTACTGCATTATTTCTGAAGAATTGTATAGCGCCAACCCATCCCTGAGCTTGCAAATAGGTTAGATAAGGTGCTGCTCCAATATATGTATCAGCAACGGAAGAGGGAATTTGAGTTGGTGTATATGCCATTTTTAAATCGCTGATACTTCTCTTAAGATGAGTACTCTCAGGATCGCTATCATTGCCATGAGCCTTCAAATCACGCTTTGCAGTAATTGAAAGCGTTAAAAGCTGATTAGCTGAAGGGTTGTCTGATTTAATATAACCGAATTTTTGAATATCTTTTTTGAATTTAAGACGCTTATCCTTTTTTTCAGCATAGCTAGACATTTGCTTGTCGGGTACTATTTTTACTCCACTATCAGGTATTGGTAACCCTTGTTTCTCTAGATAAGCTTTTGACCAAGCCATGCGTTTAGCATTCAAATCATCTTCAGCTTGATCTGCAAATACCATACTGGCGCCTAAAGCCAATATTAATGACACAGTTTTCTTCATAATTTTCCCTAATACTTTAAATTAATCCCACCAACCATCATAAATACTACAATCCCCTACACTGGTCATTACATCCAAGCGTTCTTTCCCATTAGTTAGTAGAAATGGAAACCGTTGACCCACCATTTATCCCCTTGGCTGGAATAAGCTTCAGTGGCGTGATAAGCAGCAGCCCGCCAAATATATTGAGTTCCTGTATTAAGAATATGGACAGGTCTTGACCATCTATCAGGATAATGATGACTTTCAACTCTCCAATAATAAAAATGTCCTGCATGCCAAGTAACAGACTCATTAAACCAAAGCAATTTGCTCGACTATGAGCGGTTGGAGCCCAGACGCCAGCATATGATGAAAGTGAAAAGATAGCAGAGCAATCCCTGCAAAAGATTTTATATAACTCATTGTAAAACCTACTCCAATTAGTTGGACGCTCCTTGCCGTTATTATTCCCTAATCCTTGCGGAGTAAAGAGTATTCTTTCCCGCAAAATACCTATAACTCTCTCTTGGAAATCGTGATAGTGGCTATTGAGACAAACTAATCTACAAGAACGCTTGGGTATAATTTAACGAAAAAGCTTAAAGAGGAATTTTGTTAAGGGGTAATATCAGATTGAGCTTTATTATGAAGAATTTGTTTTTACTTCATTTGCACCTCTGAGTTGGCTGCCACGAACAAATGGGCTTTCGCTCTGCTCTTTACCTCGTTTAACAAAGTAAATTGCAATGTCTATTCCAGTCATGGCGCTATAAAAAATGTGCTATTCGTTGCCATACCAAACAAATTGAGCACACCCTTAGCATTTTCTGCATAATAGGGATAATGAAGAATGGTTTCTACCGATTGATGGTATTCTTTACCACGAAAAGAAAGGCCAAATGTGTGTTTTTGCCCTACCAAGTTCAAAAAAGAGTATAGTAATAAGCGATTGCTTGTTTTAGATTCTCAGCAGAGATGTCTAACCAGTGATAATTACAGTAAGGATTACCCAAAGAAAAAGACAAATTAATGTTAAGATGACCGTAATCTGATCCCACATACGAAAGTTGTGAAAACTAATTATCCCACCACGCGTATAATGTTTGAAATTAGGTTGCTTACGCATTGAAAGTCTCGTTTTTGTCTTTATAGAAAAATTGGATATGGCTTTTGACAACACACTCACTCCAATTCGGCTTGCCTCCATATTAATCGCAATACTTGTTGTAATGGCTGTTATGATCAAACAGGGATGGCTGAAAAAATACAATGGCTTGATCAAAGAGAAGAATAAGATAAATGTGAGTATTCCAAAGGTTAAAAAAAATCCTATGAAAGCCCATTTCGTTTTTTGAATAAGATATGCACCTGTTTAGAGCTTAGGGCTTATTTGGAGTTTGAAAATGATATAATTTTTAACAAATCCCAAGCCTGCCAGAGACATCAGGAATGAGGAGAAAAATACGCCCAATATCATTTTCACAACCAGTAATACATGCTCCTCTTTACATTGCTCACTGTACTTAAGTTCACGTTCTTTTTTGCGCGTTTAAGACAATCCTCTTCCCATTCGCGCTCTTTTGCTTCTGGATCATTTTAAGCTCTTCCTGACTTGCATCAGGAAACTGATTGCGCAAATCATAAAGACTGAATGGAATACATTGTCCGTAAACGCTTGTTTACTTTACTTTGACAGTATACCTGGTCCTGCACGGCCTTTTGTTACGAGCTATAAACAATGATCCTGAACATGTTTGGCTGCGCAGGTTTCTCTGTAGTAATGATTTTTATTTCTTTGAGCACACCAAGCAACGATCCCTCAACGCATTTGAAGTGCGATTAATGTGAAGTGATTTAATGGAATTGGACACACCAGTTAAGAGCTAATAAGTTAACTGGAGTAAACAAGATGATTAACGCCCTTTTACTGCCTTAGCCTGTATGCTTTTTTTCAATAACTCCATAATATCGGTGACTTTTTCCCTTGCTGGTGCAGGTTTTGCTGTTTTCACTTTTTTTCCCTTTGCTTTAGCCTCAATAAGTTTTTTAAGATCATCCATATAAGTATCTTTAAACACTTCTGGTTTAAATTCTTCTGTTAATTGCTCGATCAATTGCATCGCCATCTTTAATTCAGCAGGTTTGATGTGTTCAGCTTCGGGTAAATTTAATGATTTGGTTTCGCGAATATCATCCTTATAGCGCAGTTTGTTTAGCAATAGTGCATCATGGTAGGGCTTGATGATTACCAGGCTTTCGTGGGTACGTAATACAAATTCGCCTACACCAACTTTTTTGGTTTTTTTCAGCGCTTCACGCAGCAAAGCATAGGCTTTTATGCCGTCTTTCTGGGGTGCCAAATAGTATGGCGTTTCATAGAAAATAGAATCAATTTCTTCTTGCAACACAAATTCACTGATTTCTATAGCGTGTGTTTTTTTTACATTGGCTTCTGCAAAATCTTTTTTTTCCAGGAGTACAATGTCACCATTGCGATACTCATATCCTTTCGCAATATCTTCCCAAGGCACTTCTTTTCCATCCGTTTGGCACACGCGGGAATAGCGGATAGGACATAAATCCTGACGACGCAATAAATCCAAATTTAAAGTATGGTTTTCTACGGCGCTATAGATTTTGACGGGAATATTAACCAAGCCAAACGAAATGGATCCTGACCAAATGGCGCGCATATTAATCCTTATCCGTGTGGGGAGCTTCATTGCCAGCCGGTTTAATTTGACTATCTTTTAAATTTTGTAGCCATTGATTGCGGATTTCATCTCCCATATCCGTTTCTTTAATTACATAATGCAAGACATAAAATCCATCTTTGCCCTTGGTTATCTTTTGCAACTCGTCTTGTTTAAGATTCTCTGGAGATGCAATGCTAAATTCAAAAATCACTTGCTCAGGTGTTTTTTGATGAAAGGTAATCTTGGGGCTCAAACCTGAGTTTTGCAAATTTTCAATCACTGAATTTGCAAAATCCATAGGGGTAATCGAGTCTTGAATGCCTGGAATGAATTGGCTGGTAACTAATTCACGCCATTCCATAATTTTTCCCTCAGCCGGTATGTATTCAATCGTCACCACTGCATCAGTTTTTTTCCCCCAGGCAGCACGCCAGGTGCGCGAGTCAAACAAAATGTCTTGTTTCTCGTCGGTTAATACATCGACATCGATTGCCCCAGTGCTTAATGCTTTCGTACTGCAATATACCTGGCCCGCGTAATTATAATACTCTACACACCGAGGGTTGTTTTCTTTGGAAACTTTAATCAAATCTTTAAGGCTCACCTCAGCAAAAAGCGGGGTGGGAGCAGACACCAGCAGCAAAATTAACCATCTGAATTTATTTTTCATTTTCCATTCCCTGGAATTTTATATCCCGCTATAAATTAGTTTATACAGAATTAGCAAATTTTCACGGGCGGCTATTTTCCGCTTGATTTTTCATGTACGACAGGAAAGGGAGAACAATATATGTTGCAAGTGAAAACACATTTAATTATTGATATCCATGCGCTTGTTATCATTCGCGAAAACCCGTTTTCACCTGGGGAATGTGAACTGAATTTTAATTCTAACTTTAAAGATTTATTAAATTCTTGCTTGAACAAGATTGCATCTGCTAATACTCCTCAACCAACAGAAGATATAATTCTCCACTGTTTAGTAAGCCCAATAGAAAAAACAAATAAAAAATTTAAGAAAAAAACTTACCAGGAGGAATTTTTAGAAGTCCCCTTGCAATGGCTATATAACACCCTGGCAGAAGAGGAAATTCATTTTTCCAAGGAACCTATATCTTTATGCAAAGACCAGGCTGGACATTTTATTTACGATAAAGTGAGTATTAAAAAACAGATAGGCAGGCAATTCCCTGCTGAAAAATTTAAAAATCAATATATTTTTATTACCTTAGACAAATTTTTTTATCAATCTTTATGCGAGAAAAATGTTAAATCTTTATGTTTATATGACAGCGGTGATATTAATGCAGATGATCAAAAAATTTTTAATCAATTAAGCTTTGCCAGTAAAAAAAAATATATATCGCTGGACATCGATGATACTACTTTCCTGCGCTCCCACTCCATTTTATCGGAAGAAACAATAATTAATAAGAATATTGTGCCGCTATATGAAAAAATGGGACAAGATACTTACGCTGCTTTCCTTACTGCAAGAGGGAATCCGCAACAAATATTAAACGGATTACCTAAAAGCATCCAAGCGTTTAAAAAAGAAATCAAACAGTGCAAATTCGACAGCCAAAACTTGAAAAACCGAGTACAAAATAATGGGAAATTTTTTTCCAACGAGCTGGTCAAAACCACCACATCTGCAACGTTCTTGCAAACTACCATGCAGGCATATGAGTATAAAACTACCTACGCTTTACGCAATTTAACTCAAAAACTTGACGACATGGAGCAATGGTTAACTGAAGCTAATGCGCTGGTGCAAGCGTATAAACAGGAACAACAAAAATTTTATTCCGCCCACGCTGTCGCTGCGAAGTATAAAGAACATAATATGACCATTCATATTCGCCCTGAATGTTTTATGAGTACCGTCAACACACGCCAGCCTAAAATTACAAGACTGGCGGCGATTGCCCAGGAAATGGGTGAGGGAATTCTGATTCATCTCGATGATAATATTGAAGAACTGAATTTGATGCAAAAGGAAGTTCATTCGATTAAAGAGCAGTACAATGTCACTTTTATACCCATGCGCGTGCATTTTTGCGGTGAATTTGCAGAGCATCATAGTGAGCGCTTGCAACACTTCATCATGCAAGGCTACACCGAAAAAAATGAATATTCCTTATTAACTAAACCTATTCGCTCCGATGGATATTTTCCTTTACCAAACTCTTTGGGAGATGAAAACGACACCGAAGAAGATACGCATGCGGGTTGCTGTTTTTGTATTACTTCCTAACATAACAAAAAAATTCTGGCTGTGTGGCACCTACGGCCAGAATTTAACAATTTATCTTAATTTTACGCTCATTATTAGCGAGGCGGATTAATCGACATTTGCTGCTCTGGAGTAAGCGGTGCAACTTGTTTGCTGGTACAATACTCCAAATTAATTCGCTCTGCCGCTGTACCATTACAAACGATCATGAGTCCTTGTTTGTTAAATAAAGTCAGGGTAAAAGACGACACCAGATATTCATTGGGATCATCCATATTCATATACACTTGATAACCATCCGGATTTTTAGTTTGTTTTAAAACAGATAATACGCATTGCGCCAGTTCAGCTTTTCTTTTTCCTTGCAACTCATAACATCCATTTAAAGTTTCCAATACAAATTTAAGTTGCACAACTGGCTCTTCCGCACGTAGCGGCATCGCGAGCAGCAGACAAATGAAGGTGAGACTCAAACGTTTCATAACGCATCCTTTCGCAAATTATAATCAAAATATAGTTTAATTTTATAAAATTTGGCTAAAATTAGCCTTCTCATTACGGCCCTTGTGAATTTAAAATGTCAAACCTTCGCATAGATCGCACCCCACGCCAATTAAGCCTGTGCACTTATGGGACTGAGATACAACAACACACGCATGGGTTTGCTCAATTTGTACTGCCTGTCCAAGGGAGTCTTGAACTGGAAATGGGTGGAGCAGCAGGAAAAGTTACCACTGAAACCGCGGCACTTATTTTGCCCGACACGGTTCACAGTTTTGCCGGCAGCCCGAATAATTCATTTATAGTTTTTAATGTGCCGGAACAAGACATCTGCTTAAGTCAGGTCCCAACTTCAGGGTTCATCAATTTAAATGAAGTTACAAAAAAATTTCTGCACTTTACGCAAACATATCTGGCTTTAAATAATCCTTCTCATGCAATTTTGGATACGGACATTCTGTTACAAAATTTATTGCTGAATCTTCTGCATAGATTCCCTCGCAACGAGGATAAATTAGTCGGGCAAATTAAAAAATGGATTGATAAAAATTATGCGGCCAAAATTCAGCTAAAAGAATTGGCTAAAATTTTCCACTTAAGTCAGAGCCAGCTACAGCGCCGCTTCAAATATTTCACGGGTTTGGGGCTAGCGGAATATTGGCGTAATAGACGGATAGAACACGCAAAATTGCTTTTGGAATTTTCAAATTCAAACGTTAAAACCATTGCTTATACTGTGGGTTATGAGAATATTTCAGCATTTACCCGGCGCTTCACTGCCCTATATGGCATTCCACCTTGTACATGGCGAAAAATAAAACGCAACCATTTTTAAGCCTATAGGTTTTAGTAAGGACATTGACTCTGGTGTGCATTTAATTATATAATTGCGCCATTATTAAGCAAAATTCACAAAGCAGACCTTTCTTCCCATTAACTTTTGAGAATTTATGCTGATTTTATCCCATTGTTATTCATTTTAATTTTAATTGTCATCCGGCTTTATTTTCAGGATGCATCATCGTGCAATCCCTGGCGCTTTTTTCCTGGTTAACTCATCTTATCGGTGAAATACCTTGGGTCTAATAATGCGATAATCTAGCAGCAATTATTGCAAAATTTGGAGCAATTTAAATGAGCGCTTTTTTCCCAAAAACACTAACCATCCGGGAATTCTTATGGAGCATTATTAAACCGTATCGCTGGTGGTATATCCTGCTTTTCCAAGCGTCTTTCGTAACCGCTTTATATGTATTTGCTAATAACTATTCCTTAAAGTTACTGGTGGACGCTTTTTCCCTAGAAACCAGTGCAGGCGAAATGCATCATCTTATCTACCCGATTACGCTGTTCATTGCAGCACAGATTATATTGGATATTTCCTGGCGCCTGAGCAATATTGCAGCCTGGAAGGCGGAACCGCATATCCGCCGCAATTTATTATTAACTGCCTATGATTATGTTCAACATCATTCATATGCTTATTTCCAAAATACACAAAGTGGTTCTGTAGTTAGCAAGTTAAAAGGATTATTAGATAAATACGACAGCATTTTAAACAATATTAACCATGTAATCGGCAAAAATTTCTTTGTGGTTGTTCTATCTATTTTTGTACTTTTATTGGTGAATACTGCTGTATTTATTTTTATGCTGGGATGGTGTGCCCTGGTAGTGGCAGTCCTGTATCCAATGGGCTTAAAGCTTAATCAGTTGTCAGAAGATGCGGCGGAAAGCAAGCATACGGTCATAGGCTTATTTGCAGACAACATCACCAATATTTTCTCCTTATTTCATTTTGCAACCCGCCGTCTGGAATTGGAGCGTGCTCAACAATTTATGTCTAAAGATTATGTGCCGCGCCATGTCAACCTGCATAAATATGATTTTAAATTCAACCTGGTGGGGACTTTCCTATACTGGTTCATGATCATTGCGGTTTTTATCTTTATGGTCTATCTACGCGAACAAGGAAAAATCTCCATCGGTGATTTTGTATTTGTCATGCTGACCGCAATTGCGATTTCTTTTGACTTATGGGCACTTATCGCAGGGTTATGTGAGTTTATGAAGGAAGTTGGCGATTTTAAATCTTCTTTCTCGGTGTTAGCCACACCCCACAGTATGCTCGATCATCCCACAGCTAAACCCGCCACCCTGGTAAAAGGGGCGATTGAATTTAAAAACTTGTCATTTAAATACGATGCTGAAAACACGGTATTCGAAAATCTGAATCTAACTATCGCGGCCGGTGAAAAAATTGGCTTAATCGGTCATTCCGGTGCCGGAAAATCAACGCTGATTTCATTACTTCTTAAAAATTTCCGTCCCGCTTCAGGGGAGATTTTGCTCGATGGACAAAACATTGAAATCATTACTGCCGATTCCTTGCGCAGGCAAATTGCCTTGATACCACAAGATATCATGCTTTTTCATCGCAGCATCGGGGAAAATATTGCTTATGCCAAAGAAGATGCGTCCCAGGCAGAAGTACAAGAAGCAGCGCAACTGGCCAATATCCATGCCTTTATTATGTCGCTCCCGCAACAATACGGCACTGCAGTCGGTGAGCGTGGCGTGAAATTATCAGGAGGGCAAAGGCAGCGTATCGCCATTGCACGCGCTTTTTTGAAGAAAGCACCGATTATCGTCCTTGATGAAGCCACATCGAGTCTTGATAGCATCACGGAACAACAAATTCAGCAATCGATTGATGCCATGCTGACCCAAAATAACGCAACCGTGATTGCGATTGCCCATCGCCTATCAACTATACGCCACATGGATAGGATTATTGTTTTAGGGGACGGAAAAATTATTGAACAAGGTAGCTTTAACGAGCTTATTGATAATGCGGGTTATTTCAAAAAGCTTTGGGACAGTCAAGTGAATGGCATGGTCTTATAACTTCAATGCGGATAAATTCTTGCCATGAGGATGCGTGACGCCCGCATTTTTTCAATCACCACATCAAATTCTTCAAAGTGGATTCTATCGCCTACTTTCGGGATTGAGTGCAAACGCGTAAAAACTAGCCCTGAGAAAGTTTCAATCTCTTCTTCGCCGGGATCAATTTCAAGATTTAATGCCCGCTCCAGGGAATAAATAGAACAATCACCTTTTACGGATAAACTGCCGTCTGGGTTAATCGTCCAATCTTCCTGGGTGCGGTGAAACTCATCTTTGATGCGCCCTATTAACACATGCAATAAGTTATCCAAAGTTACAAATCCCAACAATGCTCCTTTTTTACTGTAGACTAAAGCAAAATGTGGCATGCCTTCACGAAACTTATGCAATAAATCCAGAGTAGACCAACGCTGCGGTACTTTAAGCACGGGACGCAACAACAACTTGAAATCTGGAATTTTCCCATGCTGATATAACGCGGTAAATAAATCTTTCACATGAATGATGCCGCTAATTTCTTGTGTAGCGGCATCATAAACGGGATAACGACTGTAACGGTGCTGCATCACGATGTTCATATTCTTTTGAACCGACTCATTTAAATTCAGCATGACCATTTCTTCCCGCGGCCTTATCACTTCTGTTACTTTAAGATCGGCAAAATCTAAAGTATGTTCAAGGATTTCCACTTCTTCTTTACTCAATTCACCATGCAAATGGCTGGCGCTTAAAATCAGCTTAATCTCATCCGTAGAATAAAAGTGCTCGCCATGCTGACTTCGTGCCAAGCCTGTTATTTTTAATAAAAAATTTGAACAGAAATTTAAAAACCAAATGGCAGGATACATCAGCCAGTAAAATCCATATAAGGGAACCGCTGTCCATATGGAAACTTTTTCCGATTGCCGTATGGCCAGAGATTTAGGCATTAACTCACCCACCACGATATGCAAGAAGGAAAGAATGGAAAATGCGATGATAAAGGAAACGGCAGAAGCATAGTGCGGCTTTATCCCTAAAAAGGAAAAAATTGGTTGCAACAATTCGGCAACGGCTGGCTCGCCAACCCATCCCAGCCCGAGGGAAGCCAAGGTGATGCCCAGCTGGCAAGCGGAGAGGTATGCATCCAAATGTTGATGGATGTAAGAAAGAATACGACCGCGGAATCCATATAATTCCATAATCACGGCGACCCGGGTATGCCGTAATTTTACCATCCCAAATTCGGCAGCAACAAAAAACGCATTCAACAATACCAATGCGAACGCTATTAAAAGCAAAACTATCTGCATCATGGCTGCGTCCTTATCTTTGTGGCTTGTTTATTTCTATACAAATAAAAAGTTCTAAAGCAAAATAGCGAAATTTACAAAAACATGTGCCCACCAAAGAGTATACATGAGAGAATTCGAGCAAAACATCATGAACTTGTTCGGCTCCCAAGGCAAATCTTGGTTGCAGGCATTACCTGCAACCTTGAAAAAATTAGCGACAGAATGGAAATTATCTGATTTAAAACCCTTGTCTAATTTGAGCTACAACTTCGTCGTAAAAGCCATGCACGGCCAGCAACTCCCTGTAGTTTTAAAACTAAGTTGTGATGCAACCTCCACGCGAAATGAAGTTAAGGCATTACAGCACTTTCAGGGACATGGTTGCATTAAGCTTTTAAAAATAAATTGGCAGCACCATGCCATTTTGCTGGAGCAAGCCATTCCAGGCCAAACATTAAAAACTCATTACCCGCTACAATTTTCTGAAGCCGTGAATGCTTATGCAAGTGTTGTAGAAACACTTCTTCATAAACCTACTATTTCACAACGATTTCCAATGGTACATGATTGGTTAAAAGCACTGGACGAAGCTTGCAATTCCCATATTCCAAACTCACTACTCTTGCAGGCAATTGCCCTGAAAAATGATCTTTTAAACTCTCCCGAAAGCTATTTTGTGCTGCATGGTGACTTGCACCATGACAATATTCTCATGCATAAAGGCCAATGGGTTGCTATCGACCCCAAAGGCATCGTTGGAGAAAAGGCATTTGAAGCTGCAGCATTTGACTTCATAACTCGAGCTGAATTAGCGAATAAAGCAGATGTTAAAGACATCTTGCAAATGCGGATCCATATTTTGGCAAACGCTCTTAATTTAAGTCCTGTACGGTTAACCCAATGGATTTTTGTGCGCCTGATACTTGCAGCAGCCTGGTTTGCCGAGGATAAAGGTGATCCTTCCTATCCACTTATCTTGGCCAGGATTTTGCGTCCCCTGCTTTAGCCATCAGCCCAATATATTGAGTTATTTAATCGTTCTTACCTACCCATAAAAATTTTCCCTGTTTATCCCATGCATTTTTTGGCAAAGTAATTGCATCTTGCGGGTAATCCCTACCATCCTTAACGCGGATATAATGAAAGCTTTTATACTTAAGGAGTAAATATGATGCTGTCCTATCAAGAATTCGCACAAATTGATATCCGCACCGGCACCATAGTAAAAGCAGAACCTTTCCCGCGTGTTAAGAAGCCTGCCTATAAAGTGTGGGTAGATTTTGGTGCGGAACTGGGGATATTGCAAACTTCCGCGCAAATTACCATCCGGTATGCTCTTAAGACGCTTATTGGCCGCCAAGTGTTGGGGTGCATTAATCTTGGTGAAAAAAATATTGCCGGGTTTATTTCACAATTTTTATTATTAGGATTTGCTGATGAAAATGGCGCTATTTGTTTGGCGACTGTGGATCCGCGTGTACCTAATGGGCAAAAAATGCACTAATCTTATTCATAGAACCCTGCGAGATATTATGAAACTGGTTATTAAAGTTGGAACACAAAGCATTCTGGCGGCGGACGGCACCCCATTTGAGCCGGTTATGGAACATTTGGTCGAGCAAATTGCGCTGTTTAAGAAAGATGGGCACCAGGTGGTACTGGTCAGTTCCGGAGCCGTTGGCTCCGGACGCAAAATTGCAGAGCAGCTTCTTGGCCGCACTTATGGCAATGCAATTGGTGAAAAGCAAGTGCTGGCTTCATTGGGCCAACCTGAACTCATGCACCGCTATGCCCTCATGTGTAAAAAACATGGATTATTAGCTGCGCAATTGCTGCTGACTAAGCAAGATTTCCATACCCGCCAGCATTACTTAAATATTGCAAGGCTTTTGCATGAAGTATTTAACCACAAGATCATCATCCCCATCATCAATGAAAATGACAGCGTCGCCATCGAAGAGCTGATGTTTACCGATAATGATGAATTGGCAGGATTAATCGCAGCACAAGTAAATGCCGATAAATTGATCATTTTGAGCAATATTTCCGGAGTATATACAGCTCATCCTGCAAAAGCTGGAGCAGAGTTAATTTCCTGCATTCATCCAGATGATCAGTGGCCGGAAGTTTCCGCGCTTAAAAGTCAACATGGACGTGGCGGCATGCTGAGCAAATTGGCGATTGCGCGAAAAATGTCAAGCTTAGGCATTACCACCCATATTCTTAGCATGGATACGCCGTCCGTTCTTACACGCATCTTAAATGATGAGCCAATCGGAACTAAAATTTTGCCGCGCAAGAAAAAATCCCCCCTAAAACGCTGGATTGCATTCAGTGAAAAACAAGCAGGCTCGATAACAGTCAATCCTTGTTTATTTGCTATCTTAAAAGAAAACTTACGGATCATCAGCTTACTGCCGGTAGGCATTCAATCCTGCCACGGAAATTTTAAAAGAGGGGATTTAATTGAAATTTTAGGCCCTAATCAGGAACGACTAGGGGTTGGAATTGCCCGCTATGGTGCCGAAAAACTACAAGAACTTCTTGGTCAAAAGGATAAACCAGTCTTTATTCATTATGATCATTTGCATATTTTTTAGGAATTCAAGATGGATGAAGTTTTACGTCGCTTAACTCAAATAAAAGCAGAAAGCCATTGCCTGAGCTTAATGCCCGCAGAAATCCGGCAAAAAATCTTGTTGGATTTAGCCAAAACATTAAGGGAAGAAAGCATCACGATTATTTCCGAAAACCAAAAAGATTTGCTTTTAATGCAGGAAGATGATCCCCGCCACGATCGGTTGTTGCTGAGCCAGGAACGCATTGATTCCATAGCAAACGATGTAGAATCCGTGGCTTCTTTACCTAACCCTCTGGGGGGCATCCTTGAAAATAAAAAGCTTCCCAATGGCTTGGTGCTGCAAAAAGTCCCGGTGCCGCTTGGTGTTGTATCGGTGATTTATGAATCCAGGCCCAACGTGACCGTGGATGTATTTGCTTTGTGCTTTAAAACCGGCAATGCCTGCGTTTTGAAAGGAGGGAAGGAAGCGTATCACAGCAATGCCTGCCTGGTTTCCTTAATCCATAACGTGTTAAAAAAACACTCTGTTTCGCCTTTAGCCATTTATTTGTTGCCTGCAGAGCGCGAAGCTTTGCACGTGTTATTAAAAGCTGTGCATCTGGTAGATGTTTGCATTCCCAGAGGCGGACAATCCTTGATAAATTTTGTACGGGAACATGCCCGGATCCCTGTCATCGAAACCGGAGCAGGCATTGTCCACACGTATTTTGATGCCAGCGGCGATCTCGAAAAAGGACGGCTGATTGTACACAATGCAAAAACCAGGCGCGTTAGCGTATGTAATGCCTTGGATACATTGATTATTCATCAAGGACGCTTATCCAGCCTGCCTGCCTTGGTGGAGCTACTGGCAGCAAAACAAGTGGAATTATATGCTGATGAGACGAGCCATCAGGCTCTTTTGGGGAGTTACCCACAAGCCTTATTACAGCACGCGCAGAAAGAAGATTTCGGACGCGAATTTTTATCTTACAAAATGGCAATTAAAGCCGTTCCTTCTCTGGAAAGAGCGGTGCGGCATATTCAGCAATATACATCCGGACACAGCGAAGCCATTATTGCCGAGGATAAATCAGCCATTGCTTATTTTACCCAGCAAGTGGATGCAGCAGCCGTGTACGTGAATGCTTCAACAGCATTTACCGACGGCGGACAATTTGGGTTAGGCGCTGAGATTGGCATCAGCACACAAAAACTGCATGCACGCGGCCCCATGGCCTTGGAAGCCTTAACCAGCTACAAATGGCTGGTTTTCGGCGAAGGACAGATACGCAGTTAACCGGCATGATTTACTAAAACAGTATTATCCGTGCAAGATCATGCACGATGTGCTGAGTTTACTATTTACCAAGCAATATTTGCGGGGCGGAAGAATCAGATTGTACGGACGGTTCCGTTGCTTTGTTAAAAAATGTCTGGCGCAGGCTTTCCAGAGTATCTTTGCTCAAATGTTTAGGATCAACATTCGTGGGATTGAGGAGGGAAATTTTTCTACCCGGCTGGTTTTTATCTTGCGGGCTTTTCAAACTCCAGTTAAAAAACATCGAGGAAGAAGACGAAGTCATTTCTTTAACCTCTAATTGAGCTCTTACCTCGCTCCAATTACCTTCTGGGAATATTTTCTTTTCTTGAAAAGCTTTTAGTCTTCGGCCGAGAATCTGATAGGAAACACCAAGATGCGCAGCAGCTTCGCTTAATGAATTGCAGTCACGCAATAAACCATGCATTTGCTCTGCAGTTATTTTAAATTGTGTTTTAGGATTAAGATAGTTTTCAGGTGTGGTTACAGACCATCGCCTTGGCGATCGTTGTGGAGCAGTTTTAGTTTTCATTGTGCACCATTGATTATTAAATAAAAACAAGATCGCTAAATTTTAATCCTATTGAATTTTTTGTGCAACTACTGTCTTTTTTTTGACACTTAAGTTATGGAAGCATAGCAGGGTTTTAAACATAAGTAAGATAGGATAACCATAAATTTTTACCAATCGAGATTGAAATTACCAAGCTAAGGTTGCACGCTACATCCTATTTTTCACTTATGCAGCTTGAAGCAAGTCATAAACATTACGTGTAACCTTTGTGCTGCATAATAAGGTCTTTGCAATATTTACCATTCTTCCGTGAGTTCCAATTGATTTTGATATTCTAAAATACGCCGCTTTGTGGCCGGTGAAACATCGGGTGGCAATTTCTTGAGTGGGAACCATTTTTGCTCTGCAATTTCCGGAGAATTTACTGCTTCCTGTATAAAGTGTTTGCATATAAACAAAATGATGTAATCATCCCAATGATGACGTTTATGATAAACAGAAAATAATTGTGGTTTGTGCGTTAAAATGATGCCGACTTCTTCCTTTAATTCCCGGATAATTGCTTGCGTTGGAGTTTCCCCTGCCTGAATACCGCCCCCTACTGTATACCATCCGGCAGCATACGTGTGTCTTACTAAAAGTACTTTATCATTGTCGATGATTAATGCTCGGGCGCCCAAGGTTTTTTTGGCAAAAAAGAAACAAAATACATTTCTTAAATAATGAAGGATTTTCCACATGGCTTAAGATGAACAATGATTTACAATTCACTATAGCAGCAAATGCATTTAAGCTCACTTGCACTTTAAGTAAAGCCGTCTAGGCTTTATTTGCCCACTTGCAGAGAAAGGAGCCGAAAAATGTCGCATGAAAACTATCAATCCTGCATTGATGCCTGCCATGCCTGTGCCACAGCGTGTGAACATTGCGCCAATAGCTGCCTTGAAGAGCAAACCATTCAACAGCTCGCGTCTTGTATTAAGCTGGACATCGATTGTGCCGACATTTGCATTTTGACCGCCAAATTGCTAGCTCGCGGCTCAGAGTTTGCCTTACCTGTTTCCTTGCTCTGTGCGGATATTTGTAAAACTTGTGGCGATGAATGCTCAAAACATCAAGATATGGAACATTGCAAGCGTTGCGCCGAAGCATGTTACCGCTGTGAAGCAGAATGCAGAAAAATAGCATCTGCCTAACCATGCTACCATGGTAGCACCTTAATTACTGTGGTTTGATAAGCATGGCAATTCCATGCTGTTCTAGCCCCGTTAATGAGAAAGTAAACTTGTGTAGCTTGGTCAAATACGGCATCGGTTTGCATATTTAAAGTACATATTTTATCAACGCCATCCATAGTAATATATAAATAAGTTGTATTAGGCGAAATAACTTTTGCAGGAGGAAGAAGATAAACCTCATTCCTGTATTCCAATGCCATGGGCAATCCTTTAATGAAGATCGTCGCTCCAGCTGAGACGGAACACATACTCATGAACATAAAAAATAGAACAGGCTTCATACCAATCCTTTGCAACGCCATTATTGATCATATTATACGCAAATTGTTACGTTTTTTCATGATAAATGCGGACGGTATGAACGACAAGACAAACAACTGGTTAAATACAAATAAACCTGGCGCGACCTAAACAACAGGTCTCGTCAGGCCAAGGAATGAAGTCTAAGCCTCACCACCTTTCTTACCCATTTTAACAAAAGCATCCGGGTCTTTCTTTTTGCGGGTTTTCGCAGCTTTCCGTGCAATTTCGGTTTCTTCTTCGGCAGAAATATTATGCCGTGCTTGCGCGCCAAGTTTACCTGCTTTTGAGCGACTCATGGTGTGATACTCATCTTCTCGCCCACTACCACTTCTTCCCTCGTCTTCATTCTCATCATAATCACGACCCCAACGCGCCTCAGCACCCCGTCTGCCTGCTTCTTCCCGGCTCATGCGATGCTCATCATCGTCACGCGAACTGCGCCCTTGGCTGCTTCTTTCATAATCATCAGCGTAATCACGGCCCCAGCGCGCCTCGGCACCCCGTCTGCCTGCTTCCTCCCGGCTCATGCGATGTTCATCATCGTCACGGGAACTGCGCCGTTGACTGCTTCTTTCATAATCATCATCGTAATCACGGCCCCAGCGCGCCTCAGCACCCCGTCTGCCTGCTTCCTCCCGGCTCATGCGATAATCATCATCGTCACGGGAACTGCGCCGTTGGCGGCTTCTTTCATAATCATCATCGTAATCGCGGCCCCAGCGCGCCTCAGCACCCCGTCTGCCTGCTTCTTCCCGGCTCATGCGATAATCATCATCGTCGCGGGAACTGCGCCGTTGGCGGCTTCTTTCATAATCATCATCATAATCACGGCCCCAGCGCGCCTCAGCACCCCGTCTGCCTGCTTCTTCCCGGCTCATGCGATGTTCATCATCGTCGCGGGAACTGCGGCGTTGGCTGCTTCTTTCATAATCATCATCATAATCACGGCCCCAGCGCGCCTCAGCACCCCGTCTGCCTGCTTCTTCCCGGCTCATGCGATGTTCATCATCGTCACGGGAACTGCGCCGTTGGCTGCTTCTTTCATAATCATCATCGTAATCACGGCCCCAGCGCGCCTCGGCTCCACACCTGCCTGCTTCCTCCCGGCTCATAGAACCATTATTCTCCTTGTAACGACTCATAACTCCTCCTTGTCAATCCATTAGAAAATATCTGTAGTCTTATCTGTATTGCGCAAATACTTATAAGCTCAGGTAAGCTTAGACTAAGAAAAAAAATGTGCCATCTCGAAAAAAGGTTAAGAATTTCGGTGCAAGGTTTGCCCGATTTTATTAGCTTGATAACAAATATTATTTTCGTAAAAATAATATTTTTCTTAATTAGAAAAGAAATAAAGAAGCGCGCAAAGATAACAACTCAACAGCACGCTATAAAAAATAAGATAATAAGGTCTTTAAAAACAATTAATGAAAAACGCTTCATACTAGGCTCAGCTCAGAGAACGGAGCCATACCCCCCATTAAGCATCTAACAGCTTTTTCACCAATAATGCTATATCTATATTATTTTGCTTGAATGATGTCATATCAAATCAAGTAAATATGCTGCAAAAATGTTGAAGTCACCAGAGCCACTTTTTTTAACGGTGTGTGTAACAGGATAGGAAGTAAAGGGCATAGATGCACGTACTAAAATTTATTAATTGGTTGGACGTAGCGAAGCCAAAATGTATCTCCTTTTGGTCAAATCCTGAAATTTGAGGATAGTAATAATTTTGTAAGTTAAATGCTTGCATATTGCTAAAGGATTATTCGTTTGCGCTAAATCTTCAGTAGCAGTTGCCTGTGACGTAAAAATAATAACGGCGGTAATTTACCACCAATCTAAAAAAATTCATGAATGTCCTTTAGAAGAAAAGAGAAAGCCTCACCCTTTATCTGATAAGGCTCTGAGTTTTTATTGGTTTGGGGTCACAATGTTAAACCAAAAATCAAAGTTATCGATAAAGCCTAACAACTGCTTTAATGATTCTTGGTTACCATCAATTTTTAGTTCTTTATTTGCTAAAGTACTTTCCACTGTTTTTTGTTAAACGATTCCTTATCGCTGAAAGGCAGTTTTTTTAATAATTCATTATTTAAGGTTGTTGTTGATGAAGAAGCTTCTTTGGGGGACTCACTTGCATGAGCAGTATTTAAAAAAAATAGAGGGGATGCAGCTAGAATGCTGAACGCCAGTTTTTTCATTTTCATATCAATCCTTTGATTATTTAGAAAGTATAATATTATCATTCAGAAAAAATAGGTTTAGTCTTCATTGTTTCATTTTAATGTCAAGGAGTATCCTCACTTATAAAAAACTTAATAGCAACATAAACATCACCAAATACAGAACCAATAAATGAGTAAGGTCACAAGCACCCACGGCAACCCCTATTTTTACGGCCATATGCCCAAGGCCGCTTAACCCCACAACCCCTACCCGGCTTTCAGGCCTGGCATTCAAGATGCGCAAGGGAGAAATAAGCAGTAATGCCTGCACATAAAATGGGCACAATTGCCAATACCAAACCTCCGGAAACACGTAAAACGAATTCTTCACGCACGGCAAATATGCTTAGAATATCCGCCCTTGGTAGACTCTCCTGTAATGCGATCTATTCCGCAATAGTTCCTGTGTTTCCTTCCTGGCAAAATTGTTCCTGGCTCTTATGACATCGATCACATTCTGGCAGCTATCCACCATGTAACCTACCGCAACGCAATCGCCCGCTTTGTATTTTTACCGCAGATCCCACTTCCATAACTCGGCCTAAAATTTCATGCCCTGGTACAATAAGGTGTTCAGTCCAACCCCAATCATTTCGAACAATATGCAGATCGGAATGACAAACTCCGCAATATAAAATCTCTATCGCCACATCATTTTCACGTAAATTACAGCGTTCAAAATGATATGGACAATTTATCTGTAATTGAATGGGTAGCGTATCCTATAGTTTTCATGAGCAATTTTACTTAACGTTTAAGTAAGCTTATATTTTTTTCCGCACAAAATGTGAGCAATTTATAGGAAGATTAGTGCACACGATAACAGGTATTTTGTTTACTGTATTTAGGGAGATTACCGGGATTCGGCCAGTTTGTTTGTTGCGTATCCTTCTTGGCCCCCGCTAGAATTTACTTTTAAAACTTGGCATGTGAGTCAATATCCCTTCGCCGCTTAAATTAATTCACTTCACCCAAGCACGTGCGATGAAGTGAATTAAATGGTAGGAGCTTATTTACATTTTACAGCGAATTGTGCTTTCTCCAAGCCGGCACAAAATGCAGCTTTTGCTTCACCGTTTAGGGAAACAAAAGAGCCGTTTTCATAAGAATTACCATCATCAAGTAACCTTGCATCATTGAACCAACCCACATTAAATGGCACACATCCGCCTATGCTGCTTTGAGTTTGCGTCTCTGATTTACAATCTGGCGAAGACCGTTGGGCACCATCAAAGCCATAGCGAAAATCATTGTTTATATACACTATCGCTTTTATCGTTGAAGATAAATCAATGACAGGATTGTCTTTGTCTGACTTACATGCCGGGGATTTATTCGGATTCGCCGGATTACAATTTATCGGCACCACACCATTGTAATTAATTAAAGCAAACAAGCGATTCACCCAAGTTGTAGATGCTTGTTTGTAGGCAGTTTGCCAAACAAAATTATTCCCGTCATGAGGATGGGTTGCCGATCTATCAACATAGTTTGTAAGCGCCGACTCGGATAGGATAACTGGTTTCCCCACCGCATTTGCAAAAGCCACGGCTCCGAGAATATTCCCATCGATTGGTAAACGCTCATTACCGATATTACAAGTTGAATTGGCAACATAATTAGTTGCAGGAAAACCATTATACCCATAACTTGACCCATTAAAATGAGGCAGACATAAGTCGTGCTCAAATACACTCAAACCGATCCAGTCAACTACATCATTTCCTGGATATAAATCTTGATATTCGCCACGCACTGGATGATATACGTAATATACTTTCGCACCGCTCTCTTTCGTGCCATTGCTAATTAAATTACGTAAATGTTTAAATGCTTGCTTGTATACCGCGCAGCCAATTTTGGGATCTGTATTTGGATCGCAAAAAAAGTTTGAACTGACTTCATAGTCTAAGCGTATCAGGTAAATAGGCTTTGGATTGGCATTAATATATTTAATTAAATTTTGGTACAATCCATCGCTTTTTCCATCCGCAACATCATGAACGGCAGCAACGGATGCCTCGAGAGTGGTACATTCCCCTGGCTTCGCACCATGTGGACAGCGGGTACTATTTGGCGGATTATCCTTAATACTCACAGCCAATTGAATATATATGTCTTTTTGCGCTTGATTGGCCTTATCAACCAAATAGGCATAATTCTCTTTGGCGCTACTCAATAAATCGCCGGAAGTGTCACCTTCATTGGGCCTGGATTGATAATAGATGGAACCACCGTCTGGTATTTGTCCATCAGCTAATATTGCCGCTAAATTATCCCAAGCTTCATTATTATTTTGACCAGTTAAAAGTAAACGTTGATTAGGGATTAAAGAATTGGTTGCAGAACCAGAAATATGATTGGACACTGCTTCATGAGTGCTGTCAGCGCAATAACCATTTGCTGCCAATGTTAATGCCAGAATAACGGGGAATTTTTTTTTGTTAACTTTCATGCTTTATCCTTAAGTCACGAGTTAAAAGAGAGATACTACTAACAATGATTAGTTAAAATTTTAGAGAGAATTATTCTGTAGGCTGTTTCTTAGCCAATGGTCCCACCCCCTGAAATAGCATGATGATTATCAGAACTGTTTACCATTTTTATCTGCGCAGGTAACAAATAATAATGAGAGCGAACTATCTAACAGATTAAAGCTGATTTACCTATACCATTCAAACACTTAAATTGTAGTAAGCCAATCCTTTTTTTCCAGCTTTAATGGCTTTATATGAAAATAAAATAGTCAAATATAAATATATGTTATTGATATTTAATCAAAAAAATTCAAATATTTGTTCAGATTATTTTACAAATTTTATTTCGCAACCACTCTTTAGCATTAAAGAGTACAACGCTTTATGTTTCCTGCTAAAGAATCAATTTCCCCAGTGCATTTTATTAATGCACTGGGAGTCATGTAATTGGCTAGCATCTGTCGCAGAGTTGAGTTGATGTGCTGACTATTCTGATAATATTCATATAAATCTGAATTTCCCAATGCCTCAATAATCAATTGACTGGCATGTTGAATAATATCCCGCGCCAACAGCAGTACTTCTTCCGAGGTAAAATCGGTTTTTTCATAATTGCATGCAATAGGTAACTTCTTAGTAGACACAATCTGGCGCAGTTGCACATAAGCATTATTAACGAGCAGCTTAAAGTCACGCTGGCCATAATGACATTTCCAGATCACATCGTAGTAAGGCGACTGAATATTTTCTGCCAATGTAATATTTTGTAGAAAAAGATTCGCTACCATTTCCACATTTTTTATTTCTTTTTCATTCGCCAACTCCCGCACATGCACCAGAACTTTTTCAATTTGCGCTTTATCATTTATTGGCTTACCGAGCGGCAGTTTCGCAGCAGCCACAGCCCGCATGCATTGAAATCTTAAATCCAATGCTTCCAATAACTGCTTGGAAGAACTAGAGTCGATCACCTCTTGCAATACCTGCTGCTTTTTAAGTCGATACGTTTTAAAAAAGCCTTGTATTTTAAGTGCTGCTACGTCCTGCTGCATCATTATTCCCTACTTCACGCAATTTATGCTTGGAAGCGTCATCCGCCTATGATCTACTATTTGTCATTCATTTGGCTACAAGTTGCTTCAGATTGTATGCCATCCTCAAAGCAAATGGTATTACCATAATTTTTTTTCGCTTTGTAACAAGCCGCATCAGCCTTTTTCAGAGCGGAATCAATAGAAGGTGAGCTATGAATCAATTGGCTGATGCCAATGGAACAACCTAATATTAAATTGCCTTGCTTTAAAATTTCTTTGGTTAGTTGCGATGTGATTTTAATTATTTTTTGTCCAATTAACCCTGCTTTTGTTAAATTGATATTTTCAATTAATACCACAAACTCATCACCACCGTAGCGCGCCATAACATCTTCTTTACGAAGCTGTTGCCTTAATAAATGACAAAATCGCTGCAGGATATGGTCTCCAAAATCATGACCATATTCATCATTAACTTTCTTAAAGCCATCCAAATCAATGAAAATAACGATTAAATGACCGCTATTTAATTTAATTTTTTGGTAACGATTGTCTAATATTTCCATTAGATAATGACGGTTATAACACCCGGTCAGCTTATCGTGTTCAGCTTGATAGCGAATTTTTTCATATTTTAATATTAAATCATCTATTATCTTTGTTTTTTCAATGGTTTTTGCGCTCAAATAACTGACCCAGAAGACATAAATGCCCCCCAGTAAAAAAATCGTAGAATAAAAATAATTGGTAAAGAAAGGGTTGCCCCATACACCATAGATGATGGCAAAGAGATAACTGCATAAAAAGAAACAGATAAGGGTAAAATTAGCTACCCATTGTTGCTGATAATGAGACGTTTTCTTTAGAAGAGGCCAGGTGAAATAAGCTCCTCCGGCAAGAAGAAATGCTCCGATAATAATCATGAAGTGCGATAAATGCATCAAGCTGGATTATAGGATGATTTATTTTATATATAGCAAACAATAGCGCACATTTTAAAGACACGCCTGAAGCTCCCGACCTTTTGGCTCAAAAACCTGATGCTTTGGACTAAAATATTGCAACGGCTGATTAGACGAAAAATTAAACATATTCAAGGCAACCACTTCATTGCGGTGTTACCTTTTCCCAGATATAAGTCTTTTTATTCGAAAGTTTCTGGCTTTTTCCTAAACCCTTTTAATTCACTTCGTTTTGATTTTTCATTTAAAATTTTTTGTTTCGCGCGCCTTGAACGTCGTTTCTTTTGGCGTTTTATTTTTTCAACTTTTTGCTGTTCCTTCGTTTTTTCATCACTAATCAACGCATGTAATTTTTCACAGAGGCGTACCCTTGCAAAATAGCGATTATCCTCGCGGCTTCTGGATTCCTGACATTTTATTTCCAAACCCGATGGCGCGTGTTTTAAATAAACAGTAGCCGCCGTTTTATGCAATTTCTGCCCACCCTTACCGCTGCCCAGAATAAATTTTTCGACAAGATCAATTTCATCGATATGAAGCTTCGTCATCCATTCTGTCAATTTCTTCCATTTCTCTTTACCGACCATACTTTCCTGCGAAAATAAAATTTAATGGCATCACCCTGTAATATATAGGCACGAATTAAATACAATGAGATACAGCTAAAAACTGCATTTAGACGTACTTTATTTGCCGCATCATTCTCCCATTGACTTTTATATGTAATCTTTTAATTCTCTGAGCGCAAAAGCAACCGAAGTCCCTACAGAAAAACATTGATATTTTTTGTCATTAATTTGGCTTACTGGTTGAATACCTATGAGCGCATTGGTCAAAAAAACCTCATCGGCACTCAGTAACTCAGCAGGTGTGATGGATTTCTCAATAATGGAAAATTTAACCGTTAATTCTTTCAAAAGAATATTTCTAATAACCCCAGGCAATGCTCCATCAGCAATGGGCGGCGTATAAATTTGCCCATTTTTAACCATGAACACATTGGTAATGGCTCCATCAGCCACATTCGATCCCGTATTCAATAAAATAGCTTCATCAAATCCTTGCATCATGGCTTCTTGTTTCGCAAGAATGTTGTCTAAATAACTAATTGATTTAATCCTTGCAGCGATTGTTTTTTCATTCTTTCCTGTGCTTACAATCCGTGCCGAATAAGCCAGTTTGGCAGGATGAGCAAACGCAAAAGCAAAAATAGTAAAATTTGGTTCTGGACGTGCCTCAGGGAAGATACCCCTTATAGATTCCCCAGCAGTAATCGTTATTCTTGCACCGGCAATTGTTTCCTCTAAATTATTTTCTGCGATTAAAAAAAGAAGCATTTCTGTTAATGCTTCTTTAGAAAATGGCAAATTCATGCTAATCAGTGGTGCACTTGTTTCAAGCCGATGCCAGTGATAATCGAACGCAGGCATTGCACCTTTATTAATTAGTATCGTTTCAAAAAGACCGTGACCCAATGTAAAGCCGCGATCATTATGTTTAATGCATGGCTGATTTGAGGAAAGCGGATTACCGTTGTAGATAATTATCGACATGTAAAACCAAGTTTATGGATGTGGATTACGATTATACTAAGGGTTCTAAAATTACTTGCATCGAACTGCAGCAAATACTTTGTATCAAGTTCATGATTATATAACGCCCAGAAGTTTACCTCCCTTTGGGGCCGCTGATTAAATCTTTAAGCAAAACGCCAAACTCCTTAAAGTCTCGTGTCTGAACTGCAAGCACTACCATGACCTGGGCCACGTTTTAACAAACCTAATTATGACACTTAAATCTGTGGCTGCAATTTAAAGTCTTCTTGACTTATGACTTAATAAATTCATTTAGAAAAAGCTTGGGATGGTTTAAGCAATTCCCATATTTTTTCAGGCGGTCTGGCAATGATAGCCTGGCCGTTACAAGTCACGATTGGGCGTTGCATTAAAATCGGCTCTTTCAGCATGACTTCTAAAATTTTAGCCTCATCCTCTAAAACCAAACCCAAATTCTTAAAAACAGGTTCATTTGTCCTAACAAAGTCTTTTAAATCAAAATGTGATCGTAACTCAAGCAATTGCTCTATATTAAGCGGTGTCTTAAGGTACTCCACTATAGTCGGGTTAATATGACAACTTTGTAATATTTGCAAAACTTGTCTTGATTTAGAACAGTTCGGATTATGATAAACTATAAATTCTTTCATTTAAATTCTAGCTCTTTAGATGATTCAGCTTCTTAACAAGCAATAAGATAACACTGATCTGTTTTTCTTAAAAAAAGTTCTTTTACCGCCAAGTGTATGCAGTTAATACTTTTTAGTTAGCCAATAATTCTTTAAAGAGTTCGCTGGAATTTTGGTGTATCCTCTGGCTATTAGATTCTTGGCCCTGCAACATTTAAGATACGAATATTATTTTTACTTATCCATTCTTTAATTTTTTCTACTGCATCTGCCTTTTTATCCAAGCTAACAATCAGATATGGTTTTTGTTGACGCTTGTGTTCTCAATGGTTAAAGCATTCACCTTTCTTTACTCAGCAAAAGCTCTTAACGGATGGCAAACGATAGTGTACAATTCATGTTCCTTTTGCTCAAAACTTACAAATTACTCACAAAACAAGCCATGACTTATGTTGAATTGTTTAAATGCTGTTTTGCATAATGGATCCCCGTTTGTAAGTTTATAACCAAAGTATAATTATGAATCGTATTAACGTATTATTTTTTAGTCTGAAAGTTATTGTTTGCTTAGTCTTGCTTACGCCCTTGGCTAATGCAGAAGATGTTGAGTTAATTGGCTCGTTAAATCAAACGTTGAAAATTCATGCCTCAGGCAATCAATTGGAACAAGATTCCAGGGGATTGGAGCTAACTGAAAAAACCATTAAATTGCTGCATGTGCGCTTAGCTGAGGATAAAAAAGCAGAGCTTAAATCCCAAGCACAAGATTTGAATAAACATAGAAATGGATTTACATCAAGCAATCGGGCAGCAGCTTCGCTGGAATTACCGAAAGCGGTTTCATTAAATATGAACAACGTACCCGTATTAGACCAGGGAACTCATGGTACTTGTGTTACCTTTGCTGTTTCCGGTGGTTTAGATGCTGTAATAGGAAAAGGCGACTATATTAGCCAATTGTGCCAATTGCAATTAGGAAATTATCTGGAACAACATGGTTATGGCATTAGCGGTTGGGATGGTTCTTTTTCTGGTGAAGTTTTTGGCCAAATGGCCCAATACGGTGTTATAAATGTGGACAATCAATGGAAGAATGGATGCGGTGGTTATTATGACTACCCGAAATATTCGAAAAGACCACAAACTTATATCGCTCCTGAAGATTTTGCTAAGATGAGTGAGCCAGTTTTAGGGACTTATGCTGCCATTAAGGACATTCGCGTTGCAAGGAATTTTGAAGCTACTTTGGACAATGTGAAAAACGCACTGCATGCGGGTGATCGCGTTGTATTTGGCGTTTTACTTCCCAGAGTGGATTTAGGAACAGCTGGGGCAGTAGGGAAATATCGTACTTGGTTTACCCAAGATACCTGGGTTTTAAGTAAGGAAGTTATGGATGGAATCAGTGATATTGAAGCCGCGCATGAAATGATCATCACCGGTTATGATGATAATGCAACCGTATATGATGACCATGGGGTTGCGCATAAAGGTTTGTTGACACTAAGAAATTCCTGGGGAACTTCTGTTGGTTATTGGGGCGAGTTTTATATGTCTTATGATTATTTTAAATTGCTAAATTTAGAAGTCACCGAAATTCTTCCAATCAATCATTAGCATTTAACGATAAACTAACTTACTAAACAGCCTGCACCAAAAATTCAACATGGTGCAGGCTGCAATAGCGCTTTGCTCGAAAAAAAATGTTGGCCAGTACGAGTGCTTTCAGAGTCTGCTAAAGAGCTATTTGACACCTATTCCTCATGAAAGTAGTCCAAAATGAGCCTTCCCTTGCTCATCCAACTTGCCCCCCTGTTTTAATTAAAGGCACTGTAGTTCCTTTGAGGGAAGAAAGGTGATGCATTGCCAAGATAGCAATCGAATGGAAAAGTAATATTGTATAAATTTCTTGCCAAATGTGATTTGATAAAACTCCTGCAAAATAGTCTATGGGAGCGTTCGCAAATGCCATCCGTTTGCAGTGATTGCGCCTTGGTTTTGGTGTGTTCGATATTGTTGCGGAAGCAAACACAACTATTTTACCCATCGACGTAATAATAGCTAATATGCTGGCTGGGTGGAATGGCCATTGAGGGACCTCCGATTGATGTTCAGACTCCACATCAAGGAGTCTGACCTCATCCATGCTCGATATCTCTAAATAATTAAAATCTTAGTTCCGGGGTTGGCTTTGACCCAGTTAGCCACATACTCAATATAGTTATTCTTGCCAACAGCAATGCAACCCCGGGTAGAGCCTGGTAAGTTGCTTAGCCAACTCAACAAACGAGATGACTGAGTGGGGCCATGAATCCCAACATCCCTACCTGTATATCCTGCAGCTAATTGCTTTGCTGTGGGATAGAGAATTGGAATAAAAATTTTAAACTGAGCGGATTTTCTTGGATAAGCTAACCCGTATAAACCAAGGGGTGTTTTATTATCACCCGCCCTTTTTTTACCAAGGCCTTTATTCCCGAGCGCTACTTTAAAGGTTTTAATGACAGTGCCACGTTTACAAATATTTAAGACTCGCTTAGTGGCCAGTACATTGATTCCGTTTGCTAAAGGACAAATCACGTTACTAGCAAATAAAGAAATGGGGAATAAACTAATAACGATCAAAAAAACTGCTTTAATTTTCATATAAATAAACAAATATTATTGAGGTTGGACAATAATTATTCCATAATTTTACTTTTATTTATAGAGCATTAATTCCGCACTTGTTAGGATTAAAATGATTGAGCCGGATTAATTCATTCAGCATATCGTCGAATAGATGCACTTGTTTCAGCGAGCCCGAATGTTTATATAGGAAAGGGGGAGGGGACTTTATCCGTAATAACCGATTAAATGTCTGATAATCAACTTGGAAATTTCGCCGGAGAACCATAATTCATCCTGCTCGTTTGCTTAGTTTTACGATTAATCAGACTTTGTAAAATTAATATAGATATGAATATACAATACCGTTTTCCTTGGAAAACTATTTTTGAAATATTATGGATAAAAGATCTAATACCTTATTTTGGTCTTTTTTTTCAATAACGCCTAATTTTTTTAAAATACGAGTCCGATCAATTGACCTCAGTTGATCAAGCGCAATCTGCCCTTTTTTATCTTTAAATTCTGTTAATATTCTTGTTGGAAAATTGTCTTTGATGGTGCTTGTCATCGGCGCTATGATAACTGTTTTTAACCTGCTCAAGTTCATTGAGTCCGGTGATATAATTACTGCTGGGCGTGTTTTTGTAATTTCAGAACCAATTGTAGGATCGAGGTTTACTAAAAAAACATCAAACCTTTTTATTTTTACCATGTCCATTCATCCATATCGAAATCATTGCTTAAATTTAAATGAGCCTCATCATTGCTATTATCTACAACAGCATTGAATTGCTCTAACCATCCTTCTTGCTGATTTTTGATTGGAATTAATGTGAGCACACCCTTTTCATCTGCTCTAATTTCCAATTCTTCACCCGGATGTAAATGAGCTTCTTTAATGATAACAGAGGGGATACGAATCCCGATTGAATTTCCCCATTTGGTTAACGTAACTGTAGACATTGTAATTCCCAATATGTATATTCATGGGATAATTATATATTGTATATACACATATTCAAGCTATTTCAAACGAAAATTTTGAAAATTAGGCTCTCCCCCAAATGAACACATCATTACCCATAAGTATAAAAAGCAGTTATTTTTTGTAATAATTCGTATACTGCAATGCCCAATAAGTCAGGATGATAATCATGAGCTGGGCAGCAGAGGAAATGCAAACAATTGATTTAGGCGATAAAAGACTTAACGCTCGGTTACTTTCTTTATTTGATAAGTTAGGCAATGCCCCCAATCTAAGTATACCTGCGGCATGTGGAGGCTGGCATGAAACCAAAGCAGCCTATCGGTTCTTTGATCATGAACAAGTCAACACAGAGAATATTTTAGCGCCCCATATAACCTCTACGCTTTCTCGAATGAGATACCATTCTGTTGTTCTTTTATTGCAAGATACAACCACCCTTAACTTTACAGGCCAAAAAGAACGGAAAGATATTGGCCCGATTAATCACGAAAAGCACCCAGGTTTACTTCTACATCCTATTTTAGCCGTTACACCAGAAAAACTATGCTTGGGTGTTTTAGATACTTACTCACCTTACGCAGCAGCCTTCAGCAGCTGTAATTCATTGAACATAATTTGATTAGCCTTAAGAAGAAGTTTTTGCTTAATAGCAAAATGATTCATAGATGTTTTTACTTTCAACAATTCAAGTTTGCAGTATGCGATAATTGAAGCAAACAAATGATTGGATTGGGTTCTAATAGTTTTGGTCGGTGATTTGGATAAGCTTGCATTTTGTTTAATAGACTTATGATACTCTTCAATTTCCCACCGTTTTTGGTAGACTTCATACATGCGGTCAGCGTCAATGGATAAATCATTCGTGACGAGATAAAGGGTTCCGGTCGAGCCGTCTTCGTTTGTGAAGACTTTTTTGAGTAATTGGACGGGAAAGCTAATATCCTTGAGATAAACGGTGTTCACCGCACCATCATTCCACTCGAGTGTATTCACTTGTTGATATTGGCCGCTATCAGCATCATGTTGTGTTAATGCGACACAACGGTTTGATTTAATGCCGATAATAAAGAGTTTTTCTAAAGTCTGATGAATAAAGGTCATGTTTGCTTTGGAGCCAAACCAATTGTCCGATAAGATGTAATCAAAAAGCACATGATTGTTAACGGCTTGCTGAATCAGTGTCCGAAACATTTCATTCTTGCTGATTGTGGCTTTTCGCTTCCTTTGGCGTGTTTTGATATCAGAAAAAAGAATATCTTTTTCAACAATTTCATAACCTATTGGTAGTGCAATATCGTCATAACGTACAACGCACGAAAGCAGGTTAATCCCTTTCACGTGTCGCCCCTTACCATGTGAAAAATGCCAACAATTGATAGCATTTTCATCGGTATAAGTTTTTTCTGATATCGTGTCATCTAGCAATAAAACGCCACCTGACAACTGCTCATGGCGTCGGACGTCTGGCTTAATATAACACCATAGCTCTTTTGACCCATGATCACCTGACCTTAGATATCTACTCACTTGATCGTGGCTAATCTCACCATCAAACATCGCCGCTAAACCTGTGGCTGTCGCATAGTGATTTTGACTGATTAGATAATCGCTGTAGAGGTCTAAAAGATCCGGTTTCATTTTCTTTTGTCCTTCAAAAAACAACCGACAAAAGATACCGATTTTTATCAATTAATCAATGACTGCTGCGTAAGGTGAGATACTTATCATTGGGCAAGAGAAAAATACACCATCGAACCGCTCGAGAAAAAAGTCGAGATAACCATAAAATCCCTTTGGAAGAAAAAGAAAGTTATCGATGGATAAAGGCTTATCGAAAAGCAAATGAAGTTGCCTTGCAAGTTCCTGACACAATGGTAATAACCGTTGCGGATAGAGAAGCCGATATTTATGATTTATATCACGAAGCACAACATGCTTATCTTTCACAAGAAAGTAACGCAGCCTATTGGCTCATTCGTTCTTCGTCTAACCGTAAACTCTTGAATAGCGAGGGAAGACCGGATACTCAAAAGCTAATAGAAAAAACCAA
Organism: Legionella septentrionalis; assembly: GCF_003989745.1. Taxonomy (GTDB): domain Bacteria; phylum Pseudomonadota; class Gammaproteobacteria; order Legionellales; family Legionellaceae; genus Legionella_A; species Legionella_A septentrionalis. The sequence goes on from NZ_RZGS01000009.1 coordinate 79,432, forward strand.
AGATACTTCCCCTCTTTGTCAAATTACTTTTGAAGTATCCGCTAAAAAAAACAAGTTAGGAGACAAGTTATACAAAATTTATATGCAGCTGAACTAACGCTTTGCCCGCCGGATAGGAAACGAAAAATCTCTACAAAATATGGAGACAAAACAGTAACTGTAACAGTTGTTCTTGCCACAGAAATTAACGCCCCAGAAGGACAGGAACCTCTTGAATGGGTCTTATTAACCCATGTTAAGGTACATGATGCTGAAAGCGCTCACAGTATATTAAAATGGTATTTGTGTCGCTGGCAGATAGAAGTGTACCTTCGTATTTTAAAAAGCGGCTGTCGAATTGAGAAATTACAACTTACTGAGAAACAGCGCTTTGATCCATGCCTGGCGCTATTATTTAACCGTATTAAGCCGCGAATGTCCTGAGGCCAATTGTGAGCTTGTTTTTTCCACTGAAGAATGGCAAATTGCTTATATTATCCTCAAAAAAGAAGCTCCACCTAACAAACCTCCTTCATTAAGCATGATGATGAAAATGATTGCTTCCATAGGGAGATATTTAAATAGAAAAAATGACCCCGACCCAGGACCGGCGACACTCTGGATTGGGTTGCAACGACTCAAGGCTTTCCTCTTGGCCCAGAAAACTATCAAGGAAATAACTTATGGGTAATGATGTGCGGATTTGGGGAAGACCCCGTTTTAAATGGCGCGCTCGGAGGGACTCGAACCCCCGACACCTTGGTTCGAAGCCTTCTGCTCTAGTTTTAAATTCGTTATAAATCAATGCCTTGTGAAGCGTTAAATTCACTGGGAACGGCCTAAAACTGCCTAGAACAGCGGAGCACCGCCACTGTTGAGACACGTTTTGGTCACAGTAAAATTTTATTTAATTTGACTTATTTCAACACCAATCAAACTCTTGTTTACAAATTATCACTAGATGAAAGCTTTTTTCTCAATGCCTTAATCTGACCCTGCCTAGATTTTTCATCCAACATTTTTTGCGCAGATCGCCTTGAACGCCGCTTCTTTTGACGTTTTATTTTTTCAATTCTTTGCTGTTCTTTTGTTTTTTCATCGCTGAATATAGCCTGTATTTTTTCACAAAGTCGTTCTCTTGCAAAATATCTGTTATCTTCACGGCTTCTTGATTCCTGGCATTTTATCTCTAGACCAGAGGGCACATGTTTCAAATAGACAGTTGATGCTGTCTTATGCAACTTCTGCCCACCTTTACCACTACCTAAGATAAATTTTTCGATAAGATCAGCTTCATTGATATGAAATTTTTTCATCTTTTCAGCCAGTTTCTCCCATTTATCTGTTTTGATCATGACTTTTCTTTATTGTCCGGTGAAAAATTGCTTCTAAATCATTATAATAGTCGACTATATTCTAAATAATTTTAATCGCGTATTTTAGTTTGAGAGAAGTTGATCTATAATATGATTAACCAAGCCCGTCACGCCTCTCAACGATGCGCACCACGACGGGTTATTTTTTTATGGCTACTAAAAAATACGCTAAACCTGCCTTAACTATTTCCGATAAAATTGAATTTTTATCTTCTCAAGGCTTAGAAATATTAGATGAGCAATTTGCCCATAACATTTTAAGTACGGTTAGTTATTATCGTTTTTCATCCTACCTTCTACCCTTTAAGCAGCGCCATCAGGAAAATAACTCACGTCGCTTCAAAGATAATATTTCACTTGATCAGGCATGGAAATTATATCAGTTTGACCGAGAGTTGCGTCTTCTCGTCTCAGATGCCATCGAGCGAATTGAGATTGCCTTTCGAGCAGCCATAACTAGGCAACGTCCCTAAAGTTTTTTAGCCAAGATTTCATCTTAAATTGAGCACAAATTTTTCTATTTCACTTCGATCTACCCCCTCTCCCGCGATAGGAGCTTTGATAGTATGATGATGC